>CAYUPS010000029.1:0-2486 GCA_964445485.1 uncultured Methanosarcinales archaeon | reverse complement strand
CCTTGACGAGGGTCTCGCAGCTCTTGCAGTGCATCCCTTTGACGATGAGTTGGTGGCGGGTCATTTTTTTGGGCCCCTGTGCTTTTTTTGCAGAGTGAGTGGCCGCGTCTATAAAAAGGTATCTAAAATTAGACATATCACTTCATTTTCTTCATATAGACTGTCCGTGTGGGGAACGGGATGCCGATCTTCGCCTTGTTGAGCGCGTTGTAGATGGCGGTATTGAGGGCGTCCTTGGTGGTGAGGCGTGTCATCACATCGGGGATCCACGCGCGCGCCGAGAAACTGAGGGAGAAATCCGCCATTGCCTTGAACCATACCTGCGGCGCGGGATCCTTGAGCACGTTGGGCACGCTCTTGATCGCCGCCATCACGACATTCTTGACTTTATCAGGGTCGCTGCCGTACTCGACGCCGAAGTCGATGACGACGCGCTGGCGCACGCTCGGCATGTGGTAGTTCTTGACGACGGCATTCGCGATGGTGCCGTTGGGCACGCTCACCAATTCGCCGTCCCACGTGCGCAGTTTCGTCGAGCGCAGGCTGATGTCCTCGACGACGCCCTCTTCACCCGACTGCAGGGCGATCCAGTCGCCGACATGGTAGGTCTCGTCCGCGAGGAGCGAGATGCCGCCGAAGACGTTGCCGAGCGTGGTCTGCAAGGCGAAGGCCACGGCGACGCCGGCGATGCCGAGCGAGGCGAGGAGCGGACCGACCTGCACCCCCCACCCCTGCAGTATCATGAGGACGATGATGACGAAGATGGCGACGTGCGCGATCCTGCCGAGCACTTTGGCGAAGGACTCGCGCGTCTTGCTCAGGTGGCCGTTGCGGCTCCAGTGCGCGAGCATGGTGCTCACGACGACTGCTGTCGCGATGCCGACGACGGCGTACAGGGCGGTCTCGATGCTCGCGCGCAGGATGAGCGAGTACTGCGCATCGATGGCGATAAGCCCTGCCGCGATGCGCAGGCCGAAGATCGTGACGAGCCACACGATGGGGCTGCCGAGGCGGCGGATGAGCGCGTCGTCAATTTCGCTGGTGGTGCTCGCGGCGAGGCGCGTGAGGACATGCTTGAAGATGAAGCCGATGACCTGGCCCAGCGCGAAGAACGCGAGGATGATGGCGACCGCGAGCGCGATAGGGCTGTCCGCCCACTGGCCGAAGACTGCGCTGATGACGCTGCCGGTGAGGTCAAGGAGTGCCATGAGAGGTGCCGGATGCGGGCCATTTAAATAATTGTCCGCGTGTTTTTAATACGCGTCCCGCTTCTTCGCACGCATGGCGATTGATCCCGTATTGCGCCCACTGCTCGTCTGTCCCGCTGACAAGGGCAAGCTCTCGCTGCAAAAATCAGGATTGCGCTGCGAGACCTGCGAAGCGGACTATCCTGTAATTGACGGCATCCCTGACATGAGGCCGTGATACATGGTGCGTGCTGTGTCTCCCGGGACGCTGCTTGATGGTGTCGTCAGAGCGTATTCTGCGCATAGATGCCTGCAGGAAGCAAATCGCGGGCGTTGGTGCGACCTCATCAGACAATACTCCTGTGATGCGACTGCATCGATTCCTGATAAGAGAAAACGGGCGCATGCGAGGACTGACCTGCAGCGCGAGTTGTTTGACAAGGTATGGCCTTTTGAGGAAGAGTGGCCGCAGGAAGAAGCGGCGTGGAAGCTGAAGAACTATCCCGCACTCTTGCAAGAGTATGTTGGGGATCTGCAGAAACTCGCCGCTGCGCGTGACCTGAGCGATGCGGCGCTAAAGAGAATCTCCGAGGCGTGCCGTGACAAAAAGACGCTGAAGGGAGTGTTCCGGTACGTCCATACTGGGCGGTCGTTGTATGTGCGCGATCTTGAGGTGGTGCTCGATACCGCGTTAGGCTTGGGCGGTGAGCATGGATATCATGAGCATGCTACGGAGCGGGAGGCATCTGAATCCCTGTTGGCTGTCGAGCAGTTGCTGTATCAGCCGACGTCGTATGATATTCTCCGCGAGTTCATCCGCGAGGTGCGCCCGTCGAAGCAGGATGTCATCTACGATCTCGGCTGCGGCCGCGGGAGGGTTGTGCTGTACGGCGCGCTTACGACGCCGGCGAAGTGCCGCGGTGTTGAATTGGTGGGCGCGTGGGTCGCGGATGGTATTCGCTGCGCAACGACTAGAGGTATCGCGTCGGCGTCATTCATCGAAGCGCCAGTGCAGGACGTGCCATTCGATGACGGCACAATCTTCTACATGTTCAATCCGTTCAGTCATGGCACGCTGGCAAGCGTCGTTGAGCGGCTCGAGCGTCTCGCATCGAAGAAGCGCATCATTGTCGGAGCATGGGCGGGAGCAAATTGCCCCTTGGAGCGTTCATCCTATTTCAAGAAGCAAAATAACAAAGGAATTGTGCGGTTGTTCTCGTCCCGCTGAGGTTCACATCTTGTTATACAGCCACGCGAGCAGGTAGCCGAAGACGAAGCCCTGCAGCGCGCCCCAGCCGG
>CAYUPS010000028.1:0-3441 GCA_964445485.1 uncultured Methanosarcinales archaeon | reverse complement strand
CGGTTCTATGTACAACCTCAAACGACTCTTCGGACGCTCGAAGTTCCGTGCTAAACCTTTGAGAGAAATCATGTCTGATTCGATGGGTCTGGCTCAGGAGAAATGAGCGTCTATGAGGTCACGGGAGTTGCACCCGCGACCTCCACCTTACCAAGGTGGCGCAATAGCTACTATGCTACGGAGGCGTATTTGGGAGCCTTCTGTGTTCACGGGCCGTATATAAATATGACGGTCAGTGGCAGCAGCCCGTCGTCGGTGTTTTGCCGTATGCCGCGGCGCAGTGCGGGCAGCAGAAGTGCCGCGTGATGCCGTTGATTTTCTTGGTGTAGTCGCCGCGGTAGATCTCGGCGCCGCAGTGGTGGCAGGGCTTGAGCTGGTTCTTGATGGCGAGGTCGACGAGGTCGTTGCAGCGGCGCAGGAGAGTGTCGAGCAGTTTCTTGCCTTCTTTGGTGAGGGAGTAGCTCTTCTTGTCGCGCGCGCCTTCTTCTTTGATGATGACGAAACCTCCGTCATGCAGCTCGGAGAGGAAGGGGTAGACTTGGCTGGGGCTGACCGCTTTGCCTGTGCGCTGTGCGAGCGCCTGCAGGAGTTCGTAGCCGTGGACGGGGCCGTGCGCGATGGCGATGAGGGCGTGGAGCTTGAGGATGCTGTTGACTTCGATGCTCATATCTTCTTGGCCTTCAGGTGGAGTGAGTTGGTGACGACGCTGACGCTGCTGAGGGCCATGGCGGCTCCGGCGAGCGCGGGGGAGAGGAGCCATCCGGTCCAGGGATAGAGGAGTCCTGCTGCGATGGGGATGCCTGCGACGTTGTAGGCGAGCGCCCAGAAGAGGTTCTGCTTGATCTTGCGCATGGTGATGCGGCTGAGCTTGATGGCGCGCGCGACGTCCATGGTGTCGTTGCGCATGAGGACGACGCTGCCGCTCTCCATGGCGACGTCGGTGCCGGAGCCCATGGCGATGCCGACGTCTGCCTGCGCGAGGGCGGGGGCGTCGTTGATGCCATCGCCGACCATGGCGACTCTGCCGTGGCGCTGCAGCTCTTGGACTTTGGCCGCTTTGTCTTCGGGTTTGACTTCGGCGAAGTAGTGCGAGATGCCTGCTTGCCGTGCGATGGCGGCTGCGGTTCGTGTGTTGTCGCCGGTGAGGAGGTGGACTTTGACGCCCATGCGCTCGAGCTGCCGCACCGCTTCGGGGGAGGTCGCTCTGATGGTGTCTGCGACGGCGATGATGCCGATGAGCTTCTTGCCTTGCGCGAGGACCATGACTGTCTTGCCCTGCATCTCGAGCGCCTCGATCTCCTGCCTGTTGAGGCTCACGCCTTCGCTGGCGATCCATGCGGGGCTGCCGATGCGGTATGCCTTGTTGTTGAGCTTGGCCTCTGCGCCTTTGCCGGCGATGGCCTTGAAGCCTGTGGCGCTCTTGTTGTCCGCCCAGCGGGTCTTGGCTGCGCGCACGATGGCTTTCGCGAGCGGGTGCTCGGAGTGCGTCTCGATGGCGGCGGCGATGCGCAGCACGTCTGCCTCGTCGTATTTCGCGGAGGGGATGACTTCCGTGACTTCTGGCGTGCCGTTGGTGATCGTGCCTGTCTTGTCGAAGATGACGTGCTTGACGCTGCAGAGCGTCTCGAGGGCGTCGCCGCCTTTGATGAGGATGCCTTTGCTCGCGCCTTTGCCCGTGCCGACCATGATGGCGGTGGGTGTGGCGAGGCCGAGGGCGCAGGGGCAGGCGATGACGAGGACGGCGACGCTGGCGATGAGGGCGAAGCCGAGCTGTGCGCCGCCGATGAAGTACCATGCGAGGAAGGTGATGAGCGCGACGATGAGGACGGCGGGGACGAAGTAGGCGGAGACTGCATCCGCGAAGCGCTGGATGGGGGCTTTGCGGCCTTGCGCGTCCTGGATGAGCTTGATGATGCGCGAGAGGGTGGTGTCCGCGCCGACTTTGGTGGCGCGCATGAGGAAGCTGCCGGTGGTGTTGATGGTCGCGCCGATGACTGGGTCGCCTCTCTTCTTGTCGACGGGCATGCTCTCGCCGGTGACCATGCTCTCATCGAGCGCGCTGGCGCCTTCGGTGATGATGCCGTCGATGGGGACTTTCTCGCCGGGGCGGACGCGGCAGATGTCGCCGACTCGCACGTCGTCGACGGGGATCTGGAGTTCTTTCTTGCCGCGGATGACGGTGGCCATCTTTGGGGCGAGGTCCATGAGTGCGCGGATGGCATCGCTGGTGCGGCGCTTGGCGCGGGCTTCGAGCCATTTGCCCAGCAGCACGAATGTGATGAGGGTGGCGCCGATCTCGAAGTACTGCTCGCCGAGGTCAAGGCTGATGGCGACGATGCTGTAGATGTAGGCGACGGTGGTGCCGAGGGCGATGAGCGTGTCCATGTTGCTCGTGCCGTGCCGGAGGGCTTTGAGGGCTCCTTTGTAGAAGGGCCAGCCGCCGATGAGCTGCACGGGGGTGGCGAGCATGCCGAGGATGAGGGGGGCGAAGGGGATCATGATGCCGACAAAGAGGGGGCTTTCTTCCATGAAGAGCATGCCGATGGCGAGGGCGGGGACGGTGAAGAGGAGGCTGAATGTGAGGAGGAAGGCGAGGAGGTCTTCGCTCTCGTGCTCGTGTTCCGCCATGCTGTGCGGCTTGCCTGCTTCGATGGTCATGGCGCCGTAGCCGCGGCTCTTGACTGCGCTGATGAGCTGCTCGTGCGTGACTGTGTCGGCCGCTTCGATGGTGGCGCGGTTGGTGGCGATGTTGACGTTCGCGCTCATGACGCCGGGGACTTTCTCGAGGGCGCGGCTGATGAGGGTGCCGCAGCTGGCGCAGTGCATGCCGGTGATGTGGAGTTCGGTGCGTGCCATTTGTTTTTATTCGACGATGATGGTGCCGGTGCCCATGTTCATGCTGCAGCTGAATGAGTACGTGCCCGCTTTGCGGGGGATGGCGTATTTGATGTTCTCGCCCGATCGTGTGCTCATCTGGAGGCCGAGCTGGGGCGCGACGAGGTAGCGCATGCAGCCGACGATGGCCGGGTCCATGCGGATCTCGACTGGTTGGTTGAGCGCGAGTTTCACCGGATCGGGGACGTACTGGAGGCCTTCTGCGCTGATCGTGACGCTCGGGATGTCGCCGTCGGGCGGGCCTGCGAGGAATTCGAGGGCTGCGCCGGCGCGTGCTGTGGGCGCCTCTGGTATCGGGCTGAGCCATGTGGCTGCCGCGACGCCGAGCAGGATGATGAGGAGCACGGTCGCGGCGGTCTTGACTATCGTGTCGGTGTCCATGCTCACATCACCATCGGTCCGCTGCCCATGATGCAGGCGGCGGAGAGCGCTGCTGTGAAGAGGATGCTGTAGGCGGCGAATGTCCAGAAGTCCGTGGGCTGTTTCTGGATGCCGGGCCTGTCTGCCACGACATTCTCGATGAGGATGACGCTGAATGTCCACAGG
>CAYUPS010000027.1:0-4236 GCA_964445485.1 uncultured Methanosarcinales archaeon | reverse complement strand
GACTGCGCCACGCGAAAACCACAGACAATCCAGTATATAATAGTAGCGTATTACCTTCGGACCTGCTGCGCGACATCCCGCACGGCCTCAGTATTGTTCATCGAGAAGAAATGCAATCCTGGCGCGCCGCTCGCCAATAACTCCTCGCACAGCCGCACCAAGTATCCTGCGCGCCATTCATCGAAGCGCTGCGCCGAAGGGTTCGCCGCAGGGATTGTGACGCCGAACCTGCGGGGCAGATTCACCAGGTCTGCGGGCGAACGCAGCACGAAAATCCCCGGCACTATGGGAAGCGCTATGCCTTCCTGCCTGCAACGATCGACAAACCTCCGATATACCCCTGCGTCGAACACCATCTGAGTGATCGCGAAATCAGCGCCGAGATCTGCTTTGTGCTTGAACCTCGAGACATCATCATCAAAAGAGCGTGCGCGAGGATGGCCTTCAGGATAGCAGGCGACGGCGATGCCGAAATCCCGTGGGGACGCGTAGAGGCGAGAGCGGAAGTGCGCGAGATGGTCGACGAGTCCGTCAGCGTGCGGGTAGCTCTGCGGATGCCGCGACGAGGGGTCCCCGTTTCTCGGCGGGTCGCCGCGCAGCGCGAGAATCGACTCAAGCCCGACGCTGCGCGCGTCCATCGCGAAATACTCGACTTCCGCGGGCGAGAGCCAACGGCATGAGAGATGCGGCATTGCGGGGAGGCCATGCGCGTCTTGGGCGCGGGCGCACAGATCGATCGTACCGCCGCGGGCGCTGCCGCCGGCGCCGTTCGTCACGCTCACGTAATCGACGAAAGGGACAAGAGGGACCATCGCCGCATCAAACGCTGCGACAGGATTGTCGACGCGGGGAGGAGTGAGCTCGACGGAGATGATGGGCCTGCCGTGATTGTACAGCGACGCGATGTTAGGCATCAAGCAGGAGGACTGCGCGCCGCAATAAAAGGATTGCCCGCGTGCGAGTCTTCGCGGAATAATCAGGCAGAATAGAACGACCGGACGCGGCGCTTTGCTTCGCGCAGGTGGCTGCGCGTCCCTTGCGCGCGGGCAGCGAACGCGTCGGCGGCTCGCTCCTCGCGCTCGCGATGGCCCGAGATGCCGGCGATGCGGGCGAAGGGCGAGAAATGCTGGGCGAATGCGGCGCTGAATATGCGGAAGCCGCTCTGGCGGCGGATGTGGCCCGCTTCGTGCAGTGCGACCGCCTCGAGCTGTTTTGGCGCGAGGATGTCGAACATGCCCGCGCTCAGGTAGATCGCGTTGTGGAGCGCGAATGCTATGGGGCGCGCGGTGTCGAGGGCGAAGAGGCGGACGGGCCGTCCTGCCGCGCGGGAGAGGCGTGATGCGAGCGGCGTGCTGAGCGCGCGGGCGCGGAACGTCCTCTTATAGAGATGCGGCGCGAGGAAGTAGCCGCCGAAGAATGTGAGAAGCATCGTCGGAGGCAGCGCATAGAGGACGATTCTGGCGAATGCTGTCGTGCAGAATGCGAGCAGGCCGCTGAAGTATCCGGTCATGCAGTTGATCTGGTTGGCGGCGAGGAGGACTGGTGCGATGAACAGCGCGAGATGCGCATAGATGAGCGAGGTGCGGTGCGTGCGGCGCCATTCGAAGAACGCGATGGCGGAGATGGTCCATGCGAGGAGCGTGAGCGCTACCAGCATCCAGGCCATGTTATCTGCGCCCCTTGCTGTTGAACCGTTCGTGGAAGTACGCGACCGCGGTCTTGCCGTAGCGGGCGATGAGCTTGTCGACGGCATCCTTGACGACGGACTGTTCGAACATGCCGCGATCGCCGGTCGGATAATAGGTGTAGCGCACGCCGCCGCGGGCGGGTTCCATCTCGCGTCCGACGATGCCCCGCTCATGGAGTCTGTCGAGGATGACTGCGACGGAGGAGAGCGCGACCTTGCGTTTGCCGGTGAGGCGTTCGTAGATCTGCTTGACTTTCATGCGGCGGTCGGGCCAGAGGACGTGCATGACGTCGCTCTCGAGGGGCGAGAGGAGCGCGCTGAAATCCCCCACCGTGTTTTTCATGGGAGATGTGAAAGGGACTCCCGTATAAATAGTTTTACTTCGGCCGTAACACAAACACCCGTCGTGCAGAAAGTTTATATAGCCCTTATGTTACATGCTCTGTAAATGAAGCGCACGGGCGGACGGAAAACCTTAAATACCCGCATCGAACACTCGCGGCACGGGGGAATGACATGACACACCAGTCTGAAACGCACATGGCAGAATCACGCAAGGCCGAGAAGAAAGACAACGACATCATGGTCTGGATCCTCGCGGCCGCCGCGATACTCCTCATCATCAACCAATGGCAGATCTCCTCAGTCATGACGATGCTCGGGCCGCAGACAAGCTCAGGCAGCATGATGACACGCCTCTTCTCCGGCGGCAGCGCCGACCTGAGCGGCGTCGACGTCAACCAGATCCAATCGACCGCCCAGGCCCTCGACGCGCTCTACCCGCTCGAAGACATCAAGACGGCCGATGATGCCATGCGAATCATGGTCCCCACCGGCATGCCCAGCTACGGCCAGGCAATGGGCGTCACCTTCGACGATCCAGTCACCAGCCTCAGCCGCCTCGCGCTCTGGCACCAGAAACTCGACGGCACACTCACTCCCGACCAGAAAGCCCGCTTCGTCAACCTCGCGGCCCAGCCCCGCGGCGTGTCCTGCGAATACTGCTGCGGCATCGGCCCCGTCGGCGCCACGCCCGACGGCAGGAGCCGCTGCGGCTGCCAGCACAACCCCGCGCTCCTCGGCCTCACCATGTGGCTCATCCAGAACACCGACATGGGCGACGCAGAGATCCTGCTCGAGGTCATGAAATGGAAGACCCTGTTCTTCCCAAAAGACATGGTCGGCCTCGCCCTGCAGATCGCGGGTGGCGACGCATCCGTGCTCGCCAACGTGCCCGGCATGGTCGGCGGCTGCTAGACATCACCCTAACCGGAGGTACCACAATGAACAAGAACCTGATAATCGCCGTCGTCCTCGGCGTGCTGGTCGTGTTCGCTGCCATCCAGGCGTTCCAGCTCATGGGGCTCAAAGACAGCCTCGCAGGCAGGAGCACCGCGACAGTGTCCACCCCAGTCCAATCGAGCGGCGGGGGAGCCGGCGCGCCCGCGCTCCCGAGCAGCCTGCAGGACCTGCCCAGCATGGTCGGCGGCTGCTGACACAGACTCTTTTATTTTTTTATTTTACAGTCCCATAGACCGTTCGGGGGGAACGGCCAGAAGGTGAAACGATGAAGAAACACACACGCATCCATTACGACACGATCAACACATGCCTCGCCGTCGCACTCATCACGCTCCTTGTCGTCAACATGTGGCTCATCGGCAGCATCGCGCGCAACCTCGCCACACCGGCGGAAGACACGGCCGAACCCGTGCCCCCCGCGCAGTTCACCGTCATCCACCTCCTCCCGTTCGACTGCGACGACTGCTATGACGCAACGCAGATCGTCACCGCGCTCCGCACCATGCCCAACGCGGAGATCACCAACGAAACACACTACGCGGACAAACAGGAAGCAAAGACACTCATCGCAGAATACAATCTCAGCAGACTGCCCGCAGTCATCCTCAAAGGGGACCTCGACCGCGCGCAGATGCAAGGGCTCCGCAGCGAGAAAGACGCGCTCGTCTTTGACACGCCGCTCCCGCCCTATTATGACGTGACTGCCAAGAAAATCAAAGGCCTCGTGACCGCGACAGCGCTCCTCAGCCCTGGCTGCGACGTGTGCACCGACGTGCTCGAGATCGTCGAGCAGTTGCGTTCGCGCGGCGTCTCCATCGGCGACGTCACCGAGATCAACTACACGACGACAGAAGGCAAGCGGATGGTCGAGAAGTACAACCTCACCGCAGTCCCGACGCTCATCTTCTCCGCCGACGCAATCCTCTATGAGGTGTTCTCCGAGGTCTGGCCGGAAGTCGGCACCATCGAGAAGGACGGCACCCTCGTGCTCCGCCGCGCGCTCCCGCCCTACAGGGAACTGCCGAGCAACAAGCTCAAGGGCATCGTCGACCTGACCTTCCTGACTGATGCGACCTGCACGGAGTGCTACAACGCCACGCTGCATAAGGACATCCTCAGCGGCAACTTCCTCGTCGCGTTCGGCAAGGAACGCACGCTCGACATCGCATCCGCGGAAGGCAAGGCGCTCGTCGACAAGTACGGCATCGCGCTCGTCCCGACCGTGCTCCTCTCGGCAGACGCGCAGG
>CAYUPS010000026.1:0-4486 GCA_964445485.1 uncultured Methanosarcinales archaeon | reverse complement strand
CAAGAACTCCACGAAGGCCGCTACGATGCCACTGCGCACAACACCATCAGCGCCGCCCTCGTGTACGCCAACTACTCACTCAGCGGCGAAGGCTACGCCGACGTGCGCCAGACGCAATGGTCTAACCTCAGCGCGGACTTCGTGCCCGGATTCATGCGCTTCACTGAGGCATGCGTCGACAGCTGCCTCCTCCCGCCCGGCCTGCAGGACACCGCGTATTCACTGATTGTCGAGATGGACGGCAACGGCTCCCTCTACCTCGGCAGCGCATCGCTCGGCATCAAGGAAGCCGGCCCCGGTGACATCATCGTTGGCAAGCTCGAAGACGATCCTGAATACAACGTCAGCGTGCGCCGCATGTACATGCGCGGCAACCGCCTCGTCATCGAACTCTATCACAACGGTCCCCGCTCGCTGCCCATAATACTCGACGGCGATATCACCTACACCATCATCAACAGCCGCCCCGGCTCGCTCGAGCCAGCCACAATCATCGTCTACGATAAAGATGACCAGAACTTCCGCATCAAGGTTGGCGAACACTCCGAAGTACTTGCCTTCGGCAAGCCAAAGACTGTGCGCGTCAGGACTGCGATGAAAGATGCGGATGGCGATGCCATCAACGGGACATATGCGCTCGTCGACGCCCTGCTTGACAAGGAGGTCTTAATCGCCTCCAACGCCACGCTCGACGCCAAAGTGAAGGAAGGCACGTACAAGATCTCCGTCGCGCCCGCGGACAATCCCGTCGAAGTCATACACTTTGACCAGGTCAAGCTCTTCAAGAGCACCAGCGCCGTCCTCGGCATCGACGACCCGGGCATCCCGCTCGCTGCGCAGTCCTTCGCCATCGATCCGAGCAAGATGTCATTCACCAATGCAACAGTCATCGTGACCGCGAAGGCGACCACGCTGCGCAAGTGCAAGGACTGGAATTTCAAGAAACAGGAGTGCGACGGCGAGTGGGCGATAGTCAGGGATGATCTCGTGCCGGGCCAGAACTACACCATCCCTCTCTCGCAAGCAGATCCTGCATGGACGGAGATGAATGTGTTCACGCAATGCTCCTGCACCTCGCCGAATGAGAAGGCTCCGACAGTCTCCTCCTGCATTGCCTGGTGCCCCATCACGCTTGATGTGCCTGCCGGCGCGGAGACTGGCAGCATCTCCGGGATCAAGCTCGCGGCAACAATCGACACATGGCATGCATCCCGAGGCGGCATCGCGCCAGGCAGCGGCAACCACACCATCAGCATCGACACGGACGCTCTCCCTGGCGGCCACACCGTCCTCGCCACCCTCGCCAGCGATGAGGATGCGTTGTGGAACATCTCTAACTCAACCCTGCCTTCGTTCATCGTCAACAAGTCCGGCTGCCCGTCATGGGACGCGGGCTCATGCACAGTCTACCTCCGCATCTCTTCAGAGGTCCTCAGCAGCCAGACCAACAAGAACGCGCGCACCTCCCTGAACGTCCACCTCGGGCACGTCATCAACGCCAACTGGAGCTCCCTCAATTACACGTGGAACTTCACGCAGACCCTCAACCAATCCAACCTCACAGTCACATCTATAGACTCGCGCGGCAACGACGTCACCCTTGATGTCGTCGTCAAAGACCGCTACGATGAAGATAACGTCGAATTCGAGAAGAAAGGCAAGAACGCCAAGCGTGCTATCCGCCAGGGCAAGAAGAGCGTCACGCTCAAGCCGCAGAGCAACAAAATCAGGACAATCGAATATCCCGAAGTCGACCTGACAAAGGACCGCAACATCAGCATGGGAATTGATATCCTCGACACAGAGGATCTCACCAAGCCCGCCGCGCTCGAGAACAAGACCTGGGCCTCCGCATTCGCTCTCGATCCTAAAGGAGTGAATGAATCGAACGCCACAGTCACCGTCACTGCGACCGGCACCGAGCTGCACAAGTGCGCCGCGTGGAATTTCACCGCGCGCACCTGCCCGCCCGGCGGCTGGATCCTGTGGAAGACGAACCTCACGCCCGGCGAGAATTACACCTTCGAGCTCGGCCCCTCGGATCCCGCGTTCGCCGAAACATACACTCCCGTTTCCGCCTCCGACGCAGACACGCACATCTCTTCCGCCGCGCCCGGCCCGGATAGGAACCATGGCGGCTCTGATGCACTGATACTCGGCGAGGGCGGCACTCCCCGCCACGTGCTCCTCAAGATACCCACATCACACATCCTCTCTGACGCAGTCATCACCAACGCTACGCTCTCACTCTACGCGACGGGCTCTGAGAACTCAGCACAGACCGTCACCGCAAGTGTTCACGCGCTGGAGCGCGACTGGGTCGAAGGCACCAAGACTGGAGGCTCAGGGCCTGACGGCGCGTCTTGGACGAATGCTGCCCCCGGCATCTCTTGGACGAGCGAGGGCGGCGATTACGGCGCGACAGCATGGGCCTCCGCGCTCATCTCCGGGACTGGCAGGTACTCTTGGGACATCAGCTCGCTCGTCCAGTCCTGGATCAACGGCTCGCAGCCCAATTACGGACTCATCATCATCGCCTCCGGCAACACGAGCACGAAGACATTCGGCAGCCGCGAGAGCGCTGACTCTTCCGTTCGTCCCATCGTAACCATAGAGTATGGCAGCCCGCCCTCCATCAGTTCGGTCACCGAGACGCCCGGTGCATACCTTGTCACTCTCACGTGGGGCACATCGCGCCCGACAGACCGCAGCATCATCCTCTGGGACGGCGTGAACACATTCACCGCCAACTTCTCCTCGCTTTCTTCCTTGCATAATGTCACAATCAGCAACCTCTCGCCCTTGACTACATATCAATACAATATTACTGCCTGCGCAGCAGAGGGAGTGTGCGCCTCTATCGGCCCCTACGCGTTCATCACTGCCGCAGATGACACTGCGCCGGGTTATGTCTCTGCGGTGAGCGCAATCCGCGGATTCACCAACATCACGTGGGTGTGGCAGGACCCCATAGATCCGGACTTCAACCACACAGAAGTGTGGGTGGACGCGGTCTGGGTCGCGAACACGACTTTGACATCCTACACCCTGCTCAACACCACTCCCAATACTGCCCACAGCATCCGGCTCATCGCCGTCGACCACTTGGGCAACAAGGCGGAGGGAGTGCTGGACGCGAAATTCACGCAGCGCAACGTCATGCTCCTTGAAGCCGCAGCATACCATGACAACCGTCCCTATCTCGCAGGCCTCCGGCAGCTCTCCCTGCAGCTCAACACATCCCTGCCCATCGCGCACTGCGGCCTGTGGGTTGACGGGCAGTACGCGCAGCACTATGCCGACATCGCGCTCGGCGAGAGCATGCAGATGGATTATCAGTTCCCGTCCGGCCTGCACAACTGGAGCATGACCTGCACGGATATGTACAACGAGACTGTCGAGACGCCCCTGTACTGGGTGCGCATGCAGAATATCACTTTCAGCAAGTTCGGCAGTATCGCGGCCGCGCTCAACAACTCGCCATTGGATGCCATCTCTGATCTCGTGCTCGAGACGAACGGCACGGCGCGCGTGCAGTTCCTCAATGAGGTCAACCTCAGCGGCGACTACGACCTGGACGCGCACATCGAGTTCGGCTCGAACTTCGCCCGCATCAACAGCACGGCCATCGCGCCTCTTAACACAACTGCGGTCATCACGCTCTACAACGTGACGTTCGCGAACGCGATAGTCAAGTACGATCCTGAAGATGACGGCACGTTCACGGACTGCCCCTTGTCTGTCTGCACGAACGTGACGTACAATGAGTCTGCGCAGACACTCACATTTACAGTCATGCACTTCACGAGTTTCGCCGGCGGCGAGAGCAGCGGCTCCGGCGGCGGCATCGGCATCTCCGGCGGTGGATCTGAATCGCAGGAGTCGGGCGGCGGCGGTGGCGCGATGGAGACCCCGACGTCATTCGAGCACGGCGAAGGACTCGCTGCGCCCGAGACGCCAGTCACCGTTGTCAATCTCGACGCTCCCGCGGCCTGCATCCCAAGTTGGAGCTGCAGGGAATGGACTGCGTGTGAGAGCAGCAGGCAGTCGCGCAAGTGCTTCGATGTCAACGGCTGCGGCTTGCGCGCAGGCATGCCTGATGAGTCGCGCTCGTGCGTCACCCAATGCACGCCAGACTGGCATTGCGGCGAGTGGTCCGCCTGCTCGTTCGGCGCCCGCACGCGCTCATGCAGTGATTCGCGCAACTGCCCTATCAAGACTGGAGCGCCCAGCACTTCTGAGGCATGCGGCGCTCTTGGCGTGTCAATCAACCAAATCACCGGCAGCGTCTCGTCCGTCGTCGCCGCATACGGCCTGAGCATCGAATACCTGCCCGCAGCCCTCCTCGGCCTGTTCGCTCTCCTGCGCTTCCTGCTGCTGTGCCGCAGGGCCAAGGCCTCAAGCGGCATGCACTGGGGCGCTCGTCTTGGCGCGCTCGCGTCCGCGGCCATCAGCGGCTTTGCCATATCGCTCATCTTCGGCAAGA
>CAYUPS010000025.1:0-6012 GCA_964445485.1 uncultured Methanosarcinales archaeon | reverse complement strand
GACGCCTTTCTCCGACAGCGCGAACACGGCCTCTGTCTCGGGGGCGCAGGGCGAGTCGACCATCTTGGCAACGCGCGTCCCCTTCTTGCCGCGCCTCAGATAGACGCGGTAGGTGGAGTTGTGCGCGACGATGTGGCCGCCGACCGCCTCGGTCGGGTCGCCGAAGAACTGATCGGGCTTGGCCATGACCTGGTTTGTCACGTAGACCGCCACGTTGTACTTGTCGGCGAGCTTGGCCATCACGTGCATGTGCTTGTTGAGCTTCTGCTGGCGGTCCGCGAGCGTGCCTCTCCCGACGTACTCTGCCCTGAAGTGGGCGGTGAGCGAGTCGATGATGACGAGCCGGATGGGCAGTCCCTGCTTCTTGATCAGGTCCTCGACCTTCTCGAGCAGGAGCATCTGGTGGTCGCTGTTGAACGCGCGGGCCACTTTGATGCCGGACAGCGCCTGGTGCGGGTCCATGTCGCACCCCTCGGCGATGGCCGTGACGCGCTCGGGACGGAACGTGCCTTCGGTGTCGATGAAGACAGCCATGCCTGCCGCGCCTCCTTTCTCGGGAGGGAGCTGGCAGCGCGTGGCGATGGTGTGGGCGAGCTGAGACTTGCCGCTGCCGTACTGGCCGAAGCATTCTGTGATGCCGCCGGTCTCGATGCCGCCGCCGAAGAGTTCATTGAGCGCTTTGGAGCCCGTGTCTATCTTGACGACGCGCTCGCGCTTGCGGAGCAGCTCATCGCCGCTGGTGAATTCCATCTCGAGGTTGGCGCGGGCGATCGCGATGACTTTCTTGGCGGTCGCTTCGCTCATCTCGGTGGCGCCCACGATCTCGCCGGGTGTGGCGACAGCGATGGACATGAGGTCGGTGAAGCCCGCTTTCTCGAGCTTGTCGACAGTGGCCGCGCCGATGCCGGGCAGGTCTGCGACGCCTTGGATGCGTTTGGGGGTCTCGGAGACGCTGATGGCCTCCTCGTCGGTCTCTTCATAGTCTGTCATCGTACATCACCTTTGTTTTTTTGAGTCCGTCGCTCCCCGCGTCGTTCGTGGGGAGCGCGGTATATATTCTTTCTGGCACTCACATGACGATGTCTGCGGTCTCGTGGGGGGCCTCTGTGGCTTCTGCCATGACGCAGTAGCGGTAGGCCTCCTGCAGCAGCAATGCTGCGCGGGGCAGGTCGTTGATGCGCAGCGAGTTGGTGCTCTTCCATTGCCCGTCGCGGTCTTTGTAGCGCCGCTCGAACGAGATGGTATGGTACTCGACGGCTTGCCCGTCGCGCTGTCCGTGGTTCTTCCACACCGAGGCGTTGATGGCGCCGGCGCGGAATTTCTTCTCCGGCCCGTTGTTCGCGGGCGGCACGGTCGGTACGTCGTAGTTCTGCAGTTTCGGTCTGTTGTTCATGGTCTGGTCCTCCTCTTCCTTGTCGGTTTTTGTTTCATCTCCCGCCGTCGGCGGGAGGAGGGGAGTATGATGCCGGAGAGGCGGAGGTGAGGTACGGTTCCTCCCCGGCGGGTTGTGGGTCAGTGGAAGCGCCCGATCCTGGCTCGGTCGGGCGCCGGAAACCGCCTCATCGGCGGGGTCTAGCAGTATGGGGCCTCGCGGGAAGGTTATGCTTTGCGAGAACAAGTCCAGTGTCCAGTGACCCCCTCAAATGCACCACAAGAGTTATAAAGCAGAACGCGAGCCCGAGCATCCCGGGGGGACCACACTATGAGCTCCAATGATAACGCCGACGCCATCGAATCTCTGATCCAGGTCGCCAACGACAAGCAGCGCCTGGAGGACTTCACGAACCTCCACTGGTCCGGCACCTTCCATGACTATCTCAAGAAGGTCATCGAGAGCCCCGCCGTGACGCGCAACGCGTTCCAGCGCCTCTACGACATGGTCGTCTCCCACGGCTTCAAAGAGCTCCGCGACGGACGCGAGACGCTCACCCACTACAATTTCTTCGACGATCCCATCACGCACGGCAAGGACGCCACCTTCGGCATGGAGCGCCCGATCCGCGACCTGATGAAGCTCCTCAAGGGCGCGGCGGACAACCACGGCATAGAGGATCGCATCATCCTGCTCCACGGCCCTGTCGGCTCTGCCAAATCCACCGTCGTGCGCCTGCTCAAGAAGGGCCTCGAGGCGTACTCGCGCATGGACGCGGGCGCGCTCTACACCTTCGACTGGGTCCTGCCGCGATCGAAGGACTACAGCCCCGAGGATCTCGCCGACAACGAGAAGGTGCAGTACGTGCCCAGCCCGATGAACGAGGAGCCCCTGCTGCTCGTGCCGGAGGAGCGCCGCACCGAATTTTTGCGCACGCTCAACGAGACGGTCCGCAAACGCCATGGCGACGGGCAGCGCCAGATCAGCCCCGACGGCGAACTGTGCCCCACCTCGCGGTTCTACTTCAAGAGCCTCATGGACCGCTACAACGGCGACTGGCAGCAGCTGCTGCGCCACGTGCGCGTGCGCCGCCTCCTCCTCTCCGAGAAGGACCGCGTCGGCATCGGCACGTTCCAGCCCAAGGACGAGAAGAACCAGGACTCGACGGAGCTCACGGGCGACATCAACTACCGCCTGCTCGCCGAGTACGGCAAGGACTCGGACCCGCGCGCGTTCAACTTCGACGGCGAGTTCTGCGTGGCCAACCGAGGCCTCGTCGAATTCGTCGAGGTCCTCAAGCTCGACACGGCATTCCTCTACGACCTGCTCGGCGCCTCGCAGGAGCACAAGGTCAAGCCGAAGAAGTTCGCGCAGACCGACATCGACGAGGTCATCATCGGGCACACCAACGAGCCCGAATACCTCAGGCTGCAGTCCAATGAGCTCATGGAAGCGTTCCGCGACCGCACGGTCAAGGTCGACGTGCCCTACACGCTCCGCCTGCAGGACGAGATCAAGATCTACAAGCGCGACTTCACGCCCGAGCGCATCGGCAAGCACATCGCGCCGCACACCATCGACATCGCCGCCATGTGGGCAGTCCTCACGCGCCTGCAGGAGCCCAAGAAGAGCGACCTCAAGCTCGAGCAGAAGCTGAAACTCTACGACGGCAAGGCGATCCCCGGCTACACCGACGACCACGTGATCGAACTGCGCCAGGACGCCAAGCGCGAGGGCATGGAAGGCATATCGCCCCGCTACATCCAGGACAAGCTCTCCGACGCGACTGTCGCCTACGCGCAGGAGCCGTGCCTCAACGCGTACATGGTGCTCAACAGCATCCGCGCGGGGCTCGACAAGCACGGCCTGATCAAGAGCGACGAGCAGCGCGCCCGCTTCCTCACCCTCACGAAGGTCGCCGAGGAAGAGTACATCGGCATCATCAAGAGCGAAGTGCAGCGCGCCATCGCCGCCGACGAAGACGCCATCGGGTCGCTCTGCCAGAACTACATCGACAACGTCAAGGCCTACACGCAGCGCGAGAAGATCCGCAACAAGTACACCGGCCAGATCGAGCCGCCCGACGAGCGCCTCATGCGCTCCATCGAGGAGATGGCCCAGATCCCCGACTCGCGCAAGGACGACTTCCGCCGCGAGATCATGAGCTACATCGGCTCGAAAGCCATCGAGGGCCGCACGTTCGACTACCGCCAGAACGACCGGTTGCGCGAGGCGCTGGAGAAGAAGCTCTTCCAGGACCAGAAGGACGCCATCAGGATCGGCATCGGCGGCGGCCTGCAGGACCGCGAGACGCAGGAGAAGATCGCCATCATCAGCGCGCGGCTCAAACGCAACTACGGCTATTGCGACCACTGCGCGCAGAACGTGCTCAACCACGTCGCATCCATCTTCGCCCACGAGGAGAGCGCCAAGCGCCGCTGAACCATGCTCACGCCGGAACTCCAGGCGGACGTGGAACGCATCCGCGGGATGGCCCTCGCCGAGGGCCTCGACCCGTTCCCCGTGGATTTCCAGCTCGTCGACAGCCGCACGCTCAACGGCGTCGCCGCGCTCGGCGGCTTCCCCGCGAGATTCCCGCACTGGAAGTTCGGCATGGAGTTCACGCGTCTCGATGAGATGCACCGGCACGGCATGATGCACATCTACGAATGCATCATCAACACGCTGCCGTCCGTCGCGTACCTGCGCACGACCAACACGCGCGCGCAGAACCGCCTCGTCATCGCGCACTGCTACGCCCACTCGGACTTCTTCAAGAACAATGCGTACTTCGCGCACACGGACCGAGCCATGCTCGGCGAGATGGAACTGCACCGCGACAAGGTCATGCGGCACGAGAACAAGCACGGCGTCGAGAATGTCGAGCGCTTTTTGGACGCGTGCATGTCGATCGAGAACCTCATCGACCCGCACCTGCCCGCCATCCGGCGCGACATCCGCGTGAGCGACCCCCGCGAGAAGGAATCTGCCGAGCCCGTCGAGGTCGGCAGGCTGCCGAGCAAGGAATACATGGACCCGTTCATCAATCCCGACGACCTGCTCCGGAAGACGCGCGAAGAGCTCGAGAAGGAGCGCGCGAAGATGCTCGACCGCTTCCCGCAGGAGCCCACGCGCGACATCCTCGGCTTCCTCCTCCACTGGGCGAAGCTCGAGCCGTGGCAGCGCGACATCCTCGCCATCGTGCGCAACGAAGCGTACTACTTCCTGCCCCAGCGCCAGACCAAGATCATCAACGAAGGCTGGGCGTCCTACTGGCACGCCAAGCTCATGGCGGAGGGCGCCGCGGACGACGCGGACCTCATCGAGTACGCCGACGTGCACGCGGGCGTCGTCGCCCAGCACCAGGCCCAGATGAACCCGTACCGCATGGGCCTCTACCTCCTGCGCGACATCAAAGACAGGTGGGACAAGGGCAAGTTCGGCAAGGACTGGGAGACCTGCGACGACCGCGTGCTGCGCGAGCGCTGGGACCGCCAGACCATGCAGGGCAAGAGCAAGCTGCTCGAAGTGCGGCGCGTGTGCTCGGACGTGCGCTTCATCGACGACTACCTCACGCCCGAGATGGTCATGGAGCTGAAGCTCTTCACATGGGACAAGGACGAGAAGGAGAAAGCATACTACATCAGCTCGCGCGACTACGACGCAGTCAAAGGAAGGATCCTCCAGCAACTGACGAACTGCGGCGAGCCCGTCATCTATCTCGAGAACGCGGACTACAGCCGCAGCGGGGCCCTGCAGATCCGGCACGAATTCACCGGCCCTCCGCTGAAACAGCGCGAGGCCGAGGACACCGTGCGCAACCTGCACACGCTCTGGGGGCGGCCCGTGCTGCTCGACACGGTGCGCGAGGGCCGCGCGATCAGGCTCGTGTACCGCGGCGGCGAGAAGGTCGAGACCGAGAACCGGACGCCGACGCCGGATGAAGAGCGCCTCATCGACCAGATGCGCACCAAGTGAGTTTTTAGGCGTTAAAAACGCGTTTTTGGCGAACCATTAGCTTTTTAAACCATCGACCTATATTCTCTAGTATATACATTGATGTTTCGACCAAAAAAAGAGGCGAACCATGAACAAAACAAACACCATCCTGATTTGCGCAGCCATCGCAATGAGCATCCTGGCGATGGGCGCATGGGCGAGCACCAGCGGCATTTGTCCCGACGGCACCGACTACACCTCAACACGGCCTTGTCAAGACCCTGCCACAAATCCGTACCTCCCATTCCACGATAGTTTCGAGGAAGGACTTGATCACTGGATGCAACGCAGCGGTGAAACCCGAAACGTGTACGCGTGGGAAACAACGACCGAACGCGCAAGAACAAGCATCCATTCCGTGAAAGTTAGCACACAGAACCGCATGCTCGCCTACGACCCGGAAGATGTCGGAAGCGACAAATACTTTGAGTGCTGGTTTTACGATGATCTCTCAGAAAACAACGAAGCTCTCTGCGGTGTGACCCTAAGCAAAGCGACATCTGAAGATTCGCTTCGCGCAGGCATCCAAACAGTCAACAGCAGAACCCATTATTCCGCATTCCTCTCTCCCGATGTCTCCTCATGGAGAACGACAAACCTGACGAGGAGTGAGGGATGGCACCAGGTTGTTTTCACCAATG
>CAYUPS010000024.1:5339-9536 GCA_964445485.1 uncultured Methanosarcinales archaeon | reverse complement strand
TCGGCGCCGAGCGCACGTTCGAGGGTCTCATCATCGACAAGTTCTACGATCTGCCCGAGCAGGAGCTGCGAAAGGCGGGCGAAGTGCTCCGCGTGCGCACCAAGGTCCCGGTGCGTGGCGTGCGGCTCGGCTGCACCGTCACGTACAAGGGCGAGATGGGCGGCACTGATACGTACAAGCGCCGCCGAGAAGAGGAATTCTGCGTGGACACTGCGACATCTCTCGAGTTCATCCTCCAGCGCCTCCATGCCCAGCCGATATCGCACCGCGAGAAGCGGCGCGTCTCGTACGGGATCGAGAAACTGGATGTCACGATCGATTTGGACAAGTACCCCCGTCTGCCTTGGATGATGGAGATCGAGGGGACGGAGACCGCGATCCGCAAGGCCGCGAAGAAGCTGGACCTCTCGATGGACGATGCCTACGGCAAGAACTGGCAGGACCAGTTCCCCAGCTACAATTTCTACAACTGCCGCTTCCGCAACCGCTGAAGAAACTATTATATAGTCATCTTCCGCGATTCGCGTGCATGCGCATCGAGATAGACACCGCCAAGGATACGCATGAGGACATCCGAAAGGCGATCAAGCTGCTGATGTCCCTTGTCGGCGCCGGCAACATCTATTCGAACGAGCCGTCATCAGGCGTGAAGAACATCTTCGATGACTCTTCTTCCATGGGCGGCAGCGAGGCGCCGCCTTCGAACCCGTTCGCTGCCATGTTCGGCGGCGACGCTCCCGCGCCATCCGCGCAGAGCATGAAGAAGCCGGATGACGAGCCGCAGATAGAATTGTACTAGATTTCTCAAAAAATAAAAAAAGAAAATCTCAGAGGTGTAGGATCATTCTTTCGCCGGCGGGTGCAGGTTGCGCTCGTCGGGCTTGCTGACGAAGCGCGTCTCCGCGTCCTTGAGGGCCGAGCCGTAGCCGTCGACGTATTCGACCTCGCCGTCGGGCAGCATGGCGGGTTCGACGAAGCCGTTCTCGCGCATCATCTCGAACTTCTGGTACGCCTTGACGCGCGCCTGGTCGAAGATGAACGAGTCGAAGTGGTCGACGGGGCCTGTGATCTTGCCGTCGACGATGCTGTAGCCCACGCAGCTGACGATGGGGCAGCAGAATGGCTCCATGGACGGGCTGGATTGGTAGGCGCCCTTGTGGTAGTGGTTCATCTTCACGGGCATGAGGGGGCCTGTGTGCGAGCCGCGCGCGCAGCCGGGGACGAAGTGCGCCTTGGTGAACTGCTGGATGATCTCCTCGACCGCGGGGAATTGCTTCTGCGCGCGCAGGAGCAGAACGGGGTCGTCTTTGCCTTCGTACTTGCCGGTGAGGTTGTGCAGCCTGTCGGTGGATGCCGAGACCCACTCGTCGCCGCATTCGACCGCTTGGCGGGATCTGATGGATGAGATGGCGTAGCGGTTGGGGTTCTTGAGGAGGACGGCGATGCGGTACATGTCCTCGGGCATGTGGAATTCACCGCAGCGGTGGTCGCTCTTGCCTTTGTAGTCCATGTCCATGACTTCGATGGTGGCTCCTTGGAACATGGGCTTGGCGAGGAGCGCGGCGTCGTTGAATGTCGGCAGGAAGAGGTTGAAGAGGGGCAGGTTGTACGCGCCGGGGCTGGTCTTGTCCGCGGCGGCGACGAGGATCTGCTCGCTCGGTCGGTCTTTCGTCTGCGTGACCGTGAGCTCGGCGACGCCGGGGCCTGCGCCTTTGACGTTGCCGGTGGCGGCGGTGACTTTGATGTCCTGGCCCGCGCCGTAGCAGCCTTGCTGCTTGGCGATGTCGGCGGCGGTGAAGAAGCAGCGCATGGCGAGGTCGTGGACTTGCGGTTCGTTCTTGCCGTGCTTGTGGGTCATGAGCATGCAGATGTCGTCGCCGGTGTGGGTGAGCCGGTAGTCGATGATGACGCCGTTCGCGACTGCCGCTTCGAGTTTCCCTTCGACTTTCGCGAGCATCTCGAGGGATGGCCGCGTGTGGCCGCCGATGCTGCCGACGTCTGCTTTGATCGCGGTGATTGTGTAGGTTTTGTTCATATCATACCACCTCATACCTTGTGTGAATGTGTCCGATATTTAAGTGTTACGCATCTCCCGTCCGCACGTCTCGCGCTCCAAGAAACATTTATATAGGTGAACGGCGACCTTCGACCCCATGGAAAAAAGAGGGCTCCTGATAGCTTCCTGTTGCATTGCCCTCTTGCTCTTCTCCACCATCGCCTCGGCGCAGTACACCGCAGCGCCTACGCCCCCCGAAGAATACTGGCAGACACCCGTCAACACCCCCCGCGTCCTGCAACTGCCCGACCTCCTCATCACCAACACCACGCTCCCCGATGCCCTCCCCATCGGCGCAGTCATCGACAGATTCGACATCACCGTCGCCAACCAAGGCACCGGCAGCGCCGACGGCTACATCAAAGTCCGCGTCCAGATCCAAGCAAAGAACGGCGGCTGCACCTACGTCACCGAGCTGAGCGGCGGCAGCGGCGGCAGCAACCCCAGCGCATACGGCTACACCAGCAGCCTCCGCTACCTCACCATCTTCCCCGGCCAGAGCTTCACCCTCCCCATCCAAGACAGGTTCTTCCGCACAACGCCCAGCCCCTCCTCCAGCTGCAGACGCCCCCTCCTCGAAGGAGACGTCACAGTCAAGATCTGGGTCAACCCCGTCGGCGGCGGCACCGGCGGATCGATCAACCCGCAAGCCCGCGTCAAAGAGACAGACTACGCGAACAACTACTACGAGAAGACCATCCCCATCGGCGCCGCCGGCCCCAACGACGTGCGCGCAGCCTCCTTGCGTTTCTACTTCGGCATGAACGCCTTCAGCATGCCCGTCAAGACAGACATGAGCGCCCAGCAGTTCGCCGAGCAGACGCTCTGCACGCTCTACGCGCTCCGCGAAGAATCCGTCGTGTCAGGCAGCCGCAACGCCGGCCTCGACCTCACCCAACTGCGCATCCTCGGCGCAAACGAGAAACTCGAGCCAGGCATCCCGTATTTCGCCGAATGCGTCCGCTCGACCCAAGTCAAGCTCACCGGCCTCGACCCCGGACCGTTCCACCGCACACTCGTGCCGCGCGGCATCTCGCCCGCGCCCACCCGCATCGGCATGGAAGGCAGCTTCCTCTACGAGATGGTCAACGGCTGCAGCCGCATGATCGGCAACAGCGGCGGCTTCCAGACACAGGTCTTCGGCTACGTCACCGGCAGGCCGCTCAGCGGCCAGATCCGCGCGGAGATACTCGACCCGCGCCTCGCAGTCATCCCCGGCCAGCTCTACGCCATCGGATGCGGCGCCTCCACCGCGGGAGTGTGGGACGCCGAGGACGTCGTCGCCAAGAGCAGCGAACGCATCCTCAGCTACGTGCCCCAGGGCGGATTCGCCTCCGGCTCGGGCTACCGCTACAGCAGCAGGTTCGGCAGGTTCCGCGGCATCACGTACTCCGCGAACTAGAGCTCGATAATCTTCCCTTTCTTGCCCACATTGACCACGCGCGTCGTGCCGATGACCTCCTCGATCCCCTCGGCCTCATGCACGTGGCCGCACACAAGCACATCCGGCTTGAACGCGTCGATCACGCGCCGGAGCACATTCGAGCCGCGCACGAACTGCGAGAACTTCTCGATCTTCGAATCCGCCGGATGAATGTGCGTGACCATGACCTTCTTCGGCAGGTGCTTGACGCGCTCGAACCCCTTCTTGAGCGCCTCGTACAATTCCGCCTCGGTGAGATTCGTGAACCCGGAGTCCGCGCCGCCCGCCCCGAAGATGCCCACATCGCCCAGCGCCATGCTGTAGCCGTGCAGGTTCGTCGCCTTGTAGCGCTGCGCGAGGAACTCCACCGTCGCCTCGGACTCATGATTGCCCGGCAGGAGCGCGACATTCCTGCCCGCGAACTTGCCCACGATGCCCTCCGGCTGGTGCTCCTCGACGATGTCGCCGTTGAGCACTATCAGGTCGACGCCTTCGCGCTTCGCGTCATCGGCGATCTTCTGCGCCGCCTGCTGGTCGCCGTGGAAGTCGCCCGCAGCGAGGATCTTCACCTTTTTCATGAGTATTTATAGGCAAAGACGCTTTAAAAAGATTCGGGCTCTCGGCAGCCGCAGCTTTTTATCCGCAGGCAGCACGCGAGCGCCATGGCTGAAGAACTCAAGCTCGAGAGCATCATCGAGATCAAGGACACGACCAACGC
>CAYUPS010000024.1:0-5239 GCA_964445485.1 uncultured Methanosarcinales archaeon | reverse complement strand
TCAAGCGCGTACATCGGCTGCTGGCCCGTCACGTTGGCGCTCGTCGTCACGATCGGCCTGCCCATCAATGCGGACAGATCAGCGATCCAATGGGCGGGGATGCGCACGCCGATGTCATCGCGGTCAGGCGCGACATCCGGCGAGACGACATTCCTCGACTTGAGCTTGAGGATGAGCGTGTACGCGCCGGGCAGCTTCTCGAGCCACTCCTCGCCCTGCGCGGGCATCACGCAGTGCTTGCGGATCCAGTCCTTGCTCGGTGCGATGACCGAGAACGGCCCGTGCGCGCGGCCCTTGAGCTGCCGGATGCGCTGCACAGCATTGGCGTTGGTCGCATCGCATCCGATGCCGTAGAGCGTATCCGTCGGGTAGATGAACACGGCGCCGTCGAGCAATTCCTTGACGATACGCTCCTGCTGCAGGGAGTACTCATCCTTGTTGATGACGCGCATAGCATCATCCACGCCAAGGCGCTTTAAAAGAGTTGTGGCGCATCCGGTGAGCAAGGCTTATAACCCGAGACGCTAAGCCCGCACGCATGGCCACACTCGCTCCCAACAAGATGCTCCAGCAGCATATCATGACGACGCACGCCGCAGACAGCATGCCCCTCCTGCAGAGGACCTCTGGCTCGTCTTCCGGCTGCGGATCAGATATGTTCTCGCTCTTCTCGCTCCGCATGCGCCCCCGCGGCACGTCCGCTGCGCAGTTCATGCCGAACTTCGAGTTCGAGCTGCGGACGATCTGCTCATTCGACCTTCCCGGCGCGATGTTCGCATACCCGAAAGGCCGCACCTCCTGCCCGTCCGATACCATCCCCGTGACGCAGGATTATCTCGACGCGCACCGCGCCGGATTCTTGCTGGGCAAAGACTGCCTCATCGCATGCCTGCGCGGAGCGGACGGAACCGCAGTGCCCGTCCGTTTCCCCTGCCTGTCCGACCTCTTCCACGCCCGCAACATGGCGCTCGAAGGCCGCCTCGCCACCCTGCTGCGCGCCGACCGCGCCCTCGAGACGCCCGTGACAGACGATATGGGCAAGGTCTCGCTCGGCTTCAGCGCGGCAGCCCACCGCTACGGATTCCTCGAGGCGAAGATCGCGCTCGACCATCCCAACGTCGAGACAATGACGCACGAGCTGCTCGAGACCATCGAGCGCAGATCGCAAGACTACGCCTCGCTGCAGCACTACCACGCCGGCGGCGATCCGGACGATCCGGCGCAGCCCTCAGGCTACCTGCGCCTGCGCAAGAAACTCCACAAGACGATGTTCCGCGAGATAGATCACGTGTGCCGACGGCACGAGGAAGGGGGGAAGCTCCGGTACTGGCACGCAAAACCCTCGCTCCTGCAGCCGCTCATCGAACGGATACCCTTGGTGCATCTCATCGTCGCGCAGGCGCACCTCGCAAGGTACGCGGCATGGCAAGAGAACGAGATCTAAAAAAATAAAACACCTCTCACGCGGAGAGGTAGCCCGCCATGAACCCTTCTTCTGCGCCGTCGATCTCATCGTCCTCCGAGCAGCGGAAGACTCCTCGCGGGCTGTAGAAGTCGGACTCCTCCTCGAAGGGCGGGTCCGGCACGGGCTTGCTCGGGATGCGGCGGGCATCGCGCTGACGGCGCACCTCGATGGGCGACACGCGCCCGAGCGGCCGCGCCGCAACGACCAGGACGCTCTCATTCGCGAGGTTCATCGGGCACCTCCCATCACGCCTGTGAGCGTCAGTTCCTTCATCCGCATCATGAATGTGGTCCCGAACTTCGCCGGGTCCACGCTGCCTCTTTTCGGGTTTATATCCATTGTCGCCACCTCTTTCTTCGCCACCGGGTCGTCCCGACGACAAAAGCATATGGCGCCGCCCCGATTTAAAGCGGCTGCGCGCACCAGACCAGTGTCCAGTGCTTTCAGAACTCAGATAACGTCTTTGCGGCGCTCGCGAACGACACGATCGTCGTCGTGCCCTCCGCCCCGCCCATGACCTTCTTCGTCGAGACGAACCCCGCCTTCTCGAGCTTAGCGATGCGGCGCTGGAACGTCTTGTACAGACCAGCCCCGCCGCCCTCCCGGTAGATCCGGAACAGGTCGCCGATCTTCTGGCCAGAGTGCGCCTTCACCACATCCAGCATCGCCTTCGTCTCATCCTCGAGCGTCTCATCCTTCTTGGTCGTCATCCCGCCCATCTTCCCGATGGCGGCCTCGGCGTGCGCCGAGCGCACCTTCTTGGACGATTCCTCCTCCGCCGCGAGGCCCGCCTCGTGCAGCAGGTGCAATCCGACGCGCACATCCCCATGCTCGCCAGCCTTGGCGGCGAGCAGCTCGAACGCCTCCGGCGTCATGGCCTCGGCCTGGAACGCGTACTCAAGACGCTGCCGCATGATCTCCTTGATCTCCGTCGGCGCGTACCGCTTGAAATCCAGCAGCTCGGGCAGGAGGCGCGACTTGACGCGGTCCTCCAGGTCCGACAGCCAATCCGGATCGTTGGTGATGAGGATGATGCTCTTCTTGTAGACCTCATTGAGCAGCGCGTAGAGGAAATCCACATCCTCCGCCTTGTCAACCTCGTCGAAGACGAACACCGCGCTGCGCTTGTTCACGCGCTGCTTGACCTCGTCGAATATCTGCTCCGTGTTGAGGTTCTGCACGAAATGGAAGCCCAGCTGCCGAGCGATCTCGATGTAGATCTTGTGCGGCGTGTTCTTCTGCCAGCAATTCACATAGATGGGCGCCACATCGTCGGTCTCGTCCTCGAGATCGCGCAGCACCCACTTGGTCGCCGCGGTCTTGCCGATGCCCGGCGCGCCCGAGACGAACGCGTTGCGCCCGTTGCGGTCCTCGAGCAATGGCCGGATGCACGCCGCGATGCGGCGCTGCTGCTGCTCGCGGAACGGCAGGAGCTTCGGCACCCATTCCGGATCGAGCGCTTCCTCTGTGCGGAAGACACTCTCGCCCGACCCCAGCATCCCGGAAAACAATCCCATGGGACGAGCGGCGACAGAAGTGATATATAAGATTTACCGCAATCGCGTCCCGCAGCTCGGGCAGAAATTGTCGCTGTGCCTCACGAGGCCCATGCAGTACGGGCACGTCGGACCGATGCCCGTGTGCACCACGCCCGCCGGCGGCCGGTGGGTCTTGGGCGCCGCATGCTTGGCATGCCTGCCTTCGGGCGCGGGCAGCGGGTGGTGCTGCCGGTGCTTGGCGAGCAGCTGCTCGGGCGTCGGCACCTCCGCCTCCGTCCCCTTGCGCAGCAGGCTGAGGAAGCTCTCCTCCCCCGGACCCTCATCGCCGACGACATACGAGATGATCTGCTTGGTCGTGCCGATCGCGATGAACAGCAGGCCCACCCAGAAGAAAACCTGCAGCGCATCGCCGATCACGAACGACGCGATCGCGACGAACGCGCCGATGCCGAGCCACGCGAGCGGAGGGATATCCATTCGTCACTTCTTCTTGGCGGCCTTCTGGGCCTTGCCGATGAGCTTGAAGCCGCAGTACCTGTGCAGGGCCGAGGGGATCTCGATGGTGCCGTCGGGCCGCTGGCAGTTCTCCAGGATCGCCACGAGCGCGCGGCTGGTCGCCACGCACGTCGAGTTGAGCGTGTGCGCGAAGACGCGCTCGCCGCCCTTGCGCTGCACCCTGATGCCGAGGCGCGTCGCCTGCCAGCCGGTGCAGTTGGAGCACGAGACGACCTCGCGGTACGCCTGCTGGGCAGGCATCCACACCTCGATGTCATATTTCTTCGCTGCCACGATGCCGATGTCGCCCGTGCAGATGTTCACCACGCGGCCATGCAGGCCCAGTGACTGGAAGAATTCCACCGCATTCCGGAGCAGTTCCTCATGGAAGTCCCACGAGTTCTCCGGCCTGCAGACGATGATCTGCTCGACCTTGTTGAACTGATGCACGCGGAAGATGCCCTTCTCGTCCTTGCCGTGCGTGCCCGCTTCCTTGCGGAAGCACGTGGAATACCCGACGAGCTTGATGGGCAGCTGGTCCTCCTCGAGAGTCTCGCCCATGAACTGCGCCGTGAGCGGGTGCTCGCTCGTCGCGATCAGGTGCAGATCATCATTCTCCACCTTGTAGAGCACGTCCTCGAACGCGCTGAGCTCCGTCACTCCCTTGTACGCGTCGTGCGTCATGGCCAGCGGCGGCACCTGCAAGGCGTAGCCCTTCTTGCGCATGAAATCGACAGCGTATGCGCTGAGCGCCATCTCGAGACGCGCCAGGTCGCCCTTGAGGAAATACCATCTCGCGCCCGTGATCTTCGCCGCGCGCTCCGTGTCCGCCAAGTCCCACTTGGCGAGCAGGTCGACATGCGAGACGGGATTCTTGAGAGCGGGTTTCTTGCCGAACGTCTTGATCGTCACGTTGCCCGCATCGTCCTTGCCGACCGGCACGCTGTGGTGCAGCAGGTTCGGCAGGCGCATGAGGATGCCATCCATCCTGATGCGCAGTTCCTGCGCCTTGCTCTCCTGCGCAGCGATGCGTTCGGGCAGCTTCTTGGCGTCCTCGATGACATCCTTGGGATTCTTGCCTGCCTTCTTGGCGGCGTTGATCTCCTCAGAGATCCTGTTGCGGCGCGAGCGCAGCTGGTCCGCCTTGCCCCGCTCCTCGCGCCACGCAGCATCGAGCTGCAGCAATTCATCGACCCAGCGCAGCATGTCCGCCGCGCCGCGCTTCTTGAGATTCTCCTTGACGACCGGCGCGTTCTCCCGGATATAGTTGAGGTCGAGCATCGTACGCCTTGGTGCCGACGGGGCTTTTTAAGGGTTTCGCGGCAGTGGAGCGGTTTTATAAGGCGCACACACATCATATCCTTATGGGGTCGCTCTCGGACATCGCGGGCAATTACTTCCTCGGCACAGGCCTGCGCCAGCGCTACGCCGCCCACCGCAGCGTCGTGCGCGAATTCTGCAGCACGCAAAAGAGCGTCCAGCGCCGCCTCTCCGACCTCACATTCGATGAATATGCCGATCTCGCCCTCGGCCGCTGCGTCCCCAACGGCATCGGCCTCGCAGGCATCGTCCTCGGCATCGCCGTCGCGCCGATGGCTGCCCCCGTGATGATCGCCACGGGCGAACTACTCCGCCTCTACCGCTTCCAAACCGAGCGCGACACGTACCGCAGCTTCGAGCGGTGGGAACGCCTCAACAAAGAGATGGCCGCGATCGACAACGAGATGGACCAATCCCGGCGCATGCGCGAGAACATCGAAGCCGGCCGCGACCCGCTCGA
>CAYUPS010000023.1:0-10080 GCA_964445485.1 uncultured Methanosarcinales archaeon | reverse complement strand
CAGCGGGAGAGGTGCGCATCACATCCGTCCTCCCGGGCGGCGCGGCAGCGGAAGCGAACGTGCCAGAAGGCGTAGTCATCCGCAGCGTCGACGGCGCCCCCGTGCGCACAGCGCAAGATGTGGTCGATCGGATCGCTGGCGCGCCCGGCGAGACTCGCGTGCTGTCCACCGACAAAGGAGACTTCACGCTCACCCTCAAGGAAGTGCCCGGAAAACCCGGCAAAGGAGGAGGCATCGGTATTGCCATCAGCCAAACGCTCGCGCCAAAACCCGAATACCAAGACGGCGGCGCGTGGAAGTTCTGGGCCATGGAGACCGCGGACTACTTCCTGTCTCTCCTCATCATGCTGAATCTCGGCATCGGGCTCATCAATCTCCTGCCCGTGACGGGGAGCGATGGCGGCCAGATGCTCTACCATGTCAGCGACAAGATGCTGGGACGGAAGACCGCCAACACTGTCGTCGGCCTCATCATGCTAGGCTTCCTCGTCATCCTCCTGTCAATGGTGTTCTACAGCATCATGTCCTGATTTGAACTCAAAAACCAAAGGAGGCTCTCTCATGGCCCACCCCGCAAAACACACGGCGACGCTCACCGAGATCCGCCTGACCGTCACTTTAGAGCAGGCGGAGCGGTACGCGCCGCTGCTCCAAGAGTACCTCGACGCTGAACGAGTCTCTTGCGAGAAGGCGGTGGAGACGAAGGACATCCTCAACCGGCTCGCACCGCCATTAAGTGACGAAGCAGATCCTATCGAGCATCCTCTCGCCGAACGCCACTGGCACCACGCACAGCATGGAGAACGCACCGGCGCGCAGATGCGGGAGACGCTCGAAGACAGCATCACGCAGTTCAAGAACGTCACCCTCCTGATGGCGCGCCTGCGGGTCACAGCCATCGACAGAGCTGACTCCTCGGGACACAGCCCCAAGGACATGCTCTTGCAGAACGTGCTGATCGACAGCCTGACCTACATCGCCAACAGCAGCCCTGTCCGTGACGAGCGCATCAAGTGCTGGAAGACGCTCTCGACGCACGCCCCCCACATCAAGTTCTACCAGGACAAGCTCCGCGAACTCGACGCGATCTAGCAGCAGCATCTCGGTCAGAGGCGCGGGCATTGGGCCCGCGCCGCAGCGCAGTGAACCTCTTTTTTTCGAAGGAGCCATGCCATGATGAACGCCACCACTTCCCCCCGCAGGATCCGCGTCGTCCGCTACACGGACCGCGTGCTCATCCTCAACAAGAAAGCCGCCCCGAAAGGCACGGCCGGTCGCGTCCTCTCCCGCCGCGAGCAGGATTACCTGCGCTCGGCGCACGTCATCCTCGATGGCGTCCAGATGGTGTACGGCGACTTGGAGTGCGCCGCAGTCATCGGCATCAAGCATGAAGATGCTGAGAGCATCTCGGTCGCGGGCAGGCTCAAGGCCCGCGTGGCCGCGTTCGACTGCGACGTCAACGCGCGGCACTTCAGCATCGGCGCGACGCTGATCGCCAACGGCACCGTGTTCGCGACGGGCGGCCGCAACAGCTCGGGCGTCATCCATGTCACGCGCGTCAAGTGCCTCGATGTTCAGGCGGATGTGCACAGCGAGTGGCCGCAGCGCCTGAAGGTCGGCGGCGCAGTGAGCATCCTGAGCGGAGAGGAGCTGCTCGCCGCGTACAGCGACGTGCGGAGGGCTGCGGAGGACGCGGAGCGGCAGGAAGCCCTGCGCCGGCGCAAGGAGCAGGAAGGGGCGCTGCTGCGCAGGCTCAAGGCCGCCGCTGACCTGGAAGAGCAGGTGGCGCTGCTCGGCGAGCTCGTGCGTCTCGCGCCGTGCCAGCACTACACCTCCGAGCATGAGCGACTGCAGCGCAGTCTCGAGCGGCAGCTGCGGGTGCGCGAGCTGAAGGTGCGGCTCGAGAACAGCACGGACCCGCTGTACCGCGCGGGAGTCCTGCGCACGCTCGCGCGCGAGCAGGGCTTCACTGACCGGAAGGAGTACCTGGCGCAGCACGAGGGCGACGTGGCGTACCTGGAGACGCTGCTGCTCGGCAAGCTGCGCGCCGAGACGAGCTTCAGCATCAAGGCCGCGCTGCTCAAGGAGCTGATGGTGTCGGTGCCGTCCAAGGAGAAGCAGTACGCGACGCAGCTGGAGAACGTGCTGCGGGTCGACCGCATGAAGCGGCAGCAGCAGCGCAACAGGGCCCGCCAGCACGGCCGCGGCAGGAGCGTGGCCCGCAGCGGCAAGCAGTAAGGCGCAGGCAAGGGCGGCACGCACTGGGGCGTGCCGCCTTCGGGCGCAAGGGAACTCCTGCAAGGAGGACGGCCAATGTATGCCGCTGATGCCATGGCCACCGCCATGTTCCTGTTCGCGGGGAGCGTGTTGGGGGCGATGTTGAGCTGGCTGTTCGCCAAGAGCCTGCTCACGGACCTATGGATGACGCTGACATTGCGTGCCCATAAAGTGCGCACGCTCGAGCGCAGGGGTGATACTGGCATGACGCTCTTTCAGGGCGTGCTGGTCGACTGGGGGCTCTACTTGCCCTACATCCTGCTGCTCGTGCTGCTCCTGTTCGTCTTCGGCTGGGTCGCGCCCGGTGTCGAGGCCCCGCAGGGGGTGCAGGTGCCGCCGCGAGGGGCGTCTCTGATGTGGTTCTGGAACCACGCGCTCCTGGAAGAGCTGATGTTCCGCTTCATGATGCTGGGCGTGTTTGGCGTTGCGCTCTCGGTCAAGAGACGGAACGAGCTGTGGAAGATTGTGCCCGGCCTGCTACTCATAGTGCTGCTCTGCAACCTCCCCGAGACCCCGCATCAAGGATTGCTCGCGATCGCGACGCTGCCGCTCATCGCGCTTGCAGTGCATGAGCTGCGCGTGTGGGACACGAGTCCGCTCGCGAACGCCAAGAGGGATATTCCGCTCGCGCTGGCCATCCTCGCAGCAGGATCGAGCGTTTATTTCGGCCTGGCGCACCTGCCGACGGTGACTGACATCCCGTTCGCGCTCAACCCGTCAGTCCTCATCTTAGTCATCCCGCACACGCTCGGAGGTTTCCTCCTCGCGACACTGTACCTGCGCCTGCCGGGATACGCCTTGCCGACCATCGCGTGCGCCATCGTGCACACGCTCCACAACATCGCGGTGTCCGCGATCTGATACGGAAAGGATGCCCTGATGAAGCTCAGGTTCTACGGCGTGCGCGGCTCGCACGCGACTCCCTCCCGGCCGGACTTCAGCACCATCCAGTACGGAGGCAACACCACCTGCCTGTATGTGGAGACGAACATCGGTGCCGGAGAACATATCATCTTCGATGCCGGCACCGGCATCATCCCCTTGGGCCAGGATCTCATCAAGAGATTCGGCAAGGACGCGGGCGTTCGGCTCTTCATCAACCATCTGCACTGGGACCACATCCAAGGCTTCCCGTTCTTCGCGCCCGCGTGGGTGCCGGGATGCTATGTGGCAATATACAGCGGACACATGGGTGTCGATGCGGCCTTGCGCGGCAAGACCTCCGTGCTCAACAAGGACCCCGACAGCAACGCGAGCAGGGTCGCCTTCGAAGGCCAGCAGGACGTCCACAAAGGCTACTTCCCCGTCCCGGTCGAACGCATGGGGGGAAGCGTCTTCTTCAACGTGCACAAGCCGAATACCGCCATCAACTCCGTGAGCTATCATTACTTCGATGAAACGGCGCATCCGGGAGGCATCTTCTCATACCGCGTCGATGCCGAAGGCAAGAGCATCGTCTACGTCGGCGATTACGAGAGCGACAACGGCAAGAACGACATCGCACTCACGCAGTTCGCCAAGGATGCAGACATCCTCGTGCTCGACGGGCAGTACACCGACGCAGAGTACGCCACGAAGAAAGGATGGGGGCACAACACAGTGCGGCGCGCGTGCATGCTCGGCATGTTCTGCAACGCCAAGACGCTCGTCATCACCCATCACGACCCCTCGCACGATGACTGGAAGCTCGGCAGCATGGAAGCGGAAGCGAAACAACTGCTGCAATCGCTCAGGAGCGGCATAAACGTCTGCTTCGCCAAGGAAGGCATGACGCTCGAGGCCTGAGCAGAATCGCGCAGGCCCCTGCGGAGGAGTACATCGAACGCGAGTTCGTCGAGCGCACCGGTAGCAGCGCGAACGAGTACTGATACCCGCAGCATCGCGGCGGCAGGGTGCAGATGAAGTCCCGGCCCGCGCCCTGCTGCCGCAAAGGATTCCTGGAAAGGAGGGTCAGCGTGGATCATGTCATCCGCAGCGTCGTCACCCTGGTGTTGTGCGATGGCAGCGCCTTCCGGGAAGAAGTCACCGCCTGGACCGACGGACTGCACTTCCTGCAGACAGTCGGAGACAGACTCTCGAAGGCGAGCGTGGCATGGCTCCACGCGCGCACAGAGTACATCCCCGCGGGGCACACCATCGAAGTGGCGGTATTCAACGACGGTACGGCGCTCGTCAATGAATTCGGATCCGAATACGCGACATTCGCGCACGCCATGCGCTGCGGCGGCCGTAAGCATCCATTCCTGACGCGGTTGCTGCGCGAAGCGTGCGCGCGCAACGACGACGACATCCGGCTGACGCTCTGCGGCAACGGAGGACCGTCAGAGGGCATCATCTCCCTGCTGCTATTCGCCGGAAAGAAGTATTTCTGCAGCGCAGAACGCTGCCACAGCGCGTTCCTGTTCTGCGACCAAGGCCTCCACCGCGGATGCCTTCCCGAATGAACCCTCAACAAAAAGGAGCGACGTCATGGAAACGAAATCGAATGAGCGGATGAAGGTGCTGTGCCTGGTGCTGATGCTGCTCATCATGCTGCTCACGGGAACCCTGCTGCAGAACCGAACGCCGCAGCGGACGCCAGAGGTGCCGATGATGGTTCTCGAGAACCCTCCGATGCCGCCCGTGAAGATCAAACCGGTCGATGACGACGAAGTCGACCTGCCGCCGTTCGAGATCCCTGCGATGGTCGTCGACCCGCTGTTCTACGCCAATGATACGACGACGAGCGTGACCGCCATGTATGAGTTTGGCGCGGACCTGCTCAAGCCCGTCCTGCCTGCGTGGGACATCCTCGTGAACGCCTTCAGCGGGGAGCCGATGAAAGAGCGGTCTGATCTGAACAAACGCACCAAGCTTCTCAACGGACAGGAAGAGATGAGCACCTGCTGCAGGGATTTCTATTTCGACTATCGAATACTGCGCCTCGTCATCGCGAGCAACAGATACTTCGCGTACCGCGACAAACCGCACAAGCCAGACTCTTCCAGCACGAAAGACTATGCGGCATACGCGACGCCAGATGATGAGCTCATCAAAATACTGTCCGCGCACCTGTGCCAAGGGGTTCCCAAAGACCAGCAGGTCCAGCGCATCGTCAGCTTTGTCCAGGAATGCATACCCTACTCCATCGTCGTGAACACAAAACGAGAGATGTACATCGACAATGAGACCCAGCGGGAATTCGTCAGGTATCCTATCGAGACTCTCTATGAAGGATGGGGCGACTGCGAAGACCTCTCGCTGCTCGCGGCATCGCTAATTGCTGCCGCAGGCCATGATGTGCTGATGGTCACGGTGCCACCTTCGAAACCCACCAAGGAAGAATTGGAAGAGGAAGCGAGAACGGGAAAGAAAACGCTCCGCATGGGCCACGCGCTCATCGCCGTGAGAGGGGCGAAAGGACGGCTGCTCACCTTCGAAGGCAACACGTACACCGTCGTCGAACTCACCCGCCCCGTGCCCGTTGGCAAGAAACCGCGCGGCAACTGGAAAGGACAGGACTTCACCCGCGCCGACATGTACAGGATCGCTCCGGCGCCACCAGCGAAGAAATGAAAGGGGGATAGCGATGTTATCCGATGAAGATGTCTCCACAGCATGCGGCCCGGACGATCGGAATCGCATTCTGAATGCGGAGGACTTGCGCACAAGGTATGGCGATTGGCGATACAGAGGCGTGATGCACTCAGTGCAGAGCAGTCTCGTGCGTATCAGGCTCACACGCAAGCGGCCGCCTCGCAGAGGCATTCTTGCTGAACCGTGGCCAATCGAAATGGACGGGGGGCGGGTCATGGTCGACACGTCCTTGCAGTATGCGTACCTGATGGTGCCGCGGGGCGTGGCCGAGTACTTGCGCTGCAGGAGGCTGGATTTCTTCCTGCGCGACCCTCTCCCGAGGAATATTCAGACAAGATTTATCCGCTGCGCGGAGTACGGGGATCCGAGGCTGAGCATCACGCAGTTGCAGCGAAAGAGCGGCGCGACGCTCGTTCGACTCGAAGACTCCGCCGTGGACCGTCCGACGGCGCTGATAGAGCTGGAGGACGGCTCCACCTCTCTGTATATCCTGCAGCACACCGCGTTGCACACACTCCACTACTTGATCGAGGACGCGACAATCGGCATCCTGCTCAGGGATCCGCTGCCGCCGCTGTCCGATCTCAAACCCCTCAGCAGGATACTGATTGGCAGTCCGGCACAGGTGGGCGCCTAGCGCCCACCTGCTCGCCGGCGGGAAGAAGGAGCTTCCACGTGAGCGAGAGAACATCCGGACGCGCGGCGGACCTCTTTATCGAGAAGAAGGGGAGCGCGCGGGGAGAAGGGCAGATCAAGTTCTACAATGTCGTCTGCCAGGGAGTCCCGTGCGTCATCACGCTGCGCCTGCCGCTCACCTCCGAAGGCACGCAGCACACGCTGCAAGAGCGCCTGTCGATGGAGGGATGGGCGCTGCCGAGCCTGCGCACGCTCAATACGCTCTGGGGCACGCTGCACGCGTACCGCCAGCGGGAGCAGTATGGAGTGATCGAGAGCCTGCGGCGTATGTTCGCCCACGACCTGCGCGGCAGTCCCCTCATGACAGGTACGTCGATCAACAGGACGATCGGCGGAGGAGCGAGCGTCGCGCATGAGGAGATCCGCACGGACGCGAGGAATACCCTCTTCGAGCATCTGCGAGAAGGCGAACCGAGCGTCGAAGAGCTCTCACTCGCCATGCAGGAGAGAGGGTACTGGGGCTGCATCGGTCAGGTGTACCGCTGGCTCACCGGCGGCCATCCCCATCTTGTCTACCAGTGGACGCACCATCCTGCAGGCATGGAATTGCCCGTGCTGCTCGAGACACAGCGAACGAGTGTCGATGGGGCTGACTGCGAGAAACCCTGCATCGTCTGCCACGCCAGCCGCATGAGCGGACGCGCGTACGGCATCCGCATCACACCGACACAAGCGCAAGGAGGGCGTCATGGCCCGAAAGTTCAGCCGTGAGCAATTGAGGCAGATCGGCGGCATCGTCAAGAGCGCCCTCCGCGCGCAGGGCGCACGCCGCAAGACCACGCCGGCGCGAGACGCAGAGCTCGTGCTCATCTCCGTGCGGTCTCTCAACAACCAGCGCCGCGTATGCATCCGCTACGCAGATGATAGCCTCTACGCGTGCATCTGTCCCTCATGCAACACCAAAGAGAGCTGGCTCACAGGGGATGGACGCATCGGCGGGCCGCCCAAGAGCATCGCGTGCCCTGTCTGCAAACTGCGGAGGCTGCGCAGCGAGAGCCTGCTCGAGCGCGCGAGGGGTTATCGTGACGATGAGCTGCACGTGAACATCCGCGAGACTCTCTGAGAGGAACAACCCTAGCAAGGAGCGACACATGCACCTGCCGAACATCGACGAGCCGAGCGCTGCCGACCTCGCGCTCATGGCACTGGAACTCCACTATTTCAACACCAAGAAGCCAGAGGGCGCGTGCGTGCGCATCCTCGACCTGCCGCTCACCGGCAGCACCAAGAGCATGAGCATCGTGACCATCCATCTCAGCCTCCCGCGCGAGATGGAGATGCGCCGCCAGCGCTATTCCATCATGCATCCGGGGATGGCTTCGCAGAAACAGCTTCCTGCGAAGGAAGTCCTCAACTTCAGCGTCCGGCACCGCGCGGGCGAGGAGCCCATCAACCACCAAGGAATCATCGTCAACACGTATCACCAGGGCGTCTGGATCGAGGTGTTGCGTGGGGCGTACCGCGCGCACCTTCAGGGCCTCGAGAATATCCTGCCGTAACTCAGACCACATCTTTCGTGAAGGGGAACAAAATCATGAAGACCATGACCGCACCGCTGCCGCTGCTGTTTTTTGCGATTGCCGCGGGAACAGTCTCGCTCGTCGCGCTTGCGAGCGGCACGCCGCACGTCGCCGCGATCGCGGGAATCCTCACCGTGTTCCTCCTGCTCCACTGCGTCTCGCGCGCCATGGATGCGTCCGCACAGCACAAGGTCCAGCGGACGTGGGCGCAGATGAAGGCGCGTCTCGCGAGCACCCATTCATCGCTGGATGATGCGTGGCGCGCGCTCGACGTCCCGTTCCAGGACTTCGTGCGGTTCATCGACGAAGATGAGTTGGTTCCGCTCATCTTCCCCGACGGCACCGTGCTGTTCCACAACGCGGATGTCAACGCGTTGGTCCTGAAGCTCATCGAGAAGCAGAAAGAGGCTGCCCTGATGTATTCGCTCGATTTCGTCGAGCGCGATACCGCGAAGGGCATGCTGGGTGTCGGTGACGGCCTGCTTGACACGATGGCCCAGCGCGGAGTCATACCGACCCGCAGGTACAAGAAGGAGACGTGGTACTTCCGGCCAGCTCTCGAGGCGGCGCTCACCCCGTCGATAGGGCAGCGCGAGATGCCGCAGGAGGCGGACTTGCGCGTCTGGGATGAGACTGACGTGATGACTTCGGCACTCCTGCGGTCGCTCGAGGCGCCCGAGGGCATCGTCTCGCCGCGCCTGTGGCGCTCGCGAGGGAAACTGTACGCGTTCAGGGAGGATGTGGTGCGCATGCATCGCTTCCTCGCCAAGGCGCTGCATGATCCGGCACTTGCACAGGCGATCGTAGGGACGCTGCACGGCCCCGCGCCTGAGCTGAGGAGGCCTTCCTCATGATGACCAAGGACCCCGCCCTGCCTGAGTTCAATCCGAAGAGCGTCCGGCCTGTGGGAAGATGGCTCTTCTTCGCAGTCATCCTCGCTCTTGGGGCGCTGGAGGGGTACTTATGCTACAGGTACCTTCCTCTGGAGGATCCGGCGCACCACATCATCGTCATCTCCGCCATAGGCTTCGGACTCGTCGGTCTCGCCTCGTTCGTATATGCCTCATTCTGGCTGCGCGCCCTCCGCAAGGCGAGCCAGGAGCACACGAAGAAGGCGCTCGAGGAATTTGTGGACAGGACGAGCCGCGAGCGGTTCTATCACGGCATCCGGCCTGACGATGTGGCTGTGGGAGATCCGTTCCTGTGCCGCCTGCCGACCGGCTACATGACAGGGTTCAGCGTGACGGCGCTGCTGCCCGACGGTCCCGTGACGCAGGAGTTCATCCTGAAAATCGAGGATGACGGCACGCTCAGCGCAGAACCCCTCCGCACCACCTGACACCGCCCAACCCTATTTTAGGAGGTCATGTCAATGAGAACAGTCCTGCTTCTCTCGATCATCACGCTCCTCGCGCTCACCGGCTGCTCCTCGCGGCGAGGGTCGCGCGCGCACACGCAGTGCGAGTGCAGCAATACCCTTGCCAAGAAAGAAGCGCCCGCGCAGGAAGCCCCTGCGACCGAAAAGGAAACGCCGCCCGCAGTCAACGAGACGAGATCCTTGGACGGCACGATCGACACTGTCCGCGCCGATGGCTGCTGGACCATCTTCACGCTGGACTACCCTCTCAGGAAAGGCCCTGCGGACGGCTACGAGTACTTCGCGCCGCACTTCTACGCCCACACGCGCGGCCTCCGCAAGGACCTGGATGGTCTCGCGTACGGCGACCGCGTCCATGTCGGCTACCATATCAACACCGACGGGAAGCACATCGTGACTTCTCTTGTCATCCGCCATCGCGGCCACTATCACGGAAGGAGGTTTGCGCCGTGAACATGCTTATCCTCACCCTCATCGCATCGACGGGCATCTCGTTCGCGTGGGTGCTCACGATGCAGCTGCTGCACGAGCACACGCTGCCAGCCATCGGCAGAACACTGGGGGCTGCGTACCGCACAATCCAGTGCATCGTGTACGCTGTGTGCGTCATCGCGCAGCTTGGCACGATGCTGC
>CAYUPS010000022.1:0-10173 GCA_964445485.1 uncultured Methanosarcinales archaeon | reverse complement strand
CGCGTGGCGCAACAAGATCCCCTTGCGCGCGGGCTGCGCCACGAAGTCCTGCGGACGTTTGCGGAACGCTGCTTTCTTGATGAGGGGGAGGCCGAGACGCTGCCAGTCCTCGACATGGCGGAGCTTGCGCGGTTTGACGCCCCGCTCTGCGAGGAGGTCGCGGTAGAATGGCACGTGCGGCAAGAGGTGCGTCATCGTGGCGCGGAACCTGCTCGCCTGGAGCGCCTCGATGCGCGCCCAGCTGAGGCAGCGCAGTTCTTCATAGGTGAGATGGTCTTTCATATCACTGCTCCCATGGTTGCGGGCCTTTGCGCGGCGTGAGCGGGTATCTCTGGCCTATCAGCGCGCCGATGCGCCGCATGATGCGCGTGACCGCTCGCGCGGCCTGCTGCCGTGAGACCGCCTTCTTCTTCGGGACCCTGAATGCCTTGCCGACAGTGATGCCGATGCCGCGGCGGAATGTGGGCCATGCGCGGTAGCGCGACCAGAAGACGAACGTGCCGCCGATGCCGACCGGGACGATAGGCGCGCCGCTCAGGTGCGCGAGGACGCCCACGCCGCTGAACGCGCTATGGATGAGCTCTCCCGTGTCGGTTCTGCCGCCTTCGGGGAAGATGCCCACGCACTCTCCTTTGATGAGAGCGCCGAGCATGGCGTTGACTGCGTTGCCCTGCGCGATCATGCCGGTCCTCCGCAGGAACCACCTGCGCAGTGGCCCGCCGAGCTGGTTGGTCGCGACGACGAAGCGCGTCCTGCGTCCTGTGTGCCAGAAGATCGCGGCGGCGAGGAGCGGGCCGTCGATGTAGCTCGCATGGTTCGCCGCGATGACGCACGGGCCGCTCCGCGGTACCCGTTCCATGCCGCGGATATGCGTGATGAACGGGCGCAGGAGCGCGTATGCGATGTATGCGGGCCAGTACATGATCCCTCTTTTTCCCCTGCGTTCCCGTCGGCGAGCAGGTATATAAATCTTGTCGCCTCCGCTCCGTCGAAACCTTTATAACTGCGCCCGCCGCCCGTTGGGTGCGGTATGCGGAAGCTGGAGGTGTTCGCGTGGGGAATGTATGATCTCGCGAACACGCTCTTCAGCGCGCTGTTCGTCACGTTCTTCTATCCCATCTACATCAAGCACTTCCTCGGCGGCTCGGAGTTCCAGGTCGGCATGGTGTTCAGCCTGTCGATGCTGCTCGTCGCGCTGCTCGTGCCGTCGCTCGGCGCTGTCTCGGACGCGATCGGCCGCCGCAAGCCATTCATCTTCTTCTTCACGCTGCTCTGCTGCGTCTTCACGTACTTCGTCGCGTGGGACGGCCTGCCCGCAGCGCTCATCTTCGGCCTCGTCGCGAATTTCGCCTATCATGCCGCGCTCACGACGTACAACGCGCTGCAGACGCACGTGTCGTCTCCTGAGGAGTACGGCTTGGTGAGCGGCATCGGTGTGGGTCTCGGCTATATGGGCACGCTGCTCGCGCTCGGCATCGCGTCATTCTACGTCCTGCCGAAATACGGGTGGGAGACGCTCGAGGGCACGGTCGCCATCTTCATCATGACTGCCGTCCTGTTCTTCACGCTCTCCCTTTTCCTGTTCTTCGGTGTGTACGAACCCGCGCCCAAGAAACGCAAGGGATTCGCGGCGGTCTGGCGCGAGATGCGCTCATCCATGCATGAGACGCTCTTCAACCTGCACCGCAACCGCCCGCTCGTGCGTTTCCTCCTCGGTCTTTTCGCCTACGTGAACGCCATCACCGCAGTCATCATCTTCCTCGCGCTGTACGCCAAGTCGCAGTTCCAGCTCGAGATCCAGAGCTTCATGCTTGTGTACGCGGTGTTCTCGGTCGCTGCGGCGGTAGGCAGTTTCGTCTTCGCCCGCTCCATAGACCGCCTCGGCCCGCGCACTGTCTTGCTGCGCTGCGGCATCGCGTGGATGTTCACGATACTCCTGCTCATCGCGGTGCCGTTCCTCGCCGGCCCTGGGGCCTCGTCAGGCCTGAGCGTCACTGAGCGCCTCGGCGACATCCGATTCCTCCTCTTCCTGCTCGCCGGCAGCGTCGGTGGCGCGTCCATGGGCATCGTGTGGGCTTCCTCGCGCCCCATGCTTCTCGCGCTCGCGCCGAGAAAAAAGGTGGGCCAGTATTTCGGCTTCATGGAGCTTGTGAGCAAGTTCTCGGGCGTCGTGGGCCCTGCGGTGTTCGGCGCGCTCGCGACATATTTGAGCTACACATGGGCGCTCGCGTCACTGCTAGTATTCTTCGCGGTCGGTCTCTTCTATATGCGTCTCATCCCTGATGCGCGCCCGCGCAGCCGCTGATTCACTCGGGCTGCTTCTTGACAGAAGGGGATTCCTCGCGCTGCCGCTTGACGTGGCGCCAGAGGACGATGCCGAGCAGCGCGACGGCCACGACGCCGAGGAAGTTCATGACCGCTGGCGAGAACCACGCGGCATTCATGAGGGCCTGGTTGCCTGCGAAGAACGTCTCCATGTCCCAGCTCATGTACTGCGGGATCTGCTCCATGAAGAAGTACGTGCCGTTCTGCGCGACCATGATGCCGCCGATGAGGATGAGGAACGCGCCGCCGACGAGATTGTAGGTGTGCGTGATGATTTTTTTGCCAAAGAGCGTGAATTCGAGATGCTTCCCTGTGAGCCATTTCTTGCCAGCCCAGTCCCCTTTATCCGAGAGATACGCGAGGATGAGCAGGGGGATCGCCGTGCCGATGGCGTACACGAACATCATGAGCGCGCCCTTGAGCGGGCTGCCCGCCGCGCCCGCGAGGACGAGAATGCTGCCGAGCACGGGGCCGACGCAGGGCGTCCAGCCAAGGCCGAACCCGAATCCGAGGACGAAGATGCTCCAGAACGACCTGTTGGGCTTGTGCTCTATCTTGAAGTTGAACACGCGGAAGCCCCTGTTGAGCAGCAGCATGAGGCCGAAGATGATGAGGAAGATGCCTGCGAAGCGCCCCAGGTATGTCTTGGGCCTGCCGTAGAAGTCGCCGAGCAGCGCGACGAGCGAGCCCATGAGCGTGAACGCGAGCGCGAGGCCGATGGTGAACGCGACGGTCATCCACACCGCGCGTTTTCTGTCCTTGAACCAGAAGCTGAAGAACGTGGGGAGGATGGCGAAGCCGCACGGGCTCGTGACTGTGAGGGCGCCTGCGATGAGCGCGATGAGGAGCGTGAGGCCCTGTGCCATCTGGTTGTTGTGCTCTGCGAGCTTGACGAGGCCGGGATACTGGCTGATGTCGACCTGCGCCGCTGCTGCAGTGGCGAGCGCGATGCAGAGGATGAGCCACAGGAGCAGTTTGTTTTTCATCTTGTGTAAAGAATGCACTCCTCTCATTTATATCTTTTGGTCAAACCGCGGTCGCTCGGACAAGTGGACTCTCATATTGCCCCAGCGAGAAGGCAGGCAATTTCTCCTCGATAATCTCATTACCTGCGTGGAATACCAGCATGATGATCGCATAGTTCCTGAAACGCACGAGTTTCCCTTTCGCGAACTCGATGCTCGCAATCATTTTCTTGTTGAATCTCTTGTTGAGCTTGCTCAAGAGCGCATGGGCATCGAATAGCTGTATGCCGATGATGTTGTTCGATTTATCTATATCGATGACGATCTCATCAGCGACTTCAATGCTCTCCTTCACCTTCTTGCCGCTCGCGAGCAAGTGGAGAATGTCTTCATCTGAGTCGTATGCAGCTTTCATCTTCGGGAACATGGGATTCACCTCTTTTGTCGGTATTGGGGTTTATATGTTTGTCGTCGCTGTCGGTTCTTAATCGAGCGGAAAACGCCGTCTATACTTATTGAGCGTTTTCCTGCCGATTTTCCAAAATGTGATTATCTTCACTTGGCTGTTGAACTTGATAACGTAACATCTGCCGCAACTTTTGGAATAGATGAAATAGCATTGATAGCGCGCCTCTTGTCCCGAAGGGCCTATCCTCTCTTCTTTGCAGGCATATCTCAGAGTATCTACATTAAGAAGCTCTGCGGTCGCTTCATGTTCCGAGATTCCTGCACGCTGCAGCATCGCGTGCAATATTCCTCGGGTTTTAGCGAAAATGATCCGGTCAGAGCCTATACTCTGCAGTTTCTTCTTGATCAGTTCTGATTGGTCCGCCGCATCGGTAATCATGCGGTCTGCGCCGTTCAGAAGTTAATAATCGCCATCCGTGTCTGTCCAGTGTCCTGTGATCTAATAATTGCTCTGCCCGACTGGCGCATTGGGCGCGAGCACGCTCCCCGGTTTGAGCCGCACGTGTCCCGCGATCTGCACGCCGTCGCCCACGATGGCGCCGAGCTTGCGGCGGCCCGAGTCAGTTTTCTGCCCCGCGATGGGGCCTTCGGCGAACTTGACCCATACAGTGCCTTTGTCGAGGCGGACGTTGGTCGTGTCTGCGCCCACGCCGAAATTCACGCGCGAGCCGATGACTGAGTCGCCCACATAATTGCGGTGCGGCAATGACGCATGAGGGAGCAGGATGCTGTTCTTGACCTCGACCGCCTGGCCGATCTTGCAGTCGTCGCCGATCGTCGTGTAGGGGCGGATGTGGCAGTTCGGCCCGATGCTGCAGTCGCGGCCGATGAGCGCAGGGCCTTCGATATACGCGCCTGCCTTGATGACTGTGCGCTCGCCGATCCACACCGGTCCTTTGATGGTCACGAACGGCTCGATCGCCGACCCGCTGCGCGCGACGACATTGTTGAAGATGCGTGTGGCCGAGTAGATCATGCCTTTGATGTCGCAGTCCTTGAGCTGAGACGCCATCGTGTCGAGGATCGCGCTGTTGGCGTCGAGCAGGTGCCAGCAGTACCCGATGGAGAGCCAGTGGGCGCGCACGCGCTCGAGCGCGTAGCTGCCCGGATCTGCGTGGATCATGCTGCGCACGGCGTCGCTCAGGTACAGCTCGCCTTTGGCGCTCACGGGCGTCCTGCGTATCGCGTCGAATATCGCTGGCCCGAAGGCGAATGCGCCGGTGCTCGCGAGGTTGGTCGGAGGATTGGCGGGCTTCTCGATCAGGTCGACGGCCTTGCCGTCCTTCTCGACGAAGATGCCGAAGCGCGAGGCTTCGTGCGGCGGCACTTCCTGCGCGAGCGTCGCGAACTCGTGCCTGGCGAGCGCCTCGAGGTCGCTGCGGGAGTAGATGTCGTCGCCGTTGATGAGGAGGAATCTCTCGCCGCCAACGCTTTTCTCCGCGTACAGGAGGGCGTGTCCGGTGCCGAGCGTGGATTCCTGCTCGACGTACGTGACCTTCATGCTCTTGTAGGAGTCGCCGACGGCAGCCCGGATCTGGTCCTGCATGTGCTTGACGATGATGATCACTTCGTCCACGAGCCCGTCCAGCGCATCGAGGTTGTGGTGGATGAGCGTCCTGTTGGCGACCGGGAGGAGCGGTTTCGGACGCGTGTCGGTGAGCGGCCAGCACCGCGTGCCTTTGCCTGCTGCGAGGAGGACTGCTTTCATGGCGTGCCGGTTCTGAAGGAGTCGCTTATAACATTTGCCGTCTACTTGACAGTCACGCTCTTTGCCAAATTCCTGGGTTTGTCCGGGTCGCAGCCGCGGGCGAGCGCGAGATGGTAGGCGAGCAGCTGGATAGGCAGGATCATCAGGAGCGGATTCGCCTGGCCTGTCTCGGGCACGCGCAGGAAATCGTCGAAGACCTCGGAAGGCTCGCTGCCGATGCCGACGATAGTGCCGCCGCGCGCCTTGATCTCCATGGCGTTGGAGATGATGAGCTTGCGCGTGCTCTCGGTCACGAGCGCGATGGTGGGTACGCCCGGCTCGATGAGCGCGATGGTGCCGTGCTTGAGCTCGCCGCCGGCGAAGCCCTCTGCGTGGATGTAGGAGACTTCCTTGATCTTGAGGGCGCCTTCGAGCGCGATGGAGTGCGCGAGGTCCCTGCCGATGAGGAACATGTCGCGCTGGTCCTTGAAGCGCTGGGCGAGCGCGGCAGCTTTCGGAGCGTTCTCGCTGAGCACGTCGCGCACGTGGGCCGCGGCGTTCCTGATGGACTGTTTGCCTTCGGCGGCGCGGCCGGCGTCGGCATACGCGAGCAAAAGGAGCAGCGCGACCTGCGCAGTGTATGACTTGGTCGAGAGGACACAGATCTCGGGGCCGCAGTTCATGGGCAGGATGTGGTCGGCGAGGCGGGCGAGCGTGCTGCCGATGACGTTGACGATGGCGAGGACCTTGGCGCCTTTGCGCTTTGCCGCTCGCACCGCCTCGAGCAGATCAGCGGTCTCGCCGCTCTGCGACACTGCGATCATGAGCGTCTTGGACGTGATGAAGTCCTCGTAATTGTTGAATTCCGAGCCGAGGCATGCGTTGATGTGGCGTTTGGAGATGTGGGCGAACTGGTAGGTGGAGGAGATGCATGCGTGGTGGCTCGTGCCGCACCCGACGAGGAAGACGCCGACGGCGCTCTTGAGCATGTCGACCGCTTTCTGGAGCGCCTCGCGGGACTGCTCGACGGCGCCGGCGATGGTGCGCTCCTGGTCGTGGATCTCTTTGATGAGGAAGTGCGGGTGGTCGCCGCGTTTCGCTTCCTCATAGTTCCATGTCACGAGGGTGGGTGTCTTGGCGCGGGCGGTGCCGCTTTTGAGGTCGAAGATGTGGACTGCGTTGTCGATGTAGCCCCACTCATCGTCATCGAGGTAGATGACCTGTTTGGTGTGATCGATGAAGGCGGGGACGTCGGAGGCGACGAATGATTCGCCTTCGCCGACGCCGAGGACGAGCGGGCTGCCGCGCCTGCCGAAGGCGATGGTGTCATTGCCTGTGTGGACTGCGAGGATGGCGAAGCTGCCTTCGAGCTCGCGCAGTGCGGATTGCACTGCGTCGGGGAATGCTTTGCCGCTGTCCATGTGGTACTGGATGAGGTGGGGGATGACTTCGGTGTCGGTCTGGCTGCGGAAGGCGAATCCGTGTTTCTGGAGGAATTCGCGCAGTTCTTGGTAGTTCTCGATGATGCCGTTGTGGGCGACTGCGATGGTGCTGTTCTGCGAGAGGTGCGGGTGCGCGTTGTTCTCGCTCACGCCGCCGTGGGTCGCCCAGCGGGTGTGGCCGATGCACAGCGGTGCCGCGGGCAGCGCGAGGTCCTCTTCGAGGACATCGCCGATCTTGCCGATCTTGCGTATGATGTGGACTCCTGATCTGTCAGGCGTGGCGATGCCCCAGGAGTCATACCCCCGGTATTCGAGCCGCTTGAGCGCTTCGAGGACGATGCCTTTGGCGCTCTTCTGCCCGTGGTAGCCGATGATGCCGCACATGGTTGGTGTAGGCCGTCTTCATCCTGACGGCAAAGCAGATGGTGCGCTGCCTCCTTTTTATACGTTATTGATAAATTAATACAACTAGTAACAAATTTTTTATAATAGTCCTGCTTCAGGGCATCCTATGTTCGTCGTGGACCGCCAGAAGGACCAGGTGCGCTCGCTGCCCGCCCGCCGGATCGGCGGCAAGGAGATCGCAGCCCTCCGATCGCCTCTCGCCCGCAGGATTCTGCGCGAGTTGAGCAGGGAGCAGACCTACCCCAAACGCCTCGCGCAGGCCCTGAAAGAGCACGAGCAGAAGGTCTACTACCACATCCGCAAGCTCGAGAAAGCGGGTCTCATCACGGTCGTACGCACAGAGCTCGTGCAGGGCAGCAGCGCCAACGTCTTCGGCCTCACCTCGCCAGCCTTGGTCTATACGCTCACGCCGCTCGAGATCACGCAGAAGATCCCTGGCGAGTCCGCGCCGTCAGTGGAATTCCTCTCGCCGTTCATCGAGCGCGGCCAGCTCAACGCGCTTATCATCGTCGGCTCTCCCGACCCGCACGGGCCGGAGATGGCGCGCTCGCGCGACGGGTTCTACGGCATGGACCTCGCGCTGTTTTTCGGCACGTACCTCAACTACCTGCCCTCTCTGAATGTCAAGCTCGATACGGAGGTCACCAAGGAGGACCTGCAGAGGAACCTCATCCTCATCGGCGGCCCCGCCGTCAACGTCATCACCGAGCGCGTGAACGGCAAACTGCCCATCCGTTTCGAGCGCGCGGCCAATTGGTCCATCCGTTCGGACTGCTCAGGCAAGAGCTATTTCAGCGACGAGACCGGCATCGTCGTCAAGGCCAAGAGTCCCTTCAACGCCAAGCGCCACATCCTCCTCGTGGCGGGCAAGCGCTATTCCGGCACGCGCGCGGTGATCATCGCATTCCTGCGCCACTTCGACAAGCTCGCCGCGCCCAACAGGAAAGGCGCCGTGACAGCCCACGTCGTCGAAGGCGTGGACAAGGATGCTGACGGCGTTGTCGATGACGCAGAGATCCTCGAATGATCAGGCGAGCCGCTCGCCGCCGAGATCCTGCTGCGCGAGGCATTGCGCGAAATCTGGCGCTTTGGACCAGCCGCACGTTCCTCCGACGCAGCCGCAGCTCGCGTGCGTCTTGAGGCAGGCATATTCCGCAGTGAACTCGCAGGTGGTGATGATGCTCTGCGCAGCATTCGCCGGTGCGCAGACCTGGCCGGAGCAGCCGCCAGCCCTGCAGTCTGCGTCGCTTGCGCACTCCGCAGGCTGCGCCGCTTGAGGCTGCACTTGCTTGCACGTGCCGCTGACGCAGCGAGTCTGGAGATCGCCTGCGATGCCGCCGCAGAAGTCAGGGCATTCCTTGTTCCTGTCCACGAACTGGTCGAAATATTCGCGGTTGCCGATGAAGCACTTGCCGGTGAGACGGTCTGTGCCGCCGCACACGCAGTCAATGTCCCTCTTGCAGCGCGTGCGTTCCAGGTCGTTTGGGTCCTGGGCGCCAGCGCAGGCGGCGAGCAGCAGAAGCAGAGCCATGGCTGCTGCCACGAAGGCGGTCTTCATCGGGTTTGCCGCGTAATGGCGCGTTTATATATTTTGCTCGGGGAGGGCATCCTCCCGGGGAGTACGGCGAAACGTTTTTATACCCGAAAGGCTGCCGTAGGGAGATAACGAGGTGAAATTCATATGGCTGAAGAAGGAGGCAAAACGATAGCGCTGGTCATCCTCGGCATCGTGTCCGTGGTGGCCATCATCGGTCTCGTGCTTCTCTTCCGCGGCGGCGACGCTTCCGGTCAGGCAGCGTACGGCACGTTCGGCAGGGAGCCCATCGGTGAGTGCGGCATGTACAATTCGCCCAATGCGCGCGACAACTATGTCTACCAGACGCAACCGGTGTTCAACATGCACCAGTACGACGTCCTGGGCGCTGAAGGCTGGGACTGCCAGCTCTACTAGAGAGCGCCGACGACATTTGTTCTTTTTTCTTTTTCCTCATTCTTTTTATAACGATGGATGATAGCTGCAGGCATGGACATCGGTTCTGTCGCAGAACGAGTGCCGCCGCAGGTCATCGCCGCCATGGAGAAGAGCGGCATCACGGAGTTCCGCCCCGCGCAGCAGAAAGCGATCAAGGCAGGGCTGCTCGAAGGCAAGAACCTGCTCGTGTGCACGCCGACAGCCTCGGGCAAGACCCTGATCGCTGAGATGGCTGCCGGACGCGCCATCCTGCAGGAGAAGGGCAAGGCTATCTATATCGTACCGCTCGTCGCATTGGCATCCGAGAAAGCGAAGGAATTCCGCCGCAAGTACGAAGGGGTCATGAAGATCGCGCTCTCGGTGGGCGATTTCGACAGCGCCGACCCGAAACTCGCAGACTACGATTTGATAGTCTGCACGTCAGAGAAGCTCGATTCGCTCATCCGCCACCACGTCCCCTGGCTCGGCCAGGTCCGTGCGGTCATCGTGGATGAGGTCCACCTGCTCAACGACGTCGGACGAGGGCCCACCATGGAGATCCTCTTGACTCTCCTGCGCTCATTGCTGCCGCAGGCGCAGGTCGTCGCGCTCTCGGCCACCATCGGCAACCCGAACGAGCTCGCGGACTGGCTGCAGGCGGCGCTCGTGCAGGACACGTGGCGTCCCATTCCGCTCTACAAGGGAATCTACTACTCGGGCGAGATCACGTTCGACAACTGATCAGAAAAAATCATTTCTTGCGCTTGCTCTTGCGTGCCTTGCGCATGCTGCGCTTGACAGCCACCGGTGTCTCGAACGAGGGCAGCGTGTCATACACGGGCTCGACGACCGGGAGGGTCTCGGGAGGCGTGTACGTCTCGAGCGGCATCGTTGCGACAGGCGTGTCCGCATCGAGCGCGAGCAGGCCCA
>CAYUPS010000021.1:0-11560 GCA_964445485.1 uncultured Methanosarcinales archaeon | reverse complement strand
GCGCTCCAGACAATCAGGTTCCGCGCCACGATGAAGCACCTCCTGCCGCATGTGCCGTTCTACCGCGACCTCCTCGCCGAGCGCGGGGTCAAGCCGCGCAAGATACGCCATGTGGAGGACTGGCAGCGCCTCGGCCTCCCGCTCGTCAAGAAATCAGCGTTCCGCAAGTGGCCGCAGGACTTCGTGGCGCAGCCCGCGCGCAAGGGGATCTTGTTGCGCCACGCGCGCTACATCGCGGCGATCGACCTCATCGAAGCAGTCTCGATGGCCCTCGGCGCGGTATTCCGTCCGACGAAAACGCGCGAGCGCATCCGCGCGTTCTACACCCCGAAGATGCCAGCGTTCTCCGGCGGCACGGAGAGCGGCGATCCCACCCCCGTCCTGCTCACGGCGCAGCAGAAAGAAGAGGGGCTCAAAAACGCCATCACTCTCATCGGCAAGCACCTGATCGCCTCACGCGTTCCCGCGAACGCCGCCGGCATGAACCTCTTCCCGTACGCGCCGCACCTGGGCTGGCACGCCACGCACCAGGCCCTCGAGATGGTCGCGGACCTGAACATGTGCACGGCGGCGGGCGGCGCGCTGAGCACGGAACGGCTCGCCCGCATGGCCGCGAAGATGCGTCCCGGCATCATCTGCGGCATGGCAGACTACCTGCGCAACAGGTTCCTGCCCGCGCTCGCCGATGCCAAAGCGCGCCTGCCCGAGAGAGTATTGTTCATCAACGGCGCCGCCAAGATGCACGAGCGCGAACGCGATGCGATCGCAGACATGGCGAGAAAGCTCGGCGCGAAAGAGGCGAGCGTCCTCGACCTGTACGCAGCGTCCGAGCTCAAGGAGGACCTGATGCCAGAGTGCGCACCCGGCAGCGGCTACCACCATTCCATGCCGCTCTCGACAATCCTGCGCACCGTCCATGTCGAGGACTCCCGCGGGGAGCTGATAGAGAAATACTCCTTCACGCCCCCTGCCGACGGCGGCAACGCCGTGCTGTGGAACATCGGCGGCGCGGGAACGCTGCTCGCGGGCTACGCCCTCGGCGATGTGTACTCAGCCATCGAGCGCAGGCCATGCCCCTCCTGCAAGCTGCCGCTCGAGCGCATCAAGGGAGTGGACCGGCTCAGGGACGTCGCCGCGCAGCTGGCCATCACCGGCATGGTGGAGGAGAAGATCAAAGGCACGAACGTCAACCTCTCAGCCATGCGCTCGCGCCTGCTCGCCAGCGAAGCCATCCGCCAGGCGCAGATCATCGTCACGAAGGGCGCCAAAGCTGATTCATTGACCGTCCGCATCGCTCCCGCGGCAGGCGCCGCGCGGGCGAGAGCTGCGGCCGCCGCCATCCTCGGAGCAGAAGAGGTCGCGCCGCGCATCGAGATAGTGCCGCTCGATCGCCTGCAGGAAGGCTCCCTTAAATTCGAAGGCATCCTGGTCAAGCAAGAGAGAGGAAAAAGATAAATACCAGTCCGGCGCAGCCCCGCACCATGGGGGCAGAACTGAAGACCGGACCTGTCACGATATACACTATCGGCGGCGACCCGGCATCAGGCAAGAGCACGGTCGCCAGCCTTCTCGCGCAGGCGGTAGGGTTCAAACGCCTCTACGCGGGCGGCATCCTCCGCGGATGGTCGCAGGACAGTGCGCACAACCCGCAGCAGCTCCCGTTCGAGCAATGGTACGCGACGCTCGACCCGAGCATCGACAACCGTGTCGATGAGATGCTCAAGCAGGCCGCCGCGGCAGACGACAATCTCGTCCTCGAAGGACGCATGGCGTTCTTCTGGCCCGCGAGCGGCAAGCACAAGCTGAGCGTGTACATCCGCGTCGATCCCGCAGTCGGGGCGAAACGCGTCTACGAGCAGAAGCAGCGCAATCCGGGCGCCCGCAAGGAAGAGAAAGCGTACTGCTGCGTGCACTCGGCGCGCGAAGAGCTCAGGCAGCGCAAAGAGATCGAGCGCGAGCGCTACAAAACACTCTACAACGTCGACATCCACGATCCCGCACTCTACGGCCTCACGCTCGACTCGACACTCATGACTCCCGAGAGCATCGTCGACTTCCTGCTGCGCGTGGGCGGCCACCGCACCACGCCATGATCATCACCATCTCGGGGCTGCCCGGCTCGGGCAAGAGCACAGTCGCCAAAGCCCTCGCCAAGCGCCTCAAGCTCACGCACCACAGCGTCGGCGGCATGATGCGCGACCTCGCCAAGGAGCGGGGCGTGACGCTCGAAGCGCTCTCGCGGGAAGCCGAACGCGACGGAGGCAGCATCGACCGCGAGCTGGATGAGCGCACGCAGGATCTCGGGAAGACCGGAGGCGAGTTCGTCATCGACTCCCGCCTCGCCTGGCACTTCATCCCCTCCTCTGTCAAGATACTGCTGACGATAGATCCTGCTGTCGCCGCCGAGCGCATCCTCAAGGACCGCAAAGCGGGCAAGCGCGCCGAAGAAGAGAACGCGCCCACAATCGACGCGGTCAAGAAGGCCAACGAGAAGCGCGTCGCGAGCGAGAACAAACGCTACCAAGAGTATTACGGCGTCAGCTACACTGATCCCGCGAACTATGACCTCATCATCGACACGTCCAAACTGAGCGTCGACGAGATCGTCAAAGACATCGTCGAATTCCTCAAGAAGCACCACGACCGGGAGGCACGGCGATGAGCGACGAGAAAAGCTACACCGGCCCGAAGTACATCCTCGTCTTCGGCGGCGGCTGGTCCGGCATCGGCAAAGGCATCGCGACCTCCTCCATCGGCTGCATCCTCAAGGAATACGGCATCCGCACCACCGCAGTCAAGATCGACCCGTACCTCAACGCGGACGCAGGCACGCTGCGCCCCACCGAACACGGCGAGGTCTGGGTCACGTGGGACGGCGGCGAGATCGACCAGGATCTCGGCAATTACGAGCGCTTCCTCGACTACGACATCAGCAGGGTCAACAGCATCACCGCCGGCGGCGTCTACGGCGCGCTGCTCGAGAAAGAGCGCCGCGGCGACTTCGAAGGCAAGACCATCCAGCCCATACCGCACGCGCGCGACGAAGTCCTCCGGCGCATCGAGCAGGCATGCGCCGGCTACGACGTCGGGCTCATCGAAGTCGGCGGCACCGTCGGCGACGAGGAGAACCGCCTCTTCCTCAAGGCGGCCAAGAAGTTGCGGCGGCATGTGGGACGCAAGAACATCCTCCACTGCCTCGTCGCGCCCGTCCCCATCGGCACGACCGGCGAGATGAAGACGAAAGTCGTACAGCAGAGCATCGACCGCCTCGATGAGTTCGGCATCCGCACCGACTTCATCTTCTGCCGCTCCAGCAGGCCGATCGACGACGTGCGACGCGCCAAGATCGTCGAATACGCAGACATCGAGGACGCGGCGAACATCATCTCCGCCCCAGACTGCAACATCCACCAAGTCCCTCTCAACCTGGAGCGCGAGAACCTCGGCAGGAAGATCATGGACAGGTTCGGCCTCGAAGCGAAGCTCGACCCGAACTGGGACGGCCTGCGCACGCTCGTGAGCAGGATCGCCGACCCGCGGCGCGAGGTGCGCGTCGCCCTCGTCGGCAAGTACATCAAGTCAGGCGATTTCGAGCTGCGCGACTCCTACCTCTCCGTGGAAGAGGCGCTCTGCCATGCGGGCGCCGCGGCCGACACCGCCGTGCGCATCGAGACGGTCGACGCCAAAGAGCTCGAGCCCGGCGGCGATCTCGAGACCAAGGTGCTCGACCGCTTCCACGGCATCATCGTGCCCGGGGGCTTTGGCAGCAAGGGCGTCGAGGGCAAGATCGCTGCGATCAAGCACGCACGCGAGAGCGGCATCCCGTTCCTGGGCCTGTGCTACGGCCTCCAGCTCGCCTGCGTCGAATACGCGCGGAACGTGTGCGGACTGCAGGGCGCGCACACAACGGAATGCGACTCGGTCACGCCTCACCCCATCATCAGCCAGCTGCCCGAGCAGCGCGGCGTCACAGAGCTGGGCGGCACGCAGCGCTGCGGTGCGTACGTGGCGAACATCGTGCCCGGCACGCGGGTGTGGGCCATGTACAGCGGCGCAGGGCGGTTCGAGGACGACGCCGCGAGGATACTCGCGCTGCTCACTAATGATCACGCGTTCAGGAAAGGAGCGTGCCCGCTGCAGCACGCGATCGTCGAGAGGCACCGGCACCGCTATGAAGTCACGCCGGAATACGTGCCGCACCTGCAGGGAGGCGGCCTGATGTTCTCAGGCTGGCACTCACGCCTGGACGGCACTAAACTGGCGGAGTTCATCGAGCTCCACGCCCATCCGTATTTCGTCGCGACGCAATCGCATCCCGAGTTCATGTCGCGGCTGGGCAAGCCCGCGCCGCTGTTTTTGGGCTTCGTGCAGGAAGCGCTCAGGCGGGCAAAATAAGCTCACTGCTTCTGGAAGGATTTCTTGAGACGGGCGAATTCGCGCGACTCGAAGTTGTCGTGCGTGCGCGGCTCTGTCGGATTGAAGAGCGTGTTGCACAGAACGGCGAACCCTCCCTCATCGAGGCAGCGGTATGAGTGGAACATGAATTCGGGCACGTAGAGGCCGCGGTTGCGATCGAGCAGGAATGAAGCCTTGCTGCCCCACACGTCCTCGCAGCGCACCTCGAACACGCCCGAGATGGGGTAGAAGATCTCTTTGCGCAGGCGATGGTAGTGCCCGCCGCCTTCGCTGCCAGACGGGACTTTGGTGACGCTGTACATGCGCAGGCCGCGGATGTCCTCGGGCAGACGGGCGATCTCCTCCGCGTCGTATGAAAGGAAGTTCTCGATGCCTTGCATCGGCAGCGCGAGGAGCAGGTGCAGATCGCCCCCTGACTTGGACACCCAGGGGCCGCGGCGCTCGACAGCGGTCACGGCGGCGACGCTCTTGGGATCGCGCGAAGGCCTGAGGGTCCCATCGATAACCGAGATGTTCTCCATACGGAGGCCCGGAGCGGGCAGGGGTATAAAAAATCGCCGAGCGGAACATTTTAAAACAAACCGACGCTCCCGCGAGCACTATGGCACTCAAGGAGAAGGATTTCATCCAGATCGAGTACACCGCGACGAGCGACGGAAAGGTCTTCGACACCACCGATGCGGATGTCGCGAAGAAGAACAACATCCTCTCCGATGAAGCGAAGTACGGCCCGATGGGCATCTGCCTCGGCAAGGGCTACGTGCTGCTCGGCCTCGACCAGAAGCTGATCGGCAAGGATCTCGGCAGGCACACCATCACGCTCACGCCAGAGGAGGCGTTCGGCAAGAAGGACGCGGGGTTTGTCCAGATGATCCCGCTCAACCGCTTCCGAGAGCACGGCTTCCTGCCCCAGGTCGGCCTGCAGATCAACGTCGACGACAGGCTCGGCACTGTGCGAGCCATCAGCGGCGGCCGCGTCATCGTCGACTTCAACCACCCGCTCGCAGGCCACACAGTCACGTACGAGGTCACGATCAAGAAGCTCATCACGGACGCGGGCGAGAAGGTCCGCGCGTTCCTCGACTTCGTCGGGCTGCGCAGCGTCAGATCAGAGGTCAAGGATGGCGTCGCGACACTGAGCGCGCCAAAACCCATCCCCGCAGAAGTGCAGAAGGAGTTCAAGAAGCAGCTCGTCGAGGAGTGCGGCGTCAAGGACGTCGTGTTCGAGCACAAGGAGCCTGCGAAGGACAGCCACGCCCATCACGATCACGGCGCGCACGCGCACGACCATACCGAGAAGAAAATGACGCCGAAACCGCCGGCGCCCAAGGGACAGTAAAACTTAAATAGCCGCACACGCGGCAGCCATGAGAGGGGGGAACATGGAGTCATTCATCAGACCTGCAACGCAGCAAGCATCGAATTCCAAGGTCGATCCGTACAAGCAGAAGCGCACCAGCCAGCACGCTGCGGACGCCGAGCTCGAAGAGATGCTCAGCAAGCAGCGCGCGAGCATCAAAGTCATCGGGTGCGGCGGAGGCGGCAACAACACCATCAACCGCATCGCCGAAGTCGGCATCGCGGGCGCCGAGACCATCGCGATCAACACCGACGCGCAGGACCTTCTGTATACCACCTCCGACAAGAAACTCCTCATCGGCCGCGAGACGACGCAGGGCCTCGGCGCGGGCGCAGACCCCACCAAAGGCCAGGAATCCGCGCGCGAGCAGGAGCACGAGCTCAAGAGCATGCTCCAAGGCGCCGACATGGTGTTCATCACCGGCGGCATGGGAGGCGGCACAGGCACAGGCAGCATGCCGATCGTCGGCGAGATCGCCAAGAAGCTCGGCGCGCTCACCGTCGGCATCGTCACCATGCCATTCACCATGGAAGGCAACCGGCGCTACCAGAACGCAGTGTGGGGTCTCGAGCGCATGGAACAGATCGTCGACACGCTCATCGTCATCCCGAACGACAAATTGCTCGAGTTGGCGCCCGATCTGCCGCTGCACACCGCATTCAAGGTCGCGGATGAAATCTTGACGAACGCCGTCAAAGGCATCGCCGAGCTCGTGACAAGGACAGGCCTCGTCAATCTCGACTTCGCCGACATCCGCGCAGTCATGAAAGGCGGCGGCGTCGCGCTCATCGGCGTTGGCGAATCCGACTCGGAGAACCGCGCCATGGAAGCCGTCGAGAAAGCGATCAGCAATCCCCTGCTGGACGTCGACATCACCGGCGCCAAAGGCGCGCTCATCAACGTCTCCGGCTCGAAGGATCTGACATTGAATGAAGCGCGCAAGGTCGTCGAGACTGTGTCGTCGAAGCTCAGCGAGGACGCCAACATCATCTGGGGCTCCCAGATCTACGATGATCTCGACAAGACACTGCGCGTCATGCTCATCGTCACCGGCGTCAAATCACCGCAGATATTCGGCTCGGGCAAGAAGCTCAGCGACGGCCAGCGCAAGGAGATCGAGGACGAGCTCGGCATCAATTTTGTGGACTGAGCGCCATCAACATTTTTAAACCACCGCCAGATAGCCGATTCCCCATGAGCGATATCCCTGAGCTGAAAGAAGACGACGCTCCTGCCGAGACCGAGCAGGTCGAGGACCTCGCGCAGGAAGTCCAAGAAGTCGCGGCCGAAACCGCCGACGCAGGACCGTCGAAGTTCGCAGGCTTCAGCCAATTGCTGGCGGCCAGATGGACGCGCCTCAAGGAGTTCACCGTCGAGTGCAAGCGCGTGCTGCGCGTCACCAAGAAGCCCGACCGCGAGGAGCTCAAAGTCATCGTCAAGGTCTCCGGCATCGGCATGATCGTCATCGGCGCGATCGGCTTCCTCGTCCACTTCTTCAAGGAATTGCTGTGAGCATCCATAAGGTTTATAAATGAACGGCGGATACCTCGTCTATCATTCTGCCTTCGAACACTCGAGGTAGAGTGGCCCTCAAGAAGGTTTGATCATCATGTCTGACGAAGACGCACTGGAATTCGCAGCGGCGATGGACGAGGACGACGAGACCGTCACCGACGAGCCCAAGAAGGCATCGGGCGCTCCGATGCTCGAGAAGCTCGACGTCGCCGACGAAGAGGAAGAGGAAACTCCCAAGCTCCCGCAGAAGGCCGCGCCCAAGAAAGAAGCGGCCCCCGCAGGAGAAGAGAAGAAGGGTCCGCGCCTCTTCGCCATGCGCACGACCGCCAACCGCGAGGACCAGGTCGCTGATTTCATCGCGAGCAACGTCAAGAAGAAGAAGCTCGAAGTCTACGCAGTCATCCGCCCGCACGGCATGCGCGGCTACATCTTCCTCGAAGCCAAAGACGCCCAGGCAGCGGAGCAATCCGGCCACGGCGTCCCCTACGCCCGCGGCATCCTCGGCAAAGAGGTCGAGTACCGCGAAATCGAGCACATGCTCGAGCAGGTCAAGAAGGAGATGAACATCCGCAAGAATGACATCGTGGAGATCATCTCCGGCCCCTTCAAGCGCGAGCAGGCCAAGATCTCGCGCGTCGACGATCAGAAAGAAGAGGTCGTGGTCGAGTTGCTCGGCGCGGCCGTCCCGATCCCGATCACCGTCAAGATGGATGCAGTCAAGGTCATCCGCCGCGACAGCGCCGACGAGAGCGGCGGCGCGCAGAAGGATGCCGCGGAAGAGTTCGAGATGCCCTTCTGAAAAGAAGCTTTATAAATGACCAGTTAGTCACGGAACAACCATGCCAAAGATGAGCGTTGATGCGATGGTGGAAGGCGGCAAAGCTACTGCCGCGCCCCCGCTCGGCCCGGCGCTCGGCCCCACCGGCCTGAACATCGGCCAGGTCATCCAGGAGATCAACAAGAAGACCGCAGACTTCAAAGGCATGCAGGTCCCGGTCAAGATCGTCGCCAACACCGACGACAAGACGTTCACGATTTCTGTCGGCACGCCCCCCGTGAGCGCGCTGATCAAGAAGGAAGCCAACCTCGAGCGCGGCTCAGGCAACCCCCTCGCGGACAAGGTCGCCAACATCCGCATCGAGCAGGCCATCAAGGTCGCCAAGATGAAGGCAGACAGCCTCATGGGCAAGGACTACTTCGCCAAGGTCAAAGAGGTCATGGGCACGTGCAACAGCATGGGCGTCATGATCGAAGGCATGAGCGGCCGCGACGCGATCGCCGCCGTCAACGACCACAAATTCGACTCACAGATCAAGTCTCTCAAGACCGAACTCACCGCTGCCGAGCTCAAGGCGCTCGAAGAGGAGCGCAAGCGCCTCCAGGAAGAGGCCGAGAAGCGCAAGGCCGAGTTCGAGGCCACTGCCAAGAGCATCATCGAGCAGATGGCCGGCTCCGCGCGCGGCGCGATCAAGGCGAAACTCATCGAGGCCAAGATCCCGACCAGCATCATCGAGGCGCTGCTCCCGGCAGAGACCGCCGCTGCGGCCGCCGGCGGCAAGCCTGGCGCTCCGGGCGCGCCTGCCGCGGCTCCCGCCAAGAAGTAGTTCTTCTCTTTTCGAGAATTCTCGGCTCAATCGTAGAGCGTATAGATGATGTTGTCCAGATGGAAGAGCGTCCCTGGTTCGACGTCGACCACAAGGCGGTAGCTCGCGCTCGATGGCGGCATGTCGCAGGTCTCGAAGCACTCGCCCGAGAACGTCTCCACGCGGCGCACATCCAGAGCATCATCGCTCTCTGAGAAGAGCTGCGAGAGCACCGACGAGACTGCGGACTTCGCAGCGCTCGTCTCCTTCTGCAGCGTGTCCTCATCGACAGCGGACCGCTGCAGGGAGAATGCGCCTGTCGCGACGGCGGCGAAACGGTCGCCCCGGCCACCCGTCGCCATGCCCGTGATCCGATTGCCGCTGGACGGCCCGATATTGGTGTAGACCAGTCTCCGCGATCCGTCGCTGCCGAACAGGTACACGCTCACGCCGCCAGCAGTCTCCACACTGCCCGAGATGCGCAAGGACTGCAGACGCAGCGGGGACTCAGCATACGGCGAGAGATCGAAGGCTGACGTGTGCTGGACGCTGAGGTTGAACCATTGCGCCACCGCCTCGGACGACACGAAACCCGTCGATGCCGGCGAGAGGAACGCGTAGAACGAAAACACGCCTATCAGACCGAAAGCAAGCACGACCGAGAAATGCCATGACGATGCGGCACGCATGCGAGCAAATCAGATGAGCACATATATAAAACTTCCAGCGACGGGCGGGATAACTCAGTTGCCTGCCAAGGACTCAAGAAGGCCGAAATACCTGGCATCTGCGTCAGAGCACTTGCCCGCGCACGCCACGATGCTCTTCCACTGATTCAGCAGGGCGCCGCCGCGGCGCTGCACCTCAGCATCGACGGCCGTGACCGCCTCAGAGAACTTGACCGTGTTGTCCGACCCCCAGTACTCGCGCGCCTGGAGGAGATTGACGATGAACGCGCCCGGCGCCTTCTGGGAGCGAGCGTCCTCATGCGCGAGGACGCGGATGAACGCCAGGAAACCCGCATCGTCGCAGCGGCGCGCGACGCAGAGCGCCAGCGCGCCCCACGCGCTGTTGAGCGCCTCGTTGCCGGATGAGCGCACGAGCGTCTCGAGCTGCGTGACCTTCTGCGCACCGGAGACCAGATCGCCGCTCACGTGAAATTTACGCAGTTGCAATACCACTGGGAGGATAGTGCCCGCTTCGGAACCTTTGCTCACGACCGCGGCAGCGGCAGGGGAGCCCGGCGCGGCAGCCGCAGTCTCTCCTTCAGGCAGCGCGTCGATGCCGGAGAACGACCCCGTGAAGCCCGTGCCGGATGCTGTCTGGAACGCCCAGATCAGGCCGACACCAAGAATGACGCCGATCGCCAGCATCCCCCAGAGCTTATGATGGTGCTGCAGGGGAGGCAGTCTCGTTTTGGCCGCAGGAGCGTCATCCATAGTATCCTCACTGGCTCTCTTGTTTATATTGTTTCTGCTTCCTGCGCTTGCCGAAGAGCACAGCGAGGAACGCGACGAGCACGGGGAGCGCGATAACTGCGATCGCCAAAGAGAGCGGGAGATTCATGCTCTCGAGCGCGAAGGGCAACGCCATCGCGCCCGTGATTCCCGAGATGACACTCTTCTTGCCGAAGATGAGCGATATGGCAAAGCCGCTGATGGCCGCGGACGCGAGCGCACCGAGGCGAGCGCCCCAGTGCATGCCGCTCGAGGCCTTGGCTCGCCGGCAGAGCAGGAGGAAGCGCAGGAGCGCGAAGAGCCCCAAGAGCGCTGCGGGCAGGTACTCGATGCTCAGGCCGTAGGCGGCGACGACGGACGAGACGCTGCCGGTGATGCGGTTGATCGACACGCCGAGGGCGCCGCACGCTTCAGAGGTGCTCGGCGACGAAGTCTTGAGCGGGCAGTTGCGCGCGTCCCTGCATGCGCGCGTGCGCACGCCGAAGGAGCAGGCGGACCACTCATCGCACTGCCAGGTGGGGGTGCATTGCGTGACGCAGGAGCGGGAATCATCGGGCATGCCCGCGCTCGTTCCGCAGCCGTTGACGTCGACGCACTTGCGCGACTGCCTGCCACTATCGCAGGCAGTCCATTCCCTGCAGCTCCAGCTCGGGACGCAGGCCGCGGGAGCGTCGAGATTGACTATCGTGACGGGCGTCTCGGGCGCTGCGAGCCCTTCGCCGTGCTCGAAGGATGTCGGGGTCTCTTCCGGAGCGCTGCCCGATTCTTGAGATTCAGAGCCGCTGCCGAAGATTTCCATGCCGCCGGATCCGCTGCTCTCGCCGCCGGCGAAACTCGTGAAGTGCATGACAGTGAACGTGAGCGTCTGGGCAGACTCATTATATGTTACGTTCGTGCAGACAGTCGATGGGCAGTCTGTGAACGTGCCGTCATCCTCCGGGTCGTACTTGACGATCGCATTCGCGAACGTCACGTTGTAGAGCGTGATGACCGCGGTCGTGTTGAGGGGCGCGAGAGCGGTGCTGTTGATGCGGGCGAAGTTCGAACCGAACTCGATGTGCGTGTCGAGATCATAGTCTCCGCTGAGGTTGATCTCGTTGAGGAACCGCACGCGAGCAGCGCCATCAGACTCGAGCACGAGATCGCTCAGAGCGTCCAAGGGGGAGCTGTTGAGCGCCGCGGAGAGGCCGTCGAACTTACTGAACGTGATGTTCTGCATGCGCACCCAG
>CAYUPS010000020.1:0-12518 GCA_964445485.1 uncultured Methanosarcinales archaeon | reverse complement strand
TTCTCGAGCGCGCAGGGGGCGAGGATGTCGCAGGGGACGTAGAGGACGTCGGTGGGGCCTGATTGGTGAGCGCAGGGGTATCCTGCGAGGAAGTTATTCTTGGCAATGTGTGTGTCGATGTCGTTGAGATTGAGGCCGTCTTTGTTGTAGAGTGTCGCGGTCTTGTCTGAGATGCTGACTATCTTGTGGCCTTTCTCGGCGAATGAGCGTGCTGCGTGGCTGCCGACATTGCCGTATCCTTGTACGGCGACTTCGAGGCCGCCGGGGCGTGAGAGGCCCAGGTCTTTGACGGCTTCGAGCGCGACCGTCATGACGCCGACGCCTGTCGCTTCTGACCGTCCTGCGATGCCTCCTTGACTGAGGGGTTTGCCGGTGACGACGCCTGCTTTGTGCTGGCGGCCTGCCATAAGGAATGCGTCGAGCATCCAGGTCATGATCTGGGGATTGGTGCCCATGTCCGGGGCGGGGATGTCAACTTCCGGGCCGATGATGGGGAGTATTTCATAGGTGAAGCGTTTTGTGAGGCGCTGTAGTTCTGCGGATGAGAGCGTGCTGGGGTCGCAGTTGACACCGCCTTTGGCGCCGCCGAATGGTACGTCGACGACGGCGCATTTCCAGGTCATCCAGCTCGCGAGGGCGCGCACTTCGTCGCTGTCGACTTCGGGGCTGTAGCGGATTCCTCCTTTGTAGGGGCCGCGGGAGTTGTTGTGCTGGACGCGGTAGCCTTTGTAGACTGCGAAGCGGCGGTTGTCGAGTTTGACGGGGAATTCGACGATGAGTGTCCTGTCGGGGCGGCGCAGGTAGGTGCGCAGGTCTTCGTCGAGGCCGAGGATCATCGCGGCGGTGTCGAACTGCTGCTGTGCCATCTCGAACGCTTTGGGATTGTCAAGGGTGGTCATGGTGAACCTCGCGTGGCGCCGTGCGTGTGCGCGTTGTTAAAAAAGCTATTGGTGGGGGCTTATTTGATGCCTTTCCATTCCTTGATGGCGCGTTCGTACCGCTCGAGTGTGCCGGTGTCGAACCATTGGCCTGAGAAGGGGAAGCCGTAGAGTTTGCCTTGGGAGGCGATGGCGGGGAAGACATCGCGTTCGATGGAGGCTGGTCCTGCGCCGGGGATGATGTCGATAACGTCGGGTTCGAGGATGTAGAGGCCTGCGCTGATGAGGTTGCTTGGCGCGCTGCCTTTCTTGGGTTTCTCGATGAATTCCTGGATCTTGCTGCCTTGGAGCTTGGCGACGCCGTAGGAGGAGGGGTCGTCGACGGTGGTGAGTGCGATGGTGGCGAGGGCGTTGACTTCTTTGTGGAAGAGGTACATGGCGTTGAGGTCGATGTCTTTGAGTTCGTCTGCGTTGCACATGACGAAGGTGCCGGTGAGGAATGGTTTTGCCAGGCGCAGCGGTCCTGCTGTGCCGAGGGGCTGCGTCTCTTCGATGTAGGTGATGCTCACGCCGAGGCGTCTGCCGTCGCCGAGGGCGTCGCGGATCTTGTCCGCTTTGTAGCCGACGCTGATGATGATGTCGCGGATGCCGCTGCGTTTGAAGAGGTCGATGACGTGCTCGATGACGGGTTTGCCCTGCACGGGGATGAGGGGTTTTGGGATTTCGTCGGTGATCGGGCGCAGGCGCGTGCCTTTGCCGCCGGCGAGGATGAACGCTTTGGTGGGGCGGTTGGCGCCCATGGCCGAGAGGAGGAGGAGTTCGACTGCGTGGGAGCGGTTCTTGATCTTGGTGCCGTCGACCTGTCCGTCGACTTGGCGGAGGATGTCTTCTTCGATGGTGAGGGTGACGCGCTCTTTCATGTGCGTTTGCGGGGGCCTTCTGTTCTTAAATGTTGTGGAGTATCATACAAAGTGTTACCTGGTAAGAGTTACAAATGTTTATATACAAGTAGTATTACAGAGTATGATATCATCATACAAAGTGAGCGAATGATGAAAACCAACGACATCAAGGCACGGATCGCATTGGGGGGAGATGCAACCATGAACATACTTGTCGACGGCACAGGCACGGTCGGGACCAACGTACTCCGCGGATTGCGCACGCTCGGCATCGACGCGCACGCCACAAAACACGCCATCAAAGAGGACTACCGCACCAAGACCCTCGCCCGCCTCGCCCACGACACCGGCCCCGTCCGCGTCCACGTCGTCCGCGACGACCTCGCAGAGCAATATGCCCTCGGCAAAGACCTCGGCCTCGTCGTCGCAGGCCACCGCGAGGACATCCCCCTCAACAGCCTCGACGCAGTCATCTGCTGCGTCGAAGACGACATCGTCAGCGACCTTGTCTCCCAATACAAGAGCCGCGACATCCCCTTCCTCATCCAAGGAGGCTCCCCCCACGATCTCGCGGGCCAAGACTTCCTCAGCGCGCCCAACGCGATCGGCGAGACAAACTATGCACGCCTCGCAGGCAAGAGCGCCCGCCAGGTCTCCTGCAACACCACCTACGCATCGACGGCCCTCGGCCTCCTGCTCAACCTCTACACCAACGACGACATCAGCTCAGTGAACATCGTCTTGCGCCGAAGGTGCCGCGACCCCCATGAAGCCAAGCCGATGCTCACCGAGCCCAGCCCGCTCAAGACAGGCACCCACCACTGCCACGACATCGAGAACGTCCTCCCCCAGCTCAAAGGCAGGATCACCACTGCGGCCAACACCAACCCATGGGAGCACTATCACCGGGGCGAACTCGATATCACGCTCAACCGCGCCGTCACCGACGAGGACCTCGAGAGCGTCCGCAACCAGTTCCGCCACTATGACCGCTGCGCCTACCTCGAGCGCGACATCGGCGGCGAGAGCACCGACGCCATCAAGAGAGGCGTCAGTATGCTGCGCAGCGCGAGCGAAGCGATGGGCATCGCCGACGGCGACTGCCTCCTCCCCACCTACACCGTCATGAGATCGGGCTGGAACTCCCTCCGCATCGCAGGGTACAACCCGCAGCGCTCCATCGTCACGCTCAGCTGCCTCGACTGGCTCCACGCCAAGAACGGCGCCAAGCTCTGGCAGGAAGCGTACCTGCAGACCAACCGCGACGTGCGCTGGTTCGGACACACGCTCAAACAATTGAAGAGCGGCCTGGAAACCAGGCTCGCGCAGGAGGTGCCCTATGAGAGATGAGGAATTCGGAGTCGACGAGCCCATCAACAGACTCACGTCCTTCACGGACCCGCCGACAGTCATCAAGGGCAGCGACATCCTCCGCGATTACCTGCTGCAACCGAAGAAGCGCAGCTTCGCGCAGTTCGTCAAGAGGCGCCGCAAATGACCCTCATGCAATCACTCCTCCAATTCATCGAAGAGAACTACGGCATCCCCTGCGGCCAGAAGACCGCAGTCAGGATCCGCGGTCGCTAACGCCGTCTTCTCTTCTCCGACGGAACTTCATCTAAAAGTATTTAAATTCCTCCGCCCGCGGTCTTCTCAATGACAAAAGGTAGCTATGATGTTATCATTGTCGGCGCCGGACCCGCAGGTCTGATGCTCGCAAAGCATCTCAACAGCTCAAAATTGCGCGTGCTGCTTCTTGAAGCAAGGCCGACAATCAAGCGGCTCCTGAATCACAAGTACGGCACGTTCACGGAGACGCTCAGCAAGTACGGGCTCGAGCGTTACGCTGCCACGAAGTACAAGAAGTTCACATTTACCGGCGTGAACACTGTCCACACGTTCTCCTATCCGAGAGCAGAGTTCCAGGTCATTGACATGGACCTCTTCGCGCGCCGTTTCCGCCCGCGGTGCGACGTCGTGACGAGTAGCATCGTTACTAAGGCAGAGAAGCTACCTGATGGTATCGTCCTGACTGACCACAAGCGACGGCAGTTCAAGGGCACAATCGTCGTCGATTGCGCGGGCTGCGGCAAGGTGATCTCTCGCCAGCTGGGGCTCGCCGTGCGCAAGCCCATTGATTTCTATAGCACGAGTTTCGAGATGCGCGGGTGCAAGATCAGCGCGGATGGCCTTGACGCATTGCGTTTCATGGCAGACATCAACTACAGCAACGTCGGCCTGTGGTTCTATCCTTATTCACGAACATCCTGTCAGATAGGACAGACTGAGCTCGTGACGCCGGGAGTTACGCCGCGCGCGAACCCGCGGAAAAGCCTGGATTGGTACATCCGCGACGTCGAGCCGTACAAAACCTGGCTCAAGGGAGCACGTATCGTCGAAGTGGTCAGCAAAATCGGGCCGACCACGACGCTCAATAAGAAGTATGCGGATGATAATTTCCTTGCATGTGGCGATGCTGCTGGCGCCGGGACGCCAGTCGTTGGCGAAGGTTTCCGCGTGGCGGTTGAGATGGCCGCGAGCGCGCATCAGACCATCTTGGAGGCGTTCAGGAAGAACGATTTCAGCAGGCGCACGCTGCGTCTCCATGAGAAGAATTTCTACCAATTGATGGCCAAGCATTACTGGTCGTCTACGTTCCTGCGGTTTCTCATCATGCATTGCTTCGACCAGCCTACCTATGATATCTTTGTCCACAACCTGCAAAGATACACTCCTGATGAGTTCAAACACGCAGTGGCATCGGAGATAACGCTGAGGCTGTTCCTCAAGATGTTGAGCCCGATGATGATCGGGCGGATTATCCTCAATGGCTTCCGCTCCAGCGTCCTGCGGCAGGAACTTTCTCCCCGCGTGACTGCATGAAAACGCACGAAACAATCATTATCGGCGGCGGTATCGCTGGGCTCGCTTGTGGTAGGACGCTCGCCACTCGCGGCCATGATGTCCTCCTGATCACAAAGCGTCTCGGGGGCAGGATGCGCATCGATCGGACGGGCGCCGTGAATTATGGCGCGAGCTACATGACGACAGAATACCGCGCAGTCGGACCGTTCCTCGAGAAAGGGGAAGAGTTGCGCATCAGAGATTCATACTTCCGTCACGATAACAAGTTCACAAATTTATTGAGCGCGCTGGATTGGAACACATGGCCGAAAATCCTACGACTCTGCCTGACGCTATACGACTTCAGATGGCGCATTCGCCGGTTGCGCAATCGATGTCTCCGTATGCAGCAAAAAGACGCGCTCGCGCTCGATCCCGTACTCTCAGCACATGTCGCGACGCCCGCGAAGCGCTTCATCAAGGCGCGCGGCCTCGAGAAATTGAACAGGGATTTCATCGACCCGCTCTTTAACAGCACGATGTTCACACCGTCGTCAAGGAGCGACACATTCTATTACCTCGCGATTCTCGCGCCGCTGATATGCAAAACATGGCGCATCGACCTGCGGCAGACCGTCCCGCGGCTGACAGAAGGCTGGCAGAATAAGATACGACTCGCATCGGTGCGCTCCGTACAGCAGACACGCGATGGAATCTTTGTCATCCGCAGTGACGCCGGCACGTTCCAGGCACGCAATGTTGTGCTGGCGCTGCCGTATCCGGATGCGCGCCGTATCCACGCCGTGCCAAAACCCAGGCGCATTATGCCCGCATACACGATCCATATCAAGGGAAAACGCAGGGAAGAGTATCAAGGCATGCCAATTATATTTTTCCGGCCGACTGATGGCCCCGTCGCAATATTGTGGCGACAGAATGACGGGACTGACATTATATTCAGTACGCGGGGAAACCCTCCCCTCAGCAAGTACTATGTGCATCATACCATCGTGGGCGAGGTGTACTGGCCTACCGCGATCATCATGCCTGGCGGGAAGAAATGGCTTCCGCAAGTCATAGGCAAGAATATCTACGTCGCAGGCGACTACAACTTCTGCGGTCTTGAGGACTCGTTCATTACGGGAGTCTACGCGGCGAACAGGATCCTGGGCATCGCCCGCTAGGCAGCCCGCAATATATTTATAAAGCCCTTTCGCCTGCGTGCGACCCATGCCGAGCGAAGCTGAGCTTATTGCCGAACGCAAGCGCAAGCTCGAAGAATTGCGCAAGAAGGGCGTCAATCCGTACCCGTACAAGTACGAGCCGACGGACAAGGCTGCGCTTCTGCAGCGCAAGTACGAGAAGCTCGCTCCCGAAGAGCAGACTGAAGACCTCGCCTGCGTCGCAGGACGCCTCATGGCCTTGCGCCGCATGGGCAAGGCGTCGTTCTCGAGCCTGCAAGATGGCAGCGGCAAGATCCAGCTGTACTTCAAGCAGGACATCACGGGAGAGGAGCAGTATGAGATACTCAAACTCCTGGATATCGGCGATATCGTGGGCGTCAAGGGCCGCATCTTCAAGACCAAGACGGGCGAGCTGACGATCGAGGCCAAAGAGCTCACGCTCCTGTGCAAGTCATTGCGGCCCATGCCTGACAAGTGGAGCGGCCTGCAGGACATCGAGGCGCGCTACCGCCAGCGCTATCTGGATCTCATCATGAACCCTGCCGTGCGCGAGACGTTCGCGCAGCGCGCGAAGATCATCGACGCGGTGCGCGATACGCTCAACAGGCGCGGCTTCCTCGAGATGGACACGCCCACATTGCAGGCAGTCTACGGCGGCGGCAACGCCAAGCCGTTCAAGACGCATCTCAACGCGCTCGACCAGGATGTCTATCTGCGCATCGCCAACGAATTGCACCTCAAGCGCCTGCTCGTCGGCGGCTTCGAGAAGGTGTACGAATTCGCCAAGGACTTCCGCAATGAGGACATCGACCGCACGCACAATCCGGAATTCACGCAGGTCGAGATGTACCAGTCGTACGCCGATTACGAGGACATGATGGATCTGTGCGAAGACATCTATGTCGCCGCCGCCAAAGCGATCCACGGCGGCACGAAATTCAAATTCGGCAATCATGAGATTGACGTCAAGAAGCCCTGGCAGCGCCTCACCATGGTGCAGGCCATCAAGAAGTACGCAGACATCGACGTCGACAAGCTGCCCGATCGGGAATTGTTCGACTTGCGCCTCACCTTCAACCTCGAGGTCAAGGGGGATATCACGCGCGGCAGCGTCATCCAGGCGCTCTTTGAGGCATTGGTCGAAGACAAGCTCATCCAGCCCACGTTCATCACCGAGCATCCGAAGGAGAGCACGCCGCTCGCCAAACCCTCGCGCCACCATCACCTCTTCGTCGAGCGCTTCGAGCCGTTCATCGCTGGCATCGAGATCGGCAACGCGTACAGCGAACTTAATGATCCTGAGCTGCAGCGCACCCAGCTCGAGCACCAAGCGTGCCTCTTGCGCGCGGGATCCGCGGAAGCGCACCCGATGGATGAGGATTTCGTGCGCGCCATCGAGCACGGCATGCCGCCCGCAGGCGGCCTGGGCCTTGGCATCGACCGCATGTGCATGTTCATCCTCGGGCAGGAATCCATCCGCGATGTGCTCCTCTTCCCGTTCATGAAGACCGCAAAAACAGATGGACACTAAGACACTCGTCGGGCTCACCGAGCACGTATCGTTGCGCGGACCGCGCGGCGCGCGCCGCCTGACCGCCCGCATCGACACGGGAGCCACGCGCAGTTCTATCGACGCTGAGCTCGCCCGCGACCTCGGCCTCACGGAGCCGCACAAGCACACGCGAGTGCGGTCCGCGCACGGCGAGACCGTCCGCCCCGTCGTCAAAGCGTCGTTGCGCATTGCCGGTCGCGACCTGCGGGTCTTCTTCACGCTCGCCGATCGAGCGACGATGCGCTACAAGGTGCTGATCGGTCGCAACGTGCTCAGGCGCAACTTTTTAATCGACCCCGCACACGAGCGGCGTGACTCGTAATGGCACTCTCCGCAGCGCTCATCAGCATGGGCTCAGTTTCTTCGCAGTGGACTCTCGAGGCGCTGCGCAAGAAATTCGACGAAGTCGACTCTCTGGACATCCGCGAGATGGAGGTGCGCATCGGCAATGACGGCCTGCGCGTGTTCCACAGGGGCGAACCTATCAAGCGCTACGACTGCGTCTACACCAAGGGCTCGTTCCGCTATGCAGCATTGCTGCATGCCATCGCGTCCGCGATGCCGACGAGCACATTCATGCCGCTCTCGCCGCGCGCGCTCCTCGTCGGCAGGGACAAGCTGCAGACGCATCTCGCGCTCCAGCATGCGGGGATCCCGCAGCCGCGCACGTATATCGCAGCGACCGTGCAGGCCGCCCGCGCCATCCTCAAGCAGGTGACGTTCCCTGTTGTCATGAAGCTGCCCGCCGGCACGCACGGCAAGGGCGTCGTGTTCGCTGATTCCTACGAAAGCGCATCGTCCATGATGGATACGCTCACTATCCTGCGCCAGCCGTTCCTCATCCAAGAGTATATAGAGACGGGGGGAACGGACACGCGCGCGTTCGTCGTGGGCGACAGGGTTGTCGCGGCCATGCAGCGCATCGCGGGCGTCGGAGAGAAGCGCGCGAACCTGCACGCAGGCGGCACGGCGAGAGCGTGCATCCTCTCGGCAGAGGCGCAGAAAATCGCCGTCAGCGCGGCGAAAGCGTGCGGGTGCGCCATCTGCGGCGTCGACATGCTCATCACCGAAACGGGTCCGCGCGTTCTCGAGATCAATCTCAGTCCCGGTCTGCAGGGCATCACGGGCACGACAGGCATCCCTGTGGCGGACCGCATCGCGGAATTCCTCCATGCGGAGACGAGCAAGATGAAATGCGAGCGCGTCTCGACAGAGGCCAAGAGCGTCATCGCGGACGCGACGGGCGAGAGCGCGGAGCAGAAATACCAGATTGTCGGTCCGCTGACCGTCAAGGGCGAGCGCATCATGCTGCCGCCTATCGCCAAGAAGCTCTCCCGCCTCGATGAGGGCGCAGAGGTCGTCATCAAGGCGGAGCGGGGCAAGATCACGATCAAGGGCGCGCCGCGCGTCAACTGATTTCTGGCGAAATTTTATAAGCGGACGCGGACGGCACGCTGCATGACTGGTGTTCCCGACAACGGGCCGGATGATTCTCATGTGTATTCTAATGATCCTGCGCCCGTGAATGGGCAGCCGCAGAAAGAAACGCCTCTCGAGCCCCTGTCATTTAGCGATGAGGTCGATCTCGACCCGCACGCCTGCGCAGACATCGTCACGCAGTTCACCCTGGGCCAGTTCGAGAAGAGCGGCATCGAGGAGAAACTGCTCTCGATGGACCAGCAGCGCACGCTCATGCGCCAGCGGATTGCCGAGCGCCTCCAGGAGAAGGGCGTCAAGGTCTCCGATGCGCAGCTCGACGCCGAGATCAACAAGTATTTCGAGAACCGCCTCGTGTTCCAGCCCGCGCAGGACGCGACGCTCGCGCGCATGTACGTCAACAGGAATGCCATCGCCAAGAAGACAGGCATCGCTTCGCTTGTGCTCGCGGCGGCAATCGCGCTCCCCTTCGGCGCCGCCAAAGGCATCAATTATCTTAATGAAATCGCCGCCGAGAGCGCCGCGGAGACGCACGTGCTCAAAGTCTATGCTGAAAGCGCCGAACTCCTGGCTCGCACAGAGATATTGCGCGCATCCTCTCTGCTCAAAGACATGCCTGCGGATGAATCCGCGCTCGTCATTGCCAATTTGGATATTGCCAAGGGGAAGGTTCTCGATGCAGAGGCGGCTGTGCGCATGTATGCATACGTCACGAAGCAGAAAGTCAGTGAGGCTGTGACGCGCGAGAATGCCGCGGACGCGGTGAAGGCATGCGATACGGCTTACGCAATTCTTGTCGCAGGCAAGGATGCATTAGGATCCGCGGAGAAGATGGTCAAGCGGCAGGAGCTGCTCGTCACATACTCGCAGAGCATCGAATCGTCGATGCGCCGCATCCGCGCAAGCGATGCGCCCACGACTCTCATCAAGCAAGCCGACCAGCTGTACTCCCAGGCGCTCGTTGCCAAGAACGACCGCAGGGTGGAGGCTCTCGGCGCGTACGAGACGCAGCTGAGCGGCAAGGCGAGCGACGCAGAGACGCTCACGAATCTCGCGGATGAGGTGGAGAAGGCGTATGCCCGCATCAAGGATGTCTCCAAAGAGGATGCCGCGCGCACGAAGGGCGATGAGCTCTACAAGACGGCCAAGACCTCGATCGAGAATGCCGATGTCCCTGCCGCGCAGTCCTCGATGGACTCGATGAGGCAGACCGAAACGGCACTCAACGAAGCGTACACCCTCATCGTCACTGGCGGCAACTGGCGCTACCCGGTCAACAATCCTGGCGCGAAGAACCATTATCTCATCGTCGAGGCGCGCGACGGCGCGGGCAACCGCGTGAGCCGGCGCATCCGCAACGAGGAGACGGGGCAGACCGAGAGCGTCACGCGCTGGGGCGAGCGCGTCCCCGAAGGCGCCTATGAGCTGGTCAAGCGCGACAAGCAGGACAACGGCCTGATCGACACCAACCGCTTCGGCGAGAAGGAGAAAGGCTATCTCGAGGAGAGGATCACGTTCATCTACAACGGCGCGCCGCTGCGCAAGACCGGGCAGATCACCCGGTGGGAGGAGTGAACGATGGCGCGCACAGGAAGCGAAGTCTACCGCGACATCCAGAGCAGGATCTCCGATCTCGAGCGGGAGCGCGACGGCGCGAGCAGGAATGTCCATGCTGCTGAGCGCGAGATCGCCTCTCTCAATGCCGATCGCGACAGCGCGTACATCCAGCTCGCCATGACATACCTGCCATCGCTCGACGCAGAAGCAGTCAAGAAGACGCTCGGCGAGCTGCGGACAGAGGTCGACGTGCTCTGGCGCGCCAAGCAAGACAGGCGCGCCGAGCTCGAGGTGGCGATGTCGCGGCACACGGACCGCAAAGAGGCGCTCAAGCGCGATCTCGAGATGGTCGCCACAGAACTCGAGAAGCGCGAGGAGGATGTCTCGCGCGTGCAGCGCGCCATCGACGCAGAGCTGAGTGAGAGCCAGGAGTATGCCCGATCACGCAGGGAAGCCGCCCTCTTGTCTGCGAAGCTCGAGGAGAGCAAGAAGCGATGCGAGGACTTCGGCAAGGAAGCCGAGGCAAAACGCGCAGCGTACGACAACGATCCGCTCTTCAGCTACCTGATCAAGCGAGGCTACGGCACGGAGGAGCATAAGGCATCCGGCATTATCGCGAAGCTCGATGCGTGGGTCGCCAAGAAGACGCGTTTCTGGTTCAACAAGGACAATTATGATATCCTCGTCAAGGCGCCGGGCATCCTGCAGGAGAAGGTCGCCGAGCAGGAGGCGCAGTTCAACACGCTCACATCCCGCGTGTATGATTTGGAGCGGGCCGTGTCTGGCAAGCACAGCCTCGCGGATGTCGAGCGGACGCGCGATCACGTCGGTGCTGAGAAAGAGACTATTGTCGCAAGCATAGAGCAGGCAGAGGCGCTCTATGATGACGCGGCGGAGAAGCGTGCTGCTCTCGATGCGGCAAAGGATCCGTACCATCAGGAGGCGATCGACAAGCTCACCGCATTCCTCAAGAGCGAGAGCGTCTATGAGCTCAAACAGCGCGCGCGGGAGACGCCGGGCAGCGAGGACGACCGCCTGGTGGACAGGCTCGAGAGCGTCGAAGAGCAGCTGCAGCAGAAGCATGCGCTGGCGCGGCGGCTCATCAGTGAGCGCGACGCGGTCTCGGAGAGGCTCGCCGGGCTCAACGGCGTCAAATCATACTATTCCAGCAACGGCTATGACCACAGCCGGTCGCGTTTCCGCGACGGCTTCGACGTCAATGACCTCCTGCTCGCGTACATGGCCGGCAGGATGTCGGCAGAGGCGTTCAAGAGCGCGCTGCGCGACAAGCACTACCGCAAGCCGGAATCGGTCCGCTACAGCAGTTCTCCCTATCGAGGCAGCTCATTCGGCGGCGGGTTTCGCGCGGGCGGCAGTTTCGGCTCGGGAGGGGGTTTCCGCTCGGGCGGTGGCTTCCGCTCAGGCGGCGGGTTCAGGTCCGGCGGCGGCTTCTGAATCATCGTCGCACCGCGACAACAATCTTTTTAAGCGAACCTCATCCTCCCGCGCCCTCCAACTACTAGGGGGTACAACACAATGATAGAATGGATATGGATGCCTCTGGTGTGGGTCATCAGCCTCGGCGCTCTCGCGTACGCGGGCTGGCTCGCGTATGAAGTCCTGCGCGGCAAGACCGGCACACCTAAGATGCAAGAAGTCGCTGCCGCAATCCAAGAAGGCGCTCATGCCTTCGTGAAGCGGCAGTACGTGACCATCGCACTGATCTCGCTGGTTGTCGCAGCAGGCATCTGGGCGCTCTACCATTTCATGGGCAAGGGCGACGAGGCCTGGCGCACCGTCGTCGCGTTCCTCTTCGGCGCGCTCTCGAGCTCCATCGCGGGCATCGTGGGCATGCTGGTGAGCGTGCGCGCGAACCTGCGCACCGCAGCGGCGTCCCAGCGCAGCCTCAACGGCGGCCTGCAGGCAGCCCTGCGCGGCGGCGCGGTCTCGGCCATCACCATCGTCGCGATGTCACTCCTCGGCATCGCGATCCTCTATGAGTGGCTCGCCGCGAGCGCTCCGGAGACGCAGGTTCCCTTCCTGCTCGTCGGGTACGGCTTTGGTGCGTCGTTCGTCGCGCTCTTCGCCCAGCTCGGCGGCGGCATCTACACCAAAGCGGCGGATGTCGGCGCGGACCTTGTCGGCAAGGTCGAAGCGGGCATCC
>CAYUPS010000019.1:9726-14258 GCA_964445485.1 uncultured Methanosarcinales archaeon | reverse complement strand
GCGTCGACCTCATCTTCCCGCACCACCAGAACGAGATCGCGCAGTCCGAAGCCTGCACGGGCAAGACGTTCGTCAAGTACTGGCTCCACAACGAATGGCTCCTCGTCGACGGCCAGAAGATGTCCAAATCCAAAGGCAACTTCTACACCCTGCGCGACATCCTCCAGAAGAACTTCGACCCCATCGCGGTGCGGTACGTGCTCATGGCCACGCACTACCGGCAGAAGCTCAACTTCACCTTCGCCGCGCTCGAAGCTGCGCAGAATGCGCTCACACGCCTGCGCGACTTCGTCCTCAAGCTCGGCGAGCAGCAGGCAGAGCACGACAGCAAGAAGCTCCCCAAGCTCATCGCCAAAGCAGAGACCGCATTCAGCAAAGCGCTCGATATGGATTTGGATATCAGCGCCGCGCTCGCAGCAGTGTTCGACTTCGTCCGTGACGTCAACACACTCATGGCCGCCGGCGGCCTGAGCGCCATCGACGCCGCCAACGTCAAAGCGCTCATGGCCAAGTTCGACGCAGTGCTCGGCGTCATCGACCAGCCTGTGGAGGAATTGCCATCCGAGATCGCCGCGCTCATCAAGGAACGCGAAGCAGCCCGCGCCGCGAAAGACTGGAAGAAGTCAGACACGCTGCGCGAAGCCATCGCAAAAAAAGGATACATCATCGAGGACGCCCCCCATGGCACGCGGTGGAAGCGGGCCTAAGCCGCTGAGCGCGGCAGGACGGGGACGAACGCTCTTCCTGCAGCGCTACGAAGCCCTCGGCGAGAAGGTCAAGCCGATCACGCTCACGCCTTCACTGCGGCACAACCCTCTGAGGATACCGCACGAGGCGTTCGAGAAGCGCATGGCCTCGCTGGGCGTGACGCTCGAGAAGATCCCCTTCGCGCGCGACGGGTACTGGATCAAGCATTCGCCCTTCTCTCTCGGTGCCATCGCAGAGAACCTCCTAGGCTATTATTACCTCCAAGAAGCAGCCGCGCAATTGCCCGTCCAAGTGCTCGACCCCAAGCCCGGCGAGACCGTGCTCGACATGGCCGCGTCGCCCGGCGGCAAGACCACGCAGATCGCGCAGCTCATGCAGAACAAGGGCCTCATTGTCGCGCTCGAGAGGAAACCGCACCGCCTGCCCGCCCTGCAGATCAATCTTGAGCGCATGGGCAGCATGAACGCAGTCGCCTACTGCATGGACGCATACCAAGCCGCGCAACTGCCCCTCAAATTCGACAAGATCCTCCTCGACGCCCCCTGCTCGGGCAACTACGTCACCGACCGGGACTGGTTCGACAAGAGGACCATCCCCGATATCGAGCGCTCGGCGAAGATACAGCTCGCGCTGCTGAGCAAAGCCGCCAAAGCGCTCAAGCCCGGCGGCACGCTCGTGTACTCCACCTGCTCCCTCGAGCCCGAAGAGAACGAAGCGAACATCAGCGCCCTCCTCGAGCAGGACAAAACAGTATACTGCGAGAAGATAGACCTGCAGATCGGCGACCCCGGCATCGACAGGCCCTTCGGCACGCAATTGGACACCGCCGTGCGCAAGTGCCGGCGCTTCTGGCCCCACAAGACGAAAACGGAGGGCTTCTTCATCGCGAAGCTGCGAAAATGCACGTAAACGACTTCATCAGCGACTTCGGCGTCAAGGTCAGGTTCAACGAGCCAGAGCTCGCCAAGATCGACAACATGACCTTCTTCGTCCCGCCCGACGTGGGCGCATTCATCTCTCGGCTGCAAAAGAAACCCGTCTACGCCGGCGCGCTCCTCGCCACGCAGAAAGGCAGCCAGTTCATCCCCGGCAGGTACCTGCTCGAGCACTTATCGCTCAACGGCGCCAAGTCAGTCACCGCCGACAAAAACGGCGCATGGCTGTGGATCTGCGGCAAAGACCTCTGGGGCAAGAGCATCATCCGATCAAGCGACGGCATCGAAGTCAATGATCTGGTCCTCATCAAGAGCGAGCACGACGAAGTCCTCGGCTACGGGAAGATCGTCCGCGACCTCGAGGCAAAGAACAAGATGGTCGTGCAACGGCTCTTCGACCTGGGCGATTATCTCAGACGAGAGAAAGGCGTGTTCAAGAAACGGCGCGCCTAAAGCTCCACTTTCGTCTCTTTCCCGAACGCGATCGTCCTGATGCCGTGCGTGCTCTTCAGGTCGTCCGCGATGGGCTTGAGCGCTTCGGGGGCGACTGCGTTCTTCACTTCTGCTTTGAGGGTGATGTTGGCATCCTTCTTGGCTTTCCATACGGCTGCGTTGAAGTCCATGATGTCCTGCTTGGTGAAGCCTGATGCGGTCTTCAGCTTGGCGTCATAGGAGGGGAAGTCCTCGAAGTGGACGTCCTTGCCGCGCAGGTCCATGTACGCTTTGTAGGTGAGCATGGGGAGGACGGGCGCGAGCGTGAGCAGCACGCTGTCGAGCACGGCGTGCAGGGTGTAGCGTGCGCTCTCATCGCCAGCGTATGCCCTGTTCTTGACCATCTCGAGATAGTGCGAGGCGAACGTCTCCCAGATGAAGTGCCTGATGGCGATGACTGGGTTGTGGAAGTCGTAGCGCGCATAGCCGTCGCGCGCCAGCCGAACGAGCTCGTTCGCTTCGCTCAGGAGCCACGCATCGAGCGCGGCGAGCTTCTTGGGCTTTTTCGCCGGCTCGAACATCGAGACGAACCTCGCGACGTTCCAGAGCTTGGTGAGCGTCTTGCCCGCGCCGTCGATCCGATCGAACGAGCACCTGAAATCAGTGCCGGTGAGGTTGCCTTCGACCGCCGCCCATAGCCTGAACGGCTCGGCGCCGAACTTGTCCAGCACTCCTTTCGGGTCGATGACGTTGCCTTTCGACTTCGACATCTTGTGGCCCTGGTCGTCGACGATGTGGTAGTTGATCCATGTCTCGTCGAAGATGCGCTCGCCCGTGAGCATGTGGCACTTGAGGAGCGTGTAGTAGAGCCAGGTGCGCACGATCTCCTTGCCCTGCGGCCGCAGGGATGCGCGCTTGGCCTGCGCGAAGAATTTCTCGTTACGGCGCCACTTGAGGATATAGAGCGGTGTGATGGAAGAGTCGAACCACGTGTCGAACACGCGCACGTCTCCCTTGAATGCGCCGTGGCCGCACTTCGGGCAGGCCTTGATGGGGCACTTCTGCTTCCAGGGCTGCCAGTACTTGCCGCGCGGCGGTGTCACAGGAGCAGAGCACTTCTCGCAGTACCACAGGGGCACTTCTGTCGCGTAATACCTGCGGCGAGTGATGGGCCAGTCGATGCTCACCGCGTCGATCCAGTCCAGCAGTATCTTGCGCGAGGCGTCATCATAGAACTTCAGGTCGCCCGCGATCTTGCGCATCGTCTCCTTCTGCTCGATCTGCTTGACGTACAGCTCGGGCATGGCGATGAACTCGATGTGGGCCTTCGAGCGCTCGGAGATGGGCGTGCGGTGCGTGATCTGCTTCTGGCCCATGAGCAGGTTCTGCTCCTTGAGCTTCTCGATCATGGCCGCGCGCGCTTTCTTGACGTGCAGGCCCTGCAGGAAACCGGCATGCTCGTTCATCGTGCCGTTCTTGCCGATGGCGATGATGGGCGTGATGCCCTGCTCGCGGAAGAAACGGATGTCGGCCAAGTCGCCGAAGCTGCACATCATGACCAGGCCCGTGCCTTTGTCCATGTGCGCCTGCGGGTGGGCCTTGATCGGCACCTCGCGGTTGAACACGGGGGTGAGCGCGGTCTTGCCGTCCAAGTGCCTGTAGCGCGCGTCGTCGGGATGGAAGATGACCATGCCGCACGTGCATACGAGCTCGGGACGTGTGGTGCCGATGATCAGCTTCTCGCCAGTCTCCTTGCACGTGAACACGATGTCGTTGAACTGGCTCGGCACGTCCTCATACGTGACCTCTGCGTCGGCCAGCGTGGTCTGGAGCAAGGGGTCCCAGTTGTTGACCCTGTTGTCCTCATAGATGAGGCCCTTCTCCCACATGTCGATGAACGTCTCCTGCGTGAGCGCACGGTAATCGGGCGAGTCCGTCTCGTAGATGTCGCCGATGCCCGTGCCTTTCTGCCAGCCGCTGAAGGAGATGCCGCAGCGCAAAAAAGACTCGACAGACGCGAGCGAGGCGCTCTCGAGGATGCTCTCGCACAGCTTCACGGCCTCCTCGCGGGGCAATTCAGTGAGGCGCTTCTCGTATTTCTTCTCCGCAGCCATCTCGATCGGCAGGCCGTTGCGGTCAAGCCCGAGCGGGAAGAGCACGTTCTCGCCGAGCATGCGGTGGTAGCGCGCGAACATGTCCATCAGGACGTACGTGGTGACCTGGCCGATGTGCACGGGCGTGTTGACGTACGGCGGCGGCGTGTCGATAGAATAGACCTTGGCCTTGCCGCGCGCGCTGAAGCGGTACGCGCCCGCATCCTTCCACTGCGTGTAGATGGGCGGCTCGAGATCCTTGCTCCACTTGGAGTCCTTGATCTTCGGCTCGGGACGCGCCTCCTGTGAAGCGGCTTGTGACGCCGCGGCAGACTCAGCCATGAGGCACGGGAGACCTAAGAGA
>CAYUPS010000019.1:0-9626 GCA_964445485.1 uncultured Methanosarcinales archaeon | reverse complement strand
CCATGCCGAAACTCATCTATATCGCGCACCCCATCGGCGGCGACGTCGAGGGCAACGTGGAGAGGGTCTTGCGCATCTGCCGCGCGATACACATCCAGAAGCGGGACATCATCCCCTTCGCGCCCTACATCGCCTCTCTCAAATACCTCGACGACACCATCCCTGAGGAGCGCGAGCTCGGCATGCTCGCCAACCGCGAACTCTTCCTCCGCAAGGCGATGGATGAGATGTGGCTCTACGGCTCCAAGATCTCGATCGGCATGGCCCGCGAAGTGCAGCTGTGCATCGAGCACAAGATCCCCATGCGCTGCGGCAATCCCGATCTCGCCCACACATTAGACATCCTTGTGCGGCAATACGCCGCGTGACACAAACTCTTTTATTGCTCAGCCCTGTCGCGCATCATCATGCCTCTTGAGACGGCGGTCTTCGACTGGTACGGCACGCTCGCGTCGAACAGCAGCGCGCTCCTCTCCCACTCAAAAGATCTCCTGCATGACCTGTATGCCACGCGCATCCGCATCGGCATCATCACATCCGCCTCCTCTGCGGCGGTGCGCGAGACGCTCGCAGACAACGGCATCGACTTCTGCGTCAAAGCAGTCGTAGGCGACGAGATATGCCCGCACGGCGGACTCATCCCGCCCCCGCAGCCGGGCAGCATCCTCTACTGCCTCGGCAAGATGAACGCGCTGCCAAAGACGGCGGTCTACATAGGCGATGAGCCTGCAGACATCAGCGCAGCCGGCTTCGCCCGCATGCCCTGCATCGGCATCGCCTATACCCCCGGCAGCCATTACGCGCTCACCGCAGCATGGGCCAAGAGCATCGCACGCAGCCCTGAGGAATTGCGAGCGCACCTCCGCGCCATGATGCGGCCCTCCCAAGCCCGCCTCTTCCGGCAGTTACATTAATATAGACGGGACAGACGCGTCTTTCCATGTCCAAACCCTGGATCGCGCAGTACGCGCCCAAGAAAAGCGCGGACATCCCCCAGCAGGACGCCGTCAAGATACTCACAAAATACGTCGACAGCTACGCCTCGCAGAAGAAACGCGCAGCCATCCTCTACGGCCCCGCAGGTTCGTGCAAGACCTGCGCCGTCCACGCCATCGCCCGCGAGCGCGGCCTCGAGATCGTCGAAGTCAACGCCTCCGACGCGCGCAACGCCGAGCAGATCGAGACGCGCATCGGCGAAGCCCTCAAGCAGCGATCCCTCTTCTCCGACGGCAAGATCATCCTCATCGACGAAGCCGACGGCGTGTCCGGCACCAAGGACCGCGGCGGCATCCCCGCCCTCCTCAAGCTCATCGCCGAATCGAGATTCCCCCTCATCATCACGGCCAACGACATCTGGGAATCAAAATTCTCCGCGCTGCGCCAGAAATCCCTCCTCATTGAGTTCGCGCCGCTCTCACCGATGAACGTCGCGCAGGTACTGCAGCGCATCTGCGACGCCGAAACCATCCGCGCGGAGGAAACCGCCATCAAAGCGATCGCGGCGCGCTCCGGCGGCGATCTGCGCGCAGCCATCAACGACCTGCAGAGCCTCAGCCACGGCAGGGTCCTCCCGCTCAGCCGGGTCGACTCCTTGGGCGATCGCGACAAGGCCATCGCCATGAAAGACGCCCTCCTGCGCGTGTTCAAGACCACAGACCCTCTCATCGCGCTCGACGCCCTCGATAACGTCGACGAGGACATGGACAAACGCATCCTCTGGGTCGCCGAGAACCTCCCGCATGAATACGCGGGCAAGGACCTCGCCCGCGCCTACGACGCCCTCTCGCGCGCCGACGTCTTCCGAGGCCGCATCCGCCGCCAGCAGCACTGGCGTTTCCTCGCTTACATCGCGCCTCTCATGACCGCTGGCGTCGCCGTCGCCAAAGACGCCAAGAACCCCGCGACCGTCACTTACCAAGAGCCCTCGCGCATCCTCAAGCTGTGGATCGCCAACCAGAAATGGCACAAGCGCAAGAGCATCGCCGAGAAGATCGCTCCGCACATCCACGCATCGACACGCAGGACCATCCAGACGCTCATGCCCTACCTCCCCGCGCTCGTCAAAGCAGACTCTGCGATGGGGAACTATCTCGCCGAGCACCTGCACCTCGATGAGGAAGAGATAGAATGGCTGCGGAAATAAAAAAAGAAAAAATCAATCTCGTTCTTCGCACGTATCCTACTGCGTGGCGGGCTGCTCTTTGTGCTCCTTGGGCTTCTCGGCCGCGGGAGCCGCAGGCTTGGCGGATGCCGCCTGCGCAGCGGGCACTGCAGGATGCGTTACCGGCGCTGCTGGTTTCGCGGGTGCGGTGCTAGTCTGCGACGGCGTCGCGACGGACGCCTGTGCAGCTGGTTTCGGGGCGGCTTCAGAAGCCTTGCCCTCTTTGTGGTGTTGTGTTTCCATTGTGTTCACAATAGGAGCGCGCCGGTCACCCTATAAAAAAGTTCGGTCTGTACCTGCTCACAGCTGTATCCTGGAGAAGAGATACCCGCCGATGACGAGCGCGAGCGCACTGACCGCGCCGAGCACTGCCGCGTCGATGAGGAAGCCGAAATGGACGATGCCCGTCATCGCAGCCCGCATGCCGTCGACGCCGTAGCTCAATGGATCGAGATAGCTGAGGACGCGCAGCGCCACCGGTGCGTGCTCGAGCGGGAACAGCGCGCCGCTGAGGAAGAACAGCGGCATGATGAGAAAATTGATGATGAGCGGGAACGCCTGCATGTCATCGAGCACGGACGCGATCGCCGTGCCGACCGCGGTGAAGAGCAGCGCGATGAGGAACATGAACGCGAGCGCGACAGGCAGCATGAGCGGGTCGGGTCGGAAGCCCGCGAGCAGCGTGATGAGGAGGACCACGCCTCCCTGGATGAGCGCGACGGTCGCTCCGCCGAGCGTGCGGCCGATCATGATGTCTATCCTTGAAACCGGCGCGACGAGCGTCTCCTTGAGGAAACCGAACTGCTTGTCCCAGATGATCTCGATGCCGCTGAAGACCGCGGTGAAGAGCATGGCCATGGCGATGATGCCTGGCGCGAGGAACTCGATGTAATCGCCGCCTCCCTGCTGCTGATACAGCGGGTTGAGGCCGAAGCCCAGCACGAAGAGGAACAGCAATGGCTGGCCGAGCGAGCCGATCATGCGCGCACGCGAGCGCCAGTACCTCTTGATCTGCCGCAGCCACAGGGCGCCGATTGCGCTCATCGCCGCCCCCATAGGCGGGCGTGCTGCCTGAACTGCGTGACGCCGCCGTCTTCGTCATCCCGGACGCGATGGCCTGTGAGCTTGAGGAACGCGTCCTCGAGGGTCTTCGCGCCTGTCTTCTTCTTGACCGCTGCGGGCGTCCCCTGCCCGACAATCTTGCCGTGGTCGATGATGGCGATGCCGTCTGCGGTCTTGTCCGCCTCTTCGAGATAGTGCGTGGTGAAGAGCACAGTCACGCGCTCGGTCTTGCTGAGATTCTTGATGTACGACCAGATGCTGTTGCGCGTCTGCGGATCGAGCCCGACCGTCGGCTCGTCGAGGAAGATGATGCGGGGTCGGTGCAGGAGAGCGCGGGCGATCTCGAGCCTGCGCCGCATGCCGCCGCTGAACTGCTTGACGATGCCGTCTTTGCGGTCCCACAGCTCTATGAGTTTCAAAAGGCGCTCAATCCGCTGCTTCCTCTCGGGCTTCGGCACGCCGTAGAGCGCGCCGTGGATGTCCATGTTCTCATAGGCGGTCAGTTCATCATCGAGCGATTGATCCTGGAAGACGATGCCGAAGGAGCGCCGCACGCCCTGCTTGTCACTGCCTATGTCGAAATTGTTGAGACGGATGCTTCCTGCCGTCGGCGTGAGCAGCGTCGTGAGCATCTTGATGGTCGTGGTCTTGCCGGCACCATTCGGGCCGAGGAATGCGAACACTTCTCCTTCCTTGACTGTGAATGAGATGTTGTCGACTGCGGTGAAGTTGCCGAACTTTTTTGTGAGCCCCTTGACTTCGATGATGCTCGCAGGCATGCGTATCCCGTCGCTCCCGAGGTATATAAACCAGTATGTCGGGCGCATGCGATAACATTTTTAAATTGCCTGCCGCTCGCTCGTCGTAATGACCACCTACGAAGATGTCGTCAATCTCGCCCTGCGGCGCTCGCTGTTCTTCCCGACCAGCGAGATCTACGCCAACACTCCCGCGGGCTTCTGGGACTTCGGCCCCTACGGCGCGTCCATCCACCGCAAAGTCGGCGAAGTGTGGCGCCGCCACCTCGTGCAGGGCGAAGGCATGCTCGAGATCTCCGGCTCGGTCGCCATGCCTGCCGATGTCTTCAAAGCATCAGGCCATCTCGACAAGTTCAACGATCCCGTCACATCCTGCCAGAAGTGCGGCACGCTCCAGCGCGCAGACAAGCTCCTCAGCGAAGCGACAGGCAAGGACTACAAGGAAGCCCAGTCCGACGCAGAGCTCACCAAGGCATTGCGTGAGCACAGGATCAAGTGCCCCGCCTGCAAGGGAGAGCTCTCGGACGTGCGCCGCTCGTCCCTCATGGTCCGCGCGGAGGTGGGCATCGCCACCAAAGGCGCCATGTACCTGCGCCCCGAGACCTGCCAGACGCTCTTCGTCGACTTCGCCCGCATGGCCAAGACCATGCGCCTCAAGCTCCCGCAGGGACTCGCGCAGGACGGCCTCGCGTTCCGCAACGAGATCTCGCCGCGCCAGACCCTCATGCGCCAGATATCCTTCTATCAGATGGAAGCGGAGGTCTTCTTCGACCCCGCAGCCATCGATGACGTCGAGCGCTTCGACGAGGTCGCTGACTATCCCGTGATGATCCAGCGCGTCGGGCAGGACAAGGCAGCACCGCACAAGGCAAAGGATCTTGTCGAGAAGAAGATCGTCAGCGGCAAGGTCATCGCGTACTATCTCTCCCGCACCCAGCAGTTGTTCGAGCTCTATGGCATCCCGCGCGAGAAGATGCGCTTCCGCGAGCTCGATGACGAAGAGCGCGCCTTCTACGCCAAGGAAGCGTGGGACTTCGAGGTCCTCACCTCCCTCGGCTGGCTGGAGCTGGTCGCGAATAACTACCGCACCGACTACGACCTCAAGAAGCACAGCGACGGCAGCAAACAGGATCTCTCCTATGTGTCGCCTGAAGGCAAGAAAGTGCTCCCGCACGTGTGGGAGATATCCATCGGCCACGACCGCGCGTTCTACGCCGCGCTCGAGTTCGCCTACCGCTCCGACGACAAGCGCATGTGGCTCGCGCTGCCTGCGCGCATCGCGCCCATCCTCGCAGGGGTATATCCCCTGCTCGCCAACAAGCCGGAGCTCGTCGCCAAAGCCAAAGAGGTCTACGAGACGCTCCGCGAGGACTTCGAGGTCTTCTACGACCAGAGCGGCACCGTCGGCAAGCGTTACGCCCGCATGGACGAAGTCGGCGTGCCGTACGGCATCACCATCGACTTCGATGGACTCAACGACGGCACGGTCACCATACGCGACCGCGACTCGACCGAGCAGCGCCGCGTGAAGATCGCGGAGTTGGCGCCGATGCTCAAGAAGCTCCTCAAGGGCGTGCCGTTCCAGTCCGCCTGAGGCCGTCCGAAATTCTTAAATACCTCTGTCGCGGCGTCCGCTCGCCATGACTGAATGGTCGCCTGAGAAGCTCGCGGATCTGCTCTCCTCCCTGCGCCAGCATTATTCGCCGGACTCATTGGCGGACATGCTCGGTCTCTCATCCTTGTTCTCCCGTCAATCATTGCTCTCCAACACCGCGATACTGCGGCACATGTCGCAGGGAAGCATCGTCATCGAGCCGTTCAACCGCAAGAACCTCGCCACTGCCAGCTACGACGTGACATTGGGTGAGTGGTTCTGGCGCAAGCGGCCCGCCGTCGGCAACAGCGTGATGAACATGTACAACGAGCAGCACGTGCGCCGCCAATGGCAGCTATGCCGCGCGCAGCCTGCGAGCGAGATAGAGCAGGAGTTCGGCATCCATTTCGGCGAAGGCATCCGTCCCGACGATCTCGTCATCCTCACGCATCCGGGCGAGATGATCCTCTGCCACACCGGCGAATACATCGGGGGCACGGGCGGCAAGGTCACGACCATGATGAAAGCGAGATCCTCCTTGGGCCGCAACGCTATCGCCGTGTGCAAGTGCGCCGGCTGGGGCGATGTGGGCTACATCAACCGCTGGACGATGGAGGTCCACAATTATTCCGCCGACCAGCACATCCCGCTCGTTGTCGGGCGCAGGATCGCGCAGCTCGCCTTCTTCGAGGTCGAGCCCATCGCCAAGGATGGCGGCGACTATACCGCATCGGGCAAGTACGCCAAGTCCGCCTCGCTCGAGGAGCTCAAGAAGACGTGGACGCCGGAGGATATGCTGCCGAAGATGTGGAAAGACCGCGAGGTCCGCTAGTTGTAGTTGGCGACGACTTCCTGCATGCGGCTGTAGGCGACGTGCGCGACCGCATTGTACATCATGCGCTGCATCGTGCCTTCGCCGTACATGCCTGCCTGCTCCCGGGCGTACTCATAGAGGTGGCGCTCGTTGTCGAGCTCGACCGACTGCATCGGGGAGTAGCCGCGTGACACTCCTTTGCGCGCTATCTCGTTGGCGTTGATCTTCCCGTCGATGCTCTGGATCTGGCTGCGGTGGAAGTTCTCGTGGAGGATGGTGTAGAGCTTCATGGCCGCGCGCGCTTCTGGCGACGGCGCGCCGAGATACCTGCGCGCCATGCCTGCGATCTTGTGCTCGAAATGCACGCCCTGCTGGAGCGCCGAGTATGCCTGTACTTTTCCCTCGCCGTCGATGTACGCGCCGGTGGCGAGGCCCGCGACCGAGTGCGGCTCCTGCGGGTGCGCGTAGCCGACGATGGGCGTGAGCGCGCGGCCTCTCTTGGCGAAATACTGCCTGACCTTCTGCTCTTCCCGCTGCTCGAAGGCGTCCTGCAGTTGCGGGATGTTTGCGCTCACGTACTGCTCGAGGCCTGCATCGGCCATGCTGCCGTATGATGGCGGGCGCGAGATGCTCTCGGGCAGGGCGCGGTAGGAGTGTCCTCCTGCATTGTGCTCAAGGACCTGCCTGCGCAGCGTGTCGAGCGCGTCCTGGATGTGCTCGATGAGCCGCTCAAGGCCGCTGTCGTCGTTGAAGAGCTTGCTGCCCCTGCCGCCGTTGGGAGTGTAGTGTTTCATTCAGTATCCCCTCTTATGCGTTTTGTGTCACGTATGGGACGCATTGAGGTGAAGGCAGAATTAATCGATTTAGATATTCAAGGCCACATATGTGGCGGGCAGCTCACTGCGGCACGACAACGCTCAGAGGCTTCCCGATGCTGAACTCGATCACAGCACCGTAATGCACGGGGATGTGCGTGAGGCAGTCGACGCTCAGGATCCCCTCCTCATCGTTGCGCGAGATCACCTTCAGGCTGTCGCCCTTGCCCAGCGTGCCGCGCACGAGTCTGTACGAGCTTTCGAGCGGAAACGCTTCGGTGAGCGCGTAGACGAACCGCTCATCGCCCGGCGAGAACGACTCCTTGAGGTATTTGCGGATGAACCCGGTGCTGCCTGCGCCCGTCGCGACCAGCAGGCCCGACCCTTTCTGGATCTCGGAGATGCCTCTGTCGAAGATCACGTGGCGCGACATCGTCGGCCGCTGACGCTCGGCTATCAGGTATTCGCTCGTCGCCGGCGGTGCTGGTATTCCGTCGACAACCGCCTGCAGCCGCTCCCACCGCTCGATGCGGTGCGTCCCCGCCCTGATCGCATCCAGCATCTCCTTGAGATTCTTCTCATCCACCCGCAGGAGGCCGCCGTGGCTGCGCACTGGATCGGAATTGACACCGAGCATCGGCGTGTCTTCGATGAAATGCGAGACCGCGATGAAATGATTGTCGCCCCCGAACAGGATGATCAATGACGCGTCTCGCACGTCCTGCGCAGTCAGGTCATCGCGGTAGACTATCTTGGCGTTCGGCACGAGCGTGTTGAGCTTCGCGAGCCCATCCCGCTGGCATTTATCCGCAGTCAGGATGCACTCCACGTTCTCCCCGTGATAATGCTTGACGACCTCCTCCTGCGGCAGGCCGAGACGCTTCATGTCATAGGCAAGTTTGCTCAGCTTCGGGATGATGAGCGGCCTCTCGAGCAGCGATGCCATCGGTTCGTGAAGTAACTGCTCTCCGTAATAAACTTTACCGCCAGAGGAAGAACCAGGAGATGACTGCCACGCCGACGCCCACGACATACCAGAGAGGGATCTTGTACCTGCCGACACCCACCCACGGATAATAGCTCGCGAAGCGCGGATTGAACTCGGAGAACTTCACCGCAGGATTCGCCAAGAACCACACAAAATCCTCCAGCGCCATGCCCGAGGCGAGCGCGCTGAGCAGCACGCCGAAGAGGCGCGCGTCCCAACCGACGGTGGCGAGCGGCAGCGCGAGGACGAGCAATGCCAGCATCACCCACACGAAGAAATGGTAGCGCGTGAACGTGTATTTGCCGAAACGAACCTTCCAGCCGAGCTTGCCCTTATCCCATGCGTTGCGGCCTTCGACAGAAGACTCCCAGACGCCCATCGCAGCCATGGCCGCGTAGACAATCGCGAAGACAAGGAGGTCATCCATGGCGTTTCTGGTGCTCCCGGGCTATTTAAGCGTTCTCTTCACAATCTTTTTAAACTGCGCCTGAACATTCGACACAACTCCTACGGGGCGGTAACTCAGCCTGGGAGAGTGCACGGCTGAAGACCGTGAAGTCGAGGGTTCAAATCCCTCTCGCCCCATTCTACGCGATAGCGCCAGCGATGACTCTCTGCGCGATGACGTTGAAGACGATCATCACGACCGACGCGATGCCGCAGTACAGCATCGTGCTGATCAGCAGGTTCCTGCCGAGCAGGTAGCGCTCATTGAGCTTGTCCGCGCCGTTCTCGATGCCGTTGACAAGTATGGTCAGGATGAAGACGATCTGCACGACATAGATGCCTACGACCAGCTGGAAGTAGTACGTGGGCGTCGCCTCGCCGAAGATCTTGACGATGCTGCCCAGCCGTCCCAACTCATCGCCCGCCGCGATCTGCTCGCCGATCCGTTCTCGCAGCGATCCGATGATGAACGTGATCATGGCGGTGATGCCGATGACGATGCCCGAGATGGTGGGCGTGAGGAACGCGATCTGGCTCTTGACATCCGCGATGATGTCCGCCAGCAGATCGCGCAGGCGTTCGTTGACGCGGTGGATCTCTTTGATGTAGCGCGCGACGTTCAGGATTGCCTGCGAGGCGATCACGGGGCCCTTGCGCACGGCTTCGACCAAGACCTGCATGCTGCTCTGGATGACCGCGGAGGGATAGTAGATGACGGCGCCGACCTGCGGGTGGAAGATGGCATCCTTGACGCCCATGCCCAGTTTCCTGATGTTCGTCACGACGACCTGGAAGAAGCCGCCGGCCACGGTGTCCTGCGAGACATCCGCCACCTTCTCGAACGCAATCTCGGCAGGGATGCCATCGCCGAGCCTGTTGCCGAGCTGGAAGAGGGACGTGGCGAACTCCTGCTCGAGCTTCTGCGTCTCCTCCCTGATCTTGATGACATTCTTGGCGCGCAGCGAGTAGTACAGGCCGAACGCGAAT
>CAYUPS010000018.1:0-19483 GCA_964445485.1 uncultured Methanosarcinales archaeon | reverse complement strand
AGCATCAAGAAAGTCGGCGAGGGCGAAAGCAGAATCCGTCTCATATACACCGCACGCGAATGTAATTTAGTGTTCACCCCGGGTGAGAAGCCCGCGACACTCTCTATAGAACTGGACGGCAAGCCCATCAAGGCCGCGGACGCAGGCGACGACGTCAAGAGCGGCAAAGTCATCGTTGACACCCCGCGCATGTACCGATTGGTGAGCGCCAGCGCATTTGGCACTCGCGAACTCACCATCAAGACGAAGTCTAAGGGCCTGAAAGCGTTCGCGTTTACGTTCGGATGACCCGCCACATTTAAAATCTCTAGATGCCCTGCGGCGCCATCATGCACTTCATCGTCCTCGTCCGCGTCTACGAACTGCTCGAAGGGACTTCGAAACGCCTGGAGAAGACGCACTACCTCTCTGAATTCCTGCGCTCTGTCGATGATGGGGATATCGAGCCGGTGATGCGTTTGGTCCAGGGCAAGACGTTCCCCGATTGGGACCCGCGCGAGCTGGGCATCGCAGCGAAGCTCCTGATCAGATCCATAGCGACCGCGACCGGCTTCACTGCGGAGCAGGTCGAGCTGGACTGGGCGCAGTCAAGGGATCTGGGCACGACCGCGTCGAATCTGGTGGCGAAGAAGAAGCAGCGCACGCTCTTCAGCGAGCAATTGACTGTCGACAAAGTGTTCAGGAACCTGCGCGCCATCGCCGAGATCGAAGGCCAGGGCGGCACGGACATCAAGACCAAGATGATCGCGGAACTGCTCAGCAGCGCCCAGCCGCAGGAAGCCAAGTACCTCATCCGCATCATCCTCTCCGAGCTGCGTGTCGGCCTTGGCGAAGGCACGATGCGCGACGCCATCCTCTGGGCGTGCTTCGGCAAGGACCTGCAGTTGACCTATGACGGAGGCAAGAACGAGTCGAAAGTGCCCAAGGAACAGGAGGAGAACCTCGCCAAGCACGTGCAGGCACTCCAAGAGGCGTATGATGTGGCCAATGATTTCGTCGAGGTCATGCGTCTCTCTCGCGCGCACGGCCTCGCCGGCCTCTCTTCCGTCTCGCTCGAGCCGGGCAGGCCGATGAAAGTCATGCTGTTCCAGAAATCCAAAGGCATCCACGACGCTTTCGAGACGGTCGGCACGCCCGCCGCGCTCGAGTACAAGTATGACGGCTTCCGCCTCCAGATCCACAAGCTCAAGAGCGGCGCGATCAAGCTCTTCACCAGGCGGCTGGAAGAAGTCACGGACCAGTTCCCTGATGTCATCGCAGCAGTCAGGTCGCAGGTGAGGGGCGACTCGTTCATCCTCGACGCCGAAGTGGTCGGGTACAACCCCGCCACCGGCAAGTACAAGCCGTTCCAGGAGATCAGCCAGCGCATCAAGCGCAAATACGACATCGAGCAGCTTCGCAAGGAGCTCCCGGTCGAAGTCGACGTGTTCGACGTCGCGTACTACAACGGTAACTCGCTCCTCAAGATGCCCTACCGGGAGCGCAGGGACATCCTCGAGGACGCCGTCGATCCCGAGCCGCTCGTGCTGAAGCTCTCCGAGCGCATCATCACCGCAGATGAGACCGCTGCGGAAGCGTTCTACAAACAGTCGCTCGCCGCCGGCAACGAAGGAGTCATGGCCAAGAACCTCACAGGCATCTACAAGCCAGGATCCCGCGTGGGCTTCGGCGTCAAAGTCAAACCAGTCATGGAGACATTAGAAGTCGTCATCGTCGGCGCAGAGCAAGGCGAAGGCAAGAGGGGCGAGTGGTTCGCCACGTTCGTCATCGCCGTCCGCGACCCAGAGACCGACACGTACCTGGAGATCGGCAGGGTCGGCACGGGCCTCAAAGAGAAGAAAGAGGAAGGCTTCAGCTTCGGCGAACTCACCGAGATGCTCAAGCCGCTGATCATCAGCGAAGGAAAGGAAGTCAAGGTCCAGCCCAAGATCATCATCGAAGTCGACTATGAGGAGATCCAGCGCTCGCCCACCTACTCCTCCGGCTTCGCCCTGCGCTTCCCGCGCTTTGTCAAACTGCGCGACGACCGCGCGCCCGAAGACGCCAATACCATCGACGACGTCCACCGCCTCTTCGAGGGCCAGCGCGGCCGAAACCAGCCCCATTGAATCTGCGAAAGGCATTTAAGCAGCTGCCCACGGCACGGACGCCATGCAGCTCGTTCGGTACGCGATGGAGACCAAGTTCCGCTTCTTCCGCCCCCTCCTCTACTGGCTCACCAAGGAGGACCCCGAGCTCGCGCACGATTTGATGGTCGACCGGGCGCGCTTCCTCTACGCCTCCGGCCTCTACAGATTCATGCTCGGCACGCCCGAGAACGGCTACCGCGCCAGCATCCCGCTCGCCAACGCCGCCGGCTTCAACAAGGACGGCCTCATCCCGCCCGCCGTCCTCAAAGAGGTGGGCTTCGACAAGTGCGTCATCGGCACAGTCACGGGCAAGCCCTGGGCGGGCAATCCGCGCCCGCGCGTCGCCCGCTACCTGCCCGGCTCGCTCACCAACTGGATGGGACTCCCCGGCGCGGGATCGAAGAAGGTCGCCGAGAACCTCGCCGCGTACGGGACAGACCTGCCCCTGCCGATCACGGTCAACATCGCCCCCACGCCCGACACCGCAGGCTTCGACGCCATCGAGGACCTCGTCCTGAGCGTCGCGGACCTCCACCCCTACGCCGCCGAGTGGGAGCTGAACATCTCCTGCCCCAACACCGCGCCGGGCGATCGGGAGAAGCATCAGCAGTCGCTCGACCAGATGCTCTGGGCGCTCGAGCGCGCCACGGACAAGAGGATCTACGTCAAGCTCTCGCCGGACATGGACATCGCAGGCATGCGCAGCATCCTGGATGTGTGCGCGCACCACAAGAGCGTCGGCGGTTTCACCGCCGCCAACACCACGACGCGCCGCGGCGACAACGGCATCCCTGCCGAGCAGAAGGGCGGCGCGAGCGGCGACGCAGTCCATCCTGTCTCCCTGCGCGCGCACCAGTGGCTCTCCGACATCATCATGTCCGCTTACGCCCGCACGCCCTGGACCATCCGCGCCTGCGGCGGCATCAGCACGCCCGGCATCGCCCGGCAGCGCGCGGCCATCCCGCGCACGTCCGAGATCCAGCTCTACACCGCGCTCGTCTACCAAGGCCCGCGCATCGTACGCCAGCTGCGCAAGGAATTCAAGATCTAGTGCGCGCGCACCGAGTGCGCCATCAGGTTCCACAGCGGCTCGATATCAAGATTGTACAGGAACGTGTTCTCCAGCGTGCCCGCGTCACGGCAGCGAGAGCACCTATCTGCAGCCTCGCGGAACGCCGCGTACTCCGCCGACGCGAGGATGTCCTTGAGCGGCGTGCGGAGCGCATCGCCCACCGGCCTGTTCTGCGCGCACCCCCACACCTGCCCCTTGGCGTTCACGGTCAGATAGATGCGCTGGCAGCGGCACGCGTACTGCTTGGCAGGCGTGCGGAACTGGTGCAGGTACGCATATGAATTGAGGACTGGCTTGCCGAGACGCTTGAGCCGGATCAGCTCATCCAAGGCCGCGTCGCGCTGATCCTGTGTCACATCGTGCGGATCGTTGCGCTCGCCCGTCTCTGTCAGGCCGCGGTCCATCTGCTGCACGAGCAGGAGGCATCCCTCGCGCTCGGCGATCGCGGCGAGATCACCCATGCGCTCCCAGTTATGCTTCGTCAGCACAGTGCAGATGATTCGGTGCAGCGCCGGATTCGCCTCTTTGGCAAGGCGCAAGCCTCGCAGGCACGAATCGAGCACCCCCTCGCCTCCTCGGAGGCTGTCATGCTCGGTCGGGTGGTCGATGCTCACGAGCAACGAGTTGACCAGCGGTGCGACGCGCTTTGCCCGCAATGGCAGCAGCGTTCCGTTGGTCGCGAGTGACACGAACCAGCCGAGCGATCGGGCATGCTCGAGGATCTGGATGATGTCCGCTCGCAGGAGCGGCTCGCCGCCCCACAGGAACGCCCCGCGGAAACCCGAAGCAGCCGCCTGCCTGTGCAGCGCGAGCACCTGCTCCGTCGTCATGCAGTCAGGCTCATTGCGCTTCCAGATGCAGTAGGGGCAGGAGAGATTGCAGCGGCTCGTGAGCAGGTGAGATAATAGATACGGCCTTCCCGTGCAGCGGGCATGCAAGAGCCCTGCGGCGAGCGTGAGCGCGGCGCCCATGCATCGCAGGAAACTCTCCTTGTATAAGAAACTGCCCCTAGTTGCTGATGCGGATCTCGAACGAATCGACAATCGGTATGTCTCCCTCGCGCACGAACCGCTCCGCGATCACGCGCGCCTTCGCCAGTGTGTCGGCCTTGTGCCTGCCCGTCACGTTCTCGAGCGAACCGCTCATGCCGACCGCGATGCCTGTCACGCCTTCCCTGCTGATGACGATGCCGATGCTCACCAGATGCTCGCCCCTCTGAGGATCCGCCCGCAGCTGCGGCAGCGTCATGTCCATGATCTCCAGCGCGACATCGATGTGATCCTGCGAGGGATTCCTGTCCCTGACAAGATAGACCTTCGCGGTCCGTGTGTCCACGACGGTGCGGATGAACCCAATGGCCAATTCCTTCCGCGTGCCAGCCACCGCGATGCCGCCGAACGCTTCGCTCATCGATATGAAGCCGTAATACTGCGCGAGAACATCCTTGCTCAGACGCTTCATGCTCAGGAGCATGGAGACATCGGACAGATTCAGATATAATAATGTTCTGTCATCGCTGTCTTGACGCGAGATATGCGGACCAATCGCCGCTCTTGACCTTCCTGGCGCGGCGAGGAGCACGCAAACGCATCCACAGGATCGCGCTCCTGCCCCGCACGCGCACGATGCGCGGCACGTACCCGTCCTCGCTCTCCAATGCTGCCACTCGCGCTTCTACGGATGGGTTCGCGGCGTATACCTCGACCACCGCGCTGCCCCTGCCGGCGACGATCACAGGATACTCCCCCACATCATACATCGCGAAGCCGCGCACGCGCGTCTTGAACAAGAATCCAGCGCCGCGCATCACTCCGTGATTGATCTGGCCCTTGCGGAGGCTGCCATAGACCGCGAGCAACTGACGCGCCATGCATCATGCTCTGACCCGCAGGTATAATAATATGCCTTGGCGGTAGCGCTACGCGAGCAGCTTCACTGCGTACCCTGCTGCGAGCGGCACTTCTCCGTCTTTGATGAACTTCTCGAGAACACGCGCGGCGACTGCCAGCGTCTTCGGCTCATGGGCCCTCTTCCGCTTGCGCAGCTCGCTCTCGATGGACGTGCCGCCGATGAACGCCTTCACCACGCCGTCCGAAGTTATCGCGATGCCCGCGCCCACGATGCGCTCCAAATCGCCGGACACTCCCACAAGCTCGCGCGCGATGCCCAGATGCTCCTCATGCCCCGACCACTCCCTCGGCACGATGACGATGCCCTCTTGCGTGTCCACGACGACCCGCAGGATGATCGCGAGAGCGGGATCGGTCGGCATGGCCTTGCCGCGCAAGCGCTCTGCAAGAAGCTCCCTGGTCAGTCTCCTCGCGACAGCGGCCATACCCGCAGAGCGCAGGATATGGGGTATAATACTTTTTCTGCGCGAAGAGGGAGAAGAACGCCCCTGCTGGGAATCGAACCCAGGTCTCGAGGACCGCAACCTCGAAGTCTATCCGCTAGCCTACAGGGGCAGGAATGCTCCAGAGCGGCAGGCCGTTTAAAAAGGTTATGCTGCGGGTGAAACGGCTCATTCGTCGTATTTTCTGAGCCCCATCTGGCCTTTGCGCTTGCGCTCAGAGACTGGCTCAAGCGCTTCCTGTCCCAATTGCCTCTTGATGCTGGCCGCGATGGCCTTGCCGATGAGGCGTCCGAGGACTTCCTCGTCCGCCTTCTTCAGATCGCCGAGGTCCTTGAAGCCCGCGTTGAAGAGCCTGCGCGCCCGTACGCGTCCGACGCCTTCGAGGCGCAGCAAGGGCAATAACTCTTCCTTGACGCCGTAGCGCAGGCGCATCCTCGCCCGCGTGACCTCCTTGTTGATCGCGCTGAGCTTCATCAGCTTGGCGAGCTCGGTGCAGGAGTAGAGGAGCCAGTCTGCGATATCCAGCTTCGCCCTCGTCTCTCCCGGACGGCAATCATATTGCTCGAGGATCCACTCCTCGTCCTTCTCGTCCATCCAGTCGTGGAACATGAGCGACGTCTTGATGGCGTTGAGCCAGTCCTCGTATTCCGCGTCGAACATGCTCGGCTCGCGCGAGAGCAGGCACACGCTCCACGTGCCGACCGCTTCCATGATCCTGTCGTATTCCTTGGCCTTGACGCGCAATTGCGGCCGCATCTCGAGCGTGTTGGCGACAAGGTGCAGGAAGGACATGGGCTTGAGGGCGACGCTGGTGGCCTGCTGCAGGCCGACCATCAGTTCATGCGCGGTCAGGGGATCGAGATACAGCTGCGCGACGCGCTCGCCTACGGGCGTCGCCGCGAACCGATCGCCGCTTTTCTGCAGGAATTCCCACTCTTCCAGCAACGCGAGCATCCTGTCGAGCGTGCGCTCAAGACGCGTCATGTCCCTGTACTGGTGGGCCCAGAACGTGCGCGAGAAGAATTCGCTGATGCTCTCACGCGTGCCGATGATGCGCGAGGCGATCAGCGACAGCAGGTACGTGCGCAGGACGGGTTCGACAGCGAGCTTGGAATAGATCGCCTCAGGCTGGCCGCGCAGGTACTTGTCAGTGAGCACGTCTCGCTCTGTCTCTGTCTGCGCGACGAGGACCGCCTCGCCGAACGTGTCGAAGCGCGGCCGTCCAGCGCGCCCGGCCATCTGCAGGTATTCAAGGACGGGGATGTAATCTGATCCGCTGCCGCTGAAACGCTTGACATCCCTGATGACTGCGCGGAAGGCGGGCAGGTCGACGCCCGCCGCGAGAGTAGGCGTGCAGCAGATGATGCGCACGTCGCCAGACCTGAACGCGTCCTCCACGATCTCGCGCTGGCGGCCGTGCAGGCCTGCATGATGGAACGCGATTCCTTTCTTGAGCGCGGTCGCGAGCCGCTCGCACTGGTGCGTGGGCTTTCCCAGCACGCCCTTCGCGCCCTCCGCGAGCGCGGCCCATGCGTCCTTGTCCTCCTTGATCTTCTTGGCGATAGTCTCGGCCGCAGCTTCCGCAGAGCGCTTGGTGCCGACGAACACGAGCGCCTGCTTGCCGCGCGCGATCGTGTCGAGCGCGATGTTCACGTACGCGTCCTGCGCGACGACCGGCACCGAGACGGGGGAAGGCATGCTCCTCCGTCCTCGTCAGCATTTTATATAGCTTGAGGTCGGAAGGCTTAAATCCCCGCAGCTCTCCGCAGGATGCGATGGCATTCAATTGGAACAGGACGATGCGGCAGAACGCCTTCTCGCAGGAGGACATCGATAGGTTCTTCGCCTCCATCCGGGCCGTGGTCACTGACATCGAGGCGTTCCGCGCCAGGGCGCCAGCCGACGCCAAGCGACTGCAGCAGACGCTCGACCTCATGCAGTACGACCTGCAGGAGCTCTACGATGACACGTTCATGATACTGACCAACAGCTCGAGCAAGAGCCAGCGCCTCATCGCCCAGCAGCGCTCCACCGAGGCATCGTCCCGCGGCGACATCCTCGCAGGCGTCGAGCATGGCGTGCTCGCGACGAGGGAGCTCTCGATCGCGCTCGAGACTATCGAGCGCATGACCTCTGCCGTGGCCACGCGCATCATCACGCAACTGTCATTGCGCGTCCTCCGTTTCTCGACTCCGGAGATAGAGCCCGCCGCGGGCAAGTTCGTCGTCCTCCTGCAGAAGCGCGCGGACGCGATGGAGAAGGCATCGCTGGGCATCCGCGCCTTCGAATTGGGCCAGCGCCGCCGACCATAATATTTAAAAGCCGCGTGCGGCTCTCGCGACGGCATACGACCCCGTAGCTTAGCCTGGTGGAGCATCCGACTGATAATCGGAAGGTCCCGTGTTCAAATCACGGCGGGGTCACTCCCTCTCCTTCCCATCACGTCGGCGGCAGGTGGCTCGCCGGCTTCTTGCCGCTCATGAGCCGCTGCGCCGCGGGCATCTTGAGCGTTTGATCGAGCGCTGCGTCGAACGCGACGAGCGTCTGCGCGAGCTCCTTCTTGCCGTGCGCGAGCGACGTGAAGATGACTTCCTGGTTGTCCTCATCTATCATGATGCCCCTCTTGAGGAGCTCGACATGCAGGTCCGCGTACATCTGCCACTCGACCTGCTCGAGGTCGCGGTAGGAATGGATCTCCTTGGCATGCGTGAAGCACACCTGCATGATGGTGCGCGTGCCGAGCATCAGGTGCGGCACGTTGTGGTCGATGAGCATCTCGTGCATGCCCTTGCGCAGCGATTCGCCGAACTTGCGCAGGGCATCGTATGTCCCTTCCTTGCGCAGCTCGCGCAGCGTCGCGAGCCCCGCAGCCATGCTGATGGGGTTGGCGGAGTACGTGCCTCCGTGGAAGACCTTCCCCGGGCCGATGAGGCTCATGATGTCGCGCCGCCCGCCGAACGCAGCCAAGGGATACCCGTTGCCGAGCGACTTGGCGTAGCACACGAGGTCGGGCTTGACGCCAAAGCGCTCAGCCGCGCCGCCGAGCGCGAGCCTGAAACCAGTCTTGACCTCATCGAAGATCAGGAGGACGTCATGCTTCGTGCACAGCTCGCGCAAATGCTCGAGGAAGCCGCGCTGGGGCATGATGCCGGACGCGTTGCCCATCAAGGGCTCACAGATGACCGCCGCGATGCGCCTGTGGTGCCTCTTGATGGTGCGCTCGACGCCCGCGAAGTCGTTCCACTCTTCGACCATCACGTACTTGTCCATGCCTGCGGGGATGCCGGGGCTTTTCGGGACGGGTGTGCGGCGCGGCGCGTCGAACGGCACGTCGGTGCTGAAGAGCATGTAGTCGTGCCCGCCGTGGTAGTGCCCCTCGAACTTGAGGATGATGTCTTTCTTGGTGAACGCGCGGGCGAGCCGGATGGCTGACATGGTCGCTTCCGTGCCTGAATTGCAGTAGCGGACCATGTCGACGCACGGCACGCTCTTGACGATGACCTTGGCCAGCTCGACCTCGAGCTCGTTGCCCAATGCGTAGACGGCGCCTTCGCGCAACGCGCGCTCGACGGCGTCATCGACTTCGTCGCGCGCGTGGCCGAGGATGACGGGACCGTAGCCGAGGCGGTAGTCGATGTACCTGTTGCCGTCGACGTCCCACACGTGCGGGCCTTTGGCCCTGTCGATGAAGATCGTGCAGGGCATGTTCAGCGGGCACACGCCGCCCCAGATGCGCGCGTTCGATCCGCTGCCGGCGGGCAGGTAGCGCAGCGCTTCTTGGTAGACTCTGTAGGAATTGCCGGTGGAGAACTTCTTGCGCATAGGCTACCCACAGGCGGGGGTATTTAAATGCGTTGCGTTTGGGCGGGAGAAGAAAACGCCCTGGGGCAGACTCGAACTGCCGACCTTGTGGTTGCTGTCAGAAATGCTAACAGCCACACGCTCTACCGGCTGAGCTACCAGGGCAGGTGGGGTTCCGAGTGTTCGTGAGCGCTTTATAAATATTATGGCGTGCCGCGGCCGAGGTCGCGAACCAACGCCCGCACGAGCTTCTCCAGAACCGGCTTTGCTTTCTTCATCTCGCGCTCCGTGATCTCATGCGACACTTGATTGGTGTGATTGCTCGCGGGATTGACCACGGTGCACAGGCAGGCGTATTTCGGCGATGCCTCGCGTCCGCGCGCACGATTGTACTCGCGCAACTCCGCCGCGAGCTTCGCCTCATACCCGCTCGTCATGCCGCCGAGCGTCGCCTTGCAGCAATCATGGTAGAAATTGGCCTCCGCCGGCGTCTCGAACTGCGGCCCGGGGTGCGTATTGTAGATGCCGTAATGGTAGACGCGCGGGATATTGTCGCGCCCCACGATCTCAAGCGCCTTTGCGACAATGCTTCGGTATCCGTTGTCGACGAGACCGTTACAATTGGCGAACTCCGCGCCAGGAAGATGCAAGGTCTTAGGCTGCCACGTGATGAAATCCTCAGGGATGACGATGTCGCCAGTCTTCTGCGCGCCAGTGTAGTCGCCGACACGCGAGAGCCCGATGAGATATGTGGTCTCGGCGAAGAGCGGCATGTACGCTTCGTAGGGGATCTGATGCGGCGCGATCGGCTGCGGGCCTGTCCCGTGCCGCGGCACGGCGACCACACGTACGCCGTCGATGTCGCCGGTGAAGAACTCAGGAATCTGCCCGAAACCGACATTCACATTCACGTGCTGCGCGGCATTGCTGATCATGCTCACGCCGGAGCCGACGATCCCGACAGTGCACCCTTTGACCGCGTCCGGCAACGTTATGTACATGCCCATGTGTATCCCCCCGCCGTCGCACACGGGTGCTCACATAAATGTCTTGCGGTCATTCGTCAAGATTGAACTCTTCGCGCTGATACCGCCGGCATCCTTCCTTGAACTCTTCCAGCGGCGGCAGGGCGGGCTCTTGTGAGGCCTCGACACCAAAGAGAATCGCGAGCCTGCGGAACAGATCAGGATAGTACCAGCACCGCTCATGACCCTGCTTGTCGACCCATTCCTGGATGACCCGCGCGGCCTCAGCGCACTTTTGCTCAGCGTCCATGCGCGGTGCGCAGGCACGCCCGTATTTTAACCTGCCGCCTCTAGAGTTCGACGATCGTCTTGAACCCGCCGTACGCCATGCGTTTCATATCGAACGGCATGGGTTTGTCTTTCCATGCGGGATCATTCATCAGCGGGTCCTTCATCACTTTCGCGTTCACCCTGTCGCGGTGCGCGCGGGACTTGTACACGATGAATGAGAAGAGGACAGTCTCGCCCGGCTTGGCCTTCGCCATGCGCGGGAACTTGAGCGTCACCCATTTCGCGCGGAAATCGTCGCCGACGCACTCCATGTACTGCAGAGCGCCGTGTTTCTTCCATATCTTTCCCGCAGCCCTTGCCAATGCGCGGTATTCCGCTATCTTCCTCTTCGGCACTGCAAGGACATACCCGTCGACATAGGTCATGCATCTCTCCCAGCGCGCAGATTATTTAAATATATCCCCGAGGGCCGCACCAACATCTTTTTAAGCCCCCTCTTTATAAGGGGCCCTATGAAGGACGCCCTGCAGGCAGAGGATTTCGAATACGACCTCGAGCTCTCCCGCGCCGCCGACGCCATCCGCGACGCGGACGCCAAACTCGTGTGCGTGCAGCTCCCTGACGGCATGAAACCGCTCGCAGGCCGGATCGCCACGCAGCTCGAGGACAAGACCGGCGCGTCAGTCGTCATCTGGCTCGGCAGCTGCTACGGCGCGTGCGACCTGCCGCCCGTCGAGCCGCTTGGCGTCGATCTGCTCATCGCGTGGGGACACAGCGAATGGAGACCGTAACGTACCTCCTGGCCAGCATGCTCGCCGTGTGCGGCACGATCGCAGGCATCATCGTCGGCGGCATGGCCCGGCGCGAACTCAGCGACGGCGAGCGCTACCTGCGCGCCCTGCATGACCTGCTCCTGTGCGCAGCGCTCCTCGCCGCGATGAACGCGATCAGCATCCCGCTTCCCGCATCCGCGCTCGCTTCCGTCTCTTTGCTCTTGGCGCTGCGCTACACGAGCCTCGCTCCCGCGTCGCTCGTCACAGCGCTCGGCACAGGGCTGATGCTCTGGAGCGCGGGCAGCACCGAGTCGCTGACGCTCCTCTCGTCGCTGCTCTTCCTCGCAGGCCTGCCCCGCGGCTCGCTCATGGCAAAACGCATCGTCCGGCGCGAGACATCCCGCTGGCTGATCGTCGCAGCTCTCGCCGCAGCGCTCGGCGCCCTGTTCTAAAGAAACGCCTGCCCGACAATCCCTGCGGCGAGCGGCATGACCAGATTGTCATCCAGCGCTCCCGCATACCTCTCCCCCGCGGTGGCAGCGGCAGCCATCAGCACCGGCAGGACGGACCAGCCCAGCATGGCCGCGCCGACACCAGCGCATACGAGGAAGCACGAGACAGTCCCGACAGAACTCTTCTGCCCCGATCCGAAGAACCTGCCCATGAGCGCCGCGGCAGGATCGCCCGCCACCATCATCGCGAGCGCCACGAGCGCAATCCTCTGGTCGACGATGTAGAGGAGAACTGCCGCGGACGCGACGGCGAACGTCAGGCCGAAGAACGCATCGCTCTCCTTCTTCTTGAGGATGAACTGCAGCAGCGGCACCTTCCGGCGGCCCATGATGCGCGCCGTGTCCGCGACGAGAAGAACCGCGAGAGCCACTAAAACGCCCATGCGGGACGCTGCGAGGCCGAACGCCTCCAGGCACGCAGTCAATCCGAGAAGCAGCGCGCCGAGACCGACAACATGCAGGAGTTTGCGCGTCACGAACCCAGCTACCATCGCTCCTTCCTCACGCCCGTGTAATACCCGACGGTCGAAACGGCCAGGTGCAGCGCGACCGAGATGAGCAGGACGAGCGCGGCCTCGGTCCAGCCCGGGAAGTGCATGAGGCTGCCGAGCGCGAGCGCGCCAAGAGCATAATCGACCTGGTCGAAGGGCATCCAGCTCGCACCAGGTTTCATCCGGATGCGGCGCTTGAAAAAGCTCTTGAGCGCATCGCCGCCCAGCGCGCCGAGACTCAGCAGGAGCCCCCACGCGGGCCAGAGGGAATAGTCAATCATGCTCCACGATGCCGGGCCCAGCGCGTACTGCGCGTATGCGGTCAGCAGGCCCGCGCTCACGCCCGTGATCAGGCCGCGCCAGGTCTTGTGGCTGCCGAGCACGCGCTCGCCGCGCCACTTCCTCCCGAAATCCAGCGGGGCATTCCAGCGCGGCAGCACGCTCTTGACAAGCAGCGGCGCGAGATTCGCCAAGTACGCCGGCAAGTACAGATACATGAGCTGCAGGATCATCGCAGCCTCCACACGTGCAGCACTGACTTGACATCATGCAGTCTCTTGCGGGACAGCAGCGTCAGGGCAAGAGCCTCGGCGCAGAACAGCGCGAACACTCCCGCCACCGCGTACACGAGCGCCGGCACGTACCCGAACACAACCGTCACGAAGCCGAAGGCGAACACGGACACAGCCATCGTCTTGCCGACATACGTGTGATACGCGATGAGCCTGCCGAACTTCACGAAACCCGCCAGCACGTTCAGCGCATAGAACCCCGCGAGCGCGCCGATCAGGACTGCATGGTTCTGCAGGAGCTCGGGCGCGCGCCACACGCTCCACAGCAGGATCGAGACGTCGAAGAGCGCATCCGCCGTGCTGTCGAGCAGGCTCCCGCCGGGAGACATCGCGTCAAAGCGACGAGCGAAATACCCATCCAGCACGTCCGTGAGGCCTGCGAGGACGTACGCCGCGGCGAACGCACCGATCTCATCGCGCGCGAGCAGCGCGAAACACACCGGGATGAGCGCGAGCCGCAGCCAGCTCAGCAGCGCAGGGACATGGCGACGCATAACGAAGACGCAGACGCGGACCTACTAAAACCTTGCGCCTCAGAGCGCGCGCTTCGACAGCTCCTTCTGCAGGAGCAACGCATAGATGAAGAGAGCCACGATGAACAATTCGAACACGCCGTTGAAGTAGCGCACCTCTGACGGGAGGATGCCCTGCAGGCGCAGGATGGTCAGGACCTCCTCCACCACGAAGATGAGCAGGGAGCCGAACACGAGCTTCCATGGCATGAGATTCACGATCTTCGCGCGCGGCGTGCGGAACAGCGTCACGAACAGCCACACCGCGATGGCCACGAACGCCATATTATAGATGGGCGCCGCGACATTGAACGCATCAGCGAACGAGATGGCCATCAGTCCCACCCCTTCAGCTGCTGTATCTGGCGCAGGAGCGCCACGATCAGGAAGAACAGGATGAAACCGGGCAGGATGTGCGTCCAGTGCGACGGGGTCGGCCACACGCCGAACGTGCGCACCGCACCGATGACCTCCTCCACAGCGAACAGGACGAGCGCGACAGACAATGGCTTCCACGCGCGCAAGGACACTTTCGTGCGCGCCTTGGCGAACACGGTCAGCGCGATGCCGCCGGCCACGACGCTCAGGAACGTGGCGGCGAGCTGCGTGATGCCGTAGAACCAATCATATATGGTGAGCTCAACCATGCCTGCCTCTTTTCGTCCCAGACGGGGGCAAACTCCTATTTAAATGTAGCGGTCGGTCCTCCGACGGGGCGTCTTCCTGCGGCACGAGCACGGTCTTGCGCTTGAACACGCATTTCCAGCCGGTCAGGAACGTCTCCACGCTCGGCGCCGCATCATTCGATACGAGCAGCACGGTCTTGCCCAGCTGGTCCACCCCTGCCTTCTTGATGATGCCGCTCTTGCCATCCCGTCCCTTGAGGCCGTAATAGAAACGCACCTTGTCCTTGTACTCCAAGTGCTCTGTCGTGTACATGAAGATCACGTGGCGGGCCATGGGCGCTTCCGCTTTCTCATCCGCGGCCATGCTCAGCGCCTCCTCCTGTACTTGGACAGGATGGTATCGATCTCATCAGTGACGCGGCGCATCTCATCCAGCTCGCGCTCCACAGGCGTCGAGCCGAACAGGCGGTCCCACAATGACATGCGCGGCGACCGCTTCACAATCGGCTTGATGATCGGCACTGGCTTGGGCGCAGGCTGCTTCTTCTCGAACAGGCGCGCGAGCGCACCCGGACCCTTCTTCACCGCAGGAACCTCTTTCTTGACAGGCGCGGGTTTCGGCTTCGCAGCAAAAGACATCCTCCAGCGCCGCCACACCGACGGACCCTTTGGCCGCTCTGCCTTGCGCACATCCTCGCGCAGCTTAGCCGTCGACGCCGCAAGAGCCGCGCGCGCCTTCTGCGCATCCTTGACAACGGGCTTTGCGGGCTCGACAGCCGGCTTCTTGGCCGCACGGACACGCCACCAGGCGGCCACGCGAGACCACAGCGGTACCGCCACCTTGCTGCCAGGCGTCTCGATGCGCTTGATATCCTCACTGAGCCGCTTGATCGCAGCCTCGATGCGCTCATGCACATCGCTCGTGAGCACCGGTTTCTTCACAATCGGCTTCTTCGGCTTCTCGCGCTTGCCCTCCTTGCTCAGCACCGCATCGCTGGCCAAGAGCAGCACGGCGCCAGCGAGCGCGGCATACGCCACATACAACGCCTTGCCGCACACCACATAGTGGACGATCGAGGCAGCCAAGCACAGCAAGGCCACATCATAGAGCGCCAGCGTCATCTTGCGGCTCGGCGCCACTCCCTTGAGCAGGCGGCGCAAGAGCACGCCCAGCGTCACCGCTATCAGGAGGATGATGAGCAGGTAGATCGCGATAGGCGCGACCTGGCAGAAGTTGCCGATGCTGATCGGCGCCGCGCAATCCTGCGGGCAGCTCGCCTCGGTCTCGCCCTCGCCGCACACACCATTGCCGCACGCGCAGCTCAGCGGCGCCACCGCCGCAGCCTTCGCGATCGGCACGCCCGCGATGATGAACGAATCCTCGCTGCTGCAGTCCTGCACGCTCGTGTGCAGGTACTGGTTGTGGCCCACGAGCGGCACATCGCTTGTGCCCACAGAGCCCTCCGTCACTATCCTCTCGATGATGCGGCGCGCCACCGGGTGGTCATCCAGCTCGGTGTGCGTCACGTCGAGACCGTAATAGTCGCCGCACGGACTGCTCGCGTACGTGTAGCCCACATGCTGCGCGCCATCGAGCGTCGTGATGCCGTCATTCACATCGCTGAACAGCGTCTCGGTGAACACGTACGGCTTGAGGCCCGCGATCACGACATACTTGACGCCCTCGACGCGCGGCACCTGCCTGCCCTTCTCGAGATCCTCCATCACGCGCGCATTCACGTTGAAGAGCGGCACCACGCTCTCGCGCTCGTTCACGAACCTGTTGAAGAAGCGCCTGTAGATATCCAGCGTCGGCGTGCCGTCATTGGGCGTGCCCACGATCACCGCGGTGCGCACCTTTCCGATGAAGCCGAACCTCTCACGCAACGAATCCGCATGGTGCAGGGCCTGCTGCGTGACCAAGCCGCCGAGCGAGTGACCGACGATATGGACTGCCTCGTACTCGCCTGAGTGCGCCTCGAGCGCGTCAGCGAACGCGGCGCCGATCGCCTCCAGCGTCATATTGAAGGGGTACTGGAACAGCCACACCTGGTGCGGCTGCTCTCCGAGCGTGAAATCATCGATGATCGGCTGCCAGGACACCCTGTTGGACGTGAGGCCGTGCACCAGCACGACTGCCTCCTTGCCGCCGCCATCATACGCCTTCCTGAACGCGGCAGTCCTGCACGAGTCGCACGTCACGCCGAACACCGCCATGATGATGCTGCCATCGCCCACAAGCGCACCCAGATCCCCGACCTCTGCGGTGATCAGGCCGTCAACCCGCACGCTCTCGAGCGCTTCCCACATCTCGCCCCTGCGCACGAACGCCTGCAGGCTCTCCGGATCGATGCCGTTTGGCGCGGGCGCCGGCAGCGTGATCTCCGCGGAGAGCCCCGACACATCACCCGTCACATCGATGACGAGCGGCGCGCCGATGAGCGCCAGCGTCGGGTTCGCGGCATATGACATGGACCGCACGATGCCGTGCAGCGAGATCGGGAGGGTCGATTCGAGGCCGTCGGTGATGCGCACTTCATAGCCGTCGCTGCGGACGATCGGGTCGGCGGGTGTGAGCACCTTGCCCGTGCCGAGGATGATGGGCACTGCGTCAGGCGCGATGGTCTGGCGCTGCTCAAGCAGCTCTTCCTGGCGCACGAGCACCAAATCCTTGCCGTAGCACACAGTGCTTTCCGTCACGCTCTTCTCCGTGATGACGCTGCACGAGCCGCCGCGGCAGCGGAACAATGTCAGATTCGTGAACGTATCCTGCAGGTTGAACGAGATGTCCTGCCTGCCTGCGCAGTCCATCCTGAACGGACCCTTGACCACGACCTGGCCCGGCGCGAGGACATCCTCGATAGAGATATCCTGGATGTCGATTTCGCGCAATATCTTTGTCGTCGCCGACGGGCCGCATGTCGTGTTGAGCGGCACCGGCGGGATTTGGCGGATCTCCTGTGTTATCTGCGGAGTGGCTGGAGGCGTCGTCGGCGGACCCGGCGGTGTGACTGGCGGGCCTGGCGGCGTCACCGGCGGACCGGGGGGTCCTGGCGGACCGCCGCCTCCGCCACCGCCCGGACCGGGGCAGTTCGCTCCGCAGCCGCTCGTGGCCTGCACGACTGTGTAGCTTGTCGTCGCGCTCGCGACGTTGCCCGCGCCGTCTGCCGCGAACACAGTCACATTGTACTGGCCGAGCAGCGAGCGGTCGGTGGTATTCATCCGGTACAGCGTACCGATCTGCGTGATGTTGAAGCCGGAGACGACCCCGCCGTTGGGCGATGTGACGTTGAACGTCACGTTCGTCACGGCGACGTCATCGAAGATATTGGCGCTGCAGTTGATGGGGAACGTCTCGAGGGTGTTGGTCGGCGTCGGTGCGCAGGTGAGGTTCGCGATGGTCGGCGCGCCCGTGTCGCCGAGGCAGTTCTGGACGATGCTGTTGTCGACGCTCGCGTTGTTGCGCAGCGTGCAGTTGATGAACGTCGTGTTGCTCGCAGTAACGTTCGTGAGGCTGCTGTTGATGACATTCGAGTTGTTGAGGGTGCTGTTCGTCTCATTGCTGTAATTGAGGCTGCTGTTGAGGTTGTAGCTGTTGAGGCCGGTGACGTTGATCTTCGTGCTGTTGATGCATGTGACATTGGTCAGGACGCTGTTGAGGATGAGGCAGCCGCCGTAGGTGCCGTTCGTGAGCGTGCTGTTCGTCGCGTTCGTCTGGTTGACTGTCGTGTTCGTCTCGGTGACGTTGGTGAGGTTGCTGTTGATGTTGGTGCTGTTGAGGCCGATCACGCGTATCTTCGTGCTGTTGATGCAGATGACATTGACGAGGCTGCTGTTGATGATGGTGCAGCCGGTCTCGGTGGTGTTGGTGAGGTTGCTGTTGATGTTGGTGCTGTTGGTCGAGTTGACATTGGTCTTGACGCTGTTGGTGCACGTGCTGTTGGTCTCGGTGCTGAAGGTGGCGTTGCAGTTGGTGTTGTTGCTGCTCGTGATGGAGGTGTTGGTCTTGTTGCTGTTGATGCAGGTGTTGTTGGCGCCGCCGAGGTTGGTGCCGTTGTTGACGATGCAGTTGAGCGACGTGTTGAAGATGAAGAACAGGTCGGTCGCGGTCGCGTTGTTGCCGCCGCTGCTGTTCGCGCGCCAGGACACATTGAAGCGGCCCTCGGGCGTACCGGTGATGTTGAAGAAGAACGCCATGCCTGTGTGGTTGGTCACATTGCCGAAGGCGACCGATCCGTTGGGCAGCGTGATGTTGGCGGTCACGTTGCTGACGCTGGTGCTGTTGACCGTCGCGTTGCAGAGGACGAGGTTGGTCAGGTTGCCCGTGAATGGCGTGCAGCCCAGGGCTATCACGACTATGTCCGATTCGTTGCTGCTGAAGTTGGTGAAGTGAGTGGTGTTGAAGATGAACACGCCGCCGCTGTAGCTGAGCTCGTTGCAGCCGAGCGCGGGCGTGCAGACTTGGAAGGCGCCGCTGTCGTTGAAGTCAACGGTCGGTTGCGGGTTGGAAGAGCTGATGCCGCGGAGCGTGAGAATGGCAGTGGTGTTGAAGTGCGGCGCACGGGTCGTGTTGAGGAAGATGCTGTTCTGGCTGATGGTGACGATGTCGATGAGGTTGGTGAGCGTCGTGAATGTGATGTTGGTGGTGAAATTCACTGCGCCAGTCGTCGTGTTCTCGATGCTGGTCAGGTTGGGGAACCTGGTGTCGTTGATGCTGATGTTGAACGCGTTCAGCGCGAGCAAGGACACATTATTGTCGATGAATGATGCGTTGAGGAGCGTGTTGTTGATGCTGCCGAGATCATGCTGCACCGCGACGGTGTTGTTGATGTAGGTGACGTTGATGATCCTGCTGTTCTGGGCTGCGATGAATCTGCTGCCTGTGCTGAAGTTGGCGACGGTGCAGTCGCGGAAGGTGACGTTGAGGAAGTTGTTGAAGTCGACGCCGATGCCGAAGCGGCCGCCGATGAGGGAGAAGCCTGCGCAGTTGACGGTGATATTGGGTACGGTGACGTTCAGGCAGGTGTCGTTGTTGAGGAGGTTGTTGGTGAGCGTGATCGATGTGTTGACGTTGCCGCATGCGAATGCGCCCACGCAGTTTTGGACGATGCTGTTGTCGATGGTGTTGTTGTTGATGAGTGTGCAGTTGATGATGGTGGCGTTGTTTGCGGTGACGTTGGTGAGGTTGCTGAGTGTGACGTTGCTGTTGTTGAGTGTGGTGTTGACTTCGAGTGTTGTGTTGATGGTGCTGTTGAGGTTGTAGCTGTCGCGGAAGAAGCTGTGGAGTAGTGTGCTGTTGATGCAGGTTTTGTTGATGAGTGTGCTGTTGAAGACGGTGCAGCCTGTTTCTGTGGTGTTGGTGAGTGTGACGTTGGTGTTGGTGCTG
>CAYUPS010000017.1:0-25135 GCA_964445485.1 uncultured Methanosarcinales archaeon | reverse complement strand
TGAGCGCGAGCGCTCGGCGCATGGTTCACCTCCGGTATGCGGTGATGACGACGTCGGTCGCGGTTCGGCGGTTCCCGTCGTAGGTGTAGGTGATGGTCACGCTGTCGCCGGGCCGTGCGACGCATGTGTTTGGGGCGTAGAACCTCGTGCCGAGCGATTCCTTGAGCTCGAGCACGCACTCGCTGCCGGCGTAGCTGCTGATCACGAAGACCGCAGCGACGGTGCCGCGGGCGATGCGGGAGGTCTCCTCGCAGCGCTCGCTGCGCGTGCGGTTGTGCCGGCAGCCTGCGCAGGCGACGAGACAGACCAGCAGGATTCCGAGAGTCCTCATGACGAACCTCCTCGTAGTGGGTGATGGAGAAGAACTGCCCCCTGCTCACGCGAGAGGGGGCTTGCCCAGCAATTGCTCGATCTCGTCGCGGCTGAGCGTCTCCCGCTCCATGAGCCGGGTAGCGATCAGCTCGACTTCCGTCCTGTGCTCCTCGACGATACTCACTGCTTCCTTGTACGCGCCGTCGATGAGCTTCTTGACCTCCAAGTCGATCTCGCGCTGCGTCTCCTGCGAGAAGTCCTGCGAGCGCGCGATCTCCCTGCCGAGGAAGAACGTCTCCTCGCCCGCCCGGTAATTGATGGGGCCGACCGCATCCGACATGCCCCACTCGCATACCATCTTGCGCGCCATCCCTGTCGCCTGGTCGATGTCTCCCTTGGCGCCCGAGGAGATATCATCCGTGTGCAGCTTCTCCGCCGCCCTGCCGCCGAACGCCACGACCAGCTCGTCCAGCAGCTCGCTGCGGGTCTTGTTGAATATATCCTTCTCCGGCATGAAATACGTGGCCCCGAGCGAGCGCCCGCGCGGCACGATGGTGACCTTGTGCGGGTTGAGCGCGTTCTTCTTGTACCAGGCCGTGATGGTGTGGCCCGCTTCGTGCCACGCCGTGATGAGGAGGTCCTTCTTATCCGTCACGCGGGACTTCTTCTCGCGTCCCATCGTGACCTTGTCGCGGGCCTCCTCGACATCATCCATCTCGATATGCTCCTTGTTCTTCCGCACTGCATGGAGCGCCGCTTCGTTGAGCAGATTCTCGAGGTCGGCGCCGCTGAACATCGGCGTCGCCCTCGCGATCTGCTTGATATCCACTGTCGGCGCGAGCTTCTTCTTGCGCGCGTGAACGCGCAGGATGTCCTCGCGCCCCTTCAGGTCGGGCATATCGACGTACACGTGCCGGTCGAACCGTCCGGGACGCAGGAGCGCTGGGTCCAGGACGTCCGGACGGTTGGTGGACGCCATCACGATGACATTGTGGTTGGTTTCCATGCCGTCCATCTGGACAAGGATCTCGTTGAGCGTCTGTTCCCGCTCATCGTGCCCCCCGCCGAGCCCCGTCCCCCTCCTGCGCCCGACCGCGTCGAGCTCGTCCAGGAAGATGATGGACGGCGCGTTCTCCTTCGCCTGCTGGAACAGATCGCGCACGCGGGATGCGCCGACACCGACGAACATCTCGACGAAGTCAGACCCGGAGAGGCTGTAGAACGGCGCGTCCGCCTCCCCCGCGATCGCCCGCGCGAGCAGCGTCTTGCCCGTGCCGGGCGGTCCGATGAGCAGCACGCCCTTCGGGATGCGCCCGCCGAGGCGTCCGTACTTCCGAGGGTTCTTGAGGAAGTCGACGATCTCGGATACCTCCTCTTTCGCTTCGTCGACGCCTGCGACGTCATTGAACGTGGTGCGGTTCTTCTTCTTGTCGACAAGCGCGTTGCGGGCCTTGCCAAAGCTGAAGACGCCGCTTGCGCCGCCGGTGCGCCGCGTGAGAAAGAAGAGCAGGAGGCCAATAGGGAGCACGATCCACAGGAGAACGTTGAGCAGCATCGCGCCCCAGATGGATTCCTGCTTGTACACGACCTTCACGCCGTGGGCCTTCTCCGCCTCGTACAGCCATGTCTTGTCGACGTCGGAGAGGAACTCTGGCCCGGTGACGATGACGCCGTCCGCTTGCTTGGTGTCCTTGAGCGTCCCGCGCACCTCCCTCCCCTGGATGTGGACGGTGTCGATTTTGCCTTCGTCGACCATCTTACGGAACGCGGACCAGTCCTCCAGCTGCTGCACGCGCCCGAGCGTCATGCGCTGGACGCTGCCGAAGAAGAGCGCGACGCAGAGTCCCACGAGGAGGATCATGAGCAGCGTCTTGCCTCCCGCCACCTTCGGCGGTCTGCCGTTGGGCTCGTCATCATTCATGCGGTTGTCGCTCATGGGACGGCTCCTTTGTGAGTGCGGTGTGTTTCAGAAGAGTCAGCCTGCGAAGGGTCCTGAGCGACGCGAGGGTCGCGAGGATTGCCGTGCCCCAGATGAACGCCACCAGCCCTCCAGCAGACGCCGCAATCAGCTCAGCGAGCAGCACGATGGGCCGCTGGAGGAGGAAGACTGCGATGAGCATCACGACAGGCAGGATGAAACAGTGGAATGTCAGGAGCGACAGCGCCCGAGCGAGCGTCATCGGCCTCGTAAGGCGGTAGCGCTCGGCATCCGTCGCGAGCGGCACAAACAGGTGCGCCGCGACGAACGCGAGCAGGGCGAAAATGCAAGCTTCCCGCGCAGGCAAGCCCTTGGAGGACCAGTACGCGAGGAGCATCAGCGGCGTCCAGGGGATCGCCGCGAAGGTGTAGCGGATCAGCATGTCCATGGTCCGGTCCTTTCGCGAAAAAGGGTTTGTGTGGGGGAGACTTAGCAGTTCCAGCCCTGCTGGTCGAAGAGTTCCTTGATGATCGTCGGGATGAGCGAGGGGTGGAAGCCGAGCGACGTCTTGTTGAGCGCTTCGATCTTGCTCACGCGCGCATCGCGGCTCTGGAGCAGTTTGCGCTCGAGATTCTTCTGCCGAGCGTCCAGGTCGAAGATGACATTGTTCATCGCGCGCTGCGCTTCCTTGCTCTCGCTGTAGTTATCTTCCTCAAAGCGCTTGCGGTCGGGGAGGCGGTTGAAGCGGGTCGACGTGGTCATGGCGTGTTCTCCGTTGTGCTGCCTGTTGCGGGATGGTGCGGTTCCGCACGATGCGGTTCCGCGAAATGGGTGGGGGTGGTCATGCTGCGTGGTCAGATGTAGCGCTGGATGTGGGCCAGGGTCGCTTCGCCGATGCTCTCGAGCGCTTCGGGGAGGGAGGAGATGCACGTGACACTCTTGCGGGAGGCTTTTGCCGGGCGTTTGCGCGCCTCGGTGACCTCGCAGTCGAATGCGCGCAACAGCTCTTCCTGCAGCAGCGTGGCGGGCGCGACGGTTCCGAACGTTCTCATGACTGTTCTCCTTTGCCAGGGGTTGGGTTTCACTTCGCGACGGATTCTTCCGAGAAGAGACGGCAGTCCCAGAGGATGCTGCCGCCGTAGCCCTGCAGCGTCATCGGCAGGATGAACAGCAGGACGATGGGCTCGTGCGAGCGCGGTTCGAGGCCGAAGTGCGCGATGCCGGTGAACCACGACTGCACGAGGGTGACGATCGCGAGCAGGATGCCCCAGGTGTAGACCGCGAGGCCTCTGAACGTCCGCCTCACCTGCCGGTCTTCCTTGCCCGTCCTGATGCTCGAGAGCGCGGCGATGGTAATGATGTACATCCCCATGAACAGGAGCGTGCCGACAAAACAGACCAACGCATCTTCCCACCCCAGTGTCCCTCTGCTGCGCGAGAGCTGCCAGTGCCGCAGACAGACGAGAATCTGTGGCCAGAAGACCACTGCATAAAAGAGTATACGTCCCATCGGCGCGCTCCTTTCACCAGCTCACGCGACCCGCTCGTGCAGCGTCATCAGCTCATTGGCATGGACCGTCTCGCACTCGCCCACTGCATCGGCGATATCCTGCGGCAGAACCAGGCCGCTGGGCGCGTGGCGGCGCATGCTCTCGAGCGCGTCCGCTTCCTCATCGCTGAGACAGCGCGCGGCCAGGCCATTGAGCGGTTCCTTCACAGTCACGTAGCAGACGGCGCTCTCGTCCACGTCGAGCAGCATGTGACCCGCGTTGAGGACGATGTAGCTGAGCGAGAGGGGCACGAAGATGGTGCCCTCCGGATCGCTCACGTTCCGCCAGGCAGCGGCGAAATGCGCGAAAGCGTGACGCAGTTTGCTGGCGGTGCGGGTGTCGAAGGCAGAGTTCATCATGACGAGTGTCCTTTCGGTTAGGAGAAGAGTGCTTGTGCGATGAGCGCAAGGAACTCCCCTGCGCGTGTGAGGAAGACAAATGCGACTGCATGGTACGCGACAAACATCAGGGTGCCGAGGATGCACGCGATTCGCGTGTTGTCCTTGAGGGACGCTCGTTTGCTCTCGAGGATGGCGATCATCTTTCTGTATGCGATGTCGACCGTCCCGAGTTTGGCAAGCGCCGTCTGCATGGACTCCTCGTCAGTCTGTTCCGCGTGACGCTTGGTCCAGCGGAACCCGTCGATGGTCCACGTGATGAGGAGGCACACGAAGATGCTGTCCATGGGGCTCTGCGGCAGGCGGCCCAGCCCGCGGCAAACCCCGAGGAGCAGCAAGAAGAGCATCACGGTCATGGCATCAGCTCTCTTTCTTGCGCGTGGCCTCCCACAGACCGCTCAGGCCTCCCTTGCCGACCACCATGGTCTTCCTGCGGTACGGCTCGAAGACGCGGTGCAGGCCGGACTGGATCGCGGGGGTCATGTCGGGGTGGGCCTTGAGGTACTGCAGCTGCAGCAGGGCGAGCTCGTCCCGGGTGTAACCGTCGGCGCGGTAGGGGAGGAGGAAGCTCGTCACGCCGTACTCAAAGTGCTCGCGCACGTCGCTCTTGAAGATGCGCGTCACATTGATGAGGCGGTCGATCGGGTGCAGTCCGTCGGCGTAGAGCAGGACGTACTCCTCCTCGCTGATGACCTGGAGGGGCCTGATGCGGAAATTCTTGACGATGAGCCAGTCCTTGATGGGGCACATGTCTGCGGAGAGGTACGCACCGATGTGGCCGGTCTCGATGGCGCTCTGGATGAATGAGTTCCTGTCGATTGCGGGCAGGTTGATAGAGTTCATGGGGAGTTCTCCGGAAAAAACATTCGTCGGTCTTGTGCGTGTGCCGGGACAATCCCGTGCACGATCACGCTCACGGCCCTTCGAGGATTAACGCTTGTGCAGCCGGATGACCACAGTGGTCTCAGTCGTGTCGAACTCATTGGACAGCCTGGCGATGATGAACGCGATGACCGCAGGGACGCAGACGGTGAGCGCGAGGCCTGCCGTGAGCCGCGCCAGCTCGTTGGGTGTGTGCCCCCCGAGCCAGTAGCTCAGCGAGAGCAGCTGGAGCGGGTCGACGCCGAACCCGAGGAGGGTGATGCTGCATCCCAGCGCCAGCGTGCCGAGCCAGGTCACGATCTGAGCTGCCTTGGCGAACTTGTTGTAGAACTCGAACGAGTAGATGATGCCTCCCATGGCGAGAAGCGCGCAGCCGATCATCAGGGTCGGGAAGATGTGGTACATCATGCAGTGGTCTCCTTGTTTCCTGCGGGGTTGGTTTCTCGCGCAATCCATTGCGCAAGAGCATCATTCTTTGCCGAACGAGATGGTGTAGCCTTCCACTTCGACTTTCTTGAGCAGGTACGTGCCGTCCGTGTTGTACTCGCCGTGGACAGTGATTGTCTGCGCATCGCCGTCCTCGATCTCCGACTGGACCAATGAAGTGGCCACGGCGATCGTGTGAGCGAGCGGCGTCTGCTGCTTGCCGTCTTCCTTCCCGGTGTAGAACGTCGAGCAGACCACCCTTTTGTTCTCTTTTGTGTAAAGAACGATGGTGACGATGGCCAGTCCTCCGTTCATCGGTGGGCTGCCATACACGCTCATAGGATGCCCGGTGATGCTCGCCTGTTCCTCTGAGGGTGTGCTCGGCGCGCTGACCTTCCCGCCGTTGCTGCACCCTGCGAGGCACAGCAGAGCGAGGGCGAGGCTGCAATGCTTGAGCATGGAATCCTCCGTTTAGGTCTGAGCCTTGCGCGACAGATCACTCGGCGAGGGAGCGCATGCGCTCGCGCCCGAGCCGTTTCCTACGGATGACCGTCTGCAGGCGGATGCGGCCGCGGTCGGCGTGCGTGCAGCGCGTGCGGCGGTGCTCCGTGCGCTGCCTGGCGCGCGTGGAGAACTTGGCGTCCCAGTCGGCCTGGTAGGGCGCGCGGATGCCTTCATTGCAGCGGATATCCTCCAAGTCCGAGACGGGGTGCGCGTTGGCGCACGCCAAGGCAGCCATCATGTCTGCGTCGTAGGCGCCCTGCAGCTTCCTGAGCGTGGCCGGGGAGGCGTGGAAGGCGTTGAGCATGGTGAAGTTCATGTCTGTCTCCTCATCAGGGATTTCGCGTGCGGTCCGCCCAGTGCGGTCCGCGAGTTGGCTCGGTTTACTGCGAGTCAGTGCCGGTCGTCTCCTCCTGTTCCTGGACGTAGCCGATCCGTTGCCCGTCCACGCCGATGAGGATGCGTTCATCGCCAATGCGGCCCACAAACGTGCCGTCGGGCATGGCGCGCAACTCATCGTACAGCTTCAGGGACTTTCTCGTGTCGATCGGCGTGCCGTCGCTACGCGCAAGGTACATGCCGATCCTGATGGCGCAGCGCGGCTCTTGCGAGGCGGTGTGCTGTCGCTGCTCCGCCGATGCCTGCTCCCGCACCAGCTCAGCGTTGTGCTTGCGCTGGTCATTGAGGAGGCTGAACGCGATGGGGATGATGCCTGCCATGGAGATGACGAAATTGAGCCCCAGCAGCATCTGGGCGCTGGCGGTGCTCCTCTCCGTGACAAACGCGTAGAGTGTATTGAACCTCGTCTGCGTTATGAACAGCTCAGCGAAGCCGACGAAGCTGCCGAGGAGAAGGGCGCAGGCAGGTATGATCATCAGGCCTACGCCAAGAGCGCAGCCTAGCATCGTGCTATCCCACTGCGGACTCCGTGTCAGCTTCTTGATGAACCCCTCGAGCGGGATGCACCAGAAGTATACATACGCCACGGCGCCGATGATGACAAGATAGGTGAGATTCAGGCCCAGCGGAATACCGAAGAACAACTTCTCACTGATAACGCTTGTCGCGAGAAGCAGCGCCAGGATAGCGTGCGGGATGAAACAGAACCCGATGGCGGTCAGGCGCTGCCCCTTCGTCAGCGGCGGCAAAGCTGAGTGGGACATGAGGAAGTCTCCTTTCCAATCACTGGTTTTTTGCGGATCTTGCCTGTCGGAGAGTATTATTGATTCAAGTTCAAATATCTCGCAACATTTATTGCGCATTCTGCATGGCGGAAATGGCCGTCCGATCGCAGCCATTCATAGAGATATTTCGCTAAATTAATGCCGAAGCGTTGCATATATGAGTGACAGCACCAAAAAACTTCGCCCATGTCATTAAAATACGTGCTGTTGCCGGAGTCCCAATGGAGTTTGGGGTAGCTGGGCGTTAAGCGGACCATCGTGCCGGTGCTTAAGAGCACTTGCTGGGAGGGGTTGGGTGGATCGTTGAAGAAACGGGAAGGTGAATACGCAACAGGTATGGCACTCATATACCCGCATGCAAGGCCGAAATCATACAGATCTCGGACAGTAATCCTGATGCCGGAACGGTCGCCTATTGAGAAAAATCCAGAACCATCCTCATGGATTACGATTCTTGAACCCGCGCTACAGAGATGATTCAGGGGAGGCCAAGAGGAGACCTGTGGCAATCCTTGCGCGAAAAATCCTAGCACCGGGAAGTGTTGTGCTGTTGGAGCCAGATTTAAGAATGGGGAGGTTGGAGGGGGCATTTTCATCTCCTTTCTCTGGACTACGGGGGCGTACGGGATACATCACTCGGGCGCGTCTGCAGCGGGGGTGTCTACTTGAGGTTAAGCCGCGTTCTTAGCGCGTTTGCGCGCATCCCTGGTGCGCTGCCGGATGATCGTGACGATGCTGCGCACCTCTTCCAGCACCGAGATGCCCGGCTTCATGGCGGCGCTCACGGCGGCGTACACGAGGCAGAGAACATTGTGAGACATGGCGTCTTCGGGGGCGCTGTTGAACACCGCGTTGACGACGGCGTCCCGCTGGGGCAGGTGGGCGAGGGATTCGTGGAGCACGATGGCGGGTTCGCTGCTGGCGAAGATCGCTTCGGCGATGTCGATCTCGGCGCCGCAGAGGGCAGCGTGCAGCAGCCGCTCGTCCTTGCGGTCCTGCGCGATGCGCGCGAGCCGTGAGCGCATCATCTTGTTCGCGAGACGGGCCATGCTGGTGGTGGGTGTGTTCATGTGACAGTCTCCTCTTGAGTCTGGTCGTTGCGGTGCGGTCCGCACAATGAGGGCCGCTGGTGCTGCGGCATCGGTTCTAACAGCAGCAGCTGTTGCGGTTCTGCTTGCACAGAAAGCACGTGCCGGTCTTTGCGCGGCAGTCCGTGCATTCGTCCTTGCCCCACGGCACGCCGCGAGGAATGGCGGGCCGTTTACGGCAGGTCTGGCAGAGCGGTTTCTCAGGATGGTTCTCTTTCGTTGGCGTATTATCGTCGGGCATATCCTCCTCCCTGGTTTTGGGGTTTCGAGGGCAGTCAGTACGCGGATCCATGCACAGGGGCGTTCACTTCCAGCGACGTCTGCGCACAGCGTAGACTCTGCATCGCCAAAGAAAACCGAGGGATGCAAAACCAAACGACAAGAGCGCTGCGATAAGCAAGGGTTGGTCGCTATTCACTTCCTCGACTCCCCCTTTGAAGAGGGCAAAGGCCACGAGGAGAAAAAAACAGCCCACGAACAAGACTGACGCAGACGCTAATGCCTCCAAGAAGTTCACGTGCCGGAATTCGGTCTCCTGGAAGATAAAGCCTGCAAGAAACGCGAAGATGATGGCAACTGCGATGAAAACGACGGGAAGCATGGGTGGTCTCCGAATGAAGGGGGAATGGGGCGGTGCCGCGCGAGGGCGCCTGTGTGAGCGCGCCCCTCGAATGGTGTAGACCGAAGACTCAGGTCTTGCTCGGGTACGGCCCGATGAGGATGATGGCATCCATCGAGACAGACATCTCGGGGAAGCGCATACTGCCTCCGAACAGGTGGGGCACATCGGCGTCCTTGAGGAGCAGGCTGTCTCCTTCTATGTCTTTGAGCGTGCCGCTGATGGCGAGCGATCTGCTCGCTTGGCATTGGAAATCAGCGACAGTGCCGTCGATAACGAGGGCGACGCGCGTGCCCATCCAGTCATTGGAAATTGTCATGGTTCGGTCCTCGCAAGAGGTCAAATACTGCGTGAATGCGGCTCATGCGCCGCTCAGAAGCAACACGTGCGAAAATCGCAGAGTTCTGGGGAGAAACGCGCGAGGGCGCCTATGGAAGCGCGCCCATCGCGCGAAGTTCTTGCAGTTAGGGCTTAGTAGACGGGTCCCCGTTTCGGAGGGGAGGGAATCTTCACGTTGAGCAGGTCGGAGGGGAGGCCGGAGTTCTTGAGAAGGCGTTCTCCCATGGCGGTGAGGACGGCCTGTTGTCGTGGGGATTTGACGTCCAGGCAGTCGAGGCGGCGGGCGATGCGCAAGGCGCCGAGGGTATTGAGTGCCCGAATGACCCGCTGTCTCTGCGACTTCGCAAGGGTCTTACTTAGGGCCAGCATCTCTACGGCTCCCTTCGGATCCATTTCATCGATCATTGAGGTCAGGAGGGCCGGGCAGGTCGTGAGTGTGGTGATGATATCAAGCGCTTCAAGTCGGGCGTTGCGTTTGGTCCGCTTGCGTGGCATGGTTTGTTCCCTTCTGGGGAGGGGGTTTCAGATGGAGCAGAGGTAGAAACGCGCGAGGGCGCCTGTGGAAGCGCGCCCGTCGCGCTGGTCGGTAGAGGGTACTGCGATGCGGTTCACATGGCAGTTCTCCTTTCGTAGAAAGTGGCTCATGCGGTCGTTCCGCACCCCTTTTGGGAGTTTCCGCGCTGATCGTGCAAACCGAGAGAAACGCGCATAGCGCATGCTATGCAGAACATCGTTTTCCTGGGCCCTTTCCACCGCTGTGGCGGTGTTTTCCGAGGGCCTTCCCACGCGCAGGCATCGCCCGTGCGTCTGACCGATGGCAATCCAGGATTTCTTCCTGGCCAATCCATGGTCGTCTGCAGGGCTCGTTGCGCCTGTCGTCCTCGCGTTGTGCCGTCTTTTTTGACGCTCGCATCTGTTGATGTGAGTCACCTACGGCATGCGCGAAGTGAGGTGGGATGTTTGGCTGATCAGGTGCGCGTTGGCGCCCAATCATTGTGCATGAGTTTGCTCGAAAGCAAAACCCAGCACGCGGGTATGAATGAAGTGCGTTAGAGTGAGAGGTGGTTTAAAAACCTTTCGTTTTGTAATCACTAGGAAGTGATGACTAAACTATCGTCGAGAAGCCAAGAAGCCTTTAAAAAGAAAAGAAGGGGATTACGCGACCAGCGCAAGAGCGCCGTCGCACGCATAGAGCAGCCTCGTGCGGCCCTTCTGCGTGATCTCATCGCGCATGCCGATCAGGCCAAGCGACGCGAGCTCGCGCCTGATGCTGTCGCCTTTGCGGGCAGACAGGCCCAATTCCTTGTACACTGCAGTCGTGGGCTTGGGCGCAGAGCTGACGCTCTCGAGGAACGCCTTCGCGTCCGCATTCTCGCGCAGATACTTGCTCACGGCCATGCCGCTCGCCATACGGGCTTCCGGCACCTGTGACTTCTGCTGGACCATCTTGATCGCCCTGTTGACGTCCGTCGCGCCAAAGCCAGCCTTGACGAGCTGCGTCTTGACCTCGTCGAAACCGAGGCCCAGGACGCGCTGGCGCAGGACGAGCTCGACAAGATCCGCCTGGAGGTGATTCGCAGGATAGACCTTGCTGCTCTTCCCGTCGGCGATGTCCTGCGCTTCCTGCGCAGCGACACGCGCCTCCTCGAACGCCTCGCGGTCCTGGCGCTTGCCATCGTACATCTTGGCAGTCACGTAGCCCGCGTACTTCGCGTCGGGCACGCGGACGCTGGTCTTCTCGAAGATCGATTCGACCTTCGCCAGCGACGCGACGACGGCTTCCGCCTTCGCGCCTTCGACGACCTGCTTAAGGCGCCTGTCCTCTTCGACGAGGACTTTCATGCGGCGCTTGACATCATCGTCGCTGACAGCCTCCTGCTTGATGCCGACCTGCGGGACCTTCACGAGGAAGGGCAGGTGGTAGCGCTCGGCCAGTTTCACGATGGCATAGCCGACAGGCAGCATGGAGAAGTACTGGCGCTTGTCGCGGATCTGCATCAGCGAAGCCACGCCCTCGACATCGTCGGGGAGGATCTGCTGGAACGCGACGTTGGTCGCGCTGTTGCCCGCCACGGTGTCAGAGAGCTTCGAGATGTGCTGGTCGAGGCAGATGAGCGAAGCGCCGAACTCACGGATCTCGCGGTAGACCATGTCAGTGACGGATTCCTTGATGAAGTTCGGGCGGTCCTTGAGGAACACGTTGTGCGCTTCGTCGACGAGGATGGCGAACTTGAACTGCTCCTTGGCCTCGTGCTGGTTCACCTTCAGGTACTTGTAGAGGTACAGGAGGATGAACTCGCAGAAGAACTTCTTCTCGCTGTTGTTGAGCGAATTCAGCTCGAAGAGCACCTTGCGGCCGAGCAGGTCTTCGACTTTCAGGCCGAACTGGTCCTTGGTGCCGATGGTCTCGCCGAAGGGGCCGAAGGTGAGCGAGTGCGCGATGCGCATGGCGGATTCCATCCACTCGCCTTCGCGGCTCTTGCCCTTCTGCTGCTTCATGCGGGCCTCGAAACGGTCGCGCAGCTGGTAGACTGTCGGGTAGTTCTCGCTGCCGGCGTACACGCCGAAGTCCCTGTATGCCTTATCGAGCGTCTCGACGAGGACTTTGTGGACACCGAAGCTCGCAGAGTACGATTCGGTGATCAGGTCGGCGAGGATGCTGATCCACTCCTTGGGCGGCACGCCTGCGGGCGGGCGGCAGATGTTGAAGCGGAAGAGGTTGCTGACCTTGTTGTTGCCGATGGTGAAGCAGAGGATCTGCTTGTCCATCTTCATGAGAGGGCGGAAGCTCTTCTTCCAGTCGAAGACGAGGAACGGCTTCTTGCGGGCGACGAAATTGCCGAGAATCTGGAAGGCGAAATTGGTCTTGCCCGAGCCGCTCATGCCGCTGACGCACACGTGCCTGATCCAGTCCTGCTCGCGCAGGCCGAAGGAATCGAAGGTCTGGCCGGCGTAGCTGACGAGGCCGAGCGGGTACTCGCCTTCAACGAGGCCGTGCTGGGGCGGCTCGAGCAGGACGCTGTCGGAGAGCAGGGTGGTGTTGAGGTATTTCTCGTAGAGGACTTTCACGCCGCGCTCGATCTGCTCGCGCGCTTCGCGGTCCTCTGCGAGGCTGTACTGCATGTAGAGCTGGTCCACTTTCTTGCCGAAGATGGGGCGGAGCTTGCGGAAGATGTCCTCGACGGGGATGGCGTGCTGCATCATGTTACTTGGCCTCCGCGGTCTGTTCGTTGAGCAGGTTGTCGATGAGGTTGTCGCGGCTCTCCTGCTGGCGGAGCTCCTTGAGGTGCTCGCGGAGCTCTTCCTTGAGCTTGGCGATGTCGCGGAAGGCGTTGAGCTTCTCTTCGACCTTGGCAGTGTCGAGCTCGATGCGGCGGGCGATCAGGGTCTTGCGCTCTTCGTCGGGCATCTGGTTGATGACGCCGGAGAGTTCGCCCTTGATGAGGTCCATGTCAAGGGTGAGTTCGCTGTGGAGCTTGCCGCGGAGGTTGATGAGCTCGCGGATGTCCTGGATGGCTTCTTTGAGCGTGCCCGTCTTGTCGGCGCGCATCGCTTTGAACAGCTCGCCCGGTTTGCGGGTATCGGTCGCGGAGGCGCGGGGGCGGTAGCCCTGTGTGGCGTCGAAGTTCTGGATGAAACCTTCCAGCGCGAGTTTGTCCTGGTTCATTGTGGTCCTCTTTTTTTGTCTGAACGCGTTGTTCTGCTCGTTTTAGGCGGGGAAACGGGCGGAAACCCCAAAACTCTCTTTGAATTACCCCTTACAAGTGACAACTCATATATAAACCTTTCGTTTGTGTAGTCTCTGATGGGTAGTTATTCTATTAGGGCCCTTCTGATCGCGGGGGGCGCCCGCCCTAGGGGTGAACGCGGGGAATCCGTTTCCAAGGCTTCTGGAGGGCTTCCAGCGCCTTTCCCGCAGAACGGGCACAGGGAAAACTCACTTTTCCCATAGTGCCTAGAACTCTTGCCTTGCTAGCTGCGCCTCCGTGCAGGGGGCGCGAGGGCCTCAAGGGGAGCGATCCCTGCCGCCCAGTTCACTTCCCAACCAAACCTGAACCCTCGGCGTCAAGAACCCTCACTTTCCTAGAAGCAAACCCCCTCTGCAGAAGCCGTTGAACGCCTGCCGACGCTCCGGCCAGAAGGGGGGCGGGCATAGCGCGGGCCTACGGGGCATGATTTGTGAAGGAAAAGTGAGAGTTTCCCCTAAGAGCTTCAGAGACGCGGGAAAAAAGGCCGCACGCAGGCCGCGTTCGGTGGAGCTTGACATCGGTTGCGGCCTGCGGGCGGAACAAGGATGTCGGCGGCCGCCAAGGGGGTCTCACCTCCTTCCCTGCGGCTCTTCGCTTCTCGCTGGCGCCGCGCCCACGGGTGATCCGTACGGGATCGGGCGGGCTGTCGCGCGAGCGGCTCACTCCGAGCGCCCTTACGTGAATGAGTGCGTATGGCCTGCATAAAAACTTTGTCTTCATTTTTACTCACTTTCTCGCACATTTGGCGAAATAAATGCGGCAAATATGTTGATTTTCCGCGTATTTCTTGCGGAAACCGCTGGAAACTCTCTGTCTCCCTGGCAGGAAAATCCGCGTTTTAGAAGAAGAAAATCCGCAGTATTTGCGGCAGATGCCGAAAAATATTTATGCTCTTCCCGTTTCTTTAAATACATGACGGGCAGGATTGACCGATCACTCACCAAACGTCCCTTCCACGCTGATGCGAAAGACCGCAAAATACTCGCGTCTCTCTCGGAGAACGGCCGCGCCCCTGTGACAGCTCTTGCCAGCCAGACGAAGCTCTCGCGCGACGCCGTCACGTACCGCATTCGGCACCTCGAGAAGGCAGGGGTGCTCCTCGGCGTGGCGCCCGTCGTGGACCTGGCCATGTTCGGCTTCGGGACCTACCATGTCTTCCTCTCGCTCGACGCCAAGAACGCGGCGGGCAAGGAGGAGCTCCGCAAGCACCTCCAGGGCCACCCGCACACGCGGGCTCTCGTGGAGCACTCGGACACGTGGGATCTGGAGTGGACGCTCATCGCTCGCTCCTTGCACGAGTTCGACAGCCTGCTGGCGGCCCTAATAGGCCGTTTCGGCCCCCTAATCCTGCGCCAGGAGACCGCTGCGGTGACCAAGGGGTTCAGCAGCAATAACCTCCCGTTGGCCTTCTACGAGGGCGTGGAGCGCGAAATCCTCTGGAAACAGGCCTCTGCGCCCCCTGTGTTGGATGGCAAGGACGTGTCGATCATCGAGGCCTTGGCCAAGGATGGCCGCCAATCCACGTATTCTCTCTCACGGAAAGTGAGAGTTAGCCCTGATACTGTTGGGTATCGGATCAAGAACCTCCTCAAGGCAGGGGTGATACGGACGTTCACGGCAGTTCCTTCATTGAGTGCCCTTGGCTTCGAGGTGCATACGCTGGCGCTCAAGATGCGGCCGCTCTCTGCGCAGGCGGAAGTGAGACTTGCCCAGTTCTGCCGTGACCATAAATACATACTCCGGGCGGTGAAGACCTTCGGCGCCTACGATGCGCTCATCACGCTCGCCGTCGACACCCCTGCGACCTACCACGAGGTCGTCAAGGAGATCAAGACACGCTTCTCCGACCTTATCGAGACGCAGCACACGTGGGTGTGGTATCGCGAACTCGCCTACGAGTACTTCCCGCGGGCCGTGACCGGCCACAAACATAGTGCCTAACGATTATGCCGGAACATTTATATTCACAGAACCCGAAAAACCAGTAACTTGCAGCACATACTGCAGAGAGGGGATTGATGTTCAAGGTTGAAACCCGAGACCTTGAGAGACTCTACGACCTTCTACAATCAGGAGCCCGTGGCATCATCGGCGCCATGCCCTTCACCCAAGAGCCGCTGAGCAAGATCGAGACCTACGTCTACATCGAGAACAACATCCTCACGATCAAGAGCCCCCTCTACCCCACCGACGAGTACGAGTCCGAAGAACTTCCCGACGATCTCTGGGTCCCGCACGCCACACTCAAACGCACCCTGCCCAAAAGCTACGCCATCCAGACCAAAGCAGACCAGCAGATGATCCTGCACAAGAGCGGCATCGAATACTGCCTCGAATGGCTCGGGCATGACATGGAAGGCGTACTTGAGATAGAGGCGCGGCAGCGCGACACCAGCAAAGAGAGCTTCATCCGCACGCTCAACGACTACAGCGCCGTCCTCGAGAAGACCGTCCGCGCCCTCTACAAGGAATGCAAAACCACCGCGCCGAACGTCGTCTATTTCCTCGGCAAGAACCCCATCCTCATCCGCACCGCGCCAGGGACGCCCAGCACAGAGCCGCCCTCCTTCGAACACCACGGCCCCGACACGGAACCGCAGGAAGTCACTGCGCACACCCTCGAGAAACGCATCGAGATCGCCGACCCCGCCATCAGCTTCGACGACATCGGCGGTTGCGCCGAAGGCAAGCAAGAGATGATGCGCATCTACGAAGACATCACCCACCCTGAGCGCGCACGCTACTTCGGCCGCGACCCCGAGACCCGCAAAGGATACATCCTCACCGGCGAGTCCGGCTGCGGCAAGACCATGCTCGTCAAAGCCCTCGCCACCAAGCTCAAGAAAGACCTCCAGGGCAAAGTCAAGTTCTACGCCGCCAGCTATGACACCATCACGTCCATCTGGCGCGGCGGAGAAGCCCAAGCGACCGCCCAGCTCTTCGAGCTCGCCAAGAAGAACGAGAAGAAGGGCCTCAAGACGCTCATCTTCCTCGACGAGATACACGTCGTCGGCCACCGCCAGCGAGAGTACAACGAAGCCCTCGACACGCTCCTCGCACACCTCGCAGGCATGCGCAACTACACAGGGCTGACATTCATTGGCGCCACCTACATGCCCCTCGACGGCCTCGACCCGGCGCTCGTGCGCCGCCTCGATCGCCACATCCCCATCGGCAAGCCCGACGCCACGACGCGCGCCGAGATCTTCCGCATCCACATCGACGAGCGCCGCCGCATCGCCGCGGGCGCCGGCAACATGTCCCTCTTCGGCGACCTCGACTACGCCAAGCTCGCGCAGGCCAGCGACGGCCTCAACGGCAGCCACATCGAACGCATCGTCCGCGCCGCCGTCGACCGCAAGGAAGACAGCCTGCGCACGAGCGCCGGCGCGCAGCCTTCGACAGAGGACCTCCTCAGATCGTTCACGCCCATCACCACCGACGAGATCATCGCCGCCATCAAGACAGTCCCGCGCGAAGGCGCCAGCGGCACGATGGGATTCAGGAAGTCTCAGCAGTAATCTTTTAGTAGCGCCCGCCCCTCTGTCCGCGCATGGAGCTTTTCCCTGGCGTGCTGGCGGTCGACTTCGCCCTTTACCTGCCAGAGCACGACACGCTCATCCTCGCAGACCCACACCTCGGCCATGAGGAATCCTTGCGCCGCCAGGGCGTCCTCGTGCCGCGCACCGCGTTCAAGGCATTGCTCGGACGGCTCGATCGGATCTTCTCGCGAATCGACGCCGGACGGAAAGGCGGCCCGCTCCGCCGCGTCGTCGTCAACGGCGATCTCAAGCACGAGTTCGGCCGCATCTCCCGGCAGGAGTGGGACGATGCCATGCGCCTCTTCGACTATCTCCAAGGCAGAGCGGAGGAGGTGGTGCTCATCAAGGGCAACCATGATACCATCCTCGGCCCGCTCGCGGCAAAGAAAGGGCTGCTCGAGCGGCGCGATGCGCGTCTTGGCCGCATCCTCATCGCTCACGGAGACAAAGCGCCCGACCTCAAAGACAAGCCCGCGCTCATCCTCATCGGGCACGAGCATCCGGCCATCACCATCCGGGACGTGGCGAAGGCGGAGAAATTCAAATGCTTCCTCAAGGGCAAGTACAAGGGAATCCCTCTCATCGTGCAGCCGAGCGCGGACCTTCTCACCGAAGGCTCGGACGTGACGAACCAGCGCACGCTCAGCCCTCTGCTCACCGATCTCGCGACGTTCGACGTGTTCGTGGTCGACGACAAGAAAGCGGACGTGCTGCCCTTCGGCCCTCTGCGGCGCTACATCCCATAGCTTTTTATCGTCGAACCGCCGCGCGGCACGCATGGACAGGATTTTCTGCTACCGCGTGCCCGAGGGCAAGAGCGCGCAGCACCTCCTGTGGGACATCGAGGACATGCTGCGCGGCGCTGGCGGCACGCTTGTGTCGCAGATATCGCCCCGTCCGCTCGAGGCGTACCGCTCGTGGCTCTTGCCGTTCGGCACGTATGCCGGCGCCGCGATCCACATCACCGCAGGCAACGGGTACCGCTATTGGCGCGATCGCCGGCGGCGCTGCTCGGCCTACGTGTATCTCTTCAGCGCGGATGAGGAGTTCTGCGGCATCGGCGGCATAGCGGGAGAATTGGAGAAGCTCATCCGCGCATATCCCGTGTTCCCGGGCCAGTCAGAATAGCTCTGTCTTCTCGAGCAGCTGCTCTAACTCAATATCCGTCGTGAGCTTGGTGTAGATGTGGTGCGCGCTCGCGATGTCCTGGATGGCAAGGCCCGTCGAGTCGAAGATGGTGATCTGCTCCGGAGCAGTTCGTCCTGGCTTGATGCTCGCGATCACCTCGCCGATGCTGCCGCGGACGCTCTCTCGAGTGATCACTCCCGCTGCGAGGGGGACGTTGATCTCGCCAGAGTGCGAGGCCTGCTCCCAATCGTCGATGACGATGACGCCGCTCTGCAGGATGGCCGGGTCGAGCTCCTCCTTGCCGGGCGCGTCGGCGCCGATGGCGTTGATGTGCGCGCCGTCCTTGACCCACTCTCGCATGACGAGCGGCTTGCGGGAGGGCGTGGTGGTGATGATGATATCGGCGCCGCGCACCGCGTGCTCGATTGTCGTGGTGGCGGCGGTGATTCGCTTGTAGGAGTTCCACGCGTGCTGCACGAGCGCGTCGCGGGCCTGCTCTCGGGCGTCGTAGAAACGGAGCTCTTTGAGGGCGGGGCGTGTGCGCATGAGCGCTTCGAGCTGTGTGCGCGCTTGCGCGCCGCACCCGACGAAGGCGGCGATGCTGCTGTCGTCGCGTGCGAGGTATTTGGCTGCGATGCCGCCGGCGGCGCCTGTGCGCATGCTGGTGATGTGCGTGCCGTCCATGACGGCGAGGGGGAAACCTGTGTCAGGGTCGATGAGGGTGATGGTGGCCATGACTGCGGGGAGGCTTGTGTTGCCGGGGTGGACGTTGACGTTCTTGACGCCGGCGGCGTTGAGCGTGGGCAGGTAGGCGGGCATGCTGCGCAGGTCGCCTTTTGGGAATGTGGTGTAGAGTTTTGGCGGCATCTGTGTCTGGCCGCGGCCGTGCATGGCAAAAGCGTTCTCGACGACGGCGAGGTAGTCGTCCATGCTGAAGAATGCCTGTATCGTCGATCGCGGGATGATGTAGGTGGGGCGTCCCATGGTGTTCACCGCGCGGGGTGGCGTGCTCTCCTACTTATGCGTTGCGGCGAGCGCATCGAGGACCTCTTGGGCGTGCCCTTCGGGGGTGACGGGGTCCCAGATGCGCGCGATGGTGCCGTCCGGTGCGATGAGGAAGGTGCTGCGGATGGTGCCGAGGAATTCTTTGCCCATGAATTTCTTGAGGCGCCACACGCCGAATGCCTGCTGGGCTTTCGCGTCGGGGTCTGAGAGGAGGGTGACTGTCAGTGATTTGTCTTTGATGAATTTCTTGTGGGATGCGCAGCTGTCTTTGCTGATGCCGAGGATGACTGCGTTGCGTTTGGCGAATTCGTTCTGCAGCCGTGTGAAGTCGAGCGCTTCGATGGTGCAGCCGGGCGTGTTGTCTTTGGGGTAGAAATAGAGGACGATCCATTTGCCTCTGAAGTCCTTGAGGGTGACGTCGTTGCCGTCTGCGTCGTTGAGCGTGAAGGGTGGTGCGGGTTGTCCGATGGTTGCCATTGATCGGTCGTGGCGGGGGCGCGCTTAAAATGCTTGCGGCTGTTCGTGTCGCGGATACAATAAGGGAAAGGCTTATATAGATGGGCTGTCTCACTTAGTGTATGAATGACAATAACGAGGAGGTTCCGACGATGACCGCACTGCCACAGAGCCACGAGCCGTACACCGACAAATACTTCCTGCGCAGCAAAGAAGTCCTCCAAAAAGAAGGACTCAACCCCTGGGTCCGCTACCAGATATTCATCCGCAAAGGCCCCGGCACCGTCCACGGCATTCAAGAGGCCATCGACATCGTCAAAACATACAGCGAGCTCGAGAAACACGGCGGCAAGATATACGCACTCCGCGACGGCAGCCAGTACTCCCAAAAAGAGACCCTCATGGTCCTCGAAGGCCCCGTCCAGGACATCATCGACCTCGAGACCATGCTCCTCGGCGTCATCACCGCCAAGACGACCGCCATGAACGACGGCACCGGCATCGACACCCGCGGCATCGAGCACCGCATGCGCGAAGTCGTCAAAGCCGCAGACGGCCGCCCCGTCATGTACTTCGGCGCCCGCCACTGGCACTGGAGCGACGACGCGGCGATCGCAAAAGCCTGTTACGACGGCGGCGCGACAAGCTGCTCCACAGGCATCGGCGCAGGCACTGTCGGACAGAAGGCGGTCGGCACCATCCCCCACGCGATCGAGAACGTCTTCGCGCACAAGTACGGCAAGGACCGCGCAGTCGTCGAATCCACCAAAGCATTCAATCGCGCCATCGACCCGAGCGTCCCCCGCATCGCCCTCATCGACTACAACAACAAGGAGCTCGATGACACGATCGCCGTCGCAAAAGCCCTCGGCCCCTCACTCTATGGCATCCGCGTCGACACGTGCGGCGAGAACCGCATGCAATGCGTCTGGAAGGACTTCGGCCCCACCGACGACAGGACGTGGTCGCAATTGAGCGTCGACGGCGACAACCTCAAGTACTGGCTCGGACACGGAGTCACCATCACCGGCGTGTACGAACTGCGCAAAGCGCTCAACGCAGCAGGACGCTCTGACGTGAAGATCATCCTCTCGAGCGGCTTCGCCGACCCTGCCAAGGTGCGCGAATTCGTCCGCGCAGAAGGCCTCTTCGGTGTCCGGCTCTTTGACGGGCTTGGCGTCGGCGGCGTCTACCAGTGCCGCATGGCCACCATGGACATCGTCGGCGCAGGAGACAGCGCCGCGACCATCATGCCGCTCAACAAGGTTGGCAGGACATACAGCCCAAACCCTCGGCTGGAACTGCTTTTGGGAGGTGCGTGAACATGAAAAAGTTCTACCGCGTATGCATCTATGATTATTGCATCAATCATGCGGAGCTCCAGGATATGCGGATTGCCCGAGGCGATGAGGGGCGCATCCTGCAATTCTATCGCGATGTGCTCGATGAACGGAAATCCCGCGCTGAAGTGCGCCTCGAGGAGCTTTCCGTGCTCGTCCTCTCTGACACAGCGGACACGGAGCTGCGCGCGTATTATTCTGCGGCAGAACCGCGGAAGAGCGTTGCGGATTTCAATGCGAAAGAATACGTGTTCGGCACAGGAGATGACGTCCGTTTACTGTTAAACGACCGGGGCCGTATGGCTATGGACGACGGTGTGGGTGTTAAAGTCCCCTATGCCCACATCACTGCAGACACACTCAAACGTCGAAACATGCTCAAAAAGAAAAAAGAACGCCTGGAATGCGAAGTGCGGGGATTGGAGCGAGCGCTCTTGAGCTATGAGGTGGAACCATGACGACAATTTATTGGAATGTTGATACGCAGTATGATTTCATGCGCGACGATGACGAGCACAAGGGCGCGCTTCCCGTGCCGGGCGCGAAGGCGATTGAAGCGAATCTCGAGCGGCTCACAGAGCACGCGTATATGCGGGACATCATGGTCGTCAACACTGCAGACTGGCACACGAAAGACTCGAAAGAGCTCTCGACGACGCCCGATTACAAGACGACCTTCCCGCCGCACTGCCTGATCGGCACCAAGGGCGCTCGGTTCGTCCCCGCGACGGAGCCGAAAGACTCCTACAAACCTGTGGATTGGCGCCACGCTTCGTTTCTTTGGCCCGACCGACCGATCATCGAGTTGACGAACAATATCGTCATCTACAAGGATGACTTCGACGTCTTCAAGGGCAATCCTCATACGGAGAAGGTGCTCCAGTGTCTCAGCCCGGACCATGCCATCGTCTACGGCGTGTGCACGAATGTCTGCGTGCACTACGCCGTCAAGGGCCTGCTTGAGCGCGGCGTCAATGTCACCGTCGTCAAGGACGCCATCAAGGAATTGCCCGGCCTGCCGCTCGAGTCGCTCATCGACGGGTGGAAGGAGACCGCGCGCAAGAAGGGAGTCACGCTCGAGTTCAAGCTGACAGACGATATTGTGAGGTGAAGACTGTGCCAAACAACGTGCAAGACTATCCGTGCCCGAAGATCGCTACGGACATCATCATAGAATACCGGCACGACGGCAAAGACGGCATCGTGCTCATCCAGCGAAAGAACGCGCCCATCGGTCTCGCGTTGCCGGGCGGTTTTGCCGAGCTCGGCCTCACGCTGGCGCAGAACGCAGTCAAAGAGGCCAAAGAGGAGACTGGCTTGGATGTGCGCATCCTCAAAGCGGATCAGGATAAGCCGTTCCTTGTCGTCTCGGACCCCGCGCGGGATCCGCGCTATCATGTCATCAGCGCAGTGTACATCGGCAAGGGCAAGGGAATCATCAGCGCGGGCGATGATGCGAAGGAAGCGACGTTCGTGCCGATCAGCGCCCTCGAGCGCCACGTGCGCGAGGGAAGCCTCGTATTCGATCATGCGGCTATCTGCCGCAAGTACTTGAGGCATTATCGCAAGGAGCACATGAAAGAATGGGACGAATTCAACGGCTGGCGCGGATGATGCGCGTGTAGGCTTCGGCGATGAGGCTGAGCTTCTCCTGCGGGAATTCCGTGTCGCCGAGGGTCTTGCCTGCGAGCGGCTTGTCCGAGCCCACGCCGGCGAAGTAGTAGTTGATCCTGCCGAGGCTCGGGTACATGCTGTTGTAGCCGTGGTCGAGCGACGCCATGACTGCCCATTCCATGTCGAGGAAATCGCCGCCTGCATCGAGCGCGGTCTGCAGGCGGGTTTTGGTCTGCTGCAGGACGCTGACTGTGTTGATGGTCATGCCTCGCGCGATGGGCTGGCCCACTGTCTCCTTGAAGATGCGCGAGGCGGGGGTGTGGAGCGCGAGCTGGTTGTGGATGGGGGAGGGGCGCAAGTCACCGTCGACCGCTTTGTTCTCATCGAGCGCTGCGTGCGGCACGCACACCTGTCCGACGTCGAGGAACGGGTTGAGGAGGCCGATCTTGCCGTAATGGAGCACGTGCATGTTCGTGCCGGGGAGGTACGCGTTGGCGGTGGCGTAGACCCTGCTGAGCACATTCTTGGCTTGGTCGGCGAAGATGTAGTCGAAGGCGAGGACGGGTTGCTTGCCGATGCGCAGCACCTTGTAGCTGAGGTAGTCGTTGTCGTCCGAGTGCTCGCAGACGATGCCGTCCAGGGTCAGGTGCTTCTGGGGGCCGATGATGATGGGGAAGGAACGCTTGAGCTGGATCTCGTCGGTGTCGAGGTGGTTGAATGCGTCGCGGACAAGGTCGTAGGCGAAGTCCTCAAATCGCTTCGAGACGCTGGCGGGGTCGTTCTGGTAGTGGTCGAGCGCGAGCGGGACTGGCTTGCAGAGGATGTCGCTGAGGGCCTTGGCTTGGTCTTCGTCGCGTATGCCTCGGGTGATGCCGCGCGAATTGACGACATGGAGGTCTCCTTGGGGGATGACGTAGAAGTGCGCTTCGGTGGATTTTTTGGGCACGTAGCGCTCTGCGAGGACGCCGGCGCGGCCGAGGAGCTCTTCGACTTCCTGCGTGCGTTGCGCGTGGTGGATGATGACGCGGCGCAGGCTCTTGGTCTGGTCGAGCGCACGGGCGGGATCGGGGTGGAGCTTGCGGTCGAAGACGTACTGGCGCCGCTGCTCTCCGTCCATGATGAGGTCGCTCATGCGGTTCGCAATTGCGCGGGGCTACTTAAGCTTGCGGATGCGAAAGGCATTTATAACGGGGTGTCCTTATGACACGAAGTATGGTCGTGTATGAGAAGCCGTCGGTGACTGCTGATCTGGTCGTGTTCACCATCGCGGATGATGCGCTCAAGGTCCTGCTCGTCCGGCGCGAGAAGCCTCCGTTCAAGGGGATGTGGGCGCTGCCGGGCGGGTTTGTCGGTATCGATGAGCCGCTTGAGATCGCTGCGCTGCGTGAGCTGCAGGAGGAGACGGGGGTCAAGGATCTGTATCTCGAGCAGCTCTACACATACGGCGATCCGAAGCGCGACCCGCGCGGCAGGGTCATCACCGTCGCGTACTACTCGCTCATCAAGCAGACCGCGCTGCATGCCGCATCGGACGCCTCTGATGCGAGATGGTGGCCGGTGGGTGCGCTGCCGCAGCTCGCGTTCGATCATGCGGAGATACTCGCGTATGGTCTTGCGCGCCTGCGCAACAAGATGGGCTACACGACTGTCGCGTTCCAGCTCCTGCCTGACCAGTTCACGCTCTCGGACCTGCAGAGGGTGTACGAGATTGTGCTGGGCAAGGTGTTCGACAAGCGCAACTTCAGAAAGAAGATCGCTGCGCTCGGCATTCTGCAGCAGGTGCGGGAGAAGAAGCGCGAGGGCGCGCACCGGCCGGCGCAGCTCTACCGCTTCAGGCGCAAGGGCGTGTTCGAGACGCAGTTCTTCTGACGAGCGCTTTTTAAACCGCCGCCGCTTCTGGGCAGGTATGCGCTCCCGCTCGGATTTCCCGAAGCTCTCAAGCCCCGCCATCCTCAGCCCGATGGCTGGCGTGACGGACGTCGCGTTCCGTGCCCTGTGCAAGCGCTACGGCGCCGGCTTGACCTGCACTGAGTTCGTGAGCACTGCGGCGATTGTGCGCGGCAATCCCACGTCGCTGCGCATGCTTGAGACTGATCCTGTCGAGACGCCTGTCGCGGTGCAATTGTTCGGCAGCAGCGTTGAGGACGTCGTGGAAGCGGCGAGGAAGATGGAGCAGAAGTTCGACATCATCGATGTGAACTGCGGCTGCCCTGCCTGGAAGGTCATTAAGACGGGGGCGGGAAGCGAGATGCTCAAGGATCCGGCGAAGATCAGCATGTTCATCAACAGGCTCGCATCCGCTGTTTCGAAGCCGGTGACAGTGAAGATGCGCATCGGCATCGATGAGGCGCATATCAACGCCGTCGAAGTGGCGAGGACCATCGAGGATGCTGGCGCGGCGGCCATCGCGGTTCACGGCCGCACGCAAAAGCAGGGGTATTCGGGCGAGGCGCGCTGGGATATCATCAAGCAGGTCAAGGACGCCGTGGGCATCCCTGTGATCGGCAACGGCGATGTCTTCACGCCGGAGACGTTCAAGAGGCGGCTTGATGAATCAGGCGTGGACGCGGTCATGGTCGCGCGCGGCGCCGTCGGCAACCCGTTCCTGTTCGCGCAGATCAATGAGTTCCTGCGCTCGGGCGCATATCCTGAGGACAGCCGCATCAGGCGCTTCACGGAATATCTCGCGCTCGCGCGTAAGTACAATATAGAGTACGGCCAGGTCAAGGGACATGCGCTCTCATTCACCAAGAGCATCCCTGGCGGCGCGCAGCTGCGCGATGCGCTCACGCGCTGCGGCACGCCGGATGCCATCGCGGCAGCGATGGAGAAATACGCGGAAGCTTACGGGTAGAAGCCGCGCTCGAGCGCAGCGACCTTGACGCGGTCGATGGCTATCATCATCGCGGCGGTGCGCATGTCGACGTTGGCTTCTTTGGCCTTGTCGCGGACAGCGGTGTATGCGGAGGTCATTTTCTCGCGTAGTTCTGTCTGCACGCGCGAGTAGGGCCAGCGGGTGCATTGGATGTTCTGCTCCCACTCGAAATAGCTGACGGTGACGCCGCCGGCGTTCGCGAGGATGTC
>CAYUPS010000016.1:0-26137 GCA_964445485.1 uncultured Methanosarcinales archaeon | reverse complement strand
GTTCTCCTTGCTCTCGTATTCGTCCTGCAGGACACGGCCGGAGGCGCCTGTCTGGAGCTGGTCGAGCTTGATGTTGGCGAGCTGGCCGTACTTCTTGAACTTGCGGACGTCGAAATAGACCGAGCCGTCCTCTCCCTTGTACGCGATCTTCTTCTCCAGGAGTTTCTGGATGATCGCGATCATCTCCTGCACATGCTCGGTCGCGCGAGGAAAGCGGTCGGCGGGCTGGATGCGCAGCGTGTCGCAGTCCTCGAGGAAGGATGCTTCGTAGCGCTGTGTGAATTCCGCCAGTTCGGTCTTCTCCTTTTGAGAATCGCGGATGGTCTTGTCGTCCACGTCCGTGATGTTCATCACATGATGGACCTTGTACCCGCTGTAGAGCAGGTAGCGCTTGAGCAGGTCGGCGAAGACGTACGCGCGGAAGTTGCCGATGTGGGCATAGTTGTAGACCGTCGGGCCGCACGTGTACATCCGGACTTCCTTGTCCGTGAGCGGTTTGAAGGGCTGCAGCTTGCGCGTGAGCGTGTTATGGAGCTTGAGCGCCATGGGGGAGAACCACCCGAGGGGCGTATTTAAAGGTTTGCCGGCCTCTAACAGGGGATTATAAGAGGCGTCTCGATGGTGCCATCGACGCAGATCCTGCCGCCGCTCATGGGATAGATGCCTGGTTTTGCGAGCATGCGCGCGGCGGCCCTGATGAGCGAGGCGTGGTCGCCGGTGATGATGAGCGCGATGCCTTCGGATTGCGGGATGAGGCGGATGATTGTCTTGCCGTCGGTGGCGCCGAAGCAGGAGGTGCGGTTGAGGAGTTTCTTGACGAGATCGTTGTCGCAGGCGTTGCCGATGGCGATGATGCTGCCTGCGGTGCTGCTGATCTCGCTCGCGAGCGCGCTGTGGATCTGGTACGGCCACTTGTTCTCGAGCGCGTGGGCGGTGAGCGCGGCGGTGATCTCGTTGGCGGCGATGACGTCGGTGCTGGGCGCATCGTCGCCGACCACGATCGTCAGATCAAGCATGGCTGTGCGCCGCAGGAATGCAGGATAGTTCTCGAGGCAGTTCGGTTGGGCGCACTCGCGCGGGCCGAGCGAGCTGGCCTCTTGCTTCGGTGCGGGCGGCGAAGGCGCAGGAACGGGCGCGGGTGCCGGCTCGGCAGGCTTGGGCGCGGGTTGCTCAATTGGTTTCGGCACGGGGACGGGCGCCGGCGCGGGTTTTTCCACGGGAGCGGGTGCGGGCTCCTGCGGGGCTGTGGGTTCCAGCGGCACGCAGGCGCAGAGGAGGACGGTTATGATGAGCGCGATGGCGAGCCTCATGCGCTGGCTGGAGGCTCACAGGGATATAATGTTATCGGCGCTTGCAGAGGAAGACGCAGTGGTCTTTCTGATGGGGCTCGAGTGTCACTTCATGCAGGATCTCGAGACCGGCGTCAGTGAGCTCCTTGCGCACTGCTTTGTAGACTGAGGCGGGAGGTTTTGTCACATCGACGGAGCGTGCCTTGAGCGCGAGGGCGCAGAGACCTCCTTTGCGCAGGAATGCCTGGGCGTTCTTGATGAAGATGCTGCCCTGCTGGCGCTGCGCGATGTCCTGGTAGAGGAAGTCGACTTCGCACAGGCGAGTCTTGAACGTGTCGGGCTGCGCGGCGTCCGCGAGTATGGGCGCGATGTTGGGGCGCTCTTCGGCGAGGAAGATGAGGTCGCGCAGGACGCGCGGCGCGCTGTCGAGCGCGAACACGATGCCTTTTTTGCCGATGATGTCGCTCACGTGCGAGACGGTCGTGCCGGTGCTCGCGCCGAGGTAGAGGACGGCGTCGCCTTCGTCGATCGCGACGGGCAGGCCTTTGGCAATGGCAGCGGCGAGCTTGCTGTCTGCGGGGTTCCACTCACGCCACTCGCCGTCTGCGCGCTGGTGCGCGCGCTCGCCGTAGACGCTCCTGCCCGGGACGAGATTGCGCGTGGCGAGGATGCTCTTCTTCCCCGCAGGCAACATGAGGGTGTTGGCGAGTTTCATGCGAAGCGCGCCTCCACGGATTTTCTGAGTGCCGTGCCGATGGGTGTGCCGCCGAAATAGTCGACTTTTGCGCAGATGGCGGTCTTGTCAGCGACGGCGCGCGCTGCTTTGCCTTTGTCGGACTGCGGTACGCGCTGGACGATCGGGTGGGCGAAGAGCACGCCGTACTTGGGGCCTTTGGCGCGCTGGGTCAGGTGGCGGAAGAGCGCTTTCTCGGCGCCGAGGACTTGTATGGTGCTCGCGGGGATGGAGGCGAGGCGTTTGAGCGAGCCTGCCTGGGCGAGGAGGCGGGCGGCGAGCGTCTCGCCGCACATGGCGCTGATGCTCGGGCAGTTCTTGCGCATCAGGGCGGCGAGCTCGTTCTCCGCCTCTTGCGCGGTCTCGAGGAGGTGCGCGGCGGCTTTGGCGAGCGAACGGAGGCTCTCGAGCGCCGCGGGGTCGATGGCTTTCGCGCCCAGCGTGCCCGCGGGGCGTTTGATGCTTGTCAGGAGGGTCTTGCAGAGGGCGAGGCCGTCGCGCTGCTCGCGGATCAGCTCGGGATAGTAGTAGCCGAACGCTTCGCGGACGCGCGGCAGGATGACGCTGGCGGCTTTATGCAGCTCATCGAGCGCATGGAGGAGCTGGATGAGCCACACGTCGGGCGTGACGCTCTCGCGCACCGAGGTTTTGGCCGCGTCGAGGGCGTTCTGCCGGAGCGCCGCGTAATGCTTGGGGTCGTGGCGGTCCTTGAGCGAGGAGGGAAGGGCCATGCGCTGAGCTATCCTCGGGCGGTATAAAAAGGTTGGGAGGCGAAATGTTTATGAATGCGCGAATGGACGGATGCGCAAAAGAGGTCTGCCATCGCGCTCGCCAAGCTCCTGCTCATCGCTTTGGGTTTCGTGCTGCTGACGTTCAGCGCCAAGGAAGCGATCAATAGGATCATCCGCCTCGCGCGCCACGCGGGCGTGTCCGAATTCGTCATCAGCTTCGTCGTGGTGGGCACGCTGGCGGTCTTCCCCGAGCTGTCGATCGGCGTGAACGCTGCGATACGCGGCGATCCGTCCTTCGGCTTGGGCATCATCCTCGGCTCCAACGTCATCGACCTGACAGTCATCATAGGATTGGTGGCGCTGTTCGCCAACGGCATCATCCTGCACAGCGCGACGATCCGCCAGTCTGCATGGTTCCTGTTCGCGGCGATACTGCCTGTCGTCTTGTTCCTTGATCATGAACTGTCGCGGGCGGACGGACTGGTGCTGCTCGGCGCGTATGCGTTCTACGTGATACGCATGTTCAGCCGCAGGCATCATGCGCATGCTGAAGTGCGCAGGACAGAGGGGAAACCGTATGCGGATGCGTTGGTGCTGATCGCGGCTGTCGCCGTCCTGGTCTTCGCGGGCGGCCTCGTGTCGGACAACGCCGAGGCGCTCGGCGTGCAGCTGGGCATCCCGCTCACGTTCCTCGGCACGATCCTCGCGGTAGGCACGTGCCTGCCGGAATTGACGTTCGCGGTGCAGGCATCGAACGCACGCCACGGCGAGATGGGCTTTGGCAACATCCTGGGCAATGTGTTCGCGGACTGCCTCATGACGCTCGGCCTCGTATCAGTGATACACCCGATCGCGCCGCGCTACCCGCAGATCGGTCTCCTGACGGGCGCCTTCATGGTGTTCGCGATGACACTGGTCGTGATACTGTTCAACAAGCAGCGTCGCATCACGCGCTGGCACGGCGCGGCGCTCATCCTCCTCTACATCGCGTTCTTGGCGCTCGAGACGATTGTCGAGCACTCGCTCGTGCCGTGAGCGTCACTTCTTCTTTGTCAGGAACGCTTTTGCGGCGCGCGTGAAGTGCTGCGTGCGGCTCTCGGAGAAGACGAAGAGGGCGAATGCGGCGGCGGCGGCGCTCATGAGGAGCAGGATGCCCAGCGGCGCGTAGAGTGACGTGAGCCCTTCATGGTGGATGATCGCTTTGCGCACCAGGTCGCCGCCGATGACGAACGGGTTGTACTGGGCGAGGTACATGAGGTAGCGGGGGAGGCGCTCGATGGGCACGAGGACGTTGGAGAAGAGCAAGAGCACGGTGCCGAGGGCTGTGCTGGCGAGCATTGCGGTCGTCTCGCTCTGGAAGGCGTACCCGATGGCCATGCCGAGGAGGGAGAAGAGCGCCATGAGGCCGATGAGCGCGATGAGGGTGACATGGAGGCCGTAGAGGACCTGCCAGGAGAAGAACGCTGCGGCGATGACGAGGACGATGAGGACCTGCACGCCGAGGACTGACATGGTGCTCAGGAAGGTGGCGAGCACGCGCAGCCAGTCGGGGATGGGCGCGAGGAGGTGGCGCGTGTGCGCAGGGGATGCGCGCTCGAGCAGCACGAGCGTGGGGCCGAGGAGCAAGGCGGTGAACATGATGACGAGCGCGATGAGGAGGGGGAAGATGTAGTTGAGGTAGGATTGTTCTGTCGAGACGGGGTTGACCTTGGTGATGATGGGCTGGGAGATGGCGTCGGGGTCGAAGATCTCGATGCCGGCGATGGCGTTCTCGATGGTGTTGAGCGAACGCTGCAGATCGAGTATCTTGAGCAACGCGGTCTCGAGGGACTGCCGCGCGCTGGCAACGTTGTCGATCGTCATCTTCTTGTTCTCGGCGGCGCTGTGGGTCTGGGCGATGATGATGCCGAGCTGCGTGGTGACTTTGTTGGTGAGCGCGTTGAGCTCGTTGAAGTCGTTCTGGACGAGCGTGCCGGTGGCGTTGAGCCTGCCGGAGAGCTGGTCGATGGTGGCCATGGCGCTGTCGTACATTGCTTTCATCTCATCGCCGACGGCGTCCTTGGCGAGGCCGTAGGCCTGCAGGACGAATTTGCGCGCTTCGGTGAGGGTCTGGCCGCTGATCTGGTTCTGCGCGTCGATCCATTGCTTGACGCGGTTCTTCTTGCCCTCGAACTCGTCGAGGCCGATGTCGGCTGCGGAGACGTCCTTGATCTCGAGCTCGCTGTTGTCGGCGAAGATGGCGGTGAGCTTCTGGTTGATGTTCTCGTTCTCGGTGGTGAGGGCGACGATGATGGGGCGGGACTTGCGGGCTTCGCTCTTGGCCTGCTCGAGCGCGTTGACGAGGATGGCGGTGAGGTTGCGCGAGAGCTCAAGCGATTTGGAGGAGACGCGGCGCGTGATGGCTTCCATGATTGTGGTGACGAGATTGAGCCTGCTGTAGTCGACGTAGAAGTCTATGGTGTTGGAGCCGTTGATGGCGATCTTGAAGTCGGGTGCGAAGACGGCGCAGGCGTGGACTGTGCCGCGCTTGATGGCTTCTGCGCAGTCGTCTTCGCTGAGGAAACGGGTGACGGAGAATTGCTCATTGAGCCTGTCGATGAGCTGGTCGCTGACGCTGTTGTACTGCTGCGAGTACACGCCGACGTTGACTGCGTAGGTGTTGGTGTTGTCGAAAGCGATGCCTGCGAGGAGGATGAGCAGCAGCGGGCCGAGGATGACGACGAGTGCGCTGGCCTTCGCGCGCAATAACGTGCGGAGGTCTTTGAGGATGAGCTCTCTGAGCGCCGACGGGATCTGTGCGGGGTTCATTCTCTCACGAGCCTCTCGAAGACATCTTTGAGCGTGGGCTTGGCGATGGTGAGGCTGATGATGGCGGCGCCGCTCTTGCCGATGGCCTCGCGGAGCGCGCCGAGGAGTTCCTGCGGCTGCTGGGTGTGGATGATGAGCTGGTCGGCTTTTCGCTGGGAGCTGATGGCGAGGCCTTTGGCTTCGATGCCGCGGAGGATGGTGTCGTATTTGGGCGTGTCGAGCTGGAGCGTGAGGGCGTAGTTCTTGAAGTAGGTCTCGCGGATCTGGTCGGGGCTGCCGAGGTCGATGAGTTTCTGGCGGGCGATGAGGGCGACGCGGGTGCAGTAGCGCTCGAGGTCTGCGTGGGCGTGGCTGGTGAGGATGATGGCGGTGCCGTCGGTGTTGACGGTGCGCAGCGCGGTCCAGAGCTCGTTGCGCGAGAGGGGGTCGAGGTCGGCGAGCGGGTCGTCGCACACGAGGAGGGCGGGTTTGTGGATGATGGCGCAGGCGATGTCGAGGCGTTTCTGCTGGCCGGTGCTGAGATTGGAGACAGGTTGCGCGGCGAGGTCGGTGAGGCTGAAGATGCCGAGCAGTTCTTTGGCTCGCGCTTCGCGTTTCTGGATGTCGACGCCGTAGATGGCGGCGAAGTGGAGGAGGTTCTCCCAGACGGTGAGCGCGGCATAGCAGGCGGACACTTGCGGCGCAAAGCCTATGAGGGTGCGCGCGGCGTCATTGTGCAGGACTGGCTGGGGCTGGCCGTCTTTGGTGATGGCGACGCTGCCGGTGTCGGGCTCGAGCGCGCCGACCATGATGCTGATGAGGACTGTCTTGCCAGCGCCTGAAGGTCCGACGATGCCGACGATGTCTTTGGCTTGGATGCGCAGGTCTGCGTTCTGGAGGATGATCTTGGGGCCGAAGCGTTTGCTGATGCCGCTGAGGGTGAGGAGCGCGCCGGAGAGCTGCCGCGGGGCCGCGGCGCTGGCGCGGCCGACGAAGTCTCGGATCATCTCTTCGGGCCAGCCGGCGCCCTTGAGTATGGTCTTGATGTCTGAAGGGCTCGCGCCGCGCGAGAGCGATTGAGCTACCTCGGAGTCCAGAGGTTTCACTACCATACCGCTTATAAATAGGCATGGCGCATTCAAAAGATTATATCACCACTCCCGAGTAGGGTCTTTTTCAATGGCGCGCAATCTTTATAACCGCCCCACGCGTCGGACAGCCCATGCCGGTCTGCGAGATGTGCGGCGAAGGGGGCCCGCTCTTCCGCGCACTCATCGAAGGCGCCACTCTCTCGGTCTGCCAGACCTGCGCGAAGATGGGCAAAGTGCTCGCCGCCCCCCAACCCTCACTGCGCGCCAAGACGAAACCCCGCATCGCCGCGCCCGAAATCGTCGAACGCCTTGTCGATGACTTCTCCAGCCGCATCCAGCAGGCGCGACAGAAGCTCGGCCTGACACAGAAAGAATTCGCGGCAAAGCTCGCAGAGCGCGAGACCGCCGTGAGCAAGATGGAAGCCGGCGAGTACGAACCGCCGATCGACATCGCGCGCCGCTTCGAACACATCCTGCGCGTGCGGCTCATCGAAAAGGACGAGGAAGCGGGCGCCATGCTCAAGGGCGAGAAGACGGGGCCGCTGACAATCGGCGACATCATCAAAGTCAAGAAGTAGGCTTCTCGAACACCTTGTACCAGCACCTGCCGAACTGCGCATCGTACACGAGCGCGAACCTGTCAGTCAGTGTGTCGATGATGTCCTGCGTCTCCGCTGCGCACCGCGTATCGCCCTCCGCGCATATCAGTCCGCCGCCGCAATTGTCAAGGAACACTGCGCCGATGCGCTCCGGATGCTCGCGCAAATACGCGGCGAAACGGGTCGACTCGCCCCTGTGGTAGACAGGATAGTAGATCTTGTGCAGGACGGCGTCGGTGTAGGCCGCGACAGTCGGGTTGGACGTCCACACCTCGCCCGCCGCGCTCTTGCCGGCGAGATACCCGAAGTATCCGGACGCCCCCGCAGGATGCACCGGCTGCTCGTTGCCCAGATAGAATCTCGTCGTGACATGCGCGGCGAACCACAGGAGCAGGAGCGCGGCTATCGGGAACACCCTCTTGGCGATCGCCGCGCCCTTGCGCCTGCGCACGATACGCTCGAGCGAATCAACGGCACGCGCGATGCCTGCAGCGGTGAGCATGCACGCGAACGGCAGGAACAGGACCAGGTAGCGGTACTCCCTGCAGGGGAGGTGGATATGATACGCGAGCGGCAGCGCCGCGCACAGGAGCGGCACGAGCGCGCGCCGCCAGCCCATCCGCCACACCGTGATGATGCCGAGCAGCGCGAGCGCATGCACGCCCCACGCTTCCGATGTGAGCAGGACTGAGAAGTAATGCCACCATGGCTCGGCGCGCAAGACATTGCATCCGAGCACGTCGCGGATGACTGCGCTCGCGTCGCTCAGCGGACCGAGCATCGAGCCAGCATAGCCTGCGTTCGCGGCGAGGAACGGGCCGACGGGCGCGAGGAAGCCCGCGAGAGCGGCGACGACGCGCATCCATTCCTTGCGCAATGCGAAAACGGCGAGAACGGGCAGGAGGAACATGCCCGCAGGGAATTTCATCAGGAACGCCGCGCCGATGCACATGCCTGCCCAGAACGGTCTGCCTCTCAGCGCGAAAAGTATCGCGAGCACGGCGAAAAACGCGGCGGGAATCTCTGTGTAGTGATGGAACCCCATGTAGCCGACGATCGGCGAGAAGAGCCAGAGCGTCGCGGCCAGGAGCGCAGGCCTCTCACCGAACCACTCCCTGCAGAGCAGGTAGATGAGCGCGCCGGCGCCCATGCTGAAGGCGACCTCGACCAGCCTGCCCCAGAAGACGGGATCGAGACCCAGCATCCACACCATGCCGAGGAGGATAGGCAATCCTGGCGGGCGGATGTGCTCCCACAGCCCCGCGGTGCCGGCGGACCATATCCACTTGCCCATGCCGATGTAGACGCCCGCATCCCACCAGATTTCATGCGCGTCGAAGAGACCGACGATGCGCCACGCAAACGCTGCGGCGAAGAGGATAAGGAGGAGCCAGTGCCGGCGGAGAGTGTCTGAGCGCATGTCAACCGATGATAGGGTTCACGTCGCCGAACGTCGTCTGGGCCGGGAAGTCCCTAAAGAGCAGTTTCCCGTAGGGGTAAGGCGCGCTGTGGAAGAGCACGGCGCGGCGGGACGCATCCTTGCGCAGCCACGCCGCGACATCGTTGTAGTCCTGGGAATTGAACACGCGGACCCCGATGACGTCCGCGCCGAGGCGGTCTGCCACGCGGGTCACGTTCGAGAGCTGGCCGAACCCATCTATCGTCACGTACGTGACGCTCAGGCCGGCGGCGGGGCCGAGCGTGCTGAAGTACGCAGCGGGCGTCTGGTAGTACCAGAGCGCGTAGGGCAGGGATGTCGCGTTGACCGCGACGACCTTCTCTCCCCGCGCGAGGCTGATCGGCCTGCCGCCGAATATCGCCGTTCCGTTCTCGACGCGCATGGGGGGCGAGGGGTACAGGTCTGCGCCGTTGCCGAGCGCGAGGTATGCGAACTTGTCCGGCGGGCAGATGACAGAGACATTGCGCTCGCTCAGATACGCGGCAGCGGCGATCTTGCCCGGATGGTCGCAGCAGCCGATGACGACGTCAGCCTGATTGCGCAATGACTGCTCGACAAGCATGTTGATGCCGTGCGTGTCGATGATGATGGCGACGTCCTCGCGCAGGAAGCGAGTGGTCGGGTAGAGGACCTTGTCGAGCGGCACTTCGAAGCGGAAGACGCCTGTCTCGTCCGGTGCGTACCAGCCTCCGTCCGCATCGCGCACGGCCATGGTGCCTACTGCTGTGGCGGTGCTCGCGCCGAGCGCGGCGAGGTCGCGCATGATGGCGCCTTCGTGCCAGCCGATGTCGGCGCGCAGTTCCGTCTCATTGTAGCGGAGGCGTTCGGAGAAGGTGGTGAGTATCTGTCCGTCGTCGGGGTCCTGGGGCAATTGCTCCCCGAGCCAGTCGCGCGTGACGCGGTCGACTTGGCTGATGACTGAATCGCCAGGGCGTATCATGAGCGTGCTGCCGCCGAGGGTCACGCCATCGCCGGCGATGTTTAGGTTCGGCTCGATGCGGAGAGGCTCGATCGAGGGGAGGAATCTGCCGTCTGCGAGGGCGCCGAGCGCGTCGGCGCGCCATGACGCGTTGATGGCGCGCCACTCCTCCGCTGCCATGCGGAGCCATGCGGGAATGTTGCGGCCGCAGCCGAGGGAGGCGACTGTCTCATGGAGGAGCGCGCGCTCCTCGCCCGTCTGCGCGGTCCGTGCGGCTTCGTCATAATGCTCGAGGGCGGCGCAGATGAGCGATGCGTTGCCAGCGAGCCTGCCGCGCACGAGCAGGATGTCGCCTTTGGCGAACGACGTCGCGTTCGGGAAGGCCGCCGCGAGACCCGCGTCGAGTTCTGCCGGATCGATGCCTGCGGAGATCGGTGTGTAGGTGAAGTCGTGGTCGCGCGCGGCCTGGTCGGCCCTGCGGAGCCAGCGCAGGACTGTGGCGTTGAGCTCGCCGAGGAACATCTCGCCTTCGCGTTTCTCGCCGTTGATGATGATGGTCGGCGCGGTGTCGATGCCGAAGCGCTGGCGGAGGAGGCCGACCAGAGGCTCGTCCTCGTAGTCCTTGTCGAAGGAGAGGACGACGACGTTGCGCTCGTATGCCTTGGAGAGGTCCTCGAGGGTGTAGCCTTGGCGTTCGCTGACGGGGTCGTCGATCCTGTAGAAGAACAGGATGGGCATGTATGGTTCGTGGCAGTCCTTGTTGAGCGACTCGAGCAGGGTGTAGAATTGCATCTCGAGGAGGAAGTACTTGCGTTTGAGGTAGTCGAAGTCTTTCTTCTTGAAGAACGAGAAGCCGCTGTAGGAGCCGAGTTCGCGCCCGACATCCTGGATCTCGCTCTTGAGCTGCGCGATGCGCTGTTCCATGATGGAGCAGCGGTCGCCCCCCACCATGTCCGCGAACGCTTCCTGGAGGCGGTATCCTGCGGCGTCGATCTCGTGGTCGGTCATGGTGCCGGCGATGGCGTCGAGGCGCAGGAAATCCAGGCCGTAGTTGATGAGGATGCCTGTGGCGAAGATGAGGACGGTCAGGAAGAACGAGAGGAGGATGACGCGGGACGAGCGCATGGCGTCGGAACGGCGCGGGGCGCTTTTAAATCTTTGCGAGCTCGCGCTCGAGGGATTCATAGGCCTGGAAGCCCATCTGAGCATGGCCGAAATTGAGGACGACCGCGGGGGTGCCGGTGACGTTGTAGTAGTCCTCGAGGAAGCGCAGTTCGCCGCTGTAGTTCGCTTCGATGGCGAAGACTGTCACGTTGTGGGTGGCGACGAGGCGGTCGAGCGCGGCGCCCTGCTCGCGGGATGACGGGTCGCTCTGGCTGTAGAAGAAGAGGGCGACGTTCGATTGCGCGCCGCACCTATCGTGCAGCCTGAGGTAGAGGAGGTAGGTGCGGATCTGCTGGAGGTGGAATTTGCGCTTGAGGTAGCCGTACTTCTCTTCGCCGAGGTCGGATTTGGCCGACGGCGTGTCGAGGAGCTTGCCGAGCTGCCACAGCTCGTGCGAGAGCGTGCCGAGGCGGGCCTGCGCGAGATCGCATCCTGCGCCGTGCGCTTCGAGGAGTTCCTGCTCGATGATGAATGATTCCGTGTTGAGCTCGCTTGCCTGGAGGAGGCGGATGACGTGCGTGCTGGTGGAGGAGGCGTACATGTTGCCGACGATGACGCCGAAGACGAAGACGAGCGCGACGAGCAGGCCGGTGGCGGTCATGAGCTGGACTTTCACCATGTGCGCTTGGACCTCTTGATCTCTTTGTAGAGCGCGCTGAACCAGTGCAAGCCGGTGACGTAAGGGAAGACGAGCATGTAGATCCAGATGAAGTGGACGTAGGGGAGGACGCGCTCGCGCAGTTCGCGGTGGGCCACGTACATGAGGTAGAGGCCGAGGATGAGGGATGCGATGAGGGGCAGGACGATCTGGGCGTTCTGGCCGAGGAACAGCTCGCGCAGCGTGGGCGTCTCGAGGACGTGATTCATGAAGTAGCCGGGGATGGTGATGCTGCGGTAGACGAACTGGTATGTGTCCGCGGCCATGCCGTATCCGACGAGCGAGAGGGTGAGGAGGAGCAGTAGGACGCCGGCGATGTTGAGGGGGTATTGGAACATGCCGAAGAGGCCGAAGCGGGGGTTGAAGAGCATGGCGCGGTACTTCCAGTGGTTGAACATGAAGCCGCGGAACCAGCGGATGCGCTGGCGGTAGAGGGTGTGGAACGTGCACGGGACTTTGGTGTGCGTGACTGCATCGGTCTCCATGACGACGCGGTAGCCGTTCTTGCGCAGGCGCAGCGCGATCTCGAGGTCCTCGGTGAGCCCGCCGCCGCCGAATCCGCCGAGGTCCTTGATGAGCTGGGTGCGGTACGCGCTGAGCGCGCCTGGTGTGACGAAGAGGGTGTCGATGGCGCTCATGATGCGCCGGACGAGGTTGCTGAAGATGTATTCGACGCGCTGGATGTGCTCGTAGGTGTTGCAGGGATCGTCGACCTTGATGACGCTGATGACGGCGCCGATCTTCTTGTCATCGAAGTGCGAGACGATGGCGCGCAGGGATTGCGGCTCGACGCGCGTGTCGGAGTCGACGCAGGCGAAGAATTCGCCTCTCGCCGCGTTGAGGCCGGTGTTGAGGGCTGCGTCCTTGCCGCCGTTGGCTTGGCGGATGATCTCGAGGCGGGGGAATTCCTTCTGGAGCGATCTGGCGAGCGCGGCGGTGCCGTCGGTGCTGCCGTCGTCGACGATGATGAGCTGGACTTTCTCGGCGGGATAGTCGAGGGCCATGAGGGACCTGACCGTCTTCTCGAGCGTGCTCTCCCTGTTGTAGCAGGGCATGACGATGGTCGCTGTGGGGAGGCGGGAGGTCTTGCGGAGAGTCTCGCGGGGCAGGTGGAGGAAGTTGAGCCAGGTGAGCGTGAGCCACAGGCCGATGAAAGAGATGCCCCAGAGGAGTTCTTGGATCATGGCGAGCCGTCAGGGCGCCCTATATATTGCCAGGCGCTGGTGAAACCTGTCGAAGAGCCTCTTTTAAAGGTTTCGTTGCTCTGCAGGAGGAAGAGAAGCCCCTGATCGGGCCGCGTCCACACGCCGCCCTGCTCCATCTCGCGCGTGATGAGCACGAACGTGACGCCGTATTCATCGAGGATGTCGGTGGTCCGGCGCAGGTCGGTCGAGTACAGCGCTGCCTGCGTGTCAGCATAGCGCCGGTTGACGCCCGCGACTTCCTCATACTGATTGTCGAGCATGATCTCGCGATTGGCGAAGAACGCGATCCACGCGCCGTTGCGCGGATGGCTGAAGACCGCGCCGTGCTCGGGCGGCAACGACCTGAGCGGGATGAGGCCGTCGGCGAGCGCGGGCACCGGCTGGAGCTTGGAGAGGTTGAGCGCGTGCGAGAGGCCGGCGAACGCGATGCCGCACACGGCGACGATGAAGAACATGCGCTTGACATCGGGCAGCGACCAGTTGCTCGTCAGCGAATGCGCGAGATACGCGCCGGCGAACGTCGCGATGATAGGCGTCGCGTACACGGTGAAGGACGGGTAGAGCATGCCTGCGAGCGCGACGGCGACGCCCGCGGCCTTGGTGCCGCGACGGTCGGTCGAGCGCCAGTAGTGGAGCGCGCCGACGAGCGCGAGGCAGAACGTGAAGAGCGGGATGCCCCACAGCCCGCCGAAGTCGCTGAAGTGGTGCGCGATGCCAGCGCCGGGGAGGAACGAGGGGATCTCAGATGTCCAGTACTGCGCGAGCCGGACGAGGAGCATGGCCGCCGCGCCGCCAAGAGGCCAGAGAGGGAGCTGTCCACCCCTGCCGCGCAGGAGTATCAGCGGCACGAGGATGGCGAGCAGGCCTTCGGTGATGCCGAAGGACGCGCACATCAGGAGCAGCGCGGCGCCGAGCACGCGCCGCTTGCCGCCGAGCAGGCAGTACGTGCCGCCGAGGAGCAACGCGAGCGCGAGGCCCGCGGGCTCGGCCAAGACCGCCATGGAGAGGAATGCGGGAGAGAAACCGAGCACGAGGAGGACTGCCGCGCGCGACGTCTCGGAGACGCCGAGCCGGACGAGGACTGCGTTGAGCAGGAGGAGGATGGCGAGGCCGCACAGCCAGGGGAGGGTGAGCATGGCGGCGAGCGGCGGGAGCGCGAGATGGAAGATGGCGAGGAAGAAGTGCAGCGGCGTGCGCAGCGGCGTGCGGGCGGGCAGGAGCGGGTCGGGCCCTGCGATGTTGCCCGCGAGGATCTCTGACGCGATCCGGCTGTGGTAGTAGGGGAGGTCGCCGGGCGGCAGCGGGTTGCCGTCGAACCACCGCAGCCCGTGGATGAGCAGCGGCATGAGCGCGATGAAGATGATGAGCGTCCAGAGCCACCAGGGCGTGCGTCTCATTGGAGCCTCACCCTGCAGGGGCTTTTGCGCATGAGGATGCTGACTGTCTCGGTCTCGTAGACGGGCCTGATGCATCCTCCTTCCTTGTCGACGTACTTGAGCGAGGGGGATTGGAATACCCTCTTGGAGCGGGGCGAGAGGATGATGTAGTCCGCATCGAGCTTGTCGAGGATGCCGACAGCCTCTGTCTCGAAGGAGGTCACGTAGAGCCGGCGCAGGTCCTCGAAGCGCTGCTCGACGTCGTTGCGCAAAAAGAGGTTGCGGTCGATGGCGTTGTGGCGGTGCGCGACGGCGCTGATGAGGAATCCTTCCGAGGGCGCCGCGATGATGCGGGAGGATGGCGGCGTGTTCTGGGCGATCCAGCGCAGGGCGCTGATATGGTCCGCGCTCACGCCGAGGCGCAGCTCGTTCTCGGCCGCCGTCCACGAAGGCCATGCGGAGGTGGCGATGATCAGGAGCAGGGCACCTGCGATGAGGGCCGAGCGCCAGGGACGGAGGCGCGTGGCGGTGATGAAGCTGTCGAGGTGCTCGGCGCCGCGCGCGCACAGCAGCGCGAGGAGGATGCCGAGGAGGCTCAGACCTATGTCGAGCGGGACGAGCTTGAGCCACAGGAGCACGCCCGCGGTGAGGGTGAAGCTGACGGCGAGGTAGAAGTCACGGCGCCGGTCGAGGAAGAGGTGGCGGTAGACGACGAAGAGGCCGACTGCGACAGGGATGATGCCGATGAGGAAGAGCGCTTCGGTGACGCTCACGTCAGCGAAGTAATTGATGAGCAGGCCGCGGGGGAGGTTCTGCCAGATCATGCTGGGGCCGTGGAAGAGCAGGACGCTCTTGTACACGAGCAGGCCTCCCCAGAGGACGAAGAAGATGGTGAAGAGCGACAGCTCTGTCTCGACGCGCTCGTGCCGCAGGTCCTGCGCGAGGAGCAGGATGAGATAGAGGCCGAGACCGAGCACGAGCAGGTACACGAGGGGGTGGAAGAATGTGAAGAGGACGATGCCCGCGGTGTAGATGAATGCCCAGCGGGGTTCGGTGGCGCGGGAGAACGCGTAGAGGACTGTGAGGAGCAGGGCGAATGCGGCGGGGACGGGCGATGCGTGGTTGACCGTCTTGGCGACGAAGACGGGGATGGCGCCTGCGATGAGGGCGGCGATGAGGGCGCTGATGGATGAGGCGCGGCGGCGCGCGACAGCGTACACGAGAGGGATGAGCAGCGCGGCGAAGATGTTCGGGAGTATCTTCGCGGCCGCGTCGAGGCCGACGAGCCATCCCGCGCCGGCGAGGAGGTAGTCCCAGATGGGCAGGAAGACCTGCGACTTGCCCGACCAGGAGAGGGGGTCGTCGAAGAGCGGCAGGCCCGTCTGGAGGATATGGTCTGCCTGGCGGAGGTGGAAGTATGCTTCGTCGGAGCTGAAGTGCGTGACGGAGAGCGCGATGACGAGCCTGCCGGCGAGGACGATGAGGAAGACGAGCCAGAGCCAGCGTCGCGCGGTGCGGTCATCCATAGGCAGGAGAATGTCTATCGGAGGGCCTTATAAATATTGTCGCGCGAAAGCGTTAAGAAGCGACGCAGGACTCCTCGCGCATGGCCCGCAAAGGAGTGTATCTGGAGCGTTTGACATGGGCGCAGGCGGAAGCGGCGATACGCGGGCGGCCGCTCGCGGTGATCCCCATAGGCGCCGCGATGAAGGAGCACGGCCTGCATCTGCAGCTCAACAATGACCTGCTTCTGGCGAGGTATTTCACGCGCCGCGTGGTGCAGCGCTGCCCTGTCGTGGCCGTGCCTCCGGTCACCTACGGCTATTATCCCGCGTTCGTCGAGTATCCGGGATCGGTGCATATCCGGCAGGAGGTGTTCCAGGGGACGATCGAGGATATCTGCCGCTCGCTCGCGAGGCACGGCGCGAGAGCATGCTATGCGCTCAACACAGGGATCAGCACGAATTGGTCGCTCGAGCCTGCGCGCCAGGCGTTGGCGAAGGAAGACATCGTGATGGACTACACTGACCTGCGCGCGTGCGGCCGGGCGGCGCGCGAGGCGGTCAGAACGCAGCGCGTGGGCACGCATGCCGACGAGATCGAGACGTCGATGATGCTGCACATCGCGCCGAACACCGTGCGCATGGATTTCGCCGTGCCGGAAGAGGCGTCGGATGGGCCGGGGCCGCTGACGAGGGATCCCCGCAAGAGAGGGGTCTATTCAGAGTCCGGCGCGTGGGGGGATCCGACACGCGCGACCGCGGCGAAAGGGAAGCGGGTCGTGGAGGCGTGCGTCGAGGATATGGTGAAGGACATCGAGCGCCTCGCGAGGGGCGAGATCGCGCCGCCCCGCGCAGCGTATCTCTCGTAATTCCGGCCGTCAGGCACAAAACTATTTAAGCGGTGTTCTCGGGGCAGCAGCCATGGTCTCTCGCATCACCAGCGGCATTCCCGAACTCGACGCCATGCTGGGCGGCGGGTACGAAGAGGATGCTGTCACGACAGTCTACGGCCCGGCGGGCTCCGGCAAGACGAATTTAGTGATGCTCGCGGCGATCGCCGCCGTCAAAGCGGGCAAGAAGGTCATCTATGTCGATACGGAAGGCGGCTTTTCCCTCGAGCGCCTGCGCCAGCTGACACCCGACCACCAGCAGATATTGGACAACACGCTGTTCCTGACGCCGACGACGTTCGAGGAGCAGCGGGCCACATTCGAGAAACTGCGCGCGCTCATCAACGACAAGATCGGCCTCATCATCGTGGACACCATCGGCATGCTGTATCGGTTGGAGCGCGTCATCGGCGATGAAGGCTCGCACGAATTCAACAGGGATCTAGGGCTGCAGATGGGCTATCTGAATGAGATCGCGCGCAAGAACCTCATCCCCGTCCTCGTCTCCAATCAGGTGTACGCTGTCTTCGACCGCCCCGGCCAGGTGAATCTCGTCGGCGGCGACATGGTCAAGTACACGTCGAAATGCCTCTTGGAATTGCAGCCGCTGCATCAGCAGAAGCGGCGCATTGTGCTGAGAAAGCACCGCTCGCGCCCGATCGAGCAGGAATTGCTCGTCGAGATAACGCAGGAGGGCATACGCACGATCGCGAGCAGCGCGAGCGCGCTGCCCAAACCAACGCTGAAATTCGAAGGCGTCGCCAGGGAGATCTGAGGCGAACACGCATGCACACCGAGACCCGCACCTACGCGAGCGACACCCTCGCATACCGGAGCGTGCCGCTGTATCTCAGCTGCGCCGCGGCCGAGAGGCCCGACCCGCGCAGACGGCAGGGGCGCAGGACATACCGCTACAGCAGATCCCTCGTGACCACCTACCAGACACCCTCCTCGCTCCGCATCGACGTGCAGGCACGATCCGCCAAGCGCGCGACCGTCGATCTCGAGAGCATCGTCGCAGGCACGAATGCCATATCGAAAGAGCTCGCCTACCAGGCGATTGTCGCGCTCGACGAAGAATACAAGAAGAAAAAGAAATAAAAAAAAGATTCACTCTTCGGTGAACTCTTCGAGGCTGAACTTCGGCTCCTCGTTCTCGCCGAGCAGTCCGCGCCTGCGGAGGTACTCGCGTGAGAGGATGTAGAAGAACAGGCCGAGCGACTTCTTGCCCTTGTTGTTCGCGGGGATCACAAGGTCGATGTCGTTGGCTTGGTTGTTCGTGTCGCACAGAGCGACGACGGGCAGGCCGAGGGTCTGCGCGTCGTTGATCGCGTTGCGGTCCGGACCCGAGTCGGTGACGAGCATCATCTTCGCCTCGATGAAGTCCTCCTGCGCGGGGTTCGTGAGGATTCCCGGCGGGTAGCGGCCGGCGAAGGTGCGGCAGCCTGTGTGCCTGCCGAACGCGCGGACTGCTTTCCAGCCGTTCTCACGCCTGCTGACGACGATGATGTCCTGCGGGTCGTAGTGGCCGAGCAGGTTGGCGGCGACGCGGATGCGCTCGTCGATCTTCTGCAGGTTGAGCACTGACAGTCCGTCCGGACGCGTCTTGTAGATGAACGGCTCCATGTACTTGGTGCGGAATTTGTTGCCGATGTGGATGCCCGACTTGAGGTATGTCTCCTGGGCGACGAGGAGGTTCTGCTGCTGTTCCATTCTGCGTTGTCTCCGCCGCGGTTTCTCTTGCCTCACGCGGCCTTGTGTCCCATCCGAGCTGGACGGGTACGTTTGGCTCTAGCGTCGGCAGATTCATAGGCCGCTTATAAAGCTATTGGGGGTCGACAGCTTTTTATGCGGGGCGACTGTGCCCGCGTGCATGGCGACCAACAAGCACTATACTGAGCTCATCAAGCGCATCCGGGCACCGCACATTCTCGGCAGCGTCGGTGGCCTGCTGAGCTGGGACCAGGAGGTCATGATGCCTGCGGGCGGCGCTGACCATCGCGCGGAGCAGAGCAGCGTGGTCGCATCGCTCGGGCATGAATTGTTCACGTCAAAACGCATCGGGACGCTGCTGAAGAAGCTCGAGACTGCTGTCTTGGATGAGGACCAGCGGGCGGTCGTGCGCGAAGTCAAGCGGGATTATGAGCGTGCGGTGAAGGTGCCGCAGTCGTTGGTGGAAGAGCTCGCTCGCGTGGAGTCGAAGGCGCAGGTCGTGTGGATCGATGCGAAAGCGAAGAGCGATTTCTCACTCTTCGCGCCGTACTTGGAGAGGATTGTCGATCTCAAGAGGCAGTACGCGAAGGCCATCGATCCCGCCGCGGATCCGTATGAAGTGCTGTTCCAGGACTATGAAGCGCACATGCCTCTTGCACAGGCGTCGGCGAACCTGCGCGACATCCGCGATGCGCTGGTGCCGCTGATCAAGCGCATCAGTATGATGCCGCAGCCGGACACGAAGGTCCTGCGCGCGGACATCCCCGATGATGTGCAGCTCGCATTCAACAAGAAGGTAGCCGGAGCGATCGGGTATGACTTCAGCAAGGGCAGGCTGGACATCTCGGCGCACCCCTTCACGACGGACGCGGGCGATGTGCGCATCACGACGCGCTTCACCGACGGGCCCGTCAAGAGTTTGCTCTCCACGATCCACGAGTCGGGGCATGCGATGTATGAGCAGGGCTTGCCGGAGGAGCATTACGGGACGCCGCTGTGCTCCGCGGGGTCCCTGAGCATCCACGAGTCGCAGTCGCGCCTGTGGGAGAACCATGTGGGGCGGGCGCGGCCGTTCTGGAAGCATTTCTTACCGATCATGCAGAAGGCGTACGCGCCGGCGCTCGCAGGCCTCGGTCTCGATACCGCGGTGCGAGCGATGAACGTCGTCAAGCCTGGGCTCATCCGGGTCAATGCGGACGAGGCGACGTACAACCTGCATATCATCCTGCGGTTCGAGCTGGAGAAGGAGCTTATCGGCGGGAGGCTCGCGGTCAGGGATCTGCCTGCGGCATGGAATGCGAAGATGCAGGAATTGCTCGGCATCACGCCGGCCGATGACGCGCAGGGGGTCTTGCAGGATGTGCACTGGTCATGCGGGCTCTTCGGCTATTTCCCGACGTATTCGATGGGCAGCATGATCGCGGCGCAGCTGTACGCCAAGGCGAAGAAGGACATGCCCGATCTCGAGTCGCGTTTCGAGAGGGGTGATTTCTCGTCGATGCTCGCGTGGCTGCGCAGGAACATCCATGCGCACGGCCGCAAGTATCCGACGGATGAGCTTGTGCGGCGGGCGACAGGCAGCGAGCCGCGGTCCGATGAGTACATCGCGTATCTGACGGAGAAGTTCTCGGCGCTCTATGGGTTCTGAGCGGTGAATGTCGCGAGGCTCTTGTATGCTGGGCCGTCGGGCGTGAGCGTGCTCTCGTAGAGGCGGAACCGGTCGACGCGGAACGTGAGCGGCTCTGCGCGCATGGCGCGGATGCTGGAAAAGAGCGCGCTTTTGTCTTCGGCTGTCTTGACGCGGGCGAGCGTGATGTGCGGCGCGAAGGGGAAGTCTTCTGGCGCCCCGATGCCGACCAGGGCCCTGCTGATGGATTTTTGCAGCGCGCCGAGGAGGTCCGCGGGTTCGAGCCCCGCCCAGATGATGCTCACGCGGGCGCCGCCGGGAAACGTGCCGATGCCGCGTACGCGCGCGTCGAACGCACCGAACTTGACGAGCGCGAGGCGTTCCTTGATGCCCGGCAGGTCTTGCTCGTCGATGTCGCCGAGGAAGCGCAGCGTGAGATGGAAATGGGAGGGGAGGGTGCAGCGCGCGCCTTTGATCTGCGACTGCAATGTTCGCAGGTGGGCGCTCACCGATTCAGGCATGTCGATCGCGATGAACACTCTCATGGTGTGGGAGAAAAGATGGAAGAAAATAAAAGAATATCTGCGGGTTGGGCTTACTCGTCTTCGCCGAAGTCCTCGGAATCCTCGCTGGATCCTTCGGACTCTTCTTCGGCAGCCTCGGGTTCCTCGTCTGCAGGTGCGGCTGCGGGTGCAGCGTCCTTGCTGCCGCCTTCGCCGATCACTTCAGCGAAGCCGACCTTGCGGAGAACCTTCGTCACGCGGATGCGGACGTTCTGGCCTTCTTTGACGTTGGGGACGAAGAGAACGAAACCGTCCTTCTTGGCGAGACCGTCGCCTTTGGCGCCGACCGCTTCGATGACGACATTGAACTCATCGCCGACCTTGACCGGGGGAGCGCGGAAATCGTCGCCGCCGCCACCGCCAAAGCCGCCACCACTGAAGCCGCCACCGCGGCCTCCTCTGCCTTCTCTGTTACCAAACATATGTATGTCACTTCCTTGTGTTTATCAACTTGCGCCGGCAGGTTAGTGCAGGCTTCGTCGGCAGAGCGACGGACCGTATTTAAAGCTATCTGTGGGCACCGAAACGTATTAGAACGCCATCGCCTCGGCCGGGCGCATGACGAAAATATTCCTCGACTCAGCGGACATCGACGAGATTAAAGCAGTGGCCGGGTGGGGTGTCCTCGACGGCGTGACGACGAATCCGACGCTGATCAAGCAGGCGCTCGCAAAACGCGCTAGCGGAGCGGTGGGCGCAGCGGATCTGGAAGCGTACGTCCGGGACATCCTCACCGCGGCCGGCGGCACGCCCGTGTCGCTCGAGGTCGATTGCGCGGCTGCGGACACGATGGTCACGCAGGGCGAAGCGCTGTATGACCTGTTCAAGGATCATGGGAACGTGGTCATCAAGGTGCCGATCAATCCCGCGCATGATGGCGCGAACATCTCGGGGTATGACGGCGTCAGGGCGATCAAGCAGCTGAGCATGCTCAGCATCCCCGTGAATGTGACGCTGGTGTTCACGGTGCAGCAGGCGCTCCTTGCGCACAAGGCGGGAGCCGCCTATGTGAGCCCGTTCTGCGGCCGCACTGATGATTATCTGAAGACGATCCTCGACAAGAGCCTCAACGGGTGGGGCGGGCTCAGGGAGGATATCAAGAAGAACCCGTATTATCCCGCTGAAGGCAAGCATGACTGCGCCGATGAGGGGATCCGCTCAGGTGTCGATCTGGTGAAGAAGATCAGGCAGTTGTATGCCGCGTTCCCGAATCGTCCGTACATTCTCGCGGCGTCCATCCGCACGCCGCAGCAGTTCTACGAATGCGCGCTCGCGGGCGCGGAGTGCATCACGGCGCCCAAGTCCATCATCGAGGCGCTGCCGGGCCATGCGAAGACCGCGGAGGGCGCGAAGAGATTCAAGACGGATATGGACGGCGTGCCGGAGTGGCGCACGCTCATGACGAAGAAGTGAGGCGCGCGAGCCTGCCGACGCGGTGCAGGTGCGAGAAGACGTTCGCGTAGCATCGGAAGAAGCCGACGTTCTCGTAGTGGAGTTTGTGCTTGGCGCAGAATTCGCGCACGATCGACGTGCACGGGCGCAGGTTCTTGCGGGAGATGCTGGGGAAGAGGTGGTGCTCGATCTGGTAGTTGAGGCCGCCGAAGAGCCAGTCCTTGAACCAGGAGGGGGTGATGTTGCGCGCCGTGATGACCTGTTTCTCGACGTAGGACATCTGCGCGTGCGGCTTGAAGGTGGGCATGCCGACGTGGTTGGGCACGAACACGAGGGAGAAGTACAGGCCGCGCACGACGCCGGTGAATGCGTAGAAGAGCAGGCCGTAGCCGAGGCCGAGGTAGAGGCATGGCGCGACGACCCACAGGCACACGTGGCACACGAGCAGGAGTGATTCGATGGGGAGCGTGGCGCCCCGCACACGCTTGATGAGGTGGCGGACGGAGTTGAAGAGCATGCTGAAGGCGGTGAGGGACTGTATGGGCACGAAGTAGAATGCCTGGTAGGGGGTGAGGGCGCGGAGGATGCGGCCGCGCTTTCGCACCTGCTCCTCGTTGAAGGAGATGAGATAATCGATGTCGGGGTCGCCGGGGTCGAAGTTGGGGTCTTTGTGATGGGCGTTGTGGTTGCGGTTCCAGTAGGAGAAGGAGACGCCGTTGATGAATGTCATGCCGAAGGCGCCGAGGATGTTGTTGATGCGTTGGCGTCGGGAGATCGCGCGGTGTCCGGCGTCGTGGCCGAGGAAGCCGAAGTGCACGCCGAGGATGCCCATCGCGAAGAGCAGGAGCATGCGTGCTGCGGTGGACTCGAGCGCGTAGAAGGCGAACCAGGCGACGCTCATCAGGGTGATGAGCACGACGGTCGTCAGGATGTAGTATCCCGGGGTCTTTGCGAGGACGCCGCGGGAATCGGCGGATGCGCGGAGGGTCAGGTAATCCACGGATTTGTGCACGGGGCGAGGGTATATAACATTTTCCCAAAAAAGAGAAAGAAAAGAAGGCGAATAGACTCGTTTCCCGGCTTGAAGATGCTGATCTGCCGAGCACTCGTGCGTCGTTCTGCAGTCGTATGAGTTTATTGTTGCGGAGAATACGGCATCTGGACGCGGAAGCCGAGTTCGTGGGCGAGCGTGATGAGCTTGGGCATGTGGCGCGCCCTGCGGAGCTCGAACGTGATGGGGTTGTTGACGGCGACGAGGCCGTGGGTGATGCTGTCGATGCCGACGGGGCCGATGATCGTCTGCCGCTGCACATCATAGGCGATGCTCTGGGTGGTGATGGGGACGCTCCGGAGATAGCTGTCGATGGTGAGCGGCAATTTCAAGTGTTCGAGCTGGAAGTCTTGGCCGAAGTGGTAGATGTCGAAGGCGTAGGGGGCGGTGATCTTGGTGCCGCCGCAGCTGTTGGTGATCGCAGTCCAGCCGTCAGGCACGGGGAGCAGGGTGTCGGCGACGAAGTCGTGGTCCTTGAGCGAGGGCAACGGGCTGCCGTGCAATGCGTTGGCGAGGGATCTGTAGACCGCGCCGCCGATCATGTACAGGTTGCCTGCGCTCATGCCCCTGGCAGCGGCGATGATCGGCTCGTATGATCTGGCGTACGGCCTGAAGATGTCGTCGATGCTCGTCATGCGGGGGCGGTCGCGCCGTCCGCTTCAAATAGTTTTGTGCGCGCGAACGTATAGTTCAGGGAAAGAGGTTGGTCGTGTAGCTGGTGTGGCGCCATGCGTCCTGGGAAAAGACTGCCTTGTCGATGATGCCGAGGCGCGACGTATCAAACCCGGCATATGCGCCCCAATTGAGCGTGCGCCAGTTCCAGAGAGTGAGATCGCGCCTTGACTGTCTGAGGATGTCCTGCTCGATGCCGACATGCATGTAGCCGAATGTCATGCCGATGCGGGGCCGGTCCTTGTCGAGCATCTCTTGGAGGTAGGGGGCGACCCACTGCTCGATCTTGCGCGCGTTGATGGCATCGCGCCCGGTGACGCAGGGGCTTTGGAAGATGCGGGTCCAGCGGCTGATCCATGCCGCGTCGTCTTGGTGCATGGGGCCGTCGTCGATGGCCCACGCTGAGGCCACCCATCGCATGATGCCCATGGGCGGGAGGTTTGTCCGCTCGTGCCGCACCATGCCTTCGACGGTGAGGGGCACGTCGGTGCCGAAGAGCGGAATGCGCTTCTCTTTGGCGGCGCTGACCGCATGCGCGATGTGGGGGTACGTGTCGCGGAATTCCGGATCATCGCAGGTCCGGATGAGCGTCTGGAGCGTGCTCGCGCCGGTCTCCATCACGAGGGCGTCGATGCCTGCGAAGATGTCCGTCGCGTACCGGTTCTTGCGGCTGTGAGAGGTGAGTTCGAGGAGGTAGTCGGCGCGGTCGGTGGCGAATTCGCGGTACGCCATGGTCGCGCCCGGGCGTGCCGCGGTCACTTATAAGGTTGGGTGTGTTTCTTGTAGAGCGCGTGGAGCTTCTTGTGCGCGTCGCGCAATGGCGCGAGTTTCACGCCGGAGCGCCGCATCTCAGGCATGTCTGTGAGCAGGTAGGCGTGCGATTCATCCCAGTGGACGGCGGGGTGGTAGCCGTGGCAGTGGAGGAATTTGCGGATGCCTGAGAGATCTGTCTTGCGCAGGATGCGCAGGACCTTGCCCCGGTAGGAGGGGTCTGTATAATAGAGGCCGTGGGCGGTCTCGTGCATGACGAAGCCTTCCTTGGCCTTCTCTGTGGTGCCGATGATGTAGAAGCGGCCGGTGAGGTTGCGGAAGGCGTCGAGGAATCTCTTCTCGCGCCTGCTGAGGGGGTCGAAGCGGCCTTTGTAGAACGGCTCGAGGACGCTGGAGGGGATGTTGAAGGCGGGCCAGTCCTTGTAGTACGTGAACGCGCCGTGCTCCTTGGCGTACCAGCGCTTGAATTCGGCGAGGGTGAAGCGGCGGCCGCGGAACTTGGGCGATTCGTAGTGCTCTTCGAAGCGCAGGAAGGTGGCGGCGAGCTCGCGCTGCGTGGGGAAGGTCACGTGCAGGATGTGGGGCGTGATGGTGCGGACCTTCATGCGATCACCAAGGCAAATGCACTTTATATACCCTCTGCCCGTCGGGAAGCTTTATAAATAACGACGTGCATCGAGCCCCCATGAGAACCGCTCTAACTCTCGTTTTCGCCATCATCATGCTCTCTGCCGCCGCCATGGCGCAGGAGTGCTCGCTCGAGCTCACCTCGCCCAACACGCAGGCCTTCCTCAACGAGATCGCCTCGCTCAACGAGCAGACCCAGAAATGCCCCATCGCGCTGCCTGACGCAGCCAAGCTCGTGTTCGGTGACGAGATCGTCCAGCTCGACATCGTCCGCAGCCTCGGCACCGAGAGCGTGCTCTTCACCAACCAAGGCGGCGTCCTCAAGAGCATCGAGCGCAAGAGCGGCGGCGCCACCTACCTGGGCACGATCAAGGAATGCGCCATGGATGCCATGCTCGGCGCCGAGACGAGAGCCGGCGCTCTCGCCTTCCTCATCCTCAACAACCACGTCGAGATCAAGGGCCTGACGCTCTGGCGCCGCCTGAAGCTCTTCGCCGTGCGCCCCTTCCTCAACATGTACTTCAAGAAAGTCCAGACCGAGGTCCCGGTCAACTGCGAAGGCCCCGCCGCGCAAGGAGGCATCGGCCCCTACCAAGGCAAGCGCGTGTGCGACTTCTACCAGCAGAACAAGAAGCTCGTGAGCTGCGAAGTCTCCGGCACCGCCGACAACTTCTGCCTCACCGTCATGGGATCGCCGCACGCGCGCGCCGAGAAGTGCGACAACGGCGGCCAGATCATCTGCTCCCTCCCCTGCGACATGCCGCCCGGCACCGTCACCCCGACGATGTGCCCCTTTGACAACGACAGAGCCCGCGGCAAGCAGGCGGCACCGCTCAGCTGGTGCCCGACGACAGCGACGACAAGCGCGCAACCGGCCAAGAAACCCGCGGGCGCGCTGTGCAACCACGGCGGCGAGTGCCAGACAGGCAACTGCGTCGGCGAAGGCCAAGGCCCGCCTTGGACGTACCGCTGCAGCTGCGACCCCTTCCGCTACGTCGGCGGCCCGTGCCCCACGACGCAGACCTCCACCGCGCCGCCCGGACAGAAGAAGAACCCCGGCGATGTGTGCCAGCACGGCGGCGAGTGCCGCACCGGCAACTGCGTGGGCGTCGGCTCCGGCCCGCCCTGGACCTACAAGTGCAGCTGCCACCCCTCACGCTTCGAGACGGGCTGCTGAGAACCGTGTTGTAGAATCGGAATTTAAAAAAAAAATAATAGCTGCCGCGCTCACTCGTCTTTCGCGGCGGATATCTTCGCGTCCGTGACGCCTTTCTCCGACAGCGCGAACACGGCCTCTGTCTCGGGGGCGCAGGGCGAG
>CAYUPS010000015.1:13265-26655 GCA_964445485.1 uncultured Methanosarcinales archaeon | reverse complement strand
TGGACCAATCCCGGCGCATGCGCGAGAACATCGAAGCCGGCCGCGACCCGCTCGACGGCCTCACGACTGACTGGGAAGATGACGACCCTGCCGACTTCTGGAAAAAGCGCAACCCATACTGACCAGATTCATTTCTCCGGGACCGTGCGGAACAGCAGGAACGCCCCTGCGAAGAACGGCAGCAGCGTGAGCATGGCCAACCGCTGGCTCGCGAACAGGCTCGAGACGATGCCGAACACGAGCAGGCCGGTCGGCGCCGATACTTTCGTCGCGAACCCGTTGAACCCGAAGAACTCAGACCGCTTCTCCTTCGGCACGAGACGGCTGAGCCACGAGCGCGCGACGGCCTGGCTCGACCCGATGACGAGCCCGCACGCGACCGCCAGCGCGTAGAAGACCTGATGCGAGCTCGTCAGCACGAGCGAGAGGATGATCCCCGCCCACGCCGCGATCGCCCACAGCAGGATGGTCTTGCGCCCCTTCCGGTCGCTGAGCCAGCCGAAGAACGCCGTCGAGGGGAAACCCACCAGCTGGATCACGACGAGGAACACGCTGATCTGGGAGACGCTCATGCCCAGCGTCGCCGACGCGAAGATGGGCACGAACGAGAACGCCGCGACGAGGCCGTTGTTGAGCAGGTAGAACGCGATGAAGAAGCGCAATAAATCCCTGCGCTCGCGCAATTCCAGGATGCCCTCCCAGGTGCGCCGGAGCCCGATGCGCGCCATCTCCCCGAGACCCAACCCCCGCTTCTTCGGCGCGGGAGGCTCGCGGATCCACAGGAACGCGGGGATGGCGAAGACGAGATAGTAGAGCGCGGTGAGAGGGAACACGAGGCGATACAGGCCGTCCATCCCGTTCTCGTACCCTCCGCCGTAGAGCGGATAGAGCAGTCCCATCGCGACAAGGCCGCCCGCATACCCCATGCCCCATCCGAGCCCCGAGATGCGTCCTGCGGTCTTATCCGTCGCTATGTGCACAAGGAACGAATCGTAGAGGATGATCGCGATCTCGTAGACGATGTTGGTGAGCATGAACACGATGGCGGCATACACGAGCATCCCGGGTTTGCTGAAGTACAGCAGCGCCGTCCCCGCGATGGCCGCGAGCGTGAACAGGATGAACTTGCGCTTGCGCCTCGCGTCATAATCCGCGACAGCGCCCACAATCGGCGCCAGGAGCCCGCCGACGACCGCCGAGACGCTCAGCACAGCTCCCCACCAGAAGTCGCCTGCCGCGCCGCCGACCACGACCCTGTTGAAATAGATCGCGTACGCGAACGTCACGATGAGGGTATAGTACGCAGAGTTCGCCCAGTCATAGAACGCCCATGAGAGGGCCTCGCGCGGCTGCGACCCGTTGAAGAACCTGCGGACCGCGCCCATTCAGTCCCACCATTTCAGGTTGGCCCACAGGTTCCTGCCGAACTCGCGCACGAAAACCCACGAGCGCTGCAGGACATTGATGCGGCCCATCTTGATGGTGAAGCGCTGCTCTGCGCCGTATCCCCTGCCGCGCAGGTCTTTCCAGGAGGCCACGACCTTGAACTGGTTGTCGCTCGTCCCCAGGTCCGAGCCGTGCATCGTGATGACGAACGGCTGCCTGCCGACGATGCCGTCGAGCGTGAACTCCTGCTGCCAGCCCTTGCGGCTCACCACGACCCTGATCTCCTCAGGCGTGCTGTGAGAGGTCCTGTTGAGCGTGAAGCTGATGTTGAATGTGGAGCCGTAATCCGCCGCGTCGGGCGCTGCCACGTCGATGATGCCGATCGCCGGCCTGTCGAGCATGTCCACCTCGAACGTGGCGCTCTTGGAGATCTCGTCGTTCTTCGCCGTGACAGTGTACTCCTGCACGCCCGGGCTGAAATACGACAGGTCCAGCAGGGCGGACACCGTGCTGCCTTTCGGAGCAGTCAGTGATTTGCACGTGCCGCGCAGGCACACCTGCACATCGCGCAGCGGCGTCTCACCGGGATTCTGCAGCGTGCAGTTGACCGACGCCGTCTCATCCGCGTAGAACTCCCGCTGCAGGGGGATGCATGCGAGGCGCACCTGCGTCGAGTACTGCTTGCTCTCCTCCTCGCGCTTGAGCGACTCTGCCCGCGTGACGTCTATCAGCGAGTACTTCCGCCCGCCCGATGTCGCGGTGATCTGGGTCCGCGCGCTCTCATTGCGCTGCGTGTATGCGAGGATCGGGAGAGTATACTGGAACTTCGGGTCGAGCCCGCTCTTGATCTGGATGCGGAACGATGCGTACGCGACGCCTTTGGGCTCGATGATGACCTGCCGGTCCCATCCGTCGAGCGCTTCCATCTCGTTGACATTCGCGAGGCTCACCTTCGTCGTGACATAATAGTCGCGCAGGTTCGTGACCTTCACCGTCACGAGATTCGCGCTGCCGAACCCGACATCGTCGCGGAAGAGGTCCGCCTCGAGATGCACGACAGAGGACTCCCGCTGGCCGAGCGAGACGATGCTCGCAGTGATGTTCAGCGGGTCCGCCTCGAGGTCCATGTCCCTGCCGCGCCACTCGAAGCGCGTGCTGGGCGTCGCCGGATCGTCGCTGATGCGCAGCACGATGTGGCCCGGATCGATCCAGCCGAGCTGGCCGAACGTCGGGTCGAACGGCACCCAGCCGTAGAAGGGGAAGTAGACCTCCGCCCACCCGTGCGCGCCCCACCCTGCGGGGAACTGCGGCGAGTCGGTGAACGCGACGCCCGAGACGAAGCGGGCCGGCACGCCGAGCGCGCGCATGAGCGCGATGAAGAGCGATGTGATCTCGTCGCACACGCCGTACCTGTTCTCGAGCACCCAGCTGGCTTTCTCGCTCACGTCCGCCGTGAGCGTGCTGAGGTTGTACGCGACGCTCTGGCTCGTCCAGATGGCGACTTTGCTGGTGAGGCTCCAGAGATCGCTCTCGCCCCGCGCGAGGTTGTCCGCGACGCGCCTGATCTCGGAATCGTCCGAGTCGATCGTCTCTGTCGGGTCGATGTACCTGCGGAACTGGTCGGGGATGTCAGTGATGAGGACAGGATACGCGACAGGCGTGTAGACTTTCGCCCGGACGCTGCTCGTCTGGACCTTGCTCCGCACCTCATAGCTGAGCGTGCGCTCCTGCGGATTCATCCAGCTGAAGTGCACGGCGTCCTTGGTGCGCTGCGCCGGCGGCGTGGTGTCCACGTAACTCACCGATTGGCCGTACCCTTCCTGCGGCACGAAGAGCAAGAAGACGTTGACCTCATCGATGCGCGCGTTGTCCACGCGCGGCAGGAGGCGCACCTGCGAGCCGAGCCTGACCTGCAGGGTGGCGTCCGCGACAGAATAGACTTCGGGCTGCGCGATGGCCGCTGTGGCGCAGAGCAGGATGATGAACAGGATCGGGAGAGCCTGCCTCATCCCTTGATCACCGTACCTCTGAACCGCTTACCCGAGAGGATGCTGCGGAGGTTCTCGAGGTCCTTGCCGTTGGCGATGATGACCTTCAGGCCGAGCTCCTGCGCGTGCTTGCTCGCGATAGGATCGAAGGGCGCGTTGAGGCCCGGATCCCACTTGTCGCCCACGATCTTGCGGAAGTCCGCCCACGTCGCCGACGTGATTCGCTTGGCTCCGTGGTACTTCTTCGGATCCCTGTCATAGACATAGTCGATGTTCGTGAGGTTGATGACGGTCGTGACGCCCAGATTCTTTGCCAGGAGGACGGCGTCATAATCCGTGGAGCAGCCCGGCTTCCAGCCCGCGGCGATGAGCACGTCCTCGGTGAACTTGATCCTCTCGGTGGGGTTCTTGATCACGCGGGGGTGGGCGTGGCCGCGGAAGACGGTGCGCACGAGATGCGCGTTGAGGCGCGTGCAGTGGATGCCGAGCCAGTCCTGATCCTCCGGCTCGAGCTCGGTCACGTCAGCGGCTGCCTTGGCGTACACTCGCGCGATCCTGCCGCCGCCGGTGATGATGGCGAAGCGGTGCTTCTTGACATACTCGAGGATGAGCGCGCGGAACCCGCGCAGGAATTCGACATCCACGCTCTCGGGGACGATGAGCGAGCCGCCGAGGCTGAGGATGATGGTGTCCTTGGCCATGGCCCGGACTGCCGGAAAGCGCCTATATATACTTTATGCCTACCGCACGTAGATCGGGTTGGAGAAGATCCAGGGCTTGCCGCTCTTGAGCGCCTCGATGCGCACCGGCCCGTCTTGCTCGACTTTCATATCGATGCTATGGCCTTCGACTTCCTTGATGACCGTGCCGTTCTGGATCGCGCGCAGGATGCCGAGCGAGGGGAGCTTCGCCTTCACGCGCACCCAGTCCCAGCGCAGGATATCATCGCCCATGACTGCCTCATCGAGGCCGTTGTGCGCCATGAACTCGAACCCTTCCGCCGGCGCCTCGTGGTCGTTGGCGACGAAGCAATGCCCTGCGCGGAGCGCATCATGCACGCTCGCGATGTCCTGCTCCGCCTTGCCGGAAAATGCCGGCGCGAGAATATGAGTGTTGACGCGGCGGAACAGCATCTCGTAGGGGAAGTACGTGAATCCCATGCCGAAGACGCGGCGCTTCTTGGCATGCGCATCGGACCCTCCGATGGCGACGACGCGATGCTCCTGCGTCCAGCGGTCCCAATCCCGCAGGAGTCTCTTATCTGGTCCGCGCAGCGCCGCATCGGGGAAGAGCGTGTAGTGCGCCGCATGGAGAGCGCTCGCGATGCTGCCTTTCCAGTCAGTGCAGTAATTCCACAGCTCGATGCCAGTGAATTTCTTCGGATGCCACTCCGCGTCGCGCAGCGCATGCCCTGCGCCGAGCACCGGGCTGTCATCGATATACGGGTGCGCTTTGAACGCGAGCGAGGCGTCCGCGCGGACCGTGCTGATGCCTTTGGATTCTCCCACCGATCCCTCTTTGGCGTCGATGGCGAGGTAGTGGTCGCGCACGCGCGTGCCGATCTCGCTCCCCACCATCACCAATGTCTTGCCGTGCCAGCCCTGCATCGCTCTCGCGGCGAGCGTATTGTGGTCCGTGATGATGAGATAATCGAGACCTGCGCGCTGGCCGGCTGCGATGATGTCCTCCACGCTGCCCGTGCCGTCAGAATGCGTGCTGTGGATGTGGATATTGCCGCGGTACTGCCTCATGCGCACCCGCGTCGCGTCCGGCAATATAAAATTGTCGCTCAGAGCCGCAGCAGCAGATACGGATCGGAATTGCTGTCGAAGCGGTACTCCACTGTCCAGCCCGCCGCCTTGTACTTGTCGATCAGCTGCGCGAGCGCATCGTTCGACGTGTAATTGAAGAATTCCCGCGGCATGCTCGCTTTGATGCCGCCCTCGGCGCCGAATTTCCTGGCGATCTCTTCGTCGATGGCCCGCTCGAGCTTCGCAGGAGCGTCGCGCACGCGCGAGTCATAGATGTCGCGCAGCTTGCGGGCCTCTTCGGCCTTCCTGCGCTCGGCTTCCGCCTTCTCGCGCGCAATCTTCTGCAGGCGCTCGAGCTCCTTCTCCTGCTCTCTCTTCCTGTGCGCTGCGTGCGCGTCCGGCGCTTGCGAAGGTGTCAGTACCATGGAAATGAACGCCACCGCCCGGATTTGAACCGGGAAATCCGTGAGGAAACGGGATTAGCAATCCCGCGCATTACCAGGTTGTGCCACGGTGGCTCGGAGTCCTGCCTACCTGCGGGCCTTATTTAAAGATTTCCTTCAGATGAAAGTGTCGAGCGCGGCATTGAGGAGGTCTTCTCCCGTCGCGATAATCTCGGGCGCGGCTTCGAGGACCTGCTGCGGCACCATCGCCTCCAAGCGCGAGAGCAGCAGGCTGCGCATGTCCGCGCGGATGAGGATGGGCGATCGCGTGCTGATCGTGTCGAGGATGAGGACCTGCGCCTCGCCGTCGACGCGCACATACGCGGTGGGCGAGCCGATGATCTGCTCGGCGGCGCTCGCGAGCGGCGTCCACTCGATGCGCTGCGTGAACGGCACATCCGTGCGGCCGGGCGGGACGAAGACGTCGTTGATCTCGCCCGTGCCGATCTTCTGTCCCGTCATCTCGAGCGTGCTCGTGAACGTCGCCTGCTCGATGCGCACGCTGATGCGGCTCGGGTTCTCCAGCAGCATGGTGCCTGTGAGCGTGAATCCGTCCGCGTCGACATCGGTGATGCCGGTGATCGAGGCGGAGACGATGCTCACGTTCCACACGCCCCACACGAAATAGAGCGTGAGAGCGACGAGGACGACGCAGATGGCGCTGATGGTCTTGATGAGTCCCATGCGTTGTCCGAGGGCGCAGGGGTATTTATATCCAGCGATACGCCAAATTTATAAAGCGCCCGTCGTTCTGCCGGAACACCCATAGCGGGGTGGGGCAGTCTGGAGTGCCCGGGGGGCTCATAACCCCCAGGTCGGTGGTTCAAATCCACCCCCCGCTACTTTTTTATATTGCCCCGGCTCGGTATAGCACAATGGGTTCCTTCCTGCGCGGACTACGGCAGCACTGGCCGTCCGTGCCGCTCCACCGCAAGATACTGCTCGCCGCAGTCACCCTGCTCGGCATCGTGATGGTCGCGATCAGCTGGTCGGTCGCTGCTCCCGCCTGGGCGGGAGACATCCGCGTCCCCGGCTACGCGCTCATCATCCCGTTCCTCTTCGCCCTGATGCTCATCGGCTGGATAGGCGACTCGCTCTCGCACATCGCCTACAAGCCCCTCATCGCCAAAGAGGAATTGCTCGTGCATGACATGCTGCTCTACAGCGCGAACCTGCCGTCCTGGCTCAGCTATTTCCTCGCGCTCTGGCTCGGCGATGCGCTCTTCGCCCTCAGTCTCACGTTCGTCATCCTCAAGATAGGATACGCATCTTACGATGAATTCAGGTTCCACTGGAAGCGCGCGCTGCCGGGCGAGACGCTCGTGCACTACACGCTCTTCTTGAGCATCCTCGCGCTGGACATCACCTGGCTGCGCTGGATCTACTTTGACGCATTGGTCGGATTCTGGCCGCTCTTCGGCCTCTGAGAACTCACTTGGCGCGGCTGCTCGGCCTGTTGTGCTGCGGCGGTCGGTTGCGCGCCGGACGGTTCGAGCTCACATCGGTGTGGAGCGCGTGGTCGATGCGGTGCTCCATGTCCTCGAACGCCTTGTGCATGGCGCGAGCGAGGTCGAAATCATGCGCGGAGTCCACATCGAACACGCCGCTGGGCGCCTTGCACGCGAGATGGATTGAGAACTTCACTTGCTTGTCGATGCCGTCCTTCTTCCCGTAGCATTTGATGTGGCAGGACAGCTCGCTCATGTCCGGGACCTTGCGCATCAATTTCTCGCAGGCCTTGGTGCACATCGCGCGCACCATATCCTGATCCAGCGGCTCGAGCTCGTTGAGACCCACGAACTTGACGATCTCGTGGTCTTTGTGCGGCCCCTCGCCGGGATGGACATTCGCAGGCATGGTCGTGCGGAAAGGCCGCGCGTTAATAAGGGTTTCGCCACGGCAAAGCGTTAAATATGCCCGCCCGCTCCAGCGCCGCATGCGGCTCTTTGGCGCAGACGAAGCGGGACGCGGCCCCATCATCGGCCCGATGGTCATGTGCGGCATCGTCGTCCCGCACGAGAAGGAAGCCAACCTCGCGAACATGGGCGTCAAGGACTCCAAAGCGCTCACACCGCTGCAGCGCGAACGCCTCTTCGACAACATCCTCGACATCGCCGAGCACAAGATCGTCGTGGTGCAGCCCGCAGAGATCGACGCGGCAGTCCTCTCCGACAGCGGCATGAACCTCAACTGGCTCGAGGCCCAGAAATACGCCGACCTCATCAACGCGCTCAAGCCCGACGAGGCGATCATCGACTGCCCCTCGCCCAACATCCCTGCCTACAAAGACTATCTCTCCCGCTACATCACGGTCAAAGCGCCCGGCCTCGTGTGCGCGCATCACGCCGACGCCGACCACCCTGTCGTCGCGGCCGCGAGCATCATCGCCAAAGTCACGCGCGACCGCCTTGTGGGCGAGATCAAGAAGAGCATCGGCATCGATTTCGGTTCTGGCTACATCAGCGACCCGCGCACCAAGGCATTCCTCCTCAAGCACTGGGACACGCACCACGGCATCTTCCGCCACAGCTGGGCGCCGTATCAGAAAGTCGCCGGCATCCCCCCGAAGAAGGGGCAGAAAGCGCTGAACTCTTTCGACGAATGAGCGTATATAAGCCGCAACGACAGCTTTATATAGGGTTTTCTGCCCGCAGGAGTGGGGGATTAGATGACAGACGAGACACCGCCCTCTGAGCCGCCAGCAGAAGCACCACCTGAGTCCCCTGCGACTCCGCCAGAGCCTGCTGCCGCAGCGCAAGACGCGCCCCGCCCCGCCCTCCCCTCCATCCGGGTCCTCCCCCCGAAAGCCACGCGCATCACCCGCCTCATCCTCGACGGCTTCAAGAGCTTCGCCAAACGCACAGAGCTCGTCATGGGCGACGACCTCAACATCGTCCTCGGCCCCAACGGCAGCGGCAAATCCAACGTCATCGACGCCCTCTGCTTCGTCCTCGGCCGCATCAGCGCCAAGAGCATGCGCGCCGAGAAGAGCGCCAACCTCATCTACAACGGCGGCAAGACCAAGCAAGGCAGCAAGAGCGCCGAAGTGAGCATCTGCTTCGACAACACCAAGCGCGTCTTCCCCCTCGAAGAGGACGAGATCAAAGTCAGCCGCATCGTCCGCGCCAACGGCAACAACGTCTACAAGATCAACGGCCAGACCCGCACGCGCCAGGAAGTCCTCGAGCTCCTCGGCAACGCCTACGTCGACCCTGATGGGTACAACATCATCCTCCAAGGCGATATCGTCCACTTCGTCGAGATGTCGCCCCTCGAGCGCCGCCAGATCGTCGAAGGCATCGCCGGCATCGGCGTCTACGAGGAGAAGAAGCAGCAGGCACTGCGCGACCTCGAGAAAGTCGACGAGCGCGTCAAGGAAGCGGACACCATCCTGCGCGAGCGGGCGGGCTACCTGCGCGACCTCAAGAAAGACCGCGACCAAGCCCTCAAGCACAAGGAACTCACCGACAAGATCAAGATCTGCAAGGCATCGCACCTCAGGCGCAAGATCGACGCGCGCAACGATGACCTCGCCAGCCTCGCCAAGAAGAGCGAGACCCACAAGCAGGCCCTCGCCAAGCTCCAGGATGCCCAGCAGAAACTGCGCGCCGAGATGGACGAGCGAAAAGAGCAGATCACCGCAATCTCCAAGGAGATCGAAGCCAAAGGCGAAGTCGAGAACATCCAGCTCCAGAAAGACATCGAGACCATCCGCATCAACCTCGCCACGCACAAGACCCGAATCAGCGCCGTGCGCAACAGCATCGGCGGCATCCAGAAACGCCGCGACGAACTCAAGACGAACCTCACGGACGTCGAGGCAAAGCTCACCAAGCTCGCAGAGCGCCTCGAAGAGATCGCCGGCCGCGAGGACTTCCTCCGCAAGGAGCAACAACAGCTCGACAGCGCCCTCGTCGAATTCCGCCGCAAGAACCGCCTCGACGATTCCGACCAGATGAGCCACACAATCCTCGAGCTCGATTCCAAGGCAGAAGAGCTCGCGCAGCAGGCACAGGGCCTGCGCGAGACCCATCAAGGCCTCATCCGTGAGAAGGACAAGATAGACTTCCAGATCCAGACCATGGACGACAAGATCGCCAAGGTCAAGGAGATCGAGGACCAGCACAAGGCCGAGCTCGAAGACCTCAAGCGCAAGAAGAATGAGTTCAAGAAGACAGTCCTCGAGCTCAACGAACTCCTCAACAAGGACTCCAAGGACGCAGGCACGCTCGCGGACGCCAAACGCAGCATCCAATCGCTCCAGGAAGACCTCGCCAAGCTGGAGATCAAGCAGGCCAGCATCCGCGAAGTCGTCGGCGGCAACATCGCCGTCCAGAAAGTCCTGGCCAACAAGGCCAAGCTCGGCGAGATCTACGGCACCGTCGCAGAGCTCGGCGAAGTCGAGAACAAGTACGCCGTCGCCCTCGAAGTCGCGGCAGCCCAGCGCATGCAGTCCGTCGTCGTCGAAGACGACAAGACCGCCGCAGACTGCATCAAATACCTCAAGACGGGCAAGTTCGGCCAAGCCACCTTCCTCCCCCTCAACAAGATCAAGCCCATCCTCATCGAAGACAGGCTGCGTCCGCTCGCCAAAGAGCGCGGCGTCCACGGCTTCGCCATCGACCTCGTCGAATTCGATCCCAAGTTCAAGACAGTCTTCCAGCACGTGCTCGGCACCACGCTTGTCGTCGACAGCATCGAGACCGCCCGCCGCGTCGGCGTCGGCAAGGTCCGCATGGTCACGCTCGACGGCGACCTCACAGAGTTCTCCGGCGCCATGACCGGCGGCCACCGCGTCAAGCGCGAAGGCGCCTTCAAGGAGAAAGAGATAGGCGCGAAGATCGAGCGAGTGCGCGAAGAGCTCGCTGACAAGCAGAGCACCATCAGCAGGCTCGAAGGCCAGCGCAAGGCGAGCGAGGAGAAAGTCGCCCGCTTCCGCGAGCTCAAAGCGCAGCTCGAAGGCGACATCATCAAACAGGAGCGCGCCCTCCACCTCGACACCGACGACTTCGACGCGAGCAAGGACTACAAACAGCAGCTCACGCAGCGCCGCGAGGACATCGAGGCCCAGATGCGCACGCTCGAGGACACCATCGCGCAGAAGACCGAGGATGCCACCCAGCTCAAGATCAAGAAGCAGCAGCTGCGCGACCAGATGACGCAACTGCGCAGCCCCACGCTCATCGCCGAGCTCAACGCATTCGAGACCAAACGCAAGCAGATCCACGAAGAGACGGTCACACTGCACGCGGAGCGCAAGCAGCTCGAAGGCAACAGGGCAGACATCCTCGGACCCGAGCAGCGCAAGATCGGCGAAGTCCTCAAAGAGATGGATAAGGAGGAAGCAGGCTTCCAGAAAGAGATCGAGGACCTCGAATCGCTCTGCGACACGCAAGGCAAGGAGCTCAAGCAGAAAGAGAAGGTCCAAGAGACCTTCATGTCCCAATTCAAATCCCTCTTCGAGAAGCGCAACACGCTCTCCGATGAGATCACCGCGCGCGAGCGCAAGCTCCTGGGCGTCGACCAGGAAGCCCGCCAGGAAGAGCTCGTCCTCAATACGCACTCCATCGAGGAAGCCCGGCTCAAGGCAGAGCTCGCCGGCCTCACCACGGAATTCGAGCTCTACACCGGCATCGAGATCGACACCAAGACCAGCGAGGAGAAGCTCAAGGAGCGCGTCACCGAATACGAGAAGCAGGTCATCGAGATCGGCACGGTCAACCTGCGCGCCCTCGAGATCTACGACATCGCCGAGAGGGAATACCAGTCATTGCAGGAGAAGCGCGGCAAGCTCGACAGCGAGAAGAACAGCGTGCTCGGCATGATCAACGAGATCGAAGGCAACAAGAAAGAGCTCTTCCTGCGCGCCTACGACGTCGTCAACACGAACTTCCGCGACATCTTCTCACAGCTCTTCAGCAAAGGCAATGCGGGGCTCGAGCTCGAGAACCAGCAATCGCCGCTCGACGGCGGCGTGAGCATCAAAGTCAACCTGGTGGGCGACAAATTCCTCGACATCCGCTCGCTCTCGGGCGGCGAGAAGACCCTCACCGCCCTCGCGTTCATCTTCGCCATCCAGGAACACGCCCCCGCGCCGTTCTACGTGCTCGATGAGGTGGATGCCGCGCTCGACAAGCACAACAGCACCAAGCTCGCCAAGCTCTACCGCAAGTACACCAGCCGCTCGCAGTACATCGTCATCTCCCACAACGACAACGTCATCGAGGAAGGCGACGTGCTCTGGGGAGTCTCCATGCCGAACAAGGAGACGCTCGTCAGCACTGCAGTCAGCCTGCGGCTCTAGAGGAGCACGAATTCTTCGGCGAGGATGCTCGATCCCGAGCGCCAGCCCGCGACGCCCGCGCGCACGACAGAGAACACGAGCCGCGCCACCCTGCCGATGGGGCGGGTGCGCAGGGAATGTATCGCTTTGAGCTTCGTCGTGAACGCGTCAGTCACGTCGATGAGGATGCGGGGCCTGTCCCTTGTCCGGATGCCCGCCGGCAGCCAGAAGTCGAAGCACAAGACGGGGCACGTGATGATGCCCGCCTCGCGCAGATGGCGCACTGCGCTCAGCACCGCGCGATGCTCGGGATGCATGTCGCTGGGCGAGTGCGTGAATACCCTGGCGGGCGCCTCGCGCTGGATGATGAGCGAGAGCCGCTTGAGCGCGCTGCGGCGCACGGATTCATCCCGAAGCCGCGTGTCGGCGAGGCACAGGAACGTCACGCCCCGCCCGCCGATGATCCGGTCGGTGCGGCGGCTCTCGATGCCCCTGCGCTCGGCGATGACCTCGGGCAGGTAGTGCGGCTGCGCTGATTCGTCGAATGAGAACACCACGGTCTTGATCGTGTAGCCGAGGCGTGCGAGCTTGATCAGCGCGCCGCCGGCGCCTGCGATATGGTCGTCATTGTGCGCAGTGAGCACGAGGATTGTCTTGCTCGCCATCTCAGAGCACCCGCAGGCCGGTCTTGTGCACGTGGTCGAGGAGATGCGCGCAGTGCTCCGCATCGAGCTTGCCGAGCGCGGGTCCGATGAGCGATGCTGCCAGCGACGGGCGCTTCTCCAGGACCGACTTGACTGCGTCGAGCAGCGGTCGCGGGCCGAGATAGGAGACTGACGTGATCGCGGTCTTGCCCTGCGTGTCAGCGCCGAAGGGGACGGTCAGGGTGAGCGCCGCGAGCTGCTCATCGCCTTTGAATTTCGTGCATACCTGCGCGAGCGGCGCGTCCATCGCTTCGAGACGGACCGTGCCGGGCTCGCCGTGCGGCACGAGTGTGCGTGTCGCGGGCTTGATGTTCCTGACACAGAATACGCCATGCTCCTGGCCGCTCAGGCGGGTCCAGCTGCTTGCGGCGATGATGCCTGCGCGGGCGCTGAACTCATCCAGGAGCCGCGTCGCATCGTCTCCGTCATGATAGGGATGCGCGACTGTCGGCTCGGTCTGGCCGATGACATCAGCGCTTCGGAGCAGCTCCGCTTCTTTGCGGGCAGCGTGCAGTAGCGCATCGAGCTGCTCGCGCCGGACGGCGCCGCTGGACGCGATCGTGTCAAGAGCCGCCTTCTGGCGGTGCAGCAATTTCAGCAGGACAAGATGCGCCGGGTCCTGCTGCGCAAGGCTATGCGAGAGAGAGATTTGCTGCAGCACGATCGCCTCCGCGTCCCGTACCCAGTCCCCGATGCGGTGCGTATGCTGGAGGTTGAGCACGGCGCGCTTGTGCTGGAACAGCTCGGCGAGCGCGGCATGCACGCTCTCGGTCCGCAGCGAGGAATACGCCATGCGTTCCATCCAGCCGTTGCTGTATTTAAACGTTACCGGCAG
>CAYUPS010000015.1:1473-13165 GCA_964445485.1 uncultured Methanosarcinales archaeon | reverse complement strand
ATATTGAGAAAGTGCTCTTGGAATAGATGCGCCCGCTGGGAATCGAACCCAGGTCATCTGCTTGGAAGGCAGAGGTGCTACCATTGTACCACAGGCGCGGTGCCGTCGGAGAGAAAACGGCGATTTAAAAATCCTATGATGGTTGCCGCCCGCCTTGCGAGTGAGGCGCAAGCAATCAGTCTCGCCTAGCGGCGCGCTGTCATCGCTCCTTCGCCTCGCATTGCGCACGGGCGGCATCGGTCTCTGAGGGGGGCGCGCTATATCTATTTTGCTATGAGCCCCAGCAGCGCCCTCGCGATGTTCTCACGGGCCTTCTGCTCGTACCTCTCGCGGAAGAACGCAGTGCTGTAGATGGCGCGTCGCGCCAAAAATCCGCTGAGCACCGCCGCCCGTCCTCTGCGGTACTCTTGCTCGGGCGCCCAGGAGTATTCCTTGCGGATGGCGGCATCGTACGCATCGAATTCCGCTTCCGGCTTTCCCAGGATCGAGAGGTCGCAGTCCACGACCAGCTGCGCATCAGGATCGGTCGGCATCTCTTTGTGCTTGGTCGCCAGGATCATGCTCTCGACGCGCTGCGCGAATCCGTCCGGGAGTCCTGCCACTCTGCACAGAGAACGCATGTCCTGCGCGCTCCGCTCCTCGTTGTCGTGCGCCCGCGGTTCGTAGATGATGTCGTGATACCACAGCGCCATCTCTGCCTCCAGCGGATGCTTGGCCAGAGATGCAGCAGGCCTGAACTCTGCGAGGCATGCGGCAACATGATCGAGAGTGTGGTATGCGCGGTGCGGCTCGCAATAGCTGTTCTGCAGCACCGCGTATGCGGCTTCGACGATGCTTTTCGCGCCTGCGCGTATCCACCAATCGTGGTACTCACGGAACAGCAGCATTCCCGAACCTCGTGAGCAGCTTCTGGAGCACGGGAGCCGGGACGTACTTGCTGACGGTCGCCTCCCATCCTTGCGGCCCGATGAGCCCCTTGACCATGCTGGAGCTCACCTCGGCGATGCCGCGCGGCGGCATGAGGAACACGCTGGTGATGTCCTTGCCGAGATCCTCATTGATGTGCCGCATCGTGTGCTCGTAGGTGTAGTCCGCGCTGTTGCGCACGCCTCGCAGGATGTACTGCGCGCCGATGCCTTTGGCGTAATGCACAAGATACGCGTTTGTGAACGTGGCAGTCGTCACGTTCGTGACGTGCCGTGTCGCATCCCTGAGCATGTCGAGCCGCTCATCGAGCGTGAACGTGTACTTCTTCGACGGGTTCTCGCCGATAGCTACGACGAGCTCATCGAAGAGCTTCGCTCCTTCCTCCACCATCCACAGGTGCCCGTTCGTGATGGGGTCGAAACTGCCGGCGTAGACTGCGGTCCTCATCGTCCGATCGCCCTATGTATCTTTCGCGCCAGCGTGTCGCTATCCTCGACGCCGAGCACGAGCCGTGAGTACTTCTCGCCCTTCAGCTCGACCGTCAGGTATTCCTTGCCGCGCATCACGCACCAGAATTCCTTGCCGCGCGGCGTGTAGTACGTGCCCGAGCGCATGACGCCGGGGAGGTACGTGCCGGGCGCCCGGAGGTCCCGCCAGCTGTGCGCTGGCTCGCCCGTGCGAGCGTCCGTGACGTGCGCGAGCGGCACGCCCCAGGACCTCTTGAAGGAGAGTATCGCTTCGAGCAGGCTCAGATCGATATGCAGTGTCTTGATGCCGACATGGACGTCCATCAGAGGCCCAGCTCCGCGCGCAGGTTATTGACGAACCTGTCGAAATCATGCTTCTTGATGCCGCACCCGCACGCGTTCTCGTGCCCGCCGCCGTACCCGTCGATGCCGACGAGGGCGCGCTTGAGCGCCGCGCTCAGGTGCATCTTCGGCCCCGTGCGCAGGGAGCAGCGCATCTCGCCCTCTTTCTCGCGTCCGAGGATGATGAGCCTGTCCGGGAAGAGGAAAAGCAGTTCATTGGCAAGGTCCTTGGTGAGGGAGAGGCGGTCTTCGCTGTAGAGGAACAGCACGACCTTCTTGTCGGTCTCGGCCACCTTGAGCGCCTGTGCCTTGAGCGCGTCATAGTCCCGCTTGATCTGCTCGTACTTCTTCCACAGGAATTTCCCCCGCGGGGTCTCCTGCCGGAGTATCTCATACGGGCTGTCGATGCGCGTGAATATCTTGACTGCCTTGTTGACCTCGCTGGTGGGGCCCTTGAGGTTGAATGACATCGTCTGGATGAGCGGCGTGAGCGGGGAGTCGAAGAGCGCCTGGTCGACGCGCTTGATCTTCTTCGGCAGGAGTCCCGGCCACTTCTCGCGGAATTCATTGACGAATGAGGGCAAGTGCCAATCCCCGATGCAGCCCGCTGTCGCGAGCCACAAATCGCTCTCTCGCGCCGCCCCGATCGCCTCCCAGATGAGCGCGGGCGTCGGCACGTTCAGCTTCGTGTCCGCAGGGTCTTTCGCGCGGGGATTGATATACGTCACGCGCTCGCGCTTCTGCGGCTCGTGATGGTCGATCCAGAGCGTCGGCATCTTGAGCGCGTCGATGAACTCCTGGTCGGCCATGGCGATGTCCAGGATGAACGTGCGGTCCGCGCCGAAATCGTGCGCGACCTTGGCGAACTGCTCGGTCAGGTGCGGGAAGGCCTTGACGCAAAAGCCCCGCCCCTCATTGACCGCGCGGTAGCAGAGGCAGAATGAGGCGAGACCGTCAGGGTCGTCGTGGAAGTAGAAGAGAGGATTCTTGGCCTCGGCGAGCGCGGCGCGGATGGCTTCCTGCTGTTCCGGCGTGAGCATTCGGCTCTGACGAGACACCCCTTGTTTTTAAACTAATCTGTGGAGGCGGCCGCCTTCCCATCGCGGAAGATTTATTAATGCCGCAGCGCGCTGCGCAATCACCTATGAGGTGCTTTCCCATGCGACGACTATTCTTGATCGCTGCCCTCGCGCTCGCGCTCCTCGCGCCTGCCGCGCTCGCGCAGAACACGACAACGACCTCCTGTTATGACAGCTGCCGGATGACCTGCGCGGAATCCGGCGTCGATGTGGAGGCCTGCACGGCGCTCTGCCGCGAGCAATGCCAGGATGCTGACGCCCCCTCGGCCGAGACAGCACGCGCGATCACGGACGTGCCGACGACCGCTGTCGTCCGCCCTGCCGCTGCCGCGCCCGAAGGATGCGATGCGCGGTGCCGCTCCAACTTCGCCGAATGCACGGGCGCAGGCATCGCATATGATGACTGCATGACCCGCTGGGGCGACTGCTTCGAGCGCTGCTTCGACATCCCCGACTGCAGATCGCGCTGCCGGCAGGCATTCAGCGGCTGCCAGCGCGAATCGCCGCTCGCCGCAGCTGCGCTCGACTGCCGCGGCTTCTACAAGGCATGCGAGAGCAGGTGCGCCACAGCCGCCTTGCCTCCGCAGGAGCCTTCCTGCGAACATGGCTGCAAGATGCGCGTCTCCTCCTGCTATACCTCCAACATGAGCGCGGACGAGTGCGACAAGAAGCTGCGCGTGTGCATCGCTGACTGCTCGCCCGCTGAGCCCACGCCGCCGATCACGTGCGAAGCGAGGTGCGAAGAGGCGTATGACCCCTGCGTCGCCGCGAACGTGAGCAGGGAGGACTGCAAGAGGAAAGTCCTTGGCTGCATCGAGAGCTGCACGCCGCGCATCAAGCCACTGCCGCCAGAGCCCATGCCGCAGGACTGCCCCTCCCGGTGCAAATACGGCGCCGATATGTGCGTCAAGGAAGGCAATGATCCCGAGACCTGCCGCGCAAAATATAACAGCTGCGCAGAGGCGTGCGAGCCTAACGCGCCGCCGCGCGATGAGTGCGCCGCGCACGGCTGCGAGATCAGCTGCACAAGCAGGTATTACGCGTGCGCCAAGAGCGCCGACGCGATGGAGACTGCTGAGCAGCGCGAGGCTGTGCTCGCCAAATGCGCGAGCGGCGTCGCCTCCTGCCTTGACGGCTGCATGCCTTCCCGCGGCACAGGAGTTGCCGTCAGCGTGAGCCACGCGGGTGTCGAGGTCTCTGCTGAGGGCGTTGAGGTGGATGTATCCGCTGATACGCCCCGTGAGGAAGAGCCGCCTGCGGAAGATGCGCCGCGCCCTGGCGCGATGCGCCGCTTCTGGAGCTGGATGTTCGGCTGAGCGCTTCTCGTTTTTCTTTTTTTTTCTACATTGTTCCCGCCTGCCTGTCTGACGGCTCAAACGATAAGGCTCTCCGCGCAGTGCCGCGGCGCAGAACTCCCCGGCGCCCTGAAGATTTTTAAACAAGCCTCTGCTCTGCGCACCTATGGCTTCCGTGTGCGATTCCTGCGAGTCATTCAAGGCCTTCGGCAAGAAGTGCTGGTTCTACTGGGATGAGAAGCAGACATGCACGCAGTACCGCGACACGCCCGAGGACGCGCCGCACTACCGGACAATCGCGCCCGAGCTCCTGCAGATCAAGCTGTGATGCTGTGGGCCGCCGCGCCCGATGCCGCCGCGACAGCCATGCCTTGCGTGTCGAGCGGCTCCTCAGCCGCCTCGATCGCCTCCCGCCGGGACTTCGTCACCGGATGTTTTGCGATAAGCAAGGAGCAGCAGTCCTCATACGGCAGTTCCGAGATGGCCAGCGTGCCCGCCTCGGTCGCGACCCTCTTGATGACCATCTTATCCTCGCCCAGCAGCGGCGTGAGGACTGGCATCGTCGCAGCCGCATGGATGCTCACGTAGTTCTCGAGTGTCTGCGACGCGACCTGCGCCAGCGAATCGCCTGTGGCCAGGTACTCATACCCATCGCGGCGCGCGATAGCCTCCGCGATGCGGAACATCATGCGCCGGTACACGATCATGCGCACATCCGGCTCGACATGCTGGATGATCTCCTTCTGCGCCGGCGCGAACGGCACGAGATAGAGCTGCATGCTCTTCTTCGGCGTGTGCTTGGCGAGCGCCTCGGCGATGCGCACCACCTTGTTCTTCACCGCCGCCTGCTGCACGGTCTGGTTGTGGAAGTGCACAAGACCCACCTCGCAGCCCTTGTTCTTCATCAGCAGGTATGCCGCGGCGGGGCTGTCGATGCCGCCGGAAGTGAGCACGAGGACCTTGGCCATAGGCATGGTATCCTCGGGAGATTTAAAAAGGGACGCACTGGTCCGACGGTCAGCACTTTTTTATACCCCTCTCCCCCGGAATGAGGGCATGCGCATCACCCGCGTCAGCTACAAGGACGTCGAGGCCGCCCACAAGCACCTGCTGCCAAAATTCAAGAGCATCGGGGAGCGCTTCGCCGGATCCTCGCCCGCGCCGTTCATCGGACGCGTCGGCTATCCCTTCGTCAACGTCGGCCTGCTCGCCCCGCCGGAGGTCTCCCCCGATGCGCGGAGGTATGACGCACCGCATGAGTGGGCCTCCGAAGGCCTCGGCATCCCCGACGTGGTGGGGTTCCGCGCCGCGCTCATCAACTCCCGCGCGCAGGCCTCCGTCAAAGCGCGCGACAGCACGATCATCGGGATCGCGCAGGAGGTCGCCATGGCCGAGCGCGCTGTCGATCTCGAGATCCAGCTGGAGAAGGCGCCGCAGTTCGCCATGAACACCGACGCATACATGGCGCCCACCGGACCGCGCGCCGCCCTCAAGAAAGCGGACATCACGAGCAACCCCCGCATCCACACGCGGGTCGAGCGCGCCTTCGCCGACACCGACCTGCTCGCGGGCGACGCCGTCGTCGACCTGCACGCGCACGGCTTCGATGAGAACTTCCTCTCGCGCATGCTCTCCGTCGGCACGATGGGCCTCGAGAGCAACCGCAAGCTCGTCCCGACGCGCTGGAGCATCACGGCGACCGATGACATCATCACCAAGAATCTCCTCGAGGAAGTCCGCGATGCGCCCCTGTGCGACTTCGCGGCGCACTTCGGCGGCTACCTCGGCAATTATTACCTCCTGCTGTTCTTCCCCGCCAGCTGGAGCTATGAGCTCTTCGAGACGTACGTCCCTGATGTGCAGACCGTCGAGCGATCGCCGCCGTGCCCCGCGAGCAGGCCCCTTGCGCGCAGCGACGTACGCTACTCCACCGATTACGAGGGATACGACGGGCGCAAGGACTACGCCGCGAACACCGCGGGAGGCTATTACGCGTGCAGGCTGCCGATCGCCGAGCGGCTCTCGAATGAGAGGCGTCAAGGCGCAGTGCTCGCGTTGCGCTTCATCACCGGCGAGTACACGCTGCCGCTGGGCGTGTGGGTGTGCAGGGAGGCCACGCGCAAGTCGCTCGCAGCGAAACCAATCTCCTTCGCATCCAAGGAATTGATGCTCACGTACGCGCGGCACATCGTGCGCCAGAAGTTCGGCGTCGATCTCGACCTGCTCCTCGCGCGCAGCAACCTCCTCAAGAACATGGGCCGGCAGACCCGTCTCGGAGCGTTCGCATGAGCAAGAAAGAAGAATCGCTCGACAGCATCCTCTACGCGCTCTGGCGGGACGACAGCGGCACGCCGCACCTGGTGCGCGACGGGCTCAGTTCAGTCCAGATCGAGAAAGCCCTCAATTATCTCCGGGCCAACCGGCCGGACAAGACGTACTGGAGCACGATGTACTTCCGCGGCACCAAACCCACCCCCTGACCACTGGTCTCGCGCGCGAAAAGCATAAATACGCAGCCTGCGGGCTGAAATCCATGAGCCTCGCCGACTTCCAGAAGGCGGTCCAGAACGCCCGCTTCGCGCTCGAGCGCGCCGCCAAGTACAGCGCGCCGCTCGAGATCCCCAGCGGCAGCGCGCTCGTCAGCTTCCGCCTCCAGCAGAAAGACGCGGATATGCGCGCGTACTTCGCCGCCGTCACCGCGCTCAGCAAAGCGGCCTCCAAGCTCTTCGGCATCGTCGATACGGAGACTGACGAAGCGGTGGTGCGCCACATCCGCGACAAGGTCGACAAGCTCCGCAACAGCACCGACCCCGCCGGCACCATGGCCGTGCTCGAGCAGGTCTCTACGCTCGCCGCCGAGCTGCGCGTCCCCCAGCGGGACACAGGCATCTCGCTCCGTCCGCCGCAGCTGCCCGCGGACATCCGTGAAGAGGTCGGCGCCGACCTGGAGGAGATCGAGCGGTGCTTCCGCAACGGTTGCCTGCGCAGCGTCGTCATACTCTGCGGCAGGGTCCTCGAGACCGCCTTGCACCGCAAGTACTTCGAGGTGTGCGGGCAGGACCTCCTCGAGAAGGCGCCCGGCACAGGCCTTGGCAACCTGATAGCCAAGATGTCCGAGAAGGGCATCAGCATCGATCCCGGCCTGCCGAACCAGATCCACCTCATCAACCAGGTCCGCGTGTTCTCCGTGCACAAGAAGCAACAGCCGTTCCGGCCGTCGCGCGCGCAGGCCCACGCCATCATGCTCTATACCCTGGATGCGGTCGAGAAGCTCTTCGCCCGCTGATCGTCAGCAGCCCAGGTACAGCTCCATCTCCTTGCGCAGGCGCGCCTGTTTGGCCTTGTCTGATTTTGGGTCGGCGTCCGCATCCGCAGCGGCGCTCTCCACGGATTCGGCCTCTGCGAGCCGCATGCACTTGAGCGTCTCGAGCGTCGATGCAGGGATCACCGATGTGAGCCAGGCGCTGTCGCTCCCGAGCGCCGCCCATGCATCCCTGACGCTGCCGGGCAATTCCTTGAGCCCCGCCTGCTTGTGATAGATGTCATATTCTGCAGGTTCGCCCGGCGAGATCCCCCGCTTGACGCCGTCGACACCTGCGAGCAGCAGCGCCGAGAACGCCAGATACGGGTTCGCGCCCGGATCGGGGAATCGGGCCTCCATGCGCCGTGACGAGGGGGAGGAGGTGAACGGCACGCGCACGGCAGCGCTCCTGTTGCCCTTGGCGTACGCGAGGTATGTCGGGGCCTCGAAGCCGGGCACGAGCCGCTGGTCGGAATTGCTCGTGGGTGAGCAGAGCGCCCGCAACGCAGGTCCGTGCGCGAGAATGCCGCCGATGTAGGACTCTGCGAGCTCGGAGAGGCCGCCGTACCCTTCACCGGAAAAGACGGTCTTGCCGCCCTTGCGGAGGCTCATGTTCACGTGCATGCCGCTGCCGTTGTCGTCCAGCACGACCTTGGGCATGAACGTGGCGATCTTGCCATGCCGTTGCGCGACCATCTTGGTCACGTACTTGAGCCATTGGACGCGGTCTGCCATCTCGACGAGCGGCGCTGCGGCGATGTTGACCTCCGCCTGCCCCGGCCGGGCGACTTCGTGGTGGTGGCATTCGACCTGGAACCCGAGGCCTTCGAGGATGTCGGAGATCTCGGCGCGCACGTGCTGCGTCTTGTCGACGGGCGGGAGCGGGAAGTAGCCCCCTTTCTTGCCTGCGTAGTGGCCGATGGCGTCCGCGGGCGGCAGCTCGCATGACCTGACATCGACGGTGCCGTCTGGCTTGATCGTGATGCCGTCGAGGATGAAGAATTCCGGCTCAGGGCCGAAGATGGCCTCGTCGGCGAATCCGCTCGAGCGCAGGTAGGCGTCGGCGCGCTTTGCCAGCGATCTCGGGTCGCGCTCGTAGCTCTTGCCGTCGCGAGGCTCATACACGTCGCAGATGATGGCGATGGTGTCGCCGGCGCGCATCGAGCCGAAGGGGTCGATGCGGGCGCTCGCGATGTCGGGCTTGAGGATCATGTCGCTCTCGTGGATGTCCTTCCATCCTTTGATGGAGGACCCGTCGAAGTAGATGCCCTTCTCGAGGGTGTCGGGGTGGCGCACGAGGTGCTCGAGGGTGCATGTCTTGTGGTGCCACGTGCCTGCGAGGTCCGTGAAGCGGAAGTCGACGAACTTGTAGTCTTTGCCGTCGATCGCTTTGAGGAATGTCTCGCTGCTCTTCAGTGCGTCTTTGTCGAATGCGTATCGGGGCGGTGCCATGGGGTCCTCCTTTTTATGGAATTCAAATGTCTTCTTTGGAGCCTTCTTGTTTAGGTTTATTTATTCATTTTCCCCATTTTGTTAAACAAATGTTCAATAAAATACGAAATATTTATATATTTGTACAGAATAGCTAGCATAAGATGCCCGAAAATGAACAAATGTTCATCGACGCATCCGACGAGGCCATCATCAACGCGCTGCTCACGGATGGACGGGCGTCCTTCCGGGACATCGCGAAGAAAACAGGCCTCGCGGTGGCGACAGTCGTCAACAGGGTCAGACGGCTCGAACAGCAGGGGATCATCAAGGGCTACAGCGCCCAACTGGACTATGACAAACTCGGCTACGACGTCAGCGTCATCATCGAGCTGCGCATCGCCAAAGGCAAGCTCCTCGAAGTCGAGAAGAAGATCGCCACGCACCCCAACGTCACATTCCTCTACGACCACACCGGCGCCTTCGACGCGGCAGTCATCGCCCGCTTCAAGACGCGCCGCAGCATGGACGCCTTCATCAAGAAGCTCCAGAGCTACGACTTCGTCGAACGCACCGAGACGCAGCTCATCCTCAACACCATCAAAGAAGGAGCCATCCCCGTATGACCCTCATTAGACCAACCCAAGTGAGCCCTGTGTGCCAGGGTAAGGCCCCGCTCCACTGTGCCGGGGAAACAAAGCACGACAAACCACCCGTCGCCATCGGCTCCGGCCGTGGCGCGGGATTTTTCCATTCATGGATGCCTCTGCACCCAGAGAGAACGCCAAACTAGTGATTCGCCAACCAAAACAACGCCACACACCCAAAAACGGCGGGGGCATCCATTTTTTATTTTTTCTCAATAACGCTTAAGTAGCGGAACGCTCTCCGTGCTGCCATGGAAGAGACCAAGATACTGCGCAAGAAAGACATCGTCGTCTTCATCGCCGAGCTCGAGCGCGACCTCGCAGCCCTCACCGGCCGCGATGTCACCACGCCCGCGCGGCGCAAGGAACTCGCCGGTGTTCTGCGCAAATACCTGAGCGACAGCGATTTCAAACGGTTCAAAGACGAGATATACCTCGTCGATGATGACATCAAGCACGGCAAGTCAGAATTCATCATCCCCGGTGACGTCCGCGTCATTGCAGCCGTCATCAACAAAGCGAAAAATGCCATCCTCAGGCTCATCGAAGAGAACCAGAGATTCCTCGAGACCCTCCCCTGAGCCGGCACATTTTTATAGGCGCGAAACGGGAATTACTCCATGATCGACTACGCGATGATTGTCGGATTCTCAGGCATGTGCCTCATCCTCCTCGCGTACTTCCTCAACCTCTTCCACCGCATCAGCGTCAACGACACGAGCTACCTGCTGGTCAACATCGCCGGCTGCGCCATCCTCCTCTATTACGGCACGCTCTTCGAACCCATCGCGTGGCCCATCGTCTTCATCAACGCAGTATGGGGCGTCAGCGCCGTGTGGAAACTGCTCCTCCGTCCGCGCAAGACCCGCCGAGCTGCTCGGTGACGTGCCTCGCCAGAGCCTTCAGCCCTCCGATGCTCTCAGTCTCGAGCTTGATCGTGTGCGGGCTCTTCTCGCCCAAGAAATCCCGCCACACCTGGCTCGTCTCCGGACCGACAGAATCCTTGTACTTCCCGTCATAGAGCGTGATGTCGCCGAGCGGCACCCAGAAGAGCATCTGGCCCACCTTCATGCCGGGATAGACCTTCAGCGGCTGCACCACATGCAATTCCAGCGTCCACTGCCGCTTGAACCCCAGATCACCCAGCCCCGAATTGAGATAGATATACAGGCCCAATCTCCCGACTGAGCTGCGCGCCTGCATGATGGGCACGAAATGATCCGAACCCATCTCCTCCATCGTGTGCGCGAGGTACAGCTTGCCCGGCTCGAGCCAGAACCCCTCATCAGGGATGTCGACCTCCTCGTAGTCATTCTGCTTGGCCGAGTCGAGCCGGTAGTCCTTGTAGATCTTGATGCTCCTGCCGATCCTGAAATTGTAGCTGTTCGGGTTCAGCGACGCCGGATCGTACGGCTTGATGTGGACGCGTCCGATGCGCACCTGCCTGTCGATCTCGTTGCCCGTGAGGATCATCGGAGCACCTCCTGCGTCCACCCCTTGTACAGCCTCCCGTCGGCATGCAGCACGGGATTGTCCATCTCGCAGGCGCAGGTGCGTATCTCGAACTCGGCATCGAGGCCGTGCCAGTCAAGGCGCGGATTCCGCATCCCCTGCGGAACGCCCCTGCCCCCCAGCGCGCGGTAGACTGCTTCAGTGCCCACCCGGGCGTCATCGAAGCGCGCGCCGTACTTCGCATCCCCGTGCTCGAAGAGCTGGCGCACCACCGCCTTGCGCACGCCGCTCGCATGCAGCCAGTCCAAGTACTGCCGCACGCCGGCAGCATCCTCGATCCCTCCTTTGTGGAGGAGCAGGGATGCCTTGACCGGCGCCGGACTCGCGCGGATGGCGCCCTCCCAGTCATACTCGATGCCCATGATGCGGGCATTCTCGCCGTCATCATGGTGCGCGCGCGAGATCGCGACTTCGTAGACGCCTCGCACCTGCGGCGCCTTGCGCTCAAGCAGCGCGCCGTTGGTGTAGACCATCGTCGGGGCCTTATCCGCGCAGGCCTTGACGATGCGGTCGAGCTGCGGATGCAGCAGGGGCTCGCCGCCGCCCGTGATCTCGATCTTCTCGAGCGAAGGCAGCTCCGCAAGCTGGCGCTCAAGGTCGGCCAGGGCGAGCAGCTCCTTTTTGGCGGTCTCCCTGAAATCAGTGATGCACCATGAGCACGATGCGTTGCACGCTTTCTCCACAGGCAGTA
>CAYUPS010000015.1:0-1373 GCA_964445485.1 uncultured Methanosarcinales archaeon | reverse complement strand
GGTGAAGGGGCTGCCGCCGCGCCACATCGTGCCATAGACATGCTCGCTGATGTGGCCGCGGTCGAAGACGATGCGGTCCTGCGTCGCGTACTCGCGCAGGTAGCGTTGGAACTGATCGCCGCTGCGGTGATGCAATGATTTCGTGTCCCAGCGCAGCGTGTTCTTGAGGCGCTCGACCAGTGTGCTCTTGCCGGAGCAGTCCGGCCCCTCTACCAGAATTTGGGTGTATTTTGCCATGTATCTATGGCGGTGTCTTACATATCATGCTCATTTCTCTCCAAAAACTATATATAGCGTCTCACTTCTCCCCGCACCATGCTCACGACCCCGGTTGCGGACCAGATCAAGGATTTCGTCCGCCAAGAGCCGCGCACCATCGATGAGATCGCAAAACGCCTGCGCAAATCCTGGCTCACCGCCGACCGCTACGTCGACAAGATCGCCAAAGAGGACGGCACGCTGCGCATCAAGACATTCCGCGGCGGCACCCGCGGCGCCCTCAAACTCGTCTACTGGAACAGCACCAACGCGCCCGCGATGAGCAGCGTGCAGGAGAAACTCTTCCACGCCATCGTGCGCGGCAGGCGCAAAGAGGACTTCTCCCCCCTCGACATCTACCAGTTCGTCGCGGAAACGAAGCGCAACGCCATCATCGAACGCGGCGTCAAAGACGACAGCGACGAGATGCGCGCCGGCGTCGACGACCTCTTCGCGCAGGCGAAAAAGCAGATCCTCATCTTCTCCGGCAACCTCTCCTGGTCCAACCTGCGCAAAGGCAAGGCGTCCATGCTGCAGATCATCGAAGACCTCGCCAAGCAAGGCGTCTCCATCAAGATACTCACGCGCGTCGACATCGCAGGGATCGACAACATCCACCGCATGCTCGCCCTCAACAAGCGCATCGGCAAGGACCTCATCGAAGTGCGGCACTGCGAGCAGCCGCTGCGCGCCTTCGTCATGGATGAGAGCCTCGCGCGGCTCAAAGAAGTCAAGAAACCCGAGCACTACAAGAAGGGCGAGCTCGACGCCGTCACGAACATCTATTATACGTTCAACGACCAAGCCTGGGTCGCATGGATGCAGCGCGTCTTCTGGTACCTCTTCGCCGAGGCCGTCAGTGCCGAGAACAGGATCAGGATACTGCGCGAACTCAAAGCGTAATCACGCATTCGGCAAGGCTGCCTTCGCGTCACCGATCTCTTTCTTGAATCGCTCGATCGTCTTGAGAAGATGATCCGCCTGCGTCTTGAGGATCTCGCACACTTTCGCGAGCACATCGCCCTCGTATTTCTCGCGGGATGTGAGCTCCAGCTCCGCTTTGGTCTTCGCCTTGCCCTTGCGCGCGATCTTCCACTTCGCGAACAATTCCTCTG
>CAYUPS010000014.1:0-27292 GCA_964445485.1 uncultured Methanosarcinales archaeon | reverse complement strand
TCGCAATGCGTCGTGCCAGGACAGCCGGAACTCGCATCCACGACGCACACGCCGACGCTGCCGCAGCCGATACCTCTTCTGCAGTCCGTGGCAGGAAGCGGAATATTGGGGTTGCCGTCACAGCAGACTGTCGGCGCGACGCCGACATTGATGAGGGATCCGTGCGGGACGTGGAACTGCCCCGCGGGGTTGATGCAGCCGATATGGCCGGGGACCTGCGGCAGATCATCTGTCAGCGAGACAGTACCGCTTCCAGGAGGCTGTGTGCCGACAGTCCCGGGACTGCTGCCCGGGCCGGTAGTGCCGCCGCTCATCGGTGTGGAATCGCATACGTTTCCTATCCCGTCTTGATCCGTATCGAGCTGGTCGCCATTCTTGACGGTGGGGCAGTTGTCGCATACATCCCCTTTAGTATCATGGTCAGTATCCCTGTTGTTGGCGTTCGCCACATCTGGACAGGTGTCGCAAGAATCGCCATAGACATCACCGTCCCTGTTGTTCTGGTGAAAATTGCTGACCGTGAGGCAGTTGTCGCATGCGTCTCCGACACGGTCTTTGTCCTGGTCGAGCTGATTGGGATTGTAGACTGTCGGGCAATTGTCGATGATGGCTGCTTGGGCGGCCATCTGCGGGGCCATCTTCGCCTTCAGGGCAGCCCCCTGATCCGCAGCCTCTTCTGAGGTCATGATAAGACAGCCCGGCTTGAATGCACAGCTTTTGCTCATATCAGGAAGACTGACTTTCTCCAATGCAGCGATCTGCTGCGGAGTGGCTCCTGCAGTCGCCCTTCCGACAGTGTACTGCAGGAAGACGCCCGGCGTGCTGGTTGAGAACATATAGAACGCGGCAGCCACGATGGCGATGAACAAGCCGGCTATCAGCAAGAAGGGCAGATGATCCAGGAGGGGATTGCGTCCCTTGGGCATACATGCCTTCTGTGCCGTACTACTATATAATATTTACATCTTGCGGGCATCATACGCCCAGTGCAGCAAAGCCTGGCGTTGGCGGCGTCTACAGGATAGGTCCCCTTTCTTGCAGAATTTGACGACTTGCATCACGTGTCGTTTGATTGCCTTCCAGCGCCTGATCTGCCGCAGATCATCGGGACCGCGGCGGCCTAGGTAATACCTGCAGTACCACTGGAACCATCCCCGCGGATCCTCAGGATGAATCCAGCCTTTCTTGCGCCACACGGCCAGGGGCTGTGACGCATTGACGCCGAAATAATTGAGCGATGCATCATGCTTCTTCGGATTGAGCTTTGCCTTGATGAACCAATCCGCAGGGAATTCCTTCTTGCAGTCAGTCATGTACTTCCCGCCGAAGACACCCAACGCAAGCATCTGCTTGGGCGTCAGTTCCGGCTTGAATGCAGGGTCGAACTTCTTTCCCGCTGGCGCAGTCAAGAAGTAGATGTAGCCCCGCTGCATCCGGTCGTTGACTGTGACTCTCTTGTGCATGGGGGTTATGCTGGCGAGCGGATTTAACTCTTTGTCGGTGGAAGCAGCTCCATGAACGGGCACTTGCAGTTTTGCGAACAGAACGCGATCGGCGAACCCCACTCCGCATCGAGGTCTGGATTGTCATCGAAGACGACGTATTCGCGCAGGAGGTTCGTCAGCTCATACCCCTGCGCGCGAAGGGCAGTGATAGTATTGTTGAACTCGGTCTCTGCCCGCTGCTTCCCCATTCCGTAGTATCTCATCGTCACGAATCGTTTGGGCAGGCCGTCGCCCTTGCTCGAGGTGCTCATCGACAGGTGAGCGTGGTGCTCGCCGCACCAGCGCTCAAGCAGGCTATCCGGGTTCGCGACCTTCACGTGATACTCGAAATAGCTCTTCCTCTCTTTCGCGTCCTCGTCGGTGAGCGGTACGCTCGTGTTGGCGAGGATCATCGCTTCGATCTTCGTCCGCTTGACGCAGAAACCCCGCCGCGCGTATTCTTCTGCGAGCGCGCGTGTCTGGTCCCGCACCGCGCCGAACTCTCCTCTGTGGAATGACGCGCTCATCACCTGCGCAGCGTTCTCTCCGAACGGCAGGCGGATGTAGATCGCCTTCGCGCCGAGACTGTTGCTCAGGGCGCCGAACGCCTTCTCCCTCTTGATATCCCCGCAGTCTACTGTGATATGCGCTTCATAGATATCGGTTCCAGCCATCGTATCACCGGAACCGATGGCTCGCGAGAGGTCGCGATAAATCTCTGGTTGTGGGAGAAATAAACTGCTGAGTTGTTCATAGGACCGCCGGGATTCGAACCCGGGTCACGCGAACCCCAATCGCGTATCGTACCAAGCTGGACCACGGCCCTGTGTGTTCGAGCCGATTCACGGGCTATTTAAAAACCTTGTTGCGCCAGATAGCTTTTTAACCGGGTTTGGGCTGCCGCGGTCGCATGGCCCCGTCACTCGACGAGCTGATTGAGCAACGCAAAGCGCAGGCTGAGCGCCGCAGCATATCGCAAAAGGCGTACACTGTCGCCCGTTACCTGGGCCGGCGTGATGCGGTAGGATCGGAATACCTCTTTAGCGGCAAGACGGTCAGCATCTTGTTCGCGACAACCGGGGCGGGCAGGGCTGTGACCGTCCACTACCGCAGCGATCCCGTGTTTGAAATCGATAAGGGGATCGAGCGCTACGTCCCCGGCCCGTGGGAGCGCACGCTCAATGATCTGTACCGTCGTGCGGAGAATGCTCGAAAGAGAGGAATCACGGCCGACGGGCCGCGCGGATCGAAGCTCAATGAAACCTCTGAACGCGACCGCAGGGCCAGATTCGGCCTGTAGCGGAAGATTTATATACTCACTATCGCTTCCGATATATCAGTAACGATATATCGGTACCGATAATGAAAGGGAACCTCCGTTTCATCATCCTCAAGGACCTCGAGCAGTCCGAGCACTCGGGTTACTCTCTGATGAAGCACATCAGCGAGCACCTCGGCCGCAAACCCAGCCCCGGCAGCGTCTACCCCATCCTCGACGAACTCCTGCGCGAGAAACTCGTCACCGTCCGCGAAGAAGGCCGCAGCAAGATCTATTCCATCACCGCAGCCGGCAAGCAGGAAGCCAAGAGCGCCACCAGCCACCGCGCCGAGATACTCGATCGCGTCATCAGCAACGTCAAGATGGTGGGCGAACTCTGCGGCGAGAACCCCGACGCGCTCATCAACATGCTCCAGAGCATGAAATCCGAAGACTCCCCCTTCATGCACCCGCCGCGCGAGATGATCAAGCTCCGCGACGCCATGTTCCGCGCCGTCCTGAGCGGCGCAGCCCGCAAGAGCCAGCAACGCTTTGACCGCATCCTCCGCACTGCTCGCGAGCAGATCGAGGCCCTCGCATGAAAAAACCAATCATCGAACTCCGCAACGTCTGGAAGACCTACGCCATGGGCAACCACCAAGTCCACGCGCTCAGAGGCATCAGCCTCAAAGTGCTGCCCGGCGAATTCGTCGCCATCCAAGGCCCCTCCGGCTCGGGCAAGAGCACAGCCATGAACCTCGTCGGCTGCCTCGACATCCCCACCAAAGGCGAGATCCTCCTCGACGGCCAGAACATCGCCCACCTGCACGAGAGCGACCTCGCCCAGATCCGCGGCCAGAAGATCGGCTTCATCTTCCAGAAATTCAACCTCATCGGCACCCTCAACGCAGTCCAGAACGTCGCCCTCCCCCTCATGTTCCAAGGCATCCCGCGCGAAGTGCGCGAAGCAAAGGCAGAAGAGGTGCTCACGCTCGTGGGCCTCGGAGATAGACTCGACCACCGCCCCAACCAGCTCTCCGGAGGCCAGCAGCAGAGAGTCGCCGTCGCCCGCGCGCTCGCCGGCGACCCGCAGGTCATCCTCGCCGACGAACCCACCGGCAACCTCGACAGCAAGACCGGCAAAGAGGTCATGGCATTCCTGCGAGACCTCAACAACAAGCACGGCAAGACAATCGTCCTCGTCACCCATGATGACAAACTGGCCCACGTGGCCGACAGGATCGAATTCCTCAAGGATGGACAGATCGTCCGGAGCACAAGGTGAGAAGAACCATGAAACGACTGCAGTATATGATGCTGCTCGCGCTCATTATCTGCGCGACCAGCGTGTTCGCGCAATACCAAGCGCCGCAAGAGATCGCAGCGAGCATCCTCAAATACGAACCCGCACCGGCAGAGCCCGGCAACACAGTCGATATCTGGCTCATCCTCGACAACCAAGGGGGCGATCTGAGCAACGTCCAAATCCGCGCGCAGCCCGAATATCCCTTTAGCATCGCGCCCGGCCAGCAGGAGACAGTCACCATCGGCAGCATCCCCGCAGGCGCCGACGCCACTGTCAAATACCGCCTCCTCGTCGACCTCGACGCGCGCTACGGCGACGAGAACGTCACATTCTACTACACCTACGGCAAAGGACTGAGCTGGCGCAAGCTCGAGCAGGAGATCGACGTCCAGCCCCAAGACGTCAGCGTCACCATCAGCAAGTACGCAGTCCTCCCCTCCACCATCCGCCCCGGCGAGCGCGCCACCATCAGCCTCGACCTCCAGAACAACGGACGCCTCGCCGTCCAGAGCATGGACGTCACCCTCGAACCTGACGAGAGCTTCGCCATCGTCGGCAGCGGCAGCACCAAGCGCATCCCCCGCATCGCGGCCGAAGGCGCGACAGCCGTGAACTTCACCGTCATCGCCGACAACGACGCCACCGTCAACGTCCACACATTCCCCGTGAAGCTCACCTACAAGGACGAGCGCGGCAAGAGCTACAACCAGACCGCCAACATCGCAGTCATCGTCGCTTCCGAGCCGGAGCTGTCCATCCTCCTCGAGCGCACGGAACTGACAAAGGAGAACCGCCTCGGCACAGTCTCCTTCCGCATCGTCAACAAGGGCGTCGTGGACCTCAAATACCTCACCGCCACCCTCCTGCCCTCCGCCGACTACACCATCATATCTCCCAGCGCAGAGGACTACGTCGGCAACCTCGACAGCGACGACTTCGAGAGCGTCGAGTACAAAGTCCGCACGAGCACAGAGGCCCCGCTCTTCCGCGTCGCCATCGACTACAAAGACCCCTACAACAAGGACTACCGCCAAGAGATCAGCCTGCCGCTCACCCTCCTGAGCGCCAAAGACCTGGGCCAAGGCGGCAGCGGCATGACCTACTTCGTCGTCCTGCTCCTCCTCGCGGGAGCCGGCTGGTACGCCTGGCGCAGGTACAAGCAAAAACAGCACCCTGCCCACAAGCGCTGAGGACGGATGGCCTCCCTGCTCGACTTCGGCCGCCTCTCCCTGCACGGGCTCCGCGCCCGGCAGAAGAGGACCTGGCTGACCATGATCGGCATCTTCATCGGCATCGCCGCAGTCGTCAGCCTCATCAGCCTCGGGCAGGGCATGCAGACCGCCATCAACGCGCAGTTCGCCTCCGTCGGCGGCGACAAAGTGATCATCCAGGCAAAAGGCACGGGCTTCGGTCCTCCCGGCTCAACCTCCGCAGGAAAAGTGACCGCCGATGACATCCGAGTGGTCGAGCGCGTCCCCGGCGTCGCCCAAGTCGCGGCCCGCCTCCTCAAGACCGCCAACGTGAAATTCAACAACAAACTGCGCAACAAGTACATCACCACAGTCCCCAACGGCCCAGAAGCAGACCTGATCATCGAGGCCAACAACTACAAGGTCGGCGAAGGCCGCATGATCAAACCCGCCGACAGCGGCAAAGTCCTCATAGGGCAAGGCATCGCCGCCGAAGAGACCTTCGGCAAAGCCGTCCAAGTCGGAAACACCATCCTCATCAACAACAAGCCCTTCGAGGTCATCGGGCTCCTCGGCAAGCTCGGCGATCCGGGACGCAACAACGCCATCCTCATGAACCAAGAGGACGCCTGGGACCTGCTCGGCATCAGCGACGAAGAGGTCTCCATCATCGTCGCGCGCGTCACCGCCGGCCAAGACCCTCCCAAAGTCGCCGACGCCATCCTCAAGGCATTCCGGCGAGACCGCGGCGAGAAGGAAGGCCGCGAGACTGTCCAAGTCGAGACCTCTGCGCAGGTCATCAGCTCCTTCAACACCATCCTCAACATCGTCCAGGCAGTCCTCATCGGCATCGCCATGATATCGCTCCTCGTCGGCGGCATCGGCATCATGAACACCATGTACACCTCAGTCCTCGAGCGCACGCGCGAGATCGGCGTGATGAAAGCCATCGGCGCGCGCAACTCCGACATCATGACGCTCTTCCTCATCGAAGCGGGCCTGCTCGGCCTCGTCGGCGGCGTCATAGGCATCCTCCTCGGCATCGGATTCAGCACCGCCGTCGAGATCATCGGCGCGCAGATCTTCGGCCCCAGCCTCCTCCAGGCGTACTTCCCGCCCATCCTCATCGCCGGCGCCATGGCATTCAGCTTCATCGTCGGCACGCTCTCGGGCATACTGCCCGCACGGCAGGCGTCGCGGCTCAAGCCCGTCGACGCCCTGAGGTACGAATGATACGCGACTACTTCCGCCTCGCCCTCAACAGCTTCCGCACCAGGCAGAAGCGCACGTGGCTGACCATGATCGGCATCTTCATCGGCATCGCAGCCGTCGTCGCCCTCGTCAGCCTCGGCCAAGGCATGGAGCATGCAGTCCTCAGCGAGTTCTCCAAGATCGGCGCTGACAAGATATTCATCCAGAGCAGAGGCAGCGAACTGAGCGTCCCCGGCTCGCTCGCCTCCTCCAAGATCACTGACGCTGACGTGCGCCGGACAGAACGCACCGTCGGCATCAAGGAAGCCGCCGGCCGCCTTATCAAGTCGCTCAACATCGAATACAACAAGCGTCTCCAGACCCAGATGGGCCTCTCGCTCCCGCAGGACTCCTCCGCAGACATGGTCATCCAGGCCTCCTCCTACACCGTCGCGCAAGGCCGCATGCTCAGGCCGTCAGACAAAGGCAAAGTCCTCGTCGGGTCGGACTTCGCCAATGACATCCTGTTCGGGAAAGCCGCCCAGACCGGCTCGAAGATACTCCTCAACGGACAGGAATTCGAGATCGCCGGCATCCTCAAAGCCATGGGCGACCCCGGCGTCGACAAAGGCGTCACCATCAACGAAGACGACTTCCGCGCCATCGTCCCCGAATTCGGCGAGGACGAGTACTCCATGATCTACGCCCAGACGGCCCCCAACGAAGACCCCGAGGCCATCGCAGAGAGCCTCAAGAAATCCTTGCGGCGCTCCCGCGGCGAGAAAGAAGGCGAGGAGACATTCACCGTCCAGACCGCCACAGAGCTCATCAACTCCTTCCTCTCCATCCTCGCCATCGTGCAGCTGGTCCTCATCGGCATCGCCGGCATCTCGCTCGTCGTCGGCGGCATCGGCATCATGAACACCATGTACACCTCAGTCCTCGAGCGCACGCGCGAGATCGGCGTGATGAAATCCATCGGCGCGCGCAACTCGGACATCCTCCTCCTCTTCCTCATCGAATCCGGCCTCCTCGGCCTCATGGGCGGCGCCATCGGCGTCACCATCGGGTTCAGCATGAGCAAGATCGTCGAAATCGGCGCCAGGGCGGCCTTCGGCACAACCCTCATCGAAGCATACTTCCCCTGGTACCTCATCATCGGCGCCCTCTCGTTCTCCTTCATCATCGGCACGCTCTCCGGCATCCTGCCCGCACGGCAAGCCTCGAAGATGACGCCCGTGGACGCGTTGCGCTACGACTAGTACGCCGAGAGCGCAGCCACGCCCAGGATCACGAGATTGATCGCGTACACCGCCGTGCACACGAGGCAGAAATTGCGCTGGATCCCATACGAGACGACCGCCAGCCCGACAGCGGCCATGGCTCCCGCGATCGCGACCACCAACAGCGGCAGCGCGATGCCCGCATACGCGAGCGCGAAGACCGTCCCGTAATAGAGCAGGCCGTATGCGCTGTTGGGCAAGCCCAGCAGGTTCCCCCACTCGCTCATGAATGCCCTGCTGCACGAGACGTTCTTGCGGATGTCGCACGCAGGCACGTACTTGCGGTTGTGCTCCAAGCGACGCTCCACATACAGCGCGTAGAGCGAGATGACGAAACCCAACGCAGCCAGCGTCTCGATGAGCGCCATTCCCCTGAGGGAGACGGACAGATTTATTAACATATTGCTGCCTGCCGCGCGCCGCATGCCCCTCGCCTACCATCCCACGCCCATCGGAACGCTGCGCATCAGCGGCGACGAGCGCGGCATCAGCGAAGTGCAGTTCACGCAGACCCTCGCCGTGAGCGAGAGCGTCCACCCCTCGCTGCGCGAGTGCATCAGGCAGCTCGAGGAGTTCTTCGCAGGCACGCGGCGCGACTTCAGCATCCCCCTCGCCGCGCGCGGCACACCCTTCCAGGAAGCAGTCTGGGAGGCATTGCGCAGGATTCCCTACGGCGAGACGCGCACGTACGCCGACATCGCCGCCGCGATCGAGAATTCAGGCGCGCTCAGAGCAGTCGGCACCGCCTGCGGGGCCAATCCCCTCTGCATCATCACCCCCTGCCATCGGGTCCTTGCAAAAGACGGCATCGGCGGCTATTCAGGCGGCCTCGAGAAAAAACGATGGCTCCTCACAAGAGAGAACGCTCGATCTGCCCCGTGAGCCGCTCCAGGTCAGACTGCTTTTCGAAGTCATAATCGAGACGGTCAATCGTGATGAGGTTCGGTATCCGTGCCTTGATGGAATCCATGAACCTGTCGACGTATGGCGGCATCATGGCGATGAAGTCCATATACTCCTTGTGCTCGAACGCGAAATAGCCCTTGCGCCTCTCGAGGAAGTCTCGTGCGGTCTGCGGCGTCGTGCGGATATAGACGGTGCAATCCGCGCAGGAATACTCCTTGAAGTCCCTCTCGCACAGCGCGCTGAGGATATCCTTCTGCGCAGGATCGGTGATTTGGATATCTACGAAAGGACGCACGTGGTAGAACGGCACATCGATGATGACCCCCTGCCCCTTAGAGGCGAGTTCGCGAGATTCATCGTCCACCGAGAGCAGGCGGTTGCGGAACCACACTGTCTTCTGGAACAGATTCGTGCCCGTCTTGAGCCACTCCTGGATGTGCGGCGGGAAGCCGCCGACCGGCTCCTCATAGAGCGGCGTGGCGTTGTAGTGCTGCGCGAGCTTGTTCGTCAGCGTCGTCTTGCCCGCGCCAGGGCTGCCTGTGAGCGCTATGCGTTTGCCAGCGAGAGGGGCCATGCAGTTCGGCACTCGAGAGGGCAATAAAAACGTTTCCTCTCACCCGACAAGATTTATATACTCCCGAGAGGTACTCGCGCGCATGGCATTTCCCGCAGCGAAAGGCATGGTCGACGCGTACCCTGCAGACCGCGCTGCCTTCTCGCACATCAAGCACGCGCTCGCAGGCGCCGCGCGACGCTACGGCTTCGTCCAAGCGGATCCTCCCATCGTCGAGACGCTCCGCCTCCTGACCGCCAAGAGCGGCGACGACGTCAAGGACCAACTGTTCCTCCTGGAGAAGAAGGGCTCGGAAGAGCTCGCCCTCCGCTTCGACCTCACCGTCCCCATGACCCGCATGTTCGTCGCGCGCCAGCGCGAGCTGCAAAAGCCCATCAAGTGGTTCTCCACAGGCAAAGCGTGGCGGTACGAAGCCCCGCAGAAAGGACGCCTGCGCGAGTTCTACCAACTGAGCGTCGAGCAGTTCGGCGCATCCACCGCCGCCGCGGACGCTGAGATCATCAACCTCCTCATCGACTCGCTGCGCGCGCTCGGCCTCACCAAGGACGACTTCTTCGTCCGCATGAACAGCCGCAAACTCCTCGAGGCTCTCGTGAAGGACATCGCGCCCAAAGCAGACTTCGAGGCGGTCGTGCGCGTCATCGACAAGAAGCACAAGATCTCCGACGAGGAATTCCGCATCGAGCTCGAGAAGTGCAAGCTCACCAAGACGCAGGTCGGCGCCATCGACAGGATCACCGCCTACAAAGGCCATCCGAAGAAGACGCTGCAGGCGCTCATGGCAAAAGAGAAGATCAGCAAGGCAGCGCAGGAAGGCATCGCCGAGCTGAGCGGCATCATCGCGGACCTCCCGGAGGACTTCGTGGAGCTGGACCTCTCCATCGCGCGCGGCCTCGCCTACTACACCGGCATCGTGTTCGAGGCCTTCGACCGGCTCGGCAAATTCCGTGCGCTCGCCGGCGGCGGCAGGTATGACAACCTTGTCAAACTCCTTGGCGGCGAGGACACTCCCGCATGCGGGTTCGGCATCGGGTACACCACGCTGCAACTCCTGCTCGAAGACCGAGGCAAGCTGCCCGTGCCTTCCATCGGCCCCGACTATTACATCGCGCCCGTCAACGATGCCGTCGCGCCGAAAGCGCGAGAGATAGCGACAAAACTGCGCGCCAACCATTCCGTCGACATCGACCTTGTGGGGCGCAAGCTCGGCAAGCAGTTCGAGTACGCATCATCCATCGGCGCCAAGAAAATCGTCATCGTCGGCGAGAAAGACCTCGCTGACAAGAAAGTCACTGTGCGCGACCTCAAGAGCGGCAAGGAAGAGAAAGTCGCGCTCAAAGACCTCAAATAGGATTATTTCTTCTCGTAACCCTGGCCCGGACGCCACTCCTGCGGGAAGTCCTTCTCCTGTGAGCGTGGATCGATGCTCATCTCATTGCGCATCAGATGGTACGCGTACTCAGGCCATGCGCGGTCCGCCGGCGGCAGCTTGTATTTGGCAGGATCGAAGAGGAACGTCTTGAGCTCTTCATGGCGGGCCTTGCCTCGCGTCTTGGTTGCCTCGAGCGCCTCGCTGTACTCGACGGCGCCGTCCTTGTCCGTGTCGTTGTCCTTGTTATTGAACGCCATCAGGAGGTACGCGCCGAGGCTCCACTCGCGGTCGTTCCAGTGGAGTTTGTCCGCAGGCGCTCCCGCGACTATCGCCGTGCCCTTGCCGTGCTCGGGCTTGCCGTCGGTCCACGCGCCGCCATAACACTGCTCTGTCACGAGAAGCAGGTTCTTGGCCTTGACCTTCTTGATCTGCTCAGCCATCGTCTTCTCGTTCATCGGGCCGGCATGGTTGCCCGTGCCGTACTCGAACCAGAAACTGCCGTCCTCGCTGCCATGGCCATCGAGATACAGTATCATGCTGTCATTGTCATCGACTTCCTTTTGCAGCTTGCCCATCAGGTCGAGGAACTCCTCTTTGGTCGCCTTGCGCAGCGCGGGATGATCCTTGTCTTCGTCGTAGAAGCGCTTGGCGAGCGCGCCGATATCCGCGCTCTTGTCCTCGCTGCGGTTCATCGTGCCGTCGCCGTAGAGAATAAAGATGTTCTTGGCAGGCACGCCCTGCTCGCGCAACGCGTTGTACGAGCGCACCATGCTGATCCAGCCGAGATTCTTGTCGATGGGGTCGAGATCGAGCGGTTTCTCGATATCCTGGCGGCCCTCGGTCGCTGCAAACACCATCACCGCGACAGTGTCCTCCAGCGATTTCTCCTTCTCAGGCAGAAGCGGTGCGGGTTTTTCCGGCTCGGGCTTACCCATCGCAGAGATAGGGTATCCGCTGCCGAGTGTCAGCGCGGCGTACGCGGCGAGCATCGAGACGATCCCTGCGTTGCGTGACGCCATTCCCGCATCGGGAGCCTTCCGGATATTTAAGCGTGCCGGTGGTCACTGCCAGACATACTCTTCGGTGCGGCGCCAATCATCTGTCTCGCTCGAGACGACAGAACGCTCGGAGAACACAGTCGTCCTAATCAGCGCGCTGAGCGTATCAGGCTGGACACGCAGCATGACCGCATACATGTGCGGCAGATCATGCTCCGGCACAGTCCTGTCGATCGTCTGGTATTTCATATCATGGCGCTGCCAGGGATGGCCTGCGATGCGCGAGAACAGCGCGGAATAATCCCGATCGCGGATGTGCTCGAAGAGCAAACGCTCCCACATACCCTGCGCCATCCCTTCGCCCATCCAACCCGGCACGGTGCCTCGCTTGCATTGCTCCGGGCCTTCTTCGCGCAGGAACAGGAATTGCTGCAAATCCAGCATGAGATGCTCCTCGTAGACACAGGTATTGCTGACGCTCAGTTTGCTCCCGCCGGAGAAAAGCGGCTTGTTGTACCGCTCGTTGATGCTCTGGCAGTACGCCTTCAGCGGCGTCTGCCCGACCGGCCACTGCGGCGGGTGCTGCTCTGTGTATGCGCGAGAGACCGCGTTGAAGATCGCGAAGAGACGCGGCAACGACAGCTCGGGACGCAACAGCAATCCGTCAATCCCTGGGGGTAGCTCAGCCATGCCGCCCGTGCTGTGGCGCTCCTATTAATTCTTTGCCCCGAATGTTTTCAACGTGAGCACATCCTTGGTGGCAGGGTCGACAATCGCATCCCTGACAGAGACCAGCACCATCTCCGGCGTCGTTGAGAGCAGGATGTCCATCGCGTTGCGCTCCTCGCCCATCTGCAGCGGTGCCGGCGGCGGGCTTGTCTGGCGCAGATACCTCATCTGCGCGGCGCTCCAGTCCGCAGTCTCGATGCTCTGCGCGAGGGATGCCTCTTTTGAGCTCCTGAGCTCCAGATACGCTTCCTGCGCGCGGATGCTCTCCTCGAGATATTCGGACATCGTCGTCTTGGCGTCCGGCCGCGGCAATTCCTGTACATTGCGCACCGCGCCCCATATCCTGCGCAACATCCCCGCGAGGCCCCTGCAGTCCCTGCGCGCTTCCTCCCTGGCGAGCACGAGTTCGCGGAGATTGAGCGCGAAGCACTCGCTGTGATGCACGTAGCGGGAGATGGCGATGACCGGCATGGCCCTGAAGATCTCCCGCCCGAAGACCCCATTGGCCTCCTCCATGTGCGCTTGCAGCATCGGTGTCGTTTCAAGCGCCGCGTACGGCACCGCGGTCCTGAACGAGCAGCGCATATTCTCGAGCGAGGCGATGATGCGTGGCGAGTCTAGCTGAGGGGCGTAGAACGCCTGTTTGATGGCACGGAGCTCCTCGGCGGGAAGGCGAGACATGTGCACTCGGGGCAGCATTGTGTATTTCAATATTGCGCCGTCAGTCTTATCCGTTTATGGGCGTCATCAATTGTCACGAGGTACTTGTCAAAGAAGCCTTTGCGGCCGAGGATGATGGGGTGGCCCAACCGCGGCAGTATGACTGCGTCTACGGTGTGTAGACTGTTCTTCTTTCCTTTTATGCTGAACGAGAACTGGGTATCGGTTCCTTTCGCGTCACCGCCTCCAGTGCCTATCTCCCGTTTTTTGCCCCTTGGCAATCTCAATCTCGCCGCGATCTCTTCATCAATAAAGCATAGGTCAGCGCCGCTGTCGATGAGCGCATTGAATTGTTCTGTTTCCTCCTTCGTCCTGATTGTGATGCGGACGCCGGGAAAAGAATCACGCGCTCCGGAGATATAAGGAAACCACATGGGTGCAGAATCAGAGCAGGAACACTCGGTCTTTTGGGCGGACTCTGTCGATGCTGCTGTCCGCAATCAGTTTCGCGCGCTCGTGTATATCTGCGAAGTTCTTAGAGAAGGCGACGGGGCGGCCGTTCGCGATGACGACCCATTCGCCCACATGCTTTTCCACTTCGCTGCTCAAGTCAGGGAGGTTTGTCATGCGTGCGTCTCGCGCGCCACTCCTTTTTGAGCCTTTCGCACGTTTCATCGGAAAATGTCCGAACTTCTGGGATTAGGGAAGAAAAAAGAAAGAAAAAGAAAAGAGGGTTTACCAGATCTCGTACTCGAGGGGGTCCTCAGCGCCATACAGCTCGTCAGAGCTGTAGCTGAACTGGCATATCATCTCGATGCCGGTCCCGCATTCAGAGCATTTCAAGGCCGAGCTCCGAGTGGACTCGCTTGGCGTTGGCCTGCGACTGCTTCGGGTTCGACTTGCCCAAGATCCACGGGCTCTGGACGCCTGTGATGATCGTCATGACCATCAGCTTGCCTTTCATGTCCTCTGAGACGCGAGCGCCCCAGATGACATTGGCATCTTCGTCCATGCTCTCGGTGACCATCGTGCCGACACGGTTGATTTCGTCCAGTGTCAGGTCGGGGCCGCCGGAGATGTGGATGAGCGCGCCTGTCGCTCCCTTGTAGCTGATCTCGAGCAGGGGGTTGGAGAGAGCTCCTTTGACTGACTCCTCCACGCGGTTGTTGGTGTCCGAGACGCCAACACCGATCGCCGCGACGCCGCCATTGGTCATGATCGCCTTCACGTCGGCGTAGTCAAGGTTGACCAGCGACGGGATGGCGATGGTCTCGACGATGCCTTTGATCATGGTCGAGATGAGTTCGTTGGCGACAGCGAACGCCTGCTGCACTGGCAGGTTGCCCGCGATCTGGACGAGGCGGTTGTTGTCGATGACGACGACCGTGTCGCTGACCTGGCGCAATTGCTGCAGGCCGAATTCCGCTTTGTCGATACGCGCGCGCTCGATCGAGAACGGCATCGTGACCGTGCCGATGACGATCGCGCCCAGCTCCTTCGCCACGCCAGCGACGACGGGAGCTGCGCCCGTTCCTGTGCCACCACCCATGCCTGCGCAGACAAAGACCATGTCCGCGCCGCGCAAGGACTCCTTGATCTGCATCAGGGATTCCTGCGCTGCCTCTGCACCCTTCTGGGGGAAACCGCCGCAGCCAAGACCTCGCGTGAGGTCACGGCCGATGATGAATTTCTTGTCTGATTCGGTGATGTCCAAGTGCTGCTTGTCGGTGTTGCATGCGAGCACTTCGGCGCCTTTGATGCCTTTCTTGTAGAGCCAGCTGACCATGTTGTTGCCGGCTCCACCGCATCCGATCACCTTGATGTTCGCCTGTCCGAATTCGAGGTCCTCTTGCGGGACCGTTTGCCCCTGTTGTGCCAGGGCGCTTTTCACGACAAAATCCATTTGGCTACCTCCTTTGGTTCCTCTTTCTCCCGCGTCTGCGGCAAGGACAAACGAGCCGTACTCTCGCGTGCCCTTTTGTGTGTCTATGAGTATGAAAAGGCTCTCCAGGGGTTTTGGGGGTAGTCTGGAGAAAACGGTGGAGAGCCTTTTATTGTGATGAGTGATTGTTGCAGCTCCAGGCTGCCCGTGTGCATCCATCACGACGCGTGTCGTGATATCATACCAGTATGGGAATGTCACAATTCCCTATACTGACATAAGCTTATGCATACTCATATATAAAACTTTCTATTTCGTATACCTTCTGGGACTATGGGAGTCCCCCGTGGGAATGACGCAGATTCGTACAGAAATCTTATATACTGGACGAGGGACTAGTAGTACGGGCACGCCGACGGGCGCCCGACGACAGACACCCATGGTCATCCTCTTCGACCGATTCAACCTGCCAGAAGACGTCTTCGAAGTCATCTTCGCCACCGAGCAGCAGATGGTCGTCGGCAAAGAACTCATCAAATACATGATCGCGCGCAAAGGCGAGATCTCCAAGACAGACATGAGCGTCTTCGCCACGCAGCTCCACGAAGGAAAATACGAGACCATCCTCGAGCACGGCCCCTACAAAGGCAAACGCGCGCACATGAGCTACAACAAACGCCAATTCTACGACCGCATACTCACTCCCATGAAAGCAATGGGCCTCATCTACTACGACCTCTACAAGAAAACATACCGCCTCTCATCGAAATTCTCCGACGACCTGCAGAAAATCGGCAGCATGTGGAAACAACAGCTGCAGAAAATGGGCGCGCAGAACGTCAACTGATCACTGCGCCAGCAATTCCAATTCTCCGTCGAGCATATAGACGCCCACGACTTCGCCGAGGATATTCTCCTGACGCACGTGACGCCGCAAGCGGCGCAGCTGCCGCTGCAGATTGCGCAGCACATTGATGCCCGAGCCGCTCTTGATCTCGACGAACAAGTGCTTCCTGCACCCCGCCTCCGCGTACTCGAAAAGCAGATCGGGCTGCGCGATGACCCGCTTGTGCCGCTTGATCGGCACCTCCGCCTGCACCCCCAGCACGGACTCGGGATCGATGCCGAGCACCTCAGGATGGTTCGACAGATAGAATTTGATAGCCTCATGACGAACGAGAGAACCGTTCAGGTCCGCTGGTTGTGTGCGAGACAACACTTACTTCGGGGAAAGCTCCTATTTATACTTTTCCCGACCAGACGCACAGCCCTTCATGACATGCAGAGCCGGGCGGGCAGTCCACTATCATTGTCTGGATGCTTCCGTCGAGGCAGTAGAACTCATACACCTGCCCCGGCCCATAACACGCATCCCTCCCCATGACGATGTTGCGCTCATCGACACGCATGCGCACCCACGCCGCCTTGAATGGATCGATGCCCCTGTCCATATCCTGGCACTTGAGCAGCGGCCCGCCAAGCAGCGAGCGATCCACCGCCAACCCCGTCGCGGAGAACTCCACCAAGAGCATCCCTGCCAGGGCGACGGCAGCGACAACGACAAGCACAAGTGACGGGCGCACGCAATCTTCGGAGGCACGCATCTACTTATACCTTCCGACGAAACGATTTTATACGGGCGACCCCTCCAGCCACAATGAGGTGAAACACATGGCCCACAAGCCAAGCCCCGACAAGAACGCGATGCGCGCAGCAGAAGACGCAGTCCGCGACATCAAGAACTGGATCGCCGTCTTCGCAGACGAGCACGAGCTCAGCAGCAATGCCAAGAAAGAGCTCGAGAGCAAGCTCAACGACCTCGCGAAGAGAATCGCCGCGATCGAGTGCAGATAATCCTTCCGCTTACTTCTTCTTTGTGATATGCGGCACGTACTTGGGCATCTTGACGATGCCCTGCGCCACGAGCGGCGCGTGCGCCATCGCGATCTTCCCCGCATACAGCAGGTTGATGTCCCCGCCGTGCGCCACATACCGCTCGATCTGCACCTTCCCCTGCAAGTACACCTGGTCCTTGAACAGGCCGCCCGGCTCGCCCGTGTCCCCCATGCCCCTCTTGACGCGCAAGGTCAGGCTCCACGCCTCCTTGTCCGAGAAGAACTCCCGCAGCGCGTCGTACACCTCGCGGAACGACATGCTCTGGGCCAGAGCGCACGCGATCAGGCGGCCCGCGTACATGCGCAGCGTCGACGCTGAGAGGATTCCCACCAACTTCTCATGATGCGCTGCGAGCCCCTCCTCCGTCACCAGATACCCTGGCAGGATGCCCGCGCCAAACACCTTGAACTCCTGCTCGTACCCGTTCACGGCACGCAGCACATGCGTGCCGATCTCATGCACCTGCAATTTACGGATGTGCATCGTCGAGAACTTCGCCTTCTTGTTGATCGAGATCAACCTGTTGACAGGATCGACATTCGTCGAGTGCACATCATTGCTGATGTTGAAGCGCCAACCGTGGAACCCGCACTGCTGCAGTGTCTGCGACAGCTGCGCGCGCAGATCCTCCGCAGTGTGCGTCGCCGGCGCATCCGCATCATCCGCCTTGATCGTGCGCAAGAGCTGGTACGCGTAATCCACCATCGCCTTGCTCGGAGTCCCATACAGCGCGGGATCGGTGAACTGCTTAGTGCCGATGCGCGTCACCGCATGCAGCTGGCGCAGGAGATAATCGCGCGTCTGCACGAACAGCACGCCCAGCGGCGTCTCATCCCCCTTGATCGCCCGCAGGCGATGCTCATAGTCCGCGCGGTCGAACGGCGCGTAACGGAACTGCGGCTCGTACATATACGAATTGAAGAACTTCCTGCGCTCCTCGCGCATGTTCAGCGGCGCCGAGCGCGAGATGATCGATACTGCGCGGGCGATGCTGCACAGCTCCTCGTCGACAGCGTGCGCGTCCATCGTGAAGGGCGCGGGAATATCCTGCTTAAATAAGTAACGCTACTCGCCGCGGGACAGCTCATCGGTGAGCTTCTCGAAATCAGGGCGGTACCTGAGCCGATCCCGATAGATGCGCTCTGCGGCTTCCCATGTCGGCGCGTGCGCAAGCGGCAGCAGCAGCGCATCCCCGCAGCTCCTGAACACGTTGAACGCGACATACAATCCCGCTCTGTGCGCGGGATGGACGCTCTCAAGATTGTACCCGTCGATGAGCGAATGATGAGACTCCCCGTGGTGCGTCGCATAGCTGAACGCGGCGAGCTGCGCGACAAGCTCCTGCAGGTTGGCTATTTTGAGAATCTCAGGGTCACTGTAGATCTCTCTGTGTGTCGGGACTTTCCCCTGTTCGGCCATCTCGATCTCGCGCTGGCCCGTGCGCGCAAGAAGTTCAGCATACAACGCATGGTTCACGACATCGTGCAAGTACCTGCCCGAGTACTCCGCGATTCCCCACAGCTTATCATCTCCCGATGACACCTCATCATCCCTGCCTCTGTAGAGATAGATGCGCCTCTCGGAAGGGCTCGGCCCTGTCTTCGATGAGTGGAACTTCAGCACAGGATGCCACTCCGCTGAGTCGACGCCGAACCGCGGCGCGAGATAGGAGTGTATTCTGTCGAGGAGCCGCTGCAGCGCTTCGCGGGTCTGCCGTTTTGGCGGCTCGGATGGCTGCGGCGCGGCATCTTCCTTCGTGAGAGCATCCGGGTCGGGGAGAACATATGCGGGCCGTGAGAAGACGAGCTCTTTGTTGCTCTTCTTCGCAAACTCCTCGCACAGTGTCTCCGCATCGTCCCAACGCTCTGCGCGCGCAAGCTGCGGCAGGAGCGGGTCGCAGTGCTGATTGTACAGCTCGCTCGCCATATCCGCCCCTGCGGTGTGCAGATCCCAGACGCCGAAGGGCCACCGTGCGGGCGCGATATGCAGCCGTTCCTCGCACTCGAATTGCTCGCCGCGCTTGAGCAGTTTCTCCGCGTACATGTAGCTGCCGAAGCGCGAGACGAGCGTCGCGAGATTGCTCGCCTGCACGAACTCCTCGATTGTCGCTTCGTTCTTCGTCCCTCGGACGATGCGCCCCTGCAGATCACTCAGGTATCTGTAGAGTCCCGGATTGATGAGCGCGTGCAGGAAGTGCCCCACCTCGTCCCCGAGCTCGAGCGGTGTGGGCGCCTGATGCAGGAAGATCTGGCCGTCTGCGTACGTGCAGTACGGCGTGCAGATACTCTGCGCAGCAGTGGTGACGCTCACGCGCGGCACGGCGTGCCTGAAATGAGCCATCCCGAAACGCGGAAAGAGCGCGGAGAGCGCCTCATCGATACGGCGGACGAGCGGGAGGGATGCAGCGGCCATCGTCACTCCTCTCCCCGCGCGACCGCAGCGAAATCAGGCCGATAGCTGCAGTGCGGCGCATAGATGCGGTACGCCGCATCCCAGCTTTGCGCCGTCGCGAGCGGCAAGAGGAGCGTGTCGCCGCTCGCGCACCACACCTGCGATGCGACGCGATAGCCAGGCCGGACTGTGTTATCATACTCCTCGAACAATTCGGGTATGTCTTGCGCATGCCCTCGGTTCTGTCGCTTGGCGAAATATGAATAGCCTGCGATGCGTCCCACGAGCGACTCGAGATTCGCCCACTCCAGCACTTCCGCGTCCTGTTCGCACGCATCCGGACTCAACGGCTCGCCCTGGCTGAGCATATCCTGGAGCAGGCCCTCGATGGCCGCTTCGTAATTGTCGAAGGCGAGAGAATTCACCGCGCGGTGGAGCATGCGTCCGGCGCTCTCGCCCATCGTGAACGCGATCAGCTCGATCTTGTGCGGTTGCGCGCTGTTGTTGAGATCCGCGCTCGCGTGCACGCGCCCATCCCCTGTCGGTCCCCAGAGGGTCGGATGCCATTTCACGGGCGGCACCTCCCCCTCGAAACCGAATTTGCCCGCAAGATGCGCGTATGCGTCGATCAGGAATTCGCGCGTCTCGCCGAGCGTCAGCCGCCGAGCAGTGTCTTCATGCATCGATGCCCACCTGCAATTCGTCATACTCCATCGTGTCATCGGCGCCCACTTTCGTCTCCCGCAATTCGCCGCTGCGCAAGCGCTCGAGCACCTGCCTCGCGTACTTGTGCGCGCAGTGGAGCGGCTCAGGCATCTTGTGCGGCGGGATGACGCACTGCGTGGCGATCGCCGCGGCAGCCCATGGGCTGATGCCGTGGCCCGGCGAGACGATGACGGGGTTGGCGTATTGATGCGTCTTGATGGCAACACCGACCTCATCGCCATCGAGCAGCACGACATCTTCCCGCAGCTCGCCCGCGGCGAGCGCTTGCGCGCAGCCGAACGTCGGCTTCTCCAGCTCCACGCCGACATACGTTGCGACGCCGCAGCGAGCCGGATGCGCGATGCCGTGGCCCGCGAGCATCAGGACGTCGGGCTCGTGCTCGAGATCGTGATAGAGCTGCAGGATGAGCGCACCCTCGCGGAACGCCTCGAAACCCGGCACGTAGCGCATCGGGGTCTTCTGGATGATGAACTTGCGCTCGACGGCGCGCAGGGTCTGCGCGTCCAGGACGACCGCTGCGCAGACTGCTTGGTCATCGAAGAAGACGACGTCGAACCCTGCGATTCTCTTGACGCTGCTGGCGGGCAGCGCATCGGTGCACCTGGCGCGTCGTGATGCCTCCTCTTGTGCTGCGCGTAGACTTCCCAAATCCATAGTTGGTCCGTCTCTTTTTTCTCTCTCGAGCAAACGTCCGCTTTTAAAGCTTCAGCCACGGATGTGTCGCGCCAGGGCGCTTCCTCCTTTTATAGGCAAGGTTTTTATATGCACCGTCGAATGGGAGAGTATGCTTCCGCTCGACCTGCAGGGCATCATCTCCGTCTGCGCAGGCAAGAGCGTCAGCGCGCTCTACGATCTCCATGTCCACATCACCTCCTATGACGTGACGCAGGACAATGCGGTCCAGAAAATCCCCGCCGCGGCGCTCGCGCGCGGACTCTACGGCATCGCGCAGACCGAGCATAACGAACTGCCCGCGCTCGCCAACAGGCTCGGCATCCTCCCCGGCATGGAAGTCTCCTGCCGTGAAGGCCACGTCCTCGTCATCGGCGCGCAAGGCGACACGCTCAGCAGCCTGACAGACTACGTCCACGGTCCGCACGACCGCGTCAAGCTCCCCACACTCGCCGAAGTGGTCGAGAACCTCCACGATGCATACGCGCAGCCCTCGCGCAGGCCGTTCCTCGTCCTGCCGCATCCCGTCTCGGGAAAAGGCGTCCTGCGCAACATCGACACCGTCCCGCGCATCCTCTACCAGCCGGGCATCACGTACTTCCTCGAATGGGCGAACGCGGAGCGCACAGTCACCGGCGGCCACGTGCGCAAGACAGTCGAATCGCTCGGTCACCTCAAGCCCTGCAAGGGACTCGTCGCGGGTTCGGATGCGCACGGCTCGCGCCACGTCGGCCTCGCAGGCATCGCGACATTCGACGGCGCGTACTCCTGGGACGATGCGATCCAGGCGCTCAACGACGGCGCGCACCTGTGCTATCAGTTCAAATACCGCGGTGAGCCGGAGAGCGGCAAAGGCACGCTGTACCTCACCGAGAATCGCGGCAACAAGCGCGAGGAATACGGCATCACGCTCAATGATGAGACGCTGGATATCACATCGCAGAATTCGGACGCGCTCACGCCTTTCTTTTCCTGAGCGCCGAACGCACGGCCTTCTCGGAGACAATCGCGGAATTGCCCGAGGGATCCTCGAGCGTGATCATCACCTTCTCCTTCCCCTCGCGCACGCTCTCAATCGTCTTGAGCAGCTTGTCCGCTTTCGCCTTCTCCTCGATATCGTCGGAATCGCGCTGCGCCTGCTCGATCACGCCCTTGAAGCGCTCGAGCACACCCTCGATGTTCGAGATGAACCCTTCTGATTCGGCGCCCGGCGAGAGCGAACCGATCCCCTTGATTATCAGCGTGCCCTCGGCAGAGCGCACCACGCGCACGGACATGTCTTTCACGGATGAGACCTCGAATGTCCACTTCGACGGCTCCTGCTGCTTGTCGCACTCGATATCGGACTTGCGGAACTTGCAGCTCGCGCAGTTCATCCCGAAGATGAAGATGCGGCCGAGGAACGGCACCTCGTCCATCGCCTCGCTCAGAGTCAGCGTCTTCTTGCCGCACATCGGGCACTGCTGGCCCGGCAGCGTGGCGAGGGACTTATGCGTGTCAGACATGCCGCTCGTGCCGTTGCGGGAGTTTAAAAAAGTAGCGTTACGCGATGCGGCACTTGACGCGGCGCCCACGCCCGTCAAAACCCGCGAACGCGTAATACCTGCCGCGCGGCCCGACAATCAGATGGAAGACGCCTTCTTTGGCGAACGAGCGCAAGTCCTCCCTCGACGGCCGCAGCGCGCCCGACGGATGCGAATGCACGAACCCGACAGTGTCCGACAGCAGCGGGAGATTGTCATACACGACAGCATGATCCTCGTCAGCGAAGAAATGCTGGTAATTGATGCCGTCGATGCGCAGCACGCCGCCCTCGATCCTGCCGCGCAGGTACGCCGAGAACTCCTTCGGGTGCGCCTTGTGCGCGAACAGCATGACATCCCGCGCGATATCCGCGCTGATCTCCGCTTCGCTGTACGCGTGCTTGCCGCTGCCGAGGAACGCGCCGATGATGCGCTGGAGCAGACCCATACGCATCCCATGCGGCGGCACTACTTAAAGATGAGGGACATAAACATTTAAAAACCGCCCGCGGCTCGGCGAGTCCATGGTGCTCGACAAGCTCGCCGATTCCATGCGGGCCACGCTGCAGAAGATCGCCAAGAGCGTCTTCGTCGATGACAAGCTCCTCAACGAGCTGATCAAGGACATCCAACGGGCGCTCCTCGCCGCGGATGTCAACGTCCAGCTCGTCTTCGACCTGAGCAAGACCATCAAGGAACGCGCGCAGAACGAAGCGCCGCCAGCAGGCCTCACCAAGCGCGAGCAGCTCATCAACATCGTCTACGAAGAACTCGTGCGCTTCCTCGGCGGCGAGAAATCCGACCTCGCACTGCCCGACCAGAAGCCCGCCACCGTCGCCCTCGTCGGCCTCTTCGGCTCAGGCAAGACGACGACCGCCGGCAAGCTCGGCCTGTACTTCTCCAAGCGAGGCAAGCGCGTCGCCCTCCTCGGTCTCGACGTCCACCGCCCCGCAGCCATGGACCAGCTCCGCCAAGTCGGAGCGCAGGTCAAAGTGCCGGTCTTCATCGATAAGACCGAGAAGAACCCTGTCAAGATCTATGAAGCCTGCAAGGACAAGCTCGCAGACTACGACGTCGTCATCATCGACACGGCCGGCCGCGACGCGCTCAGCGAAGACCTCATCCAGGAACTGCGCGAGGTCCACGACACCATCGAACCCGACGAGACGCTGCTCGTCATCAGCGCGGACATCGGCCAGGCTGCCAGGACGCAGGCGCAGGCATTCCACGACAGCTGCGGCATCACCGGCGTCATCGTCACCAAGATGGACGGCACTGCCCGCGGCGGCGGCGCGCTCAGCGCATGCTCGGTCACCAAGAGCCCCATCAAGTTCATCGGCGTCGGCGAGAAGCTCGACGACCTCGAACCCTTCAACCCCAAAGGATTTGTCGGCAGACTGCTGGGCATGGGCGACCTGCAGATGCTCCTCGAGAAAGCCAAAGAGGCCATCACCGAGGAAGAGGCAAAAGACATCGAGAAGCGCCTCATCAAAGGAGAATTCAACCTCCTCGACCTCTACCAACAGATGGAAGCGCTCGCCAAGATGGGCTCGATAGGCAAACTCATGGAGATGATCCCCGGCATGGGACAGCTCAAACTCCCAAAAGAGGCCCTGCAGGTCCAGGAAGGCAAGCTCAAGAAATGGCGCATCCTCATGGACAGCATGACCAAAGCCGAGCTCGAGGACCCCGATATCATCGCTGCCCCGCGCATGGAACGCATCGCCAAAGGCGCAGGCATGCCCGTCACTGAAGTGCGCGACCTCCTCAAGCAGTACCAGCAGACAAAGAAGATGATGAAGATGCTCAAAGGCGGCTCGCCCGAGAAACTCATGCAGAAACTCGGCGCGGGCAAGCTCAAGATGAAACGCTGATTTTTTTGCGTGACACATCTGTGCCAGAAGGTTTATATGGCCAGGCAGGACGCCTGCGCCACCAACTGGGGACGGTGGCTCACCCCGCATCGGGCGACCGGTGCGGGCGCGAGCCACTGATGACTTCTGCCGCAACAATTAAATACGCCGCGACGAGCGGAACCTTCCGATGCCGTCGCTGGCCCACCGCGTCATCGGAAGCGCCCTCCTCGCCACAGGACTCTCCTTCGGCACGATGGACGTGTGCACCGCCGCAAGCGACCAGACGCTCGAGCAGCGCCTGCGCGAGGAGGAGCGCGCAAAGCGCGAGGCCATGATCGGCCCCTCGGTCTATCTCGGTCCCATCGTCGGCAAGTACGAAGGCAGCGCAGTCATCGTCTACGCCGGACCCATTGATCCTGAGAAGCGCGGCACGGAATACGAGCATTACCTCCTCACCGTCTTGCACAACACGAACGAGCTCATCACGACCGAGGGAGGCAAGGAGAAGCGGCTGCCCGTCAGCGGGAAAGTCTTCGACCCACACACGCAAAAACCCGTGGAGGAATTCACCGCCGAGCTGGTCGCCTACGACCAGAAGGCCCAACTCGCCCTGCTCCGCTTCGTGTCCAAGAAGAGATACGCCGCGGCCAAGATAATCAGCGAACGCGGCGCCAAGGACCTCAACGTGTTCCGCGCAGTCTACGCGGTCGGCTGCCACGACGGCGCGCCACCCTCGCAGACGCAGGGAGAGATCTCCTCATGCGACGACACGCTCGAGAAGCGCGTCAACGGCACAGCGCAGGAACTCACGTACTGGCGCACCACTGCCCGCTACGTGTACGGCGCGAGCGGCGGCGGCATCTACACCGACGATACGCACGAGCTCATCGGCATGATAGAATCCGTCGGCATCCAAGGCAAGGAAGTCTACGGCAAAGGCAAGGACGGCAAGCCCGACACGACCAACACCATCGGCTTCATCCGCGAGCAGAAAGACTCCTTCAACTACTTCACGCCTCCAACGACAATCCGCAAATTCCTCAAGGACAAAGGGTATTCCTGGATGCTCGAAGGCAAGACCAACCCTGCCGCGGGCAAGGACAAGAAGAAGTGACCGCAACGCTTTTATTGCCCACTCGCTGCGCAACGCACCATGCTGCGCAGCCTCGCATCGCTCGTCCTCGGCGCCTCACTCGGCATGGGCGTGCCCGCATTCGCGCAAGACGCTCCTCCTGAGCCGACACTCGAGCAGCGCATCGCTGATGCGCGCGCTGCCGAGAAAGAGAAACGCGCAGCCCTCATCGGGCCCGTCGCATTCCTCACCTATGAGACCGCCCGCTGGACGGATGAGAAGGGACAGCCAATCATCAAGAACGCCAACGGCACCGCGGTCATCATCGCCAGCCGCCCAAAAAACGCAGCGAAACCGGAAGGACCGTACGAGAACTACGCGCTCACCGTCTACCACAACGTCGACACGCTCAAAGAAGGCTCGACCGTCAGCATCGACATCTTCGATCCCGAGACGCGCAAGAGGCGAGAATACGCGCAGGCGACAATAGAGAAAAAAGACAGCGTCACCCGCGTCGCCATGCTCCGCTTCGAGACTCCCCGCAAGGCGCCCACAGCGCATCTCATCTCCCGCGAAGACATCAGCGATCTGAACGTCTTCCGCGAAGTGTATGCCATCGGATGCCAGTACGCACGTCCTCCGTATGTGACCAAAGGCGAGATCACCGACACGAACTCGCAGGACGATGAGAAATTCGACGCGGAACGCTACGAACTCTGGAGCACGACAGCCATCATCGCCGAAGGCATGAGCGGCGGCGCCATCTACACCGATGACACCCACGAACTCATCGGTCTCATCGAAGCCTACGAAGCAGAACCCACGCCCATATGGGAGATCGTCAAAGACGGGAAGATCCCCAAGCAGATCGCAACCATCAGGCTGCGCAGGCCGCAGTCCAATCTCTTTGTGTCACCGCGGGCGATCTACACATTCCTGAAGAAGAACGGGTATGACAAGAAAATCGGCCTGTAAGAAATAAAAAAATAAAAAATAATAATTCTCGTCGCGCGCTCAGATGAACAAGGGCGCGAGCACCAGGGTGATGGTGCCGAGCAGCTTGATCAGCACGTGGAGGGACGGACCGGCGGTGTCCTTGAACGGGTCGCCGATCGTGTCACCGGTCACCGCGGCCTTGTGGGCCTCTGAGCCCTTGCCGCCGTGGTGGCCTTCCTCGATGTGCTTCTTCGCGTTGTCCCACGCGCCGCCTCCCGTGTTGAGCACCAAGGCGAGCAGGATGCCCGAGATGGTGGCCGACATGAGGAAGCCTGCGGTGGCCTGCGCGCGCAGCAGCATGCCGACGAGCACGGTGAACACCAAGACCAGCAGTCCTGGCAGGATCATGTGCTTGAGCGCGGCCTTGGCGCAGATGTCCACGCAGCGCGCGTAGTCCGGCTTCTGCGTGCCCTTCATGATGCCGGGCATGGTGCGGAACTGGCGGCGCACTTCGTCGATGATGCTGCAGGATGCCGTGCTGACTGCCTTGATCGCGAGAGCCGCGAACAGGAAGACGAGCATGGAGCCCAAGAAGCCGCCGACGAACACGTCGACGCGCGCGAAGTCGATGATGCGCGCTGCCATGCCTGCTGCCTCGCCGGACATCTTCGTCACGGCATGCTGCACCTCGTCGAGGTATGCGCTGAAGAGCAGGAACGCGGCCAGCGCGGCTGAGCCGATGGCGTAGCCCTTCGTCAGCGCTTTGGTCGTGTTGCCCGCGGCATCGAGCTTGTCGGTGCGCTTGCGGACGATCGCGGGAGCGCCGCCCATGGTGGCGATGCCGCCTGCGTTGTCGGTGATGGGGCCGAAGTTGTCCATCGCGAGCACGTATGCTGCGGTGGCCAGCATACCCATCGTGGCGAGCGCGGTGCCGTACAGGCCGCCGTGCTCAAAGCCGGAGTTGAGGCCGAATTTGTACGAGATGAGCAGCGCCGCGGACAGCACGATCACGGGGGCCGCGGTGCACTCGAGCGCGGTCGCGAAGCCCTCGATGATGTTGGTCGCGTGTCCAGTCATGCTCGCCTTGGCGATGCGCTTGACGGGGTGGTACTCGCTTTCGGTGTAGTACATCGTGATGAGCACGATGATCACCGAGGTCGCGATGCCGACGACGCCTGCCCAGAAGAACCAGGCAGAGCCGTCAAGCAAGAAGTGCACGGCCGCGTAGAAGCCGACCGCCGCGAGGATGGCTGTGATGAAGTAGCCCTTGTTGAGGGCGCCCATCACGCTGCCGTTCTCGCTGACCTTCACGAACTGGAGTCCGATAATCGATGCGATGAGGCCGAAGGCGCGCACCACGAGCGGGAACAGGATGCCGCCCATGCCG
>CAYUPS010000013.1:0-31720 GCA_964445485.1 uncultured Methanosarcinales archaeon | reverse complement strand
AGAACAGGCCGAGCACTTTCTTCTTTCGCTTCGGCTCTTTCTTCTCCCAGGGGAACACGATCCAGTCTTCGCTGGTGAATGCGGAGAAATCTGGGGTGTGGATGCTGTGCGGCTTGTGGTAGAGCGTGCAGGTCTTGGTGCCCTTCGGCAGGTTCTTGATGTATTTGGCGAGCGTGACGCCGTCATCGGCGACATCGTCGACGAGGAGCATGCGCTTGCCGACGAGCTGCTGCTCGCGCGACGCCAGATAGAATGGCACGTCGAAATAATGCGAGAGCATCACTGCCAGTGGAAGCCCGCCGCGCTGGATGCCGGCGATCACTTTCGGCTTGAAGTTCGCCGCGCGCATCTTCCGAACGAGTATCGCGAAGCCCTCTTCGACACGGTCCCACGTCACGACTTCTTTCTTGACGGGCGCGGTCTCCGCGTCCCTCTCGCGTTGCAGTGAGTTCTTCATGGGAAATAGTGGCCCCGGGGAGATTTGAACTCCCAACCACAGGCGTTCTTAGGGTGTACCTGTAGCGGCCATATAAGACCTGCGCTCTAGCCGGGTTGAGCTACGGGGCCACGCGCGGGCTACCTTCAGTCGGTATAAAAGGATTGTGCCTCTTTGGCGGCGTGGCGCAGGATGGCGAGCGGGTAGCTTATTGTCGGGTCGCGCGGGTGAAGGAGGGCCTCGTCCACGAGCGCCATCCACGGCTCCTCAAGCGTGTGCGCCCCGGTGCGCGCGTATGTGAGGGCGAGCAGCACGTAGCGCTTGTCGATGACGCAGTCATGCGGTATCTCCACGTCCGCGCCGATGGCCATGAGCGCGTTCTCGACCAGCTCTTTGGGCTGCACGATGACGTGCCGCACGACGGGGTTGCTCTTCTCGTCCCGCAGGATGCGCGTGTACGCGCCGCTGGTCGAGAGGATGTCGATGGCGATCGACGTAGGGTCCATGTTGAGCAGGAGGCACGCGGCGGCGAGATGCTTTTGGCCGCCCGTGTTGGGCCAGCCCACGCGCTCATAGAGCTTGTCCGCGAGGGCCGCGCGGAACTGATGGTATTCCTTCTCGCTGTCGCGCAGGCGCCTCTTGATGCCGTGGCCCGCGAGATGCCGTGTGAGGCGCTTGAGCGCGTTTGCGGCGTCGACGTTGATGTGGGCCAGGTGATGCGTGACTTTGGGATGCTTGTGCTTGGTGTCGAGCGACATGATCGTCGCGCCGTCCTCCGCGCCGCTCGCCAGTTGCGCGTACAGCGTCGGGAAGCCGGTGGCGCCGACGAAGCGCGATGCGTTCTTGCCGCCCATGCCGCGCGCGGTTTCGAGCGAGAGGCGCTGCTTGATCGGGAAGTGCCGATCGTGCTTGCGCACCTTGTACGTGTCCCACACGAGCACGTTGATGTGGCAGGGGAAGTGCGGGTGCTCACTCGAGAGCTTGCCGAACGGGGGCACGAGATCGTCGATGTTGATGGTCGGGTACTTGAGCTTGCGCTGCTTGTACTCATCGATCGTCTTGAGCAGCAGGTCGATGTGGACGCGCTCGAGATGCGCGAGCGTCTCGGGGAAGGACAGCGGCTGCAGCGACCAGACCATATCCTGCGTTCGCGCTGTCCGAGAATAAAAGCGTTATGTCTTGTGGAGAGAAAAATGGTGCGCCCACCGGGAATCGAACCCGGGTCTCAGCCTTGGCAAGGCCGTATTCTACCATTAGACCATGGGCGCGTGAGCGTCTGTGAGAAATGGCTGTTTTATAAATCTAACGCTGCCGGTCGAGGTCGTCGGCCATGCGTTTGACCGCCGCGATGTGCTTGACCATCACTTGGTGCTCTTTGTCGGGCGTGTATGTCTTGAAGCAGTAGTCGAGCTTTTTCTTGATGTTGGGTTCGAGGTCGATGCCCTGGTGGTTGGCCAGTTTGCACAGCAGGAAGAACATGTCCGCGAGTTCGGTGCCTAATGTGTCCTTGTCGTCCTTGACGGGCTTCTTGTAGTGGTCGAGCGCGAGGACGTGCCGGCTGATCTCGCCCAATTCCTCTGCCATGTGCGCGATGGTGTGGGCAGGCAAGACGCGGTCCCAGTGCCGCTCGGTCTCGAGCCTCTTCACCAACTCCTGCGCTTCCTTGATGTCCATGGCTCAGTGGTAGAATCTGTTCGGGTCCTTCTCGATACGCGCATAGAGCTTGTCAAAGCCGCCCCATGAATCAATGTGCATGATTGTCTCATCGAGCCTTGAGGGGTGCGCCCCGCTGTACACGCGACCGTCCTCGACGATGATGCTCTGGATGGATTCAGGGAACGGACCAGTCTCGAAGTGCGCGACCCGTCCCGAGAGCTTGTTCGCATTCACAGGAACATACTTCTTGCTGTCGAGGTGTCCGCGCAAGAACAGCGCAGTCTTGCCCCACGAGGGTTCAACCACGACGATGCCTGTGTGCAAGTCCCACGCCTTCATCGTGTTGGTAAGAAAGTTGATGCGGGTGTTGTCGCGATCCATACCTTCGATGATGATCCTATACAAGTCCTTTGAAGTTGAGTCTGCCATACGTCCGCCGCGATAACGCGGCATAGATAAAGATTTCGATGGCCCCGACCAGATTTGAACTGGTGATATCCTCAGTGTAAGTGAGGCGTCATGACCGGACTAGACCACGGGGCCGGTGCGGCGAATCATTCGCGGGCGGTATTAAAAGATGCCGCCCCAAACATTTTATATAGGCGGCAAACAGCGTCTGCCCCGTGGAAGACAAGATCCTGAGCGTGCTGACCGACACGAACGAGATCAGCTGGAAGAGCATGATCTTCGACCTCGTCAAGCAGGAGGGCATGGATCCGTGGAATGTCGATGTCTCGAAGCTCACGGAGATGTACCTGGAGAAACTGCGCACGATCAAGACGATGGACCTGCACGTGAGCGGCAAGGTCGTCCTGGCAGCCGCGATGCTGGTGAAGTTCAAGTCGCAAAAACTGGTGAGCGACGATGTGGAGGAGTTCGACCGCATCGTCGCGCAGGCGCAGCAGCCCGCGGATTTCTACGATTCGCTCGAGGCAGAGCTCGCCGCAGGCGAGGCCGCAGCGCTCAAGGAAGAGGGCTACAACCCTGCCGATTACGAGATCATGCCGCACACGCCCCAGCCGCGCAAGCGCAAGGTCTCTGTCTATGATCTCGTCAAGGCGCTCGAGAAGGCGCTCGAGGTCAAGCATCGCAGGCTCGGCCGCATCCCGCTCGAGACAGTCAAGCTGCCGGAGAAGCGCTTCGATATCACCCGCGCGATCAGCGGGGTGTGGGACCGGCTGCTCAACGCGATCGTCTCCCTGCGGTCCAAGCGTGTCAAGTTCAGCGCGCTGATCGGCGGCGACAAGCGCGAGGACAAGGTGTTCGCGTTCATCCCCCTCCTGCACCTCTCGAACCAGCAGAAGATCGATTTGGAGCAGGAGCAGGCGTTCGGCGAGATCCACGTGAGCGTCCGTGACGAGAGCCCGCCGCAGGAATTGGCGGAAGAGAAGTGAGGTGTTGACCCGATGGTACTGAGTGCAGACGAGAAGAGATACTTGCGCATGGTCGTCGAGCGCGAGCTCACGGCATTCCGCAAAGAGGCGAAGACGCAATACCGCGACGCTGCGGCGCCGCTGCTCAAGGCAGAGCACGAGTACGGCCATTTCCTCGAAGCATTGCTCAAGAAGCTCGGGTGATGCGCATGGCGCGCGAGTACAAGTTCTGCCCGTTCTGCGCCGGCGCCCTCTCGAAGAACGCTGACGGCCGGCCGCAGTGCTCCTGCGGGTTCATCCACTACGACAACCCCGTCCCCGTCGTCGCGATGGTCGTGCCGTTCATGCAGCAGTACATCGGGACCGCGCCGACCGATGTCGCGTTCGCAGCGCCCAACAACTGCCCCGATCCCCGCCTCACCGGCATCTTGCTCGTGCAGCGCGGCGTCCCGCCCTTCAAAGGAGACTGGTGCCTGCCCTGCGGGTACCTCAACAGGCATGAGCATCCCAAGGCAGCCGCGGTGCGCGAAGTCAAGGAAGAGACCGGCATCGAGACGCGCATCGAGAAGATCCTCTGCGTGTGCAATCCCATGCCGGGCGAGATCAACCAGAGCGTCATCTCCTATCTCGGCCGTCCCGTCCTCGGCGCGCTGCATGCGGGCGATGACGCTGCGGCCGTCGGCATCTTCGGCTACGGCGCGCTGCCGAACGTCTGCTTCCGCTCGCACCGCATGCTCATCGACGAGTGGTACAACGGCACGTTCGGGCGCCTGAGCGGCAAGGACCTGCGCGTCTGACATAGGTTTAAAAGCCGCCCGTGAGTGCGTTCTCCCATGCCTGCCAAGAAACCTGACAAGATGCAGCTCCAGCAGAAGCTCATGGAACTGCAATTGCTCGACCGCCAGATGAAACAGCTCCAGCAGCAGATCGGCCAGGTCGAAGAGCAGGCCGCCGAGATCGAGGCCTTGCAGCAGCAGCTCGATGAGTTTGGCGGCGTCACGATCGGCACGGAGATCCTCGTCCCCGTCGCGGGCGGCATGTTCGCCAAAGCCACGCTCTCTGATTCACAGCATCTTCTCGTCAACGCCGGCGCAAATGCCGTCGTTGAGCGCACCATCCCAGAAGCCAAAGAGATGCTCGGCAAGCAGAGCACCGACATGACTTCTTTGCAGGCCCAGCTGACCGAGAAGCTCGAGGAGCTCGCCTCGCGCGCCATGACGCTCTCGCAGGAATTGCAGAGCGCGGCCGACTGACGGCCACAATATATTTAAATCACCTGAATCTCGACGGACACCATGTTCAAGTTCTTGAAGGACAAGCTCAAAGGCGCGCTCTCCACCTTCTCCAAGAAAGCGGAGGACGAAGCGCCCGAGGAGATCGTCGAGGTTGAGAAGAAGCCCGAACCGATCAAGGAAGCGCCCGCGCCGGAGACGTCCGCCGAGCCCGGGCAGAAGAAAGGATTCCTCTCCAAGATATTCCGCAAGAAAGAGGACGACGTCGAGGCGATCGCCAAAGAGCTCGAGGAGATCGAGCAGGCCGCGCCCGAACCAGCCGAGGAACCTGCGATCATCCAAGAGCCGCCGGCGGAAGAGAAACCCGCGCCAGCGCCAAAGGAAGAGCCGCTGCCTGAGCTGAACGAAGAGCCGGCTCCGCGAGAGCCAGCCACCGTCGAAGAAAAGACTACGCCGCAAGAGGAGCCGCTGCCGGAGCTGAAAGAAGAACACCGCATCATCGAAGAGCCTCCTGCGCCCAAACCCGAGCCGCTGCCCGAGATCGAGGAAGAGCCTCCCCGGCCCATCAAGAAGAAAGAGCCGCCCGCCAAGGAGCGGCCGCACCCTCCCGAGAAGCCCGCGCCGAAACAGCCCGAACCCGAAGCGCAAAAGCGCGGCTTCTTCGCCAAGCTCACCGAGAAGATCACCACCAAGAAGATCTCCGGCGAGCAGTTCGACGAGCTCTTCTGGGACCTCGAGCTCGCATTGCTCGAGAACAACGTCGCCGTCGAAGTCATCGAGAAGATCAAGAACGACCTGAAAGCCGCGCTCGTCGACCAGCCCATCCCCCGCGGCAAGGTCGAGGAAGCCATCGCGCACTCGCTCATCAGCAGCGTCCGCGAGCTCTTCGACACGCCCAGCACCAGCCTGCTCGAGCGCGCCGCAGCAGCGAAGAAGGAAGGACGCCCGCTCGTGGTATGCTTCGTCGGCATCAACGGCTCGGGCAAGACCACCACCATCGCCAAGGTCACGCGCCTGCTCCAATCCAAAGGATACTCCGTCGTCCTCGCCGCGGCCGACACCTTCAGGGCCGCCGCCATCGACCAGCTGCAGTTGCACGCCGACCGGCTCGGCGTCAAGCTCATCAAGCACGACTACGGCGCGGATGCCGCGGCGGTCGCCTTCGACGCCGTGCAGCACGCCAAGGCCAAGCAGCGCGACGTCGTCCTCATCGACACGGCAGGCAGGCTGCACAGCAACGCGAACCTCATGGACGAGATGCGCAAGATCGTGCGCGTCGCCAAGCCCGACATGAAGATCTTCGTCGGCGAGAGCATCACCGGCAACGACTGCGTCGAGCAGGCCAAGAAGTTCGACGAGATCGTGGGCCTCGACGGCATCATCCTCGCCAAGGCAGACATCGACGAGAAGGGCGGCGCCGCGCTCTCGATATCCTACGTCACCAAGAAGCCCATCCTCTACATGGGCATGGGGCAGGAATACGAGGACCTCAAGCCTTTCGATCCGTCACTCGTCGTCGGCTCGCTCGGCCTGGAGGCATGAATGGCGCTGGAGGACTCCGTCGCGAATCTGGGCCTCGCCATCGTCCTCCCCGTCCTGATCGCCTACGCGCTCCTCCTGCTCCTCTTCGCCGGCGTCTTCTACGTCCTCTCCGCGCTCATCCTGCGCGGCATCGCGAAGCGCGTGGGCGAAGGTGATTCCTGGATGGCATGGGTGCCGCTGCTGAACATCTACTACATCACGCGGCTCGCGCAGGCGCCCGCATGGACGCTCATCACGCTCGCAGGCGCGCCGTTCCACGCAGTGTTCATGCTGCCGTTCGCTGCCGCATGGGCCTATTGGTGGTGGAAGATCGCGGAGCGGCGCAACAAGTCGCCCGTGCTCGGACTCCTGATGCTCGTGCCGCTCGTGAACATCCTCATCGCGCTCTATCTCGCCTGGAGCGGCGAGTAAGCATTATATACCGCCCTCACGTGTCTGCGCCGTTGTGGGCTGCCATGCCCATGGAGGTCAGACAATGGCAAAGAATGACACTAGCAAGCTCTGGGCGTTCCTCGCGTACCTCCTGGGCATCATCGGCTTCGTGCTCGTCCTGATACTGAAGAAGAAGGATGCGTTCGCGATGTACCACGCCAAGCAATCTCTCGTCCTCTTCATCGGCTCGGCAGTCCTGATGGTGGCGGCTCAGTTCGTGAGCTTCATCCCGCTCGTGGGATGGCTCGCGGTGAGCGCTCTGCAGATCGGCCTGCTCATCCTGTGGGTGATGGGCATCATCAACGCGCTCACGGGGAAGACGGCGCCGCTGCCGCTCATCGGCGGATTCGGCGAGAAGCTGAAGTTCTGAGATATTCTTTCTTTTTATTTTCTTTCTTGACAAGCATGATGACTGCTGCGCCGAGCAGGAACCAGCCCAGGACGTTCGGTATGATGCCTGCGAGCAGGCCCCAATATATCGGCTGCCAGTTGACATCGAGCGCGAACGCGAGCCACTGAAACAGCGGGCGGAACGGATCGCCGGGCAGCCATGAGAGCCACTCTGGCACGCGCAGAACGATCGTCGCAGCGTACGCCGCGATGCCAAGAAGCCCTCCCTTGATCGCGCGCGGCAGTCTCATTTGAGCTTCGCGAGCTGCTTGCCCATCAGTTTCAGCACGTCGACCATGCGGCAGCTAAATCCCCACTCATTGTCATACCAGCCCGTGACACTGACGAGGTCGCCGTCGAGCACCATGGTGCTGAGCGCGTCGAAGATGCAGCTGTGCGGATCCTTGATGATGTCGCGCAGCACCAGGGGCTCTTCGCTGTAGTGGATGATGCTCGGCATCTTTTTCGATGCGACCTCGAAGAGAGTGTTGACATGTTCTGCCGTGGTCTTCTTCTTGACCTTGGCGGTGAACTGCACGATCGAGCCGTCAGGCGTCGGCACGCGCCACGCGGCGCCGTCGAGTTTGCCTTTGAGCTCAGGGATGACCTCGCCGACTGTTCGCGCTGCGCCCGTGGTGGTCGGGATGATGTTGACGGCGGCAGCGCGGGCGCGTCTGAGGTCATTGTGCGGGCCGTCGACCAATCGCTGGTCGGCGGTGTAGCTGTGCGTGGTGAGCATGACCCCTTTCTCGATGCCGAGCGCGTCGTTGAGGATCTTGACCATGGGCGCGAGACCGTTGGTCGTGCAGCTCGCGTTCGAGACAACCCTGTCTTTCTTCAGGTCGAGCCTGTGCTCGTTGACGCCCATGACGATGGTGAAGCCGGGGCCTTTGCAGGGCGCCGAGACGAGGACCGCCTTCGCGCCTGCCTTGAGGTGCTGCTTGGCCGTGCCGAAATCGGCGTATTTGCCGGTGCTCTCGACCACGACGTCGATCTTGAGCTTCTTCCACGGCCATTTGGCAGGGTCCTGCTCGCCGAGGACCTGGATTCGTTTGCTGCCGACGCGGAGCGCGCCCTCGAGCGCCTGCACCTCGGCAGGGAACCTGCCGAAGACGGAGTCATATTTGAGGAGATGCGCGAGGGTCTTGGTGTCGGTGAGGTCATTGACCGCGACCCACTCGATGTCTTTCTCGTTGAGCCCTGCCTGGAGGATCTGGCGGCCGATGCGGCCGAATCCGTTGATCGCGACGCGGAGTGCCATGCCTTCCGCGTCCGTCGAAGAACTATATAAAACTGTCGCGGTGCGTCAGATGCTGTCGCCTGTCTTGTGGCACAGGCGCAGGATGCTGTCGTGGGCTTTGACGATGTCTTTCTGCTTGACGTAGATGAGGAATTCGGGCGGGCAGATGAGGATCTCGTGGATGTTGATGTTGGCGAGGGCGACTTCGCTGGCGACGCGGGCGAGGACGCCTTTGGTGCCGAGCGCGACTTCGGAGACGGTGAGCGAGATTTCGGAGAGGTCTTTCTCGATCTTGCGGATGATGCTCTTGTCGAAGAGGTCGAGGACCTGCGGGAGGTGGGGGGCGTCGATGATGACTTTGATCTCGTTGGTGCCGCTGGTGAATTTGATGGGGACGTGCTTGTCGGTGGCGCAGAGCCTGCGGAGGAGGTCGCTGGAGCTGATGCTGAGGGTGAGGCAGGCCATGTTGTTGCGAGTGCTGACGATGCTGTCGGCGAAGATGGGCTGGAGGGCGCGCTCGTCCTCTTCGAAGACTTCTTGGCTCTGGTAGCGGCGGATGGCGCTGATGACTGCGTCGAGGGAGGCGGTGACGTTGTGGCGGTGGAGGATGTGCTTGGCGAGGGCGCGGACGTTCAGGAGCTTGCGGGCGAGATCTTTTTGGATGGCGATGTCGCTCTGGAGGACTTTCCAGACCGCTTGGTTGACGGTTGTCTTCTGTGTCTCCTTTGGCATGGGACGGCTTATTGTGTCTCGGCTTTTATAGCTATCGTGGAAATGGGCGTTTTTTTGTCGAGCGGGGGCGTCTGTGCGCTCTGCGGCGCATGACTGATGCGCCTTATTTATGTCAGAAATCTCTGCTTCTGTGCGTGAAGTGTCAGAATATTTTTAAACGCGCTCACGCTTTCCTTTAATTCCGACAGATGAAGCCGGCAATATGCCGTGTTGGGGAAGAATACTGTCGCAAAAGAGGGCATCCTGATGCACACGTATGACGAAGGGCTCCATATACAACCCCTCTACGGCGAGAAGCGCGACCACCTCTTCGTGAAGGACAAACCCGCCACTGGCATCTCCGAACAACCCGTCCTCGTCCGCACCGCAAAAACAGCGCCGCCCGCCAAACGCACCACCCTCCCCGTCCTCCTCATGGGCTTCGACCACGCCACCACGCTCGAGATCGGCACCGCCCTCCACGCATACTACTCCTCCCGCGGCATCAGGCCCCTCATCGAATACCGCGGCACGCTCGCAGACACGCGCGAGGCGCTCAAACGCAAGAGCTACGAACTCCTCATCGCAGAACCCGGCAACGGCGACCACGACGGCTACACCGCAGCATGGGTCGCCCCCGGCATCGCCACCAAGTACGGCACGCGCTGCCCCCACACCATCCTCTACGGCTCCGTCATCGACGCGCGCCGCGCAAGCGACGCCAAAGACACCGCCGCCACCCCGCAAGGCCTCGAGCGCGCGCTCACGCTCTACGAACAGACCCGCTACGGCGAGACGCCCTCCGGCAACAGGATCATCGCAGAGCCGCAGCCGCAGGAAGAGCCCGAAGAGACGCCCGAAGAAGCGCTCTGAATTCTGCCGAAATCGTTATATACCCACCCCTACGCACCCGACGCCATGACAGGGGGCACCCTCAACAACGTTCTCGACATGCTCAGCTCGGGCGTCAAACGCGACTACGGCCGCACACGCAACGAACTCACCTTCGAGCACTACCTCGACCACATCGCCAAAGACCCGCCCCACGGCATCCGCACAGCCTACCAATACATCCGCGACAGCATCGGCTACTTCGGCATCGACCGCATCAAAGAAGGCAGCCGCGAACTCCTGCGCCCCAAGATATTCAACGACCCCTTCTACGGCGGCAAGTGGCGCATCATCGGCCAGACCCGCGCCATCGACAGGCTCTACCGCACCATCGAAGCCTGCGCCAAGGAAGAGACGGACGAACTCCTCATGCTCCTCTACGGTCCGCCGGGCACGGGCAAATCCAAAGTCATCATGCTCATCCAGAAAGCCATGGAAGAATACTCCCGCCGCGACGAAGGCGCCATCTTCACCCACCGCTGGATCTTCGGCGACGGCCTCGTCCAAAAACCCAGCATCGGCTTCAACTCCCGCACCCAACCATCCCCCAGCCACCGCACGCACACCCACCACATCGACTGCCAGATCCGCGAAGACCCCCTCCTCATCATCCCCAGCAACCACCGCGAGACCACGCTGCTGAGCATCATGGACCTCTACCGCAAGCAGCAGACAGCCATCCGCGAAAGCAAAGACGCCCCGCAGAAAGCGCGCGACGAAGCCGAACAGCGCCTCTGCGGCCTCGACCGCATGATCATCCCCAGCAAGCTCCTCACCGCAGAGCCCTGCCTCAACTGCCTCGACATCTCCAGCCGCCTCGTCCACCACTACCGAGGAGACTGGCGCGAGATGTTCAAGCACTTCGAAGTCTTCCGCTTCACCCTCTCGCGCGGCGCAGGCCGCGGCCTGGCCATCGTCAACCCCGGCGTCAACAGCGAAACCCGCCTCGTCCCCATGAAACTCGACCACGCGCCAGAGATCATGGCCGAACTGCTCGGCGCCCACCGGTTCTACCACTTCGAAGGCGAGAGCGTCAGGGCCAACCGCGGCCTCCTCAACTTCCAAGACCTCTTCAACAGCCCCTACGGCCACAAAGGACGCGAATACCTCAACAGCGTCGTCGAAGAGAAGATCATCGACTTCGGCGGCGCCTCCCAATATATCGACATCGGCGTCTTCGCCTCCAGCAACATCAACCAAGTCGAGAAGATCGAAGGCGACCTCGACGCGCGCGGCCTCAAAGACCGCCTCGGCAAGAACCCCTTCCCCTACCTCTTCAACTACAAAGAAGAGCAGCAGATCTACGCGCACAACGTCTCGCGCATCCGCGCCCGCAGGCACATCGCGCCCCACACCATCGCCATGGGCTCGCTCTACATGGTGCTCACGCGCTTCAAGCCCGACGGCATGGACCAGACCTTCCGCAGCTATCTCGAGAAACAGCTCGAGGATGCCGAGCACCGCAAAGAGCTGCGCATCGAAGGCGCCCAGTCCCAGATCGATGACGTCAAGCATCGCATCGAGATCATCGAGAAGATCACCCCGCTCCAGCGAGCCAAGCTCTACGCGGGCGACCTGAGCTGGCTCGGCAAAGAGCGCCAGAAAGTCTTCACGCCCGAATTCATCAACGCTATCCTCGAATACGCCGCACAGAACGAAGGCATGATAGACGAATCCGAGAGCCCCCGCCAGTTCAAGCAGGTCCTCGGCGCGCTCTCGCGCAACCCCGACGTGCCCTGCATCAGCCCCTTCGACATCTTCCGCCACATCGAAAGCGACCTCAACGACTGGGAATCCAACCGCTACCAAGCCAGGTACGCCCACGCCCTCGCCCAGGTCCCGGAGAGCCAGCGCGAGCAGTACCTCGAGAGCATGATCGACCGGCGCAAGAGCTACATCACCGGCATCGTCGACGACTACAAAGAGCTCGCCCTGCACGAGGTCGAGGAAGCGATCTTCAACGTGCCCCACGAAGACCTCGCCCAGCGCGCCGACAAGTACGGCCTCCTGCTCAAGAGCTGGATCCGCAGCGAGAAAGTCGAGAACCCCTACACCAAGAAGCTCGTCCCGGCAGACGAATTCCTCCTCGTGGAAGAGCGCGCGCTCAACATCGACGTCAGCAAGGCAGAGAGTTTCCGCCGCGGCGTGTTCGACAAGATCTGCGCCTACGCAGGCAAGCACGAAGAGGAGGTCAAGGTCTACACCGCCAAAGGGCTCGGCCTCCCCACCAGCAGGGCAGTGCCTGAACTCATCGACGCCTTCAAAGCCGCGGCCCACCGCGACCGCAAACGCACCTTCCAATACGAGATGTTCCTCGTCGCCCTCAACAAGCTCGAGCAGAAGAAGCTCCGCGCCATGGACACCCTCGACGCCCGCGTCCTCGCCCCGGGAGATCAGTGGGTGGCGGACGTGTGCGAAGCCCTCACCACGCTCAAGGACCGCAGCAGGACCAAAGCGATATCCGCCGGCGAGACGCCCGAAGCGGGCTACTGCAACCACTGCGGCAAGGCGCTCCTGCAGTTCGTCCTCAACGACCAACACCTGCGCGAGCGGATCCTCGAGGACAAGTCAGAGACCGCGAAAGGGCTCTTCAGCTGATCAGTTTCAGGCGGCCCGTCACCGCATCGACCTTCTCTTCCGCCGCAGGCCCGATCGCGAGGCATGTGACTGTGCCGGGCGTGAGATGCGTGCGGCCCGCATCAGTGATGAGCGCGACAGTCAACCCCGCATCCTCCGCCGCCCGCTTGTAGAGGAACAATTCCTTCTCATCCTCCACGCCGAGCACAGTCTTCTTCATGCCCTGGCTGCGCCACTTCGCGATATCCTCCTTGTGGCTGCGCAGCGTCGCCTCGACGGACGCGTGGCTCGCCTGCGCCGCCATCTTGCCCTTCGAGAGCTTCAGATCCTTGCGGATAAGAATCACTTGCTTGTAGTCGGCCATGTCGCAGGGGCTGCTCCCTGCCGCCGCTCCGGAACTATTTAAGGTTTATGCCAGCGCGAGAAGGTTGCGGAACACGACGACGCCGTACACGATGACCAAGAAGTGCAGCGTGCGCTTGGCCGCGACACCGGGCAGCCCTTTGAATGACGCGAGCCGTGCGAGCAGATACGCGCACAGCACCATCATGCCGATCTTGATCGCCGCAGCGGCGAAGAACCCCAGATGATGCATCAGCGCAAAGCCCAGAGGGTTCGCCTCTGTCTTGCCCTGCGCGAGGAACAGGAAGGTCGACACCACATCCAGCACGTTCAGCCCCGCGAGCGCCAATGCCCCCGCGACAGCCTGCAATTGCGCCGCGAGCAGCGCGATGAGGAATGCCGTCGCGATCAATGACGCCCACGAGAGGCCGGAGGCGGCCGCCGCGATCCCTTCTGCGGAAGGCCGCAGCGGCACCGTGACATCCTCGACCGCAAGACCCAGCAGCGGCTTCTTCGCATCGGCGAAGTAAGAGGCGAGCCCGACCCGGAAGACGCCGCGGTGCGTCGCGACCTCCATCACATCCCCCGGCAGCTTGCCCTCGAATGCGGCCAAGTAGTCCTTGCTCGAGCGGATCTGCGCGCCGTCCATCATCAGGATGATATCGCCCGGCACGATGCCCGCCATCTGCGCAGGCAATCTCTCGCCGAGAAATCCCGTCACGCGCACGCCGTGCGAGAGATACGCACCTTCTGCCAGCGTCGCGACGACAGCGTGCGCGCCAAGGAGCAGGATTGCGAGGGCGGCCGCCGCGAGAATGTACCGGGACATCGTCTACTCTGTCTGCGTATCTCTCTTTTGCGGCATGTCGATGACTTCAAGATCGCCAAGGTGCTCGGGCCCGCGCTTGGCGAGGAGTTCCTTGACCTCTTTGCGCACATCGCGCGGCCCGCGCTCCTCATGAGGCTCCGGCGCGCTCTCCGGAGCGGGAACACGCTTCTCTTCAACAGGCTCTTCCGCGGCAGTCTCCTGCGGTTCGGGCGCGCTCTCCGGCTCGCTCGCCATGCGCTCCTCAGCTTCCTGCGCGCTCTCCACCAGATCGCCGAACGACCTGAGCTTCTCCACATCGCTCTTCGCCTTCGCGAGATCGTCTGCTGCGGCCTTGCCCTCGATGGCCGCTTGCGCGTGCGTCGCCGCATCGCCCCGCAGGCGTTCCTTCATCGCCTGCAGTTCATCGCGCAACCTGTCGACCGGACGCTCGGGCGGCGCTTCGCCAAGCAGCTCAGAGATGCTCGGCGTGCGCGCGTCCTTCGATCCCGCGCCGAGGATGATCTGGCGCGCTTTCTCATACGCATCCTGCTGCGATGCGCACAGGTGCAGGGCGTGCAGGTTGCGAGCGAGATCATTGATGCGGGACTGCTGCTCGGGCGTTATGTCTGTCATGGCGGCACGCCCGCGCTCGCACTCTTATTAATCTTTCGCCGTCACTGCTTGTCGTCCCAGTCGATCTTGGACGAGCGGTGCACGGTGCGCTTCTCTTCCTCATGAGAACTCTCGTGGTGCCCTGCGGTGATGCCGAGCGCCGCCGCGAACAGCAGCATGTACATGAGCAGCGGGATGAGGTAGACTTTCAGATAGAGGATCTTCGCGATGGGAATCATCCACTCGGGATCGAAGGGCAGCGCGATGACCTCCAGCGGGATGGCCGCGACGAGGCTGTAGAGGCCGATGGAGAAGATGCGCCCGAACCCCTTCTTCCAGGTGGTGAGCTCGAGGAGCATCCACGCGACGACACTGAGCGCAAGCGCGATCGCCAAATACTTGAGGAGCAGTATCATGAACGACCAGAAGATGAACGCGGGCAGGAGCGCGACGGCGAGCATGGCGAAGAGGCCGCCGTACTGCTCGCGCATGCGCGCGATGTCCGTGATCTCAGACAGCTCGATGCTGTGCACTGCGCGCAGCGGCCCGAGCGTGCGGTACACGATGTGATCATTGGTCACGAGCAGGTATTCCCCTCCCGTGATTGTCGTGTACGCGCCCGTCGTGTCTATGATCAGGAACGGATACTTGCTCGGCATGAGGATGGGCGCGGACATGCTGATGTTGCCATGCACATCTACGCTCTCGATCTTGCCGAACTCATCCGTGAAGTACTGCTGCAATTGGGACAGCTGCGGCGTGAAGAGCAGCAGCGCGATGATCCAGGAGAGCAGCAGCAGCCGGACGACGAACCACAACGCCTGCCCGCCTGTCCGGTGCGAGAGGTCGCGGTAGGCGAGCGGGTTGAACGAATCGAGAATGTCCTTGAACAGCCCAGCCATGCGCCAGAGGCCGCATCACCGGTATTTATGCTTTGCTGCCGATATAGATGAGGTCCGTGCCCTCATCAATGACGCGCAGCCCCTTCGCCCGCGCCCGGATGGCCTTCTCGATCGCCGCGGCAGAGCGCGACTTCTTGAGCACGGTGATGGCGATTGGGCCCCGGCTCACGCGCAGCATCTCATCGATGGCCTCGGTGGGGTCGCTCATGTTGTGGATGGCCGTGAGCGAGATCACAGCATCGAACGAATCATCGGGGAACGGCAGCGCCTCCCCGACACCGCGCACCACCTCCATGCGGGTCCTGGCGATGCGCAGCAGCTCCTCGCTCGGATCGATGCCGACCATCACCACATCCCACCCCTGCGACGCGATGCCAGTCCCGCACCCCACATCCAGCACGCGCGCACCCGCGCGCAGGCGCAGGTTCGCCTTGACGATGTCGCGCTTGCGCAATTGCTCCTCGCCATGCAGCGCGTCATAACTCGCGGCAGTCTCATCATATGAGGGGATGCGGGCCATGCGCAGACCACCACGGCTAGATTTATATAATCATTCCTCGGCATCACCGCGGGGTATGGACACGGACGTCACTGCGCGCCTCTGCGCCCTCGTCGGCAAGCCCAACGCCGCGCTCACCGAGAGCGGCGATGCGGCGATCGCGGCAGCCATCGCGCTCGCCCACGCTCTTGGCAGGACGCGCCTCCTCACCCCGGACCAAGGAGGGTGGAACTCCTTCCGCACACGCGGCACCAAGCTCGGCATGATCGTGCAGGAGCTCCGCACCGACTACGGCATCACCGACCTTGCCGATCTTGAGCGCAAGGCATCGGACCAGTCCGCCCTCATCGTCTCCTCCATGGCAGGATACTTCGCCGAGCAGCCCATGGAGCGCATCGCGCAGATCTGCGCCGAGAAGAACTGCCTCCTCATCAACGACGCCTCCGGCACCATCGGCACGCCCAACGGCTGCATCGGCGATGTCATCCTCTGCAGCTTCGGCAAAGGCAAACCCATCAACCTCGGCTACGGCGGCTGCATCGCCAGCGCCAACAGCGAATGGATGGCCCGCCTGCCCCTCGGCACGTTCGACGCCAAGAGACTCGAGGGTCTCGCGCGCGCCATCGACATCCTCCCCGCCCGCCGACGCTACCTGACAGACAAGCACCACAGCGTCGTCGCCGACCTCAAAGACCTCTCCATCATCCACCCCGGCCTCACCGGCTTCAACGTCATCGTCCGCCACCGCAACCCCCAGGAGCGCCAGCGCATCCTCGCCTACTGCCGCAAGCACGCAATCCCCTGGCACTCCTGCCCCCGCGCCATCCGCGTCCTCGACAATGCCATCAGCATCGAGATCAAGCGCCTGCGCGAGCCGTTCAGCATCGGCGAAGCCGTCGTCAACGCCGGCCGTCTCGGCGGCAGCGCCATCCTCTGGGCAGGCAAGGCCAGCGGCAAAGCTGTCGTGCAGGCAGGCAAGGCCAGCGTCCAGTTCGGCGCGCAGCTCGGCAAGGAAGTCGGCGGCCTGCTCTACAGCGCCGTCCGCATCACCATCCCCGCCTCCTCCAAGAAGAAGAAGACGCCCGAGACCGAGCGTCCGGACGATGCGGGCGACAAGGTTAAATAATACGTCCGCGCGAAGCCCGCCCAAGAGGTGCACACATGGCGCTCAAAGAACCCGCATCGATGGACGAACTCATCTACTTCACCCGCAGGTCCCACCCCAAAGGCATCGTCACCGCATGGGCGCGCAAGCAGGCCTGCCCCAAATGCAAGAAAGCCATGATGGGCAAGCCCCGCGGCCCCGACGGCAACGTCAAGATCCGCGCCAAAGAATACACATGCCCTGCGTGCGAGTACACCGCCGAGAAAGTTGCGTACGAGAACACTCTCACCGCCGAGATCATCTACGCCTGCCCGCACTGCGGCGCCAAAGGCGAGCACAGCATGCCCTTCCAGCGCAAGAAAGCCAAGATCTTCGACGAAGAAGAGCAGAAGCAGATCACCGCAGAGGTGCTGCGATTCCCCTGCGCCAAGTGCAAGCAGAACATCGACATCACAAAGAAGATGAAATGAAGCGGGCCCTTCTCTTCGACCTCGACGGCACCATCGTCAAGAGCGAAGGCATCCACCACGAGATTGAGCACGCCATCTTCCACAAGCATGACGTCCACCCTGTCGAAGGCGACTGGGCCGACACGACGGGGCGCACCAGCCTCGCCATCTTCCGCCGCTTCATCGACAAGTACAATATCCCCGCAACGCCCGAGCAGCTCGTGCAGGAGAAGACAGACATGTTCTGCAAGGTCGCGCCAAGCAAGCTCCAGATGTTCGCCGGCTTCCACGAACTCCTCCGGCGGGCCGACGGCTGGCGGCGCGCGCTCGTCACCAGCAGCGAAGCGGGCATCGCGCTCGCGACACTCGACCTCTTCAAGATCAGAGACCTCTTCGAGACGCTCGTCACCGGCGACATCGTCAAGAAAGGCAAGCCCGACCCCGAGCCGTACGCGCTCGCCGCGCAGCGCCTCGGCATCGAGCCCCGCCGATGCGTCGCTCTCGAAGACGCCCTCAACGGCATCAAGAGCGCCAAAGCCGCCGGCTGCAGAACAATCGCCATCACCAACAGCTTCAGCGCAAAAGAGCTGAAGCTCGCGGGCGCAGACGAAGTGGTCGGCAGCTTCGACGAGATAACCTGCGCCATGCTCGCAGGTCTCGTCCCCTGATTTCCGCGCAACTCCCCGCCACCATCTTTAAATATCTCCCGCCGCTCTCCGACGGACTATGGCCAAGCCACGGTTCTACATCACCACGGCGATCGACTACCCGAACGCCAAACCCCACATCGGCCACGCCTACGAGAAAGTCGTCGCGGACTGCATCGCGCGATGGCACACCATCCGCGGCGATGATGTGTTCTTCCTCACCGGCACGGACGAGCACGGCCAGAAGATCGAGAAAGCCGCGCACGCCGCCAAAAAGACCCCGCAGCAGTTCGTCGACGCCATGGTCGAGCATTTCAAGGCGATGGACACCGCGCTCGACGTGAAGTACTCCCGCTTCCTCCGCACAACCGACAAAGACCACTGCGCCGGCGCCCAGCACCTCTTCCAGCGCGCCGTCGACAAAGGCGACATCTACCTCAGCCAGTACGACGGCCTGTACTGCGCCGGCTGCGAATCCTTCAAGCTCGAGAAAGACCTCATCGACGGCAAATGCCCCGACCACAACACGCCCCCTGAGCGCGTCATCGAAGAATCATACTTCTTCCGCATGAGCAAGTACGCCGCGGACCTCAAGAAACACATCCAGCAGCACCCCCACTTCATCCTCCCGGCATCTCGGCAGCGCGAGATCCTCAACCGGCTCGACGAGCCGCTCAAAGACCTGAGCGTCTCGCGCAAATCTCTCAAGTGGGGCGTGCCGCTGCCCAACGACACGGCCCATGTCATGTACGTGTGGTTCGACGCGCTCTCCAACTACATCAACGGCATCGGCTACCCCAAAGGGCATGATTTCAAGAAGTACTGGCCCGCCGACGTGCACATCATCGGCAAGGACATCTCGTGGTTCCATACGGTCATCTGGCCCACCATCCTCATGAGCTGCGGCCTCGACCTGCCAACGACCGTGCACTGCCACGGCCATCTCACCGTCAACGGCCAGAAGATGAGCAAATCCCTCGGCAACGTCATCGACCCCGTCCACGTCGCCAACACGTACGGCGTCGACGCAGTGCGCTACCACTTCATCCGCGACGTCGTCGCGGGAGAGGACGGCGACTTCAACGAGGCCGCGCTCATCGAGCGCGCCAACGCCGACCTCGCGGACGGCCTCGGCAACCTCCTCCAGCGCACGGTCGTGCTCATCGAGAAGCACTTCGCCTCCAAGATCCCCGCGCCCGCGGCATTCGACGCCGCAGAAGACGCGCTCATCAAGGACGCCAACGCCCTCGCCGACGAGATGGACAGGAGCATGCGCGCCTACGAGTGGCACCACGCCGCGGAGAAGCTCTTCGCGTTCGTCCAGCACTGCAATAAATACGTCTCCGACGCAGAGCCCTGGAAGCACACTGACGACAAGAAACGCCTCGCCAGCATCCTCTACACGCTCGCCGAATCCCTGCGCATCGCAAGCATCCTCGCATGGCCCATCATCCCGAGCATGGCGGAGCGGCTCTCCCAGCAGCTCGGCCAAAAGATCGGCACCATCAAGGACGCAACGTTCCGCAAGAGCACAAGCGGTATCGTGCAGCGAGGCGTCCTCTTCCGCAAGATAGAGACGCAGGCCCCGCCGCCCGCGCCCGCGTCCAAAGAAACGCACCCGCTCGGCAAGCTCAACCTCAAAGTCGGCATCATCACGGACATCCAACCCCACCCGAACGCAGACAAGCTCTACGTGCTCAGCATCGATCTCGGCACGCAGCGCCGCCAGCTCGTCGCAGGCCTCAAGGCGCACTACGCGCCGGAAGAGCTGCTGGGCAAGCGCATCATCGTCGTCACCAACCTCAAGCCCGCGAAGCTGCGCGGCGTCGAGAGCCAAGGAATGCTCCTCGCCGCTGACAAAGGCGGCGCCGTGCGCGTGCTCGAAGCGCCCAAATCCCCCGCCGGCGCGCAGGTCTTCGCCGAGGGCATCGCCCCGGGAGAAGGCACTATCGAGATCGATGATGTCCTCAAAGCGCGCCTGACGACCAAGGACCATCATGTCCTCGCCGAGGGCAAGACGCTCAAGACCGCCGCAGAGCCGATCCACGCTCTGGTCGAGGACGGCGCCACCATCCGATGAGTCTCCCGCGCGCGCTCTTCATCCTCTTGCTCCCGCCCGCGCTGCTCCTCCTCTCGTTCGCTTCCGTGACCGCCGGCACGCTCGATGCGCCGGCCGCGGAGGGCAGCGAGACTCTCGCCGAGCTCCTCCCGCTGCTGCGTTCGGGCGCGCAGGGCATCGATGTCGCGCGATTCAGCCCTGAGGAGAACAGCCATCTCGATGATGTCTCGCGGATATGGCACGCTTCGCTCTGGACCCTCGGCGGATTCCTCATCCTCCTCATCTCTCTCGCGCCGTCCGTGAGCTGGCGCTCGCTGCGCGCCGGAGCCATCCTCACGCTCGTGCTGCTTCTCCTTGGCGCGCTCATCCCGTTCCATGCGCTCTTCACAGCATTCCACGGCATGTTCTTCGTCGGGGACACCTGGCTCTTTCCGCCCGGCAGCCCCATGATCTCGATGTTCCCCGAGACATTCTTCTTCGCAGTCTCCGTGTCGATCGCGCTCCGCACAGCAGTCCTCGCCCTCCTGCTGCTGTTCGCCGGCCTCTTCGCGCGCTCCCGAAAGGCATAAATAGGGGACACTTCTCGCGCCCGTACCACTGGGGAAAAATAGATGAGACACTTGCACGCAGCGGCCATCATCCTCTTGCTCATCTTCGCAGCGGGCTGCACGCCCCTCGATTTCGGCTACAGCTACGAGGACTACGCTCCGACCGGCGCAGCAGTGGCTCCCCCGGAAGAGGCTCCTGCCGAGTCCGCGCCCGCGGCGCAGGACGTCCCCGCTGATGCCGCGATGCCGACCCGCACAATCACCGAAGGCGACCTCGTCTCCTTCCCCAACCTCGCAGCCACCGATGCCGACGGCGATACCATCCACTACGCATTCTCCCAACCACTCGACGCCGCCGGGAAGTGGCAGACCCGCGAAGGCGACGCGGGAGAATACACAGTCACCATCACGGCCAGCGACGGCAAAGACACAGTCACGCAGTCCATCAAGATCATCGTCCGGGCAGGCAACAGAGCGCCCGTCCTGCACATCACAGACCTCACGCCCCGCTTCTTCGTCGGCGAGACAGTCACCATCGACGCGAGCGCCGAAGACCCCGACGGCGACCCCGTCAGCATCGTGTACTCGGGCTGGATGGACGGCGCCACGAAGATCGCCGCGCGAAAGGACGTCGGCACGCACGAGGTGCGAGTCATCGCATCCGACGGCAAGAAAGTCGTCAGCGAACGCGTCCACGTCCGCATTGACCGGCGCAACAGCCCTCCCTCCATCAGCCCCCTCGCCAACCGCACGCTCATCGAAGGCGAGACCCTCGCCCTCTCGCCCCGCGTCAACGACCCCGATGGCGATGTCGTCGCCATCAGCTTCAGCGAACCGCTCGACGCGCAGGGCAGCTGGACCCCGACGAAAGCGGATGTCGGCGACCACTTCATCACCATCACTGCGAGCGACGGCGCTTCCAACACCACGATGCCTCTGCTCGTGACCGTCCTGCGCTACAACAGGGCACCCATCCTCGTGCTCAACAGCGCCGCGATCGAAGTCGACGAGGGCAGCATGGTGTCCATCGTCGCCAACGCCGAAGACCTCGACGGCGACAGTGTGACTATCGCCTATGAGGGCTGGATGACTGCATCGGCATACCAGACGACCTATGAGGATGCCGGTGTGCACGCGGTAAAGGTCACCGCCAGCGACGGCATGCTCGCGACATCGCAGAATGTCACGATCACGGTGCGCGACACGAACCGCGCGCCGGTCTTCGACCCCCAGAGCTTCATCTGATCATTGCGGCTCGTTCTGCTGCTGCCGCCGCGAGTACTCTGTCAGTATCGCGAGGAACTGGTCACGGTCGAACTCCTGCCAGTCCCTGCCCGCAAAACGCACCATCGCGTTCGCCCCGTCCCACAGGAGCATCCCGCTCAGGATTGGCGCCCTGCCCGTGCAGATGATCAGGTCGGGAGGCATGAAATACGAGGTGTAGATGTTCTCCTTCAGCAGCGACTTGTCAATCCCTTCAGGATCGACTTTGCCCGCGCGCACCTGCCTCGCTATCAGCCTGCACGCATCCACGATCTCCTCCTGCCCGTCATAATTGATGCACAGGTTCAGGAAGAACTTGTCATACAGGTGCGTCGCGTCCAGCACGGTCTTGATCGGTGTCACTATCTGGCCCGGCAGGTCATACCACTTGCCGAGCACGCCCACCTTCACCCCCTCGCGGTGCAGCGTCTCCCACTGGCTCATGTCCCGCAGGAGTTTCGTGAGAAAATCCAGCGACGCCGCATCGGTGATGTCCGCCTGCAGCGTGATGGTGATGAGCGGGATATTGAGGCGGAACGACGCCTTGATGATGTTCTTGATGTTCAGGAGCGCCTGGCTCTGCGCGAACTCCTGCGCGCCGGTGCGCGGAGCCGCCGCGGTCAGCGCAACGTGACGAGGGAGGTTGGCCAAGTCAGGCGTCGCCTCCTCTTTCTTGCCGAACATATCACGCAGGCCCATGAGCGGCCCGCGAGCCTTTCCCTGCCGACGCGCGCGTCGGAGAAGCGGCGCACGGGCTGCTCTCCCCGTCGCGAGGAAAGTTTATAAACATTCCTGCCTGCGAATGCGCCCATGCTCGATTGGCTCCTCATCGCCTGCGCCCTCGCAGTCCTCACCGTGGGCGCAATCGCAGATATCAGGACCCGTGAAGTGCCCGACTGGATCAATTTCGCCGGCGTCGCAGCAGGCCTCGGCATCAGGGTGATATGGGCGGCCATCGCGTGGGACTGGCGGCCGCTCAGCGACGGCCTCGTGGGGTTCGGCATCGCGCTCATCATCGCCTACGCCATGTTCTATCTCGGCCAGTGGGGCGGGGGCGACAGCAAGATGCTCATGGCGCTCGGCGCGCTGCTCGGCCTGCGCTTCGAGCCAGACCACCTGTTCGTCTCCTTCGCCGCCAGCCTCCTCATCGTCGGGGGCGTGTACGGCATGGCCTGGACTGCGTGGGTCGCCATGCGGCACCGGCGCGCCCTTCGCAAACCCCTTGCGCTGGCATTGCGCGCCGCGCACCGCGGCCCCGCCATCATCCTCACGCTGCTCCTCAGCGCGCTCTTCTTCATGGTCGCGCTGATGGTCGAGTGGGTGCGCGCCCCGCTGCTCCTGCTCGCCGTCGCAGGGCCTGCGCTGCTCTATCTTGGCGTGGTCGTCAGGGTCATCGAGTCAGTGTGCATGCAGCGCGCCGTCCGTCCTTCGCAGCTCACAGAAGGCGACTGGGTCGTGCGGGATGTCATCGTGCGGGGCAGGCGCATCTGCGGCCCCAAGGATCTGGGCCTGACGCTCGCGCAGATCAAGACGCTCAAGGATCTCGCCGCCAAGGACAGGATCAAGACCGTGCTGATCAAGATAGGCTTGCCGTTCGTGCCAGCATTCTTCATCGCATTCCTGCTCGCGCTCGCCTGGGGCAACCCGCTGCTCCTCTTTCTTTAAGTACTACATTTAAATACGGGGACATCCCTCACTCCCACCATGAACGATCACGATTTCATCGTCATGGTGGGGGTCCTCGCCATGTCCGTCGTGCTCGCCATCGTCCTGCGCATCCTGCGCCTCGGCTTCAAGGAATCCGGTCAAGCGATCTGAGAAGATAGTCTTCCTCGTCTTTCTTCACGTCTTTCGGCGCCGCGCTCTCGGCAGGTTTCGGTTTTTCGGGTTCCTCGAACGCGCCCACATGCTTGGTCTCCGCGGACAGTTTGAGCGCGGCCGTGCCCAATTCATCCTCGCTCGCCTGTTTCGGAGTCCAGAGAAGATTGAGATTGTCGCCTTCGCGTCGGGGGATCACATGGATGATCGGGTGTTCCGCGCCCTGCCCCGCCTCGACGCCGTTCTGCACGAGCAGGTTCGTGCCCTGCGCGCCCAGCGACTCGAACAGCACGCTCGAGACCTTGCTCGCCACCGTGAACATCTCTCCCATCACCGCATCGGGCACCTGCCCGAGCACAAGGCAGTGCTGCTTCGGCATGACGACAACATGCCCCGCAGCAGATGGCGCAGGAGAGAGCGCCGCGATGACTGTGGGCGTCTCGAGCAGCACGAGCTTCGGGTCCTTCGCCGTCTCGCAGTACACGCACTGTTTCGTCATTTCTTCACCAAAAACCCCGCGATGTCATCGAGCGTCCGGCGCTTCTGCTCCTCTTCGCTCAATTCATCCTCGGCTTCCGCCTCTTCCGCGACCGCTTGCTCCGCAGGAGGCTCGGGCGCGGCCTCGGGCTGCGGCGCTTTGGGAGCGGGCAAGCCGAACGCCTGCGCGATCGCCGGCGCGAGGACCTCGCGCAGCTTCGCCACGTCCTCCTCCCGCATCCGGCCCTGCGGCAGCAGAAGGCCGACGCCGTCCTTGGCGATGCGCGGGATGATATGCATCATGAAATGCATCGCGCGCTGGCCCGCCGCGGGGCCGTTGGCGACGACGATGCTCGTGCCGCCGACATTCTCGTCCTTGAGCGCGCGCACCATCGCCTGCGACAGCTGCTTGCTCACCATGCCCACGTGCGCGATGTCATCGAGCGGCACCTGCGGCATGATCGAGAAATGCTCCCTCGGCAGGAGCAATACGTGGCCCACGTTCGCAGGATTGATATCCAGGATCGCGACGCACTTCTCATCCTCATACACCTTCTTGGCGGGGATGCTGCCTGCGACGATGCTGCAGAAGAGGCACTGCGCCGCGCCCGGGTCGTCAGCCATGCATTTGCCCAGTCGCAGGGGTTATAAAAACATGCCGCCCCACAAAGCTTATAAATACGAATGCCGCCGTCATGCTCGATAAAAAGAGGCAGCATGGCTGAGATGATGTCGAGCAACAGAGGCATATCCCCTCTTCTCGCCACCGTGCTGCTCATCGCATTCTCCATCGGCCTCGGCGCCGTCGTGATGGCGTGGGGCGAGAAGTACGTCCAGGAGCGTGCCGAATTCGTCTACGGCCAGCAGGACACCATCGCCAGCTGCGAGAGAGTCAGCTTCGAGATCGTCAGCATCGACGACCAGCAGCAGGCGTGCGTGCGCGGCAGCACACTCGAGCTGATGGTCGAGAACAACGGCGACATCCAGATCCATTCCATGCACGCGAGCATCGTCGGTACGGCGGAGCCCTACAACAAGGACTCCGTCTTCGCAGCGCCCCTCAACCCGGGCAACGTCGCGAGGACGAACGTCGCATTCAGCGGCGTCGGCATCCCGCGCAGGCTCACCCTCAAGCCCACCGTGCTCGTCGACGGCAACCCTGCATTCTGCGGCGGCAGGACTGTCGCGATCGAGCCGCTCCGCAGCTGCTAGTTTTTTATAGACCCGCGAGGTTCGCAGGCCATATGGTGCGCATCAAGCTCAACCTCGGCAAGACCCTGATGCAGAACGCTGCAGCCATCTTCGACGCGGCCAAGACCGCCCGCAAGAAAGCGGAAGGCGCCCGCGCCGCCGCGGCACGCCTGCGCAGCGACCTCTCCTCGCTCGCCGCCAAAGAAGAGGCTGCGCCCAAGAAGATGCCCAAGGCAGCGGCCAAGCCCCTGCAATGGTTCGAGAAGCTCCGCTGGTTCCGCTCGAGCACGGGATTCCTCTGCATCGGCGGGCGTGACGCGAGCACCAACGAGATCGTCATCAAGAAGCACACGCGCGCAGGGGATCTCGTCTTCCACACCGAGGACCCCGGCTCTCCATTCTTCGTCATCCAGGCCGAAGGCAAACCCATCGACGCCCAGACCATCCGCGAAGCCGCCGAAGCCACCGCCGGCTACAGCAGGGCATGGAAGAGGGGATTGGCTGCGGTCGAAGTCTACCACATCACGCCTGAGCAGGTCTCCAAGACCGCCGAGAGCGGCGAATACCTCCCCCGCGGCGGCTTCATGATCCGCGGCAAGCGCACCTACCTGCGCAACGTGCCCGTCAGCCTCGCCGTCGGCAAGACCGCAGACGGCCTCGTCATGGGCGGCCCCGAGAGCGCCGTCCGCGCGCACTGCTCATCATGGATGCGCATCGCGCAAGGAAAGGACAAGCCCAGCGACGCCGCCAAGCAGATCGCTAAACGCATAGACTCCGATGTCGACAGCGTGCTGCGTGCCTTGCCAGCGGGCGAATTCAACGTCAGTTCGCCGTAACATTTTAATAGGGGGCCGTCTCGGTTCTCTCCACAAAAAAGAGGTACTTGCCCCATGGCTCCCAAGAAGAAGAAAGCCAAGAAGCCCGCAAAGAAAGCAGTCTGCGAGTTCTGCTAAGCAGACCATGCGCGCGAGCATCGCCTACCTGGCACTCATCCTGCTCATCCTGGCAGCGCCTCTCGCCCTCGCGCACGAGACTGACGAAGACCACCCCCACGACGAGAACGATTACACCACGCTGGACGAGACCCTCAAGACAGGAGGCCTCTGGGCAGTCATCGTCGGCTCGGCCTGGGTCGCCATCATCACCTTCCTCGCGCTCTGGTGCCCCCCGCACAGCGCGCACCGCCACAAGAAGCTCCTCTTCCTCCTCCTCGTCATCCCTATCGCGCTCGTCACAATATATCTCGCCGCCACCACGGTCTACCTCAACACGTACTCCCACACAGGCGGACCCGTCCACTGGCACGCAGACTTCGAACTCTGGCACTGCGGCACCCGCCTCGACCTCATCGACCCCACCGGCCTGATGAACCGCGTCGGCACCCCCGTCTACCATGAGCACAATGATGACCGCATCCACGTCGAAGGCGTCGTGTGGCAGCAGAAAGACGTCCACCTCTCGCGCTTCTTCAGCGTCATCGGCGGCTTCCTCGCGCAGGACCTGTGGCGCGTCCCCACCGACAGCGGCATCGTCGAAGCGCGCACCGGAGACCTGTGCCCCGACGGCACACCGGGCGAGCTGCAGGTCTTCGCATGGCAGACGCAGGACGGCAAAGCCGTCCAGCGCAAGCTCGATGAGTTCACCACCTATGTCATGAGCCCCAATCCCCTCGTGCCTCCGGGTGACTGCCTCATCATCGAATTCGGCCCGCGCAAGGACCGCACCGATCGCATCTGCACCACGTACCGCATCGCCCTCGAGAAAGGCGCACTCTTGCCGGACGGTGATGCGTAATGGCCGTCGAAGCATACATCCCCACCCTGTTGACTATCGTCATCACCGCTCTCATCGACAGCATCAACCCCTGCGCCATCGGCGTCCTCATCCTCATGTGCACAGTCCTGCTCGCAGGCAAGCAGAGCGCAAAACGCCTCTTCGTCCTCGGCTCAGTCTACATCCTGTCAGTCATGACGGTCTATCTCGTCGCGGGATTGGGCCTCGTGTACTTCTTCACCAAGATCCCCCTCTGGGTCACGGAGTACCTGAGCATCACCGTCGGTGTCCTCATCATCGCAGCTGGTTTCGTCGAGATCAAGGATTACTTCTGGTACGGCGTAGGCTTCTCCCTCACCATCCCCCCGGTCTTCGCCAAGCAGCTCCATAACTTCACCAGCAAATCCACAATCCCCGCAGTCATGTTCCTCGGCGCGTTCGTCTCCGCAGTCGAGCTGCCCTGCACCGGCGCGCCCTACTTGGCAATCATCACGCTCCTCTCGCAGTACTTCGACTGGTACGCCTTCATGCTGCTGGTGCTGTACAATGTCCTCTTCGTTGCCCCTCTGATAGTCATCCTCCTGCTCGTCGTGGCGGGCAAGAAAGTCCACGAGATCAAGAAATGGAAGCACCGCGCCCGACCCTACATGCGGCTCGGCGCAGGCCTCCTCTTCGTCGGCCTCGGCTGGCTCCTCATCCTCATCGCCAACGGCACAATCAACTTCGGGTGAACACACAAATGGCACGGCGCTCCGCACACAATGCCCACAAACCCCACTACATCGTCAAGCGGGAAGGCGAGGTGCAGGCATTCGACGCACGCAAAGTCTACGGCTCCGTCTACGCCGCCTGCGCCATCACTGGCATGAGAGAGCGCGAGTGCGAAGATGCCGCCGACGCCATCAGCAAGAAGATCGAACGCATGATGCACGGCGCCAAAGTGATGCCCTCCACCACCATCACCAAATTCGTCACCATTGAGCTACGCAAGCGCAACAAGGACGCGGCATTCATGTACGAGACCCACCGGGACATCGCATGAGACTCAAGCCGCGCAGCATCTTCTCGCACAAAGGCCAGAACGGCACCGTGCTCGTCATCGGCGGCTCGGAAGACTATATCGGCGCGCCAGCGCTCGTCGGCATGGCCGCACTGCGCTCCGGCGCGGACTTGGCCTACATCGCCGCGCCCGAGAAGGTCGCGTGGGCCATCAACCGCCTCTCCCCCGACCTGATCACGCGCAAGATGCCGGGGACCCGATGGTCATCCCGCCACCTCCCCTCTCTCAAGGCGCTCGCGAAAAGGGCGGACGCCATCGTCATCGGCAACGGCATGGACCTCGCGCCAGCCACCAAAACGCTCATCCGCAGCTTCGCGCGATGGGCCTCCTCGCAGGGCATGCGCCTGATCATCGACGCGACAGCATTGCGCGCCGTGCGCATCACCGACTGCCCTGACGCAATATTCACGCCGCATGCGGGCGAACTCAAGGCCCTGCTGCGCACGAGCCAAAAGAGCATTGATGGCGCGCAGCGCGCGCTCAAAAAAGGCATCATCGTCCAGAAAGGCCACCCGCGCACCATCCTCAGGACGCGGAATGCAGCACGCGCAGTCATCGCAGGCCATCCGGGGATGACGCACGGCGGCACGGGCGACGTCCTCGCGGGCATCATCGCCGCCCTCTGGGCCGCAGGCAACCCTGCGTCAACGGCGAGCGAGATCGCTATCAAGGCCAACGGCCAGGCCGCCCGCTGGCTCGGCAGGAACCTCGGCTTCGGCTACATCGCAAGCGACCTCATCAAGGCCCTGCCAGCGGCTCTCAAACAGCATTGGCGCGTCCGTCGGAACGCTTAAATATCCGCTCATCTGCCTTCTGGACCGAGGAGCACCGTGGTCAACATCTTCTGGGACGTCAGCCTGGCAGTCCTTGTCGCGGCGCTCTGCGGCATCCTCGCGCACCTGCTCCGCCAACCCGCCATCATCGGCTACCTCGTCGCGGGAATACTCCTTGGCCCGATGGCGTTCGGCCTCATCACCGACGCGGACACCATCGTCCTGCTCTCTGAGCTCGGCGTCGCGTTCCTCCTCTTCATCGTCGGCCTCGAGCTCGACATCCGAAAAGTGCGCAGCCTCGGGGCCGTCGCGCTCATCACCGGCATCGGCCAGGTCGTCTTCACCAGCCTCGTCGGCTACTACCTCCTCGCCTGGGCAGGCATGGACGCCACCAGCGCGCTCGTCCTCTCGTTCGGCCTCACGCTCTCGAGCACAGTCCTTGTCATCAAGCTCCTCTCTGACAAGAACCAGATCAACACGCTCCACGGCCGCATCGTCCTCGGCATCCTGATCATCCAGGATTTCATCGCCGTCGTCGGGATCGCGCTCCTCTCCGGCGCGGGCACGGTCGATCCGAGCACGCTCATGCTCCTCGGCCTCAAAGGCGCCGTGCTCTTCACCGCCACAGTCGCCCTCGGCCTCACCATCCTCCCCCAGCTCTTCCGCTTCATCAGCCGCTCGCAGGAACTCCTCCTCATCGGCGCCGTCGCCTGGTGCCTCCTCGCGGCGGTCGGCGCGCAGATGCTCAACTTCAGCCCCGCCATCGGCGCGCTGCTCGCGGGCATGTCGCTCGCCTCCCTCCCCTACCGGTACGAGATCACAGGGCGCGTGAGAATACTGCGAGACTTCTTCGCCATGATATTCTTCGTCTCCCTCGGCATGCAGATCACGTTCGCGCTCGACCTCCACACCCTCTCGCAGGTCGCCACGCTCTGCCTCTTCGTCCTCGTCGGCAACCCTCTTATTGTGCTCCTCATCATGGCCGTCGCCGGCTTCAAGCCACACACCGGCTTCATCTCGGGCCTGTACATCGCGCAGGTCAGCGAGTTCTCCCTCATCTTCGTCCAGCTCGCGGCCATGCTCGGGCTTGTCGGAGCCTCCATCGTCTCGCAGACCGTCCTCGTCCTCGCCATCACCTTCGCAGTCTCCTCCCTCTTCATCACGCACGCGGAGATCCTCTACTCATTCTTCGAGCCGCTCCTGCAGTGGACCAAATGGCTCTCGCTGCGCAAGAAGAACTGGGAGCACGCAGGCAGCGTCCCCCACAGGTACGCCCCCGATGTCATCCTCGTCGGCGCCAACCGCATCGGGCGCAGCGTCATCGACAAGGCAGTCAGCCTCAAGAAGAAACTCCTCATCATCGACTTCGATCCCAAGACCATCCAACGCCTCATGAAACAGCACATCCCCTGCATGTACGGCGACGGCGGCGACCCTGACATCCTCAACCACGTCGACCTGAGCAAGACCCAGGTCGTCATCAGCACGAGCAACAGCCTCGAGACCAACACGCGCATGCTCGAGTACATCAAGAAGACCAACAAGAGTCTCCCCTTCGTGTGCGTCGCCGAGCACCCCTCCGAAGGCCTCTATCTCTACGGCGAAGGCGCCGACGGCGTCATCGTCCCGCACCTGCTCGGCGGCGGCAAAGCCGCGGCCCTCCTCCTCAAATCCCTGCGCAGCAAGAGCCGCCTCCAGAGCGCCAAGCGCGCGCACCTGCGCGATATCGGCCGCTGGATGAAGGAGACCTACGGCAGATGAGCGGCTTTTTAAGCCCCCGACGGATAGGATATCACTGATGGCATCGACCACGCGCGAGCTGCGCCAGCAAGGATACTCCCTCCCCGCCACAGTGCAGATCGGCAAGGAAGGCATCTCGGACAACCACATCAAGGACATCAAGAAACAGCTGACCCTCCGGCCCGTCGTCAAGGTCAAGATGCTCCCTACATTCGTCAAGGACATGCCCAAGCCCGAGCGCAAGAACCTCGGCGCGGAGCTCGCCCGGCGCGCCAACGCCCGCCTCGTCCAGACCATCGGCTTCGTCTTCGTTCTCGCGAGAAAGAACGCCTAGATCAGGATCCCTTTTTTGAGTGCTTCCTTGACGATCGTCGGCTCTGCAGCTCTCTCCCTGAATTCCTCAGGAGTATAGCACAGGAAATCGACAGGATAGCCCAGGTCCCATGCCTTGCGGAGCCATCTCGCGCGAACTAACCGTCTCTTGCCTTCGAACCACTGGCTCACGACGACCAGATCGATGTCGCTCCATCTGTCAGGCCGGCCGTTCGCCCGGCTGCCGAAGAACAGCAGCGCATCTATCTTATGCTGCTTGCTCATTCGTTCTTTGAATGTCTGCAGTTTCCGGATAATTGCGTCTCTACCCATCTGAGGATGTTCCTCGCGGCGTGTATCATGCTGCTCACTTCTTCAGTATTATAATTTTTGTTATCTTGAAAATCTTCCGGGGGATAGCGTGAACCGAGGTACGCATCATCAAGGTCCTCTGCATGCGTGAGCAGGGCGGGTCTGACGCCCGCAGCGATTCCTAGCACCTCAATCTCATGGATCCGAGGCGGCAGTTTCTGAGTTCTCAGAACAATCATTGCTTTGAGCGCCATTTCGGCGGCTTGGTGTGAGTGGAACGCCGCCTCATCCAATAGGTCGGCATTGATGAGAATCTCCGCAGTCTTGATGTGGCGTTGCGCTATTGCGAGCCACTGTTTTGGTTGTTTGTTCGCCATGCCTCCGCGCGCGAGATTCTGAGGGTTATGCGCTGCGTGTCTCTGTCCAGTGCAGTGTCCGGAAGTCCTGTGGGTTTTTCCGGTCGCAGGCCATAGCATTTAAATACCCAAATAGCTCCCGTTGAGGCATAGTTTGACGACCATGGCATCTGGCTCCAGACGGCTTATCGAGG
>CAYUPS010000012.1:25610-33542 GCA_964445485.1 uncultured Methanosarcinales archaeon | reverse complement strand
AGATCGACCCGATCTGCGCGCTCCAAGCGGCCATGGAAGGCTATCAGGTCCTGCCGATGGACAAAGCAGCCAATATCGGCGATGTCTTCGTCACTGCGACGGGCTGCTGCGACGTGATCCGCGAGGTCCATCTGGATATGATGAAGGACCGCGCGATCGTGTGCAACATCGGCCATTTCGACAGCGAGATCGAAGTCGAGAAATTGCGCCAGTACAGGTGGACCGAGATCAAGCCGCAGGTGCATGAGATCGCGTGGCCCAACGGCAAGCGCCTCATCCTCCTCGCCGAAGGCAGATTGGTGAACCTCGGCTGCGCGACGGGCCACCCGAGTTTCGTCATGAGCAACAGCTTCTCCAACCAAGTGCTTGCGCAGATGGAACTGTGGAAGATGCGCGGCCAATTGGACAGGAAGGTCTACACGCTCCCGAAAGCGCTGGATGAGAAAGTCGCAAGGCTCCACCTGCCCAAGCTCGGCGTGCAGCTCGAGGCGCTCACCCAAAAACAGGCCGACTATCTCGGCATCGGCAAGGACGGCCCGTTCAAGCCCGACCACTACCGCTACTAGTAAATAATATAAAGAGACTGCGCGCTGTTCTGCGTCTATGGCCTTCATCAAGCTGACACTGCCGGACGGCAAGCAGATCGAGCACCCGAAGGGCATCACGGGCGAGAAGATCGCGATGTCCATCGGCCCGCGCCTCGCCAAGGCGGCATTGGCCATCGAAGTGGACGGCGAGGTCTGGGATCTCTTCCGCCCCATCGAAAAAGACAGCAAGATCCGCATCCTCACCTTCAGCGATGACGGCGGCAAGTACGCCTTCCGCCACTCCACCGCCCACGTCCTGGCCCACGCGGTCCAGCGCCTCTTCCCGCACGTGAAGAACACCATCGGCCCACCTGTCGAAGAGGGCTTCTACTACGACTTCGATTTCGGCGACTACACGCTCACACCCGAGGACTTCCCGAAGATCGAAGCCGAGATGAAGAAGGTCGCGGAGTTCAACTACCGCTTCGAGCGCGTCGAGTGGACACTCGCCGATGTCAAGAAGCACCAAGGCCAGAACCAGTACAAGCAGGAGCTCGCCAAGGACTTCGCGCAAAAAGGACTCGCGCTCACCGCCTACAAGGACGGCGACTTCATCGACCTCTGCGAAGGACCGCACGTCGCATCCACCGGCCTCATCAAGGCGTTCAAGCTCACCAAAATCGCCGGCGCGTACTGGCGCGGCGACCAGAAGAACAAGCAGCTCACCCGCATCTACGGCATCAGCTTCCCGTCGCAGAAAGAACTGGACGAGCACCTCAGGCTCCTCGAAGAAGCAGAAAAACGAGACCACCGCAAGCTCGGCAAGGAGCACAAGCTCTTCATGTTCCACGAATGGAGCCCGGGCAGCCCCTTCCTCCTGCCGAGAGGCACCATCGTCTACAACGAACTCCTGAGATTCATCCGCGCGCAATACCAGGAGCGCGGCTATCACGAAGTCGTCACGCCGCAGCTCTTCAACAAGAAACTCTGGGAACTCTCAGGCCACTGGGAGCACTACAAAGACAACATGTTCCTCCTCAAGGTCGACAGCGAGGAATTCTCCCTCAAACCCATGAACTGCCCCAGCCATGTCCTCATGTTCAAGAACGAGACGCGCAGCTACCGCGACCTGCCCTGGCGCGTCGCAGACTTCTGCATGCTCCACCGAAATGAATTGAAAGGCGTGCTCGGCGGCATGACACGCTGCCGCAAATTCTCGCAGGACGACGCGCACATCTTCTGCGCGCCGGAGCAGATACGCGACGAGATCAGCGGCGTCCTCCACTTCGTCAAGCACGTCTACAAGGACGTCTTCAAGATGGAATTCCAGGCCAACCTCTCCACACGCCCCGACCAGTTCATGGGCGACATCAAAGTCTGGGACAAAGCCGAAGCGGCCCTCGCCGACGCGCTCAACAGCAACAAGATCGCCTACAAGGTCAAGGAGAAAGAAGGCGCGTTCTACGGCCCGAAGATCGACTTCGACGTCAAAGACAGCCTCGGACGCCTCTGGCAATGCGCCACCGTCCAGCTCGACTTCCAGATGCCGCTCCGCATGGGCGCCGAATACGAAGGCGCCGACGGCAAGAAACACCCCCCCGTCATGATCCACCGCGCCGTCCTCGGCAGCCTCGAGCGCTTCTTCGCGGTCATGGTCGAGCATTACGCGGGCAAATTCCCGCTCTGGCTCAGCCCCGAGCAGGTCCGCCTCCTCCTCGTCACCGAACGCGTCAACGACTACGCGCAAAAAACCGCGGCGCAGATGCGCGACGCGGGACTGCGAGTCACGATCGACGCGAACGCCGAGACCATCGGCAAGAAAGTCCGCGACGCACAGCTCGCCCAGGTCAACTACATCCTCGTCATCGGCGACAAGGAGGTCCAGGACGGCACCGTCACGGTCCGCACGCGCGACGGCATCGTGCACGGCGCCAAGACAGTCATCGAATTCATCGACAGCCTCAAGCAGGAAGCCGCAGAGAAGCGATGAGCGGCACCCCGCACTACGACGCGCACCTGCCGGGAAGAAAGTTCTGCTCCGCCGTCTTCATCGTCCACAACAATAAAACACTCCTCCTGATGCACAACAAGCTGCGCGTGTGGCTCCCGCCCGGCGGCCACGTCGAGGACGGCGAGTGGCCCCACGACGCGGCAGTCCGCGAAGCCAAGGAAGAGACCGGCCTTGACGTCGAGCTCCTCCCCACGCACCCGCCCACCGGCGCCGGCACGCAAGTCGCGCACCCGTGCATCATCCCGCACCACGTGCAGGAAGTCACCTTCGCCGGCGGCGGCAAACGCCTCAACTTCGTCTACTTCGCCCGCCCCAAACACATGCCCGCAGAGCTCACCAACGGCGATGGGCATGAGGAATTGCGCTGGGTCTCCGCCGAGGAAGTCAAGGCGCTGGACAAGTGCCCCGGCGACATCAAGGCCCTCGCAGACGAAGCATTGCGCGCCTGCTCCGCAACCAATTAATAGGACGGCACAACACCGGCGGCATGCGAACGACGCTCCAGAAACTCATCTTCGCAGCAGGCATGCTCAGCCTCGCGGGCTGCAGCACCGCCGACAAGACAGGACCGCCGCAGGAAGAGACGCCAACACCGCGCATCCCCTCCTACGAGCCGATGGATGGCATAGACTCCCGCGAGATCGCCTTCATCAACCAGCAGACAGCGTACATCGCCCCGAACACCGCCTACAAGTTCAAGAGCACGGGATTGTCGGGCGGCAAAGAAGTGGAGACCACACTCTTCCTGCGCTACATCCCCTCCAAAGACGACAGGCAGGGCAAGCTCTTCGTGTGGCCGCACCTCGAGGAATTCGACGACAAACTCGAAGCGAAACTGATTCGCGCAGACATGGACAGCCACCCCCTCTTCACCGGCGCGCGCAACCTCATCCGCCTCGAGAAGCCCGACAGCATCCTGGAGATCGCCGTCGAAGAAATTCAGAAGGCCGATGACGGCGATCCGACCAACAACATGCTCAAAGTATCGTTCGAGAGCTACTTCAGCCAGAAGATGTGGCCAGCGGTGTGGCCCTACCGCAACGCAGAAGCTCTCAGGGGCGACCACGCCTACCTCCACGCGAACACCGCATACCTCGTCCCGCGCACATACGCCACCGACGATGGCAAAGCAGTCACCACGTCCTTCGTGCTGCGCTACATCCCGAACACCGACGGCAAAGACGGCCTCCTCTTCGCATGGCCGTGGCAGAATGAACCCGATGCGCAAAAAGAAGCCATGCTCATCCGGGCCCGCACCGGCACCAACCCAGTCTACACCGGCAACGCCGTCGATGTGCCGCTCGACGACACGCACGCGTGCCGCGTCACGATCGAGAATATCGACGACGGCAACGACGATGACCCGCGCACCAACGTCCTTGAAGTCCGCCTCGACGACGTACCGCACAAGCGCCCGCCGCAGTTCATCGTCAAGCCGGAAAACCTCGACGAGCACCCCGGCCCACCATAGATGGCAAAACGCAATGCTCCGGTCCATTTACTTCCCGCCGGGCGCTTTAAATACGCCGACCATCACCTTTATATATAACGGGCTACAAACTCGCTTACCCAAATCAGCTCCACCGTCGGAACTCACGTCCGACATTCTCGAGCCTCGGGAGATCTGAGGCGACAGCGGGGATCACACAGATCACGCTCAGCAATGAGTGTGCGACCGAACACGTCGCACATGAGGAAGTGTCAAGTGCAACCTCGTCTATCATTAAGATAGAAGAGAACTTGCGACCATAATATGCGTGGTTGCCAATCGTCCACAAAAATTCTGTTTTTGCCGACGATAACAACAACCGTTTCCTGTTTATCCTGCAGGAGGTTGCTGCTATCGGACTCCGGCTAAGGCATGCAAGTCGATGCCGCAAGGCATGGCAAACTGCTCAGTAACACGTCGATAATCTACCCTCGGGTCTGGGATAACGTTGGGAAACTGACGATAATACCGGATAAGGTACGGATACTGTGATGTTCCATACCGCAAAGCTTCGGTGCCCAAGGATGAGTCGGCGGCGGATTAGGTAGTTGGTGAGGTAATGGCTCACCAAGCCGAAGATCCGTAGGGGCCATGAGAGTGGGTGCCCCGAGAAGGCCACTGAGATACAGGGCCTAGCCCTAAGGGGTGCAGCAGCTGCGAAAACTTTACAATGCACGAAAGTGTGATAAGGGGAGTCCGAGTGCTCAGGATCTAATCCTGGGCTTTTCTTCAGAGCAAAAATCTGGAGGAATAAGTGGTGGGCAAGACCGGTGCCAGCCGCCGCGGTAACACCGGCGCCACAAGTGGTAATCGTATATTGGGTCTAAAGCATCCGTAGCCGGATCGTTAAATTTCCTGTGAAATCGTCGTGCCTAACACGACGGCGTGCAGGGAAGACTGGCGATCTTGGGACCGGGAGAGGTAGACGGTATTCCAGGGGGAGCGGTAAAATGTTATAATCCCTGGAGGACCACCAATGGCGAAGGCAGTCTACCAGAACGGATCTGACGGTGAGGGATGAAAGCTAGGGGAGCGATCGGGATTAGATACCCCAGTAGTCCTAGCTGTAAACGCTGCGAGCCAGATGTTGCGCATTCTCCGAGAATGCGCAGTGTCGAAACGAAGGTATTAAGCTCGCCACCTGGGAAGTACGGTCGCAAGGCTGAAACTTAAAGGAATTGGCGGGGGAGCACCACAACGGGTGCGGCGTGCGGATTAATCGAATTCAACGCCGAGAACCTCACCAGGGGCGACGGCACTATGAAGGTCAGTCTAAAGGGCTTACCTGAGGAGCCGAGAGGTGGTGCATGGCCACCGTCAGCTCGTGCTGTGAAGTGTCCTGTCAAGTCAGGCAACGAGCGAGACCTGTATCCACAGTTGCTAACGTAGGAGCAATCCTGAGCGAGCACACTGTGGAGACTGCCCGGGAAACCGGGAGGAAGGCGCAGGCCACGGTAAGTCTGTATGCCCCGAATCTCCTGGGCTTCACGCGCGCAACAATGGAACGTACAATGGGATGCAACTCCGAAAGGAGGAGCCAAGCCTCGAAAGCGTTCCGTAGTACAGATTGAGGATTGCAACTCATCCTCATGACGTCGGAATCCGTAGTAATCAGAGGTTATCATCTTCTGGTGAATATGTCCCTGCTCCTTGCACACACCGCCCGTCAAATCAACCGAGCAGATTTTAGGTGAGCCGCAATCATGTTGATTGCGCCGAACCTAGAGTCAGTAAGGTGGGTTAAGTCGTCACAAGGTATCCGTAGGGGAACCTGCGGATGGATCACCTCCTTTCATTTTTTTTCCTTCGAGAAATCGACGGAGAAACGAATGATACCGATAGACAGTTGCATTTGACACTTCCTCTTTCAATCACAATGGGCCCGTAGCCCAGCCTGGTAGAGCGCCCGCTTTGCAAGCGGGAGGCCCCGGGTTCGAAGCGCGCGATCGGCGCGCAAGACTTTCGCGGCCGACGCCGACGAAAGTCCCGGCGGGTCCATTTCATTGTCATCAACAGGTGCAGCAATGCACCGCCAGCGCATCACACCAGATGCGCAGGTTCACTGATGAAGTACTGATCCCGAAGTGCCAACTCGGGGTTGGAGGCCATAGGGTATAAGGAGTCCACGCAAGCCCGCAAACCCTACGCGGGGCCGCGCTCAAACGCGGCGGACGTCACAACTCATACTTAATGAGGCCGTGCATAGGCGGAAATTTGGCCAGACCATCAAAAATGGACTGGAAAGAAACACCAATTCTGTCAGGGGGAAGACTTGGTTCCAGATGCCGAAGAAGGACGTGGCAAACGACGAAATGCTCCGGCGAGCCGTACGCAGGCTTTGAACCGGAGATCTCCGAATGCGACTTCGCTACAGGCCGGAAACGGCAGGGAACCCAGGGAACTGAAGCGTCTCAGTACCTGGAGGAAAAGAAACCAATAGGGACGCGGTGAGTAAGAGCGACCGAAAACCGCACACGGCAAACTGAATCTGGTGCAGAAATGCATCAGAGATGTGGTGTTGCAGGACCTTTCGCACCCCTCGTCAAGCGAACCGAACATGCCTGGAAAGGCGGGCGGCACAGGGTGATAGCCCCGTAAGTGAAGCTTGAAAGGGATTGAGAGGTATCCTGAGTACTATCCCTCGGATATGGGGTAGGAAACTGGGAGGCATCAACTTCCAACCGTAAGTACATCTGGAATCCGATAGCGCACGAGTACCGTGAGGGAAAGTTGAAAAGAACCCGTAACAGGGAGTCAAAAGAGCCTGAAACCTGACAGAGATAGAAAGATACGGCGCTAAGGCGTTGTATCGTACGTTGAGAATAATGAGCCAGGGAGTGTATCTTAGTGGCGAGGGTAAGCGAGACATTCGCGCACCCGAAGCGAAAGCAACACGCGCGCAAGCAATGAGGCGCGGGCTATGAAAGTGGCCGGAGTCACTGGGATACGACCCGAAACCCCTCGATCTAATCCTGGGTAGGCTGAAGTGCGGGTGAAACCGTGTGGAGGGCCGAAGAGGTGCTGTGTGCAAGCGTTCTTGTAACTTAGGATTAGGGGTGAAAAGCCAATCGAGAGGGGTGATAGCTGGTTCCTGCCGAAGTTGTCCGCAGTCAAGCCTCAGACGAGATGAACCGTGCCGTAGAGCGACGGATTGGGGATTTAGGCCTCGAAAGGGGTCGGTCCCCTGTCCAACTCCGAATGTGCGGTTGTCGTAGACTCTGGGAGACGGGGCGCCGGGGTAAGCTTGGCGTCCGAAAGGGGAACAACCCTGACTACGGTTAAGGTCCCAAAATATCGGTCAAGTGTGAACGGGTGAAGAGCGTTCACGCCCACAGACAGCGGGGAGGTAGGCTTAGAAGTAGCCACCCTTTAAAAAGTGTGTAACAGCTTACCCGTCAAGGACGTGAGCCTCCAAAATGGACGGGGCTAAACCGATTACCGATACCGTAGACTCGCCACAAGCGAGTGATAGGCAGGCATACCGTTTGGGCAGAATGATCCTCGAAAGGGGATTTGGACCGGACGGTATAGAAAATCCTGGTGGAAGTAGGATCGTAGCAGCGTGAGAATCGCTGTCGCCGAAAGGGCAAGGGTTCCTTGGCAATGTCGATCAGCCAAGGGTTAGTTGGTCCTAACTGTGCTCCGCGAGGAGCGAATGAGGAAAGGGCAACCGGTTAATATTCCGGTACTGTGAGATTATGCGCGGCAACGCAAGTGTTGTTTCCGACACTTTTGGCTACGCGAGCGCAGACCGTCGTCTGCGTTAATCAATGCAAGTTCGGGGAGTGATGTAACGTCGAGAACCGAACTAAACTTGAGAACAGCACCCCTCTGGGGTGTCTCGCCGATGCCTGGAGTCCGTGAAAAGGGAACGACAAAAAATATCTCATATCCATACCCAGAAC
>CAYUPS010000012.1:0-25600 GCA_964445485.1 uncultured Methanosarcinales archaeon | reverse complement strand
CCCTAGGTGAGAAGCCTAAGGTGTGAGGGTAGTAATGTGGCTAAGGGAACTCGGCAAATTAGCCCCGTGACTTCGGTCTAAGGGGTCCCTGAAGCAGTGGCTGTATAGCTGCCGCAGCAGGGCGCAGTGACTAGGGGTTCCCGACTGTTTACCAAAAACACAACTGACTGCAAATCCGTAAGGATTCGTATAGTCGGTGACGTCTGCCCAGTGACGGTATCCAAACCTCGGTTCCAACTGAGTTAAGGACCGTTAAACGGCGGGAGTAACTATAACTCTCTTAAGGTAGCGTAATGCCTTGTCGTTTGATTGGCGACGTGCATGAAGGGCGTAACGAGGTCCCCACTGTCCCTAGCCGCAAACCCCTGAACTCTCCATTCTGGTGCAAAGGCCAGAGATCTCCAGTGGGAAGTGAAGACCCCATGGAACTTTACTGTAGCTTGTAGCTGTGACACGAATGATATTGTATAGTGTATGTGGGAGCTGTTTGAGTCGTAGGACGTCAGTCCTGCGATGAGGCGCCAATGTAACACCACACCCTATTGCTTGTGTCGCTCACTCTTCGCAAGAAGAAGACACCTACTGGCGGACAGTTCGGCTGGGGTGGCACCCTGCTGAAAAGATATCAGTAGGGCCCAAAGGTTGACTCAGACGGGTCAGAAATCCGTCGTAGAGCGCAAGGGCAAAAGTCAGCCTGACTGGACGCTTAACGTGATTGTGTCCAGACGCGAAAGCGGGGCCTAGCGAACCTCTATGCCCTCATTGATGGGGGCTAGGGATGACCGAAAAGTTACCCTGGGGGTAACAGAGTCGTCGCGCCCGAGAGTTCGTATCGACGGCGCGGCTTGCTACATCGCCGTCGGCTCTTCCTATCCTGGCCGTGCAGAAGCGGCCAAGGGTGAGGGGGTTCACCTGTTAAAAGGGATCGTTAGCTGGGTTCACAACGCTGTGAGGCAGTTGGTTTAATATCTACTGGAGATGTGAGGATGTCTGAGGGGAAGGGTGTTCTAGTACGAGAGGAACGAACACTCGACGCCACTGGTCTACCGGCTATCCGACAGGGTATCATGCCGGGCAGCTACGCGTTATGGGATAAGTCCTGAAAGCATCTAAGGATGAAACCCTCCTTGAAAAGAGACATCTTAGGACATGGCTAGAAGAGCCGTTCGATTGAGTCGGGGTGTACGTGCGAAGGTAACGACGCATTCAGCCCGCGACTACAAACGTCCATACTTTCCAAATTTCCGCCTATGCACGGTTTCATTATTTTTTTCATTCTTTCGATTAAACCGAGATGTAGCGATAGCTCTCCGGCAATCACCGAAAAGAGCGCGCCTCTGGCGCACACCTTCCGGGTAACGCAGCGCAACTCATTTGAAGACTTGATCGTGCACTGCGCGTATGCTCGCAGGAAAAATAGTCTACAAGGATTTGCAGGTGTATCAGCTCGCAGAGGATCTCGTCGTCGATGTGTATCCCCTGCTGAAGTTGTTTCCGCCGGCGGAGAATGATAATTTCGCGTCACAGATCAGGCGTGCGGTCACGTCGTTGCCGCTGAATATCGCAGAGGGGACTGGGTCGATGTCGTTCCGTCGGTTCTTGACGTTCTTGTCTGTCGCGTATGGTTCTGCGCTGGAGGTGCAGACGTCTGTGCGCATTTGCGCGCGTCTGGGGTATTTTCCGAACAATGAGCATGCGTCGTTTTTGGTGAAGCTGGATTCGTTCTTGCGCATGCTGTTCCGTTATATGCAGTATGTTGAGGGGAAGGCGGATGAGAAGGATCGGCAGCGGTTGAATTTCCAGCGCAAACTGCATGGCTGGGGTGAGGGTGCGGTGCTTGATGGCGGGAAGATGTAGTGTTATTCCCAGTTAAATTTGATGATGTCTTCTTGTTTGGTGATGTCGCGCTGTTGCAGCATGTCGAGGAATTTTGCGAAGACTTGTGCTGTGGCGTGGACGTCGCCGCGTGCGCGGTGGGCGCGTTCGTTGGTGATGTTGAGGTGTTCGCAGACGCGGCCGAGGCGTTTGCTGGGGAGTTGTGGGAGGAGTCTGCTTGCGAGGCGTCGTGTGCAGAGCATTTCGTTGGTGAGTTGCCTGTCGAGGTGTTGCGCGGCGTTGTGGTGGAGGAAGCCGTAGTCGAAGGGTGCGTTGTGGGCGACGAGGATGTCGTTGCTGAGGTAGTCGAGAAATGCGGGGAGTGCGCTGACGATGGGTGGTGCGTCTTTGACGAGTTCGTTGTCGATGCCGGTGAGGCGGGTGATGAAGCGGGGGATGGGGGTGTGGGGGTTGATGAGTGTGTGGAATTCGTCGATGATGGTGTTGTCGCGCAGGCGTGCGGCGGCGATTTCTGTGATGCGGTGGTGGTGGCGTGAGAGGCCGGTTGTTTCTATGTCGACGATGACGTAGTCGCGCGCGTGACTCATCAGGCGAGTCGCGCGCGTGGGGGTTTAAGTGTTTTGCGGCGGGTGCGCCGGAGGATTCGCGGGGATGTTTTTAGTCGATGCAGAGGGCGGGTCCTTTGTTGCCGCTCTCGAGTGTGGTGAAGCAGCCGAAGTGGTGGGTGAGGGTTTGGCAGTGTCCTGATCTGCTGTTTTTCGGGTCGTCGGCGATGCAGTAGCCTTGGCATTGGTCGTTGTCGTTGCAGACGCGTCCTGCGTCGGGGAGGGGTTGGTTGCAGTAGGTCTGTCCGAGGAGGCCCCAGCGTCCCCAGGTGGCGTTGTGCGTTTCGCATTGTGTTTTTGCGTCTTGTTCGGGGATGCACGTGCCGGGGGTGTTGTGGTAGAGGCCGCTGCAGGCGAGTGTGTCTGCGCAGCGTTGGTCGAAGCCGTGGCAGGGTTGTCCGAGTGTTTGGAGTGTGGGTGTGCCGGGGGGTGTTGCGTCGTTGCCGGCGATGGCGAGGGTGATGCTGTATTCTCGTTGGAGGATGGTGCGGCCGGTGCTGGCGCTGGGGCGCACGTCGGTGAGGTGGAGGGTCCAGTCCCAGGCGGTGGTTGGTTGTTGTGTGCTGAGCTGGATGGTGCGTCTGCTGTCTTGGCCTGGTTGTGGGTTGGTGTTGCGGAGGACGAGTTCTGCGGTGGTTTCGCCTTGCCAGATGCAGGTGGCGTCGATGGGGCAGCGGCTGTCGGTGAGTATTTTGGTGAAGCTGATGGTGAGGGTGTTGGTTGCTTTTTTTGTTTCGCCGAGGGTGAGGGGGAGGATGAGGGGGGCTGTGGGGGGCGTGGTGTCGGGTTGTTGTTCGTCGGTGGGTTCGTCAGGTGTGTCTGCGGGGGTGTCGGGTTGTTGTTCGTCGGTGGGTTCGTCAGGTGCGTCTGCGGGGGTGTCGGGTGCTGCGGGTGCGCAGGCGGTGAGGAGTGTGAGGATGAGGAGGAGTGTGAGGAGCGTTTTCATTTGGGTTGCTGGATGCCGCGCATCTATATAAATCGCGCGGACGTGGTGGGGGTGTATGAGCAGGATTGTGGTGGTGACGGCGGATTTGTTTTTCCGCGCGAAGGTGGAGCAGGTGGCGGCGATCTGTGATCGTGCGGTGGATGTGGTGGGGTCGGCGGAGGATGCGGTGCGTGTGGTGGGTGAGTTGCGGCCGCGGTGGGTGCTTGTGGATTTGTCGCTCGATGGTGCTGTGGGGCTGATCGCGCATGTCAAGGGGTTGCGCGGTGTGCGCTCGCGGATTGTGGCGTGGGGCGCGCATGTGGAGAGGGAGCTGTTGTCTGCGGCGCGGGAGGCGGGTGCCGATGAGGCGTTGCCGAGGAGTGCGTTTGTGGCGCGGTTGCCTGAGATTTTGTCGGGCGAGCCGGGCGAGTGATTATTTCTTGCGTTTGCGCTTGATGGCGGGCGCCGCGTTCGGGTGCGAGAACCAGACGATGTAGATGATTTCGAGGACGGCGAATGTGTTGAGGATGAGGAGGGCGACGAACCAGTTGAGTTGGTTGTTGCGGCTGGCGCGCCACAGCGCGACGCCTTTCCAGGGGAGGACCCAGATGGCGGCGAGGAGGATGACGAGGGGGGATTGGAGGTGGACGGCGAGTTGTTGGAGCTGGTCGATCATAGGGGTGGTGTGGTCGTGGGGTTATTTATAGGTTTGGGCGCGCCAGCTTTTTAAGCGACCCGTCGATGGAGGGATGCATGGCGAAGCTGTGCGTGGGCATCGAGTCGACGGCGCATACGTTCGGCGCTGCGGTGGTGTCGTTCGATGGCGTGATCCTGTCGAATGCGCGGGATATGTACAAGACCGTCTCGGGGGGGATGGTGCCGCATGAGGTTGCCAAGCATCATGTGGCGGTGGGGGATGCGGTGGTGGCGCGTGCGCTCTCGGAGGCGGGTGTGTCTTCGTCGGATATTTCGCTTGTGAGTTTCGCTGCGGGTCCTGGTTTGCCGCCGTGCTTGCGCGTGGGGAAGGAGCTGGCGAGGAAGTATGCGTCGCTGTGGGGGGTGCCGCTCATCGGTATCAATCATTGTGTGGCGCATTTGACGATCGGGCAGCTGGTGACCAAGACGAGGGATCCTGTGTATCTGTACGTGTCGGGCGTGAATACGCAGGTGATCGCGTTGGCGGGGGATCGCTTCCGTATTTTCGGTGAGACGCTGGATATCGGGTTGGGGAATGCGTTGGACAAGTTCGGGCGCGAGGCGGGGTTGGGTTTTCCTGCGGCGCCGCAGATGGAGAAGCTTGCTGTCGGTGGCAGGTATGTGGAGCTGCCGTATGCTGTCAAGGGGATGGATGTGTCGTTCTCGGGGATCGTGACCAAGGCTGTGCGTTTGCTCGGGGAGGGCAAGGCGTCGGTGCAGGATTTGTGCTTTTCTTTGCAGGAGACGACGTTCGCGATGCTGGCGGAGGTGTGCGAGCGTGCGCTCGCGCATTGCGAGAAGTCGGAGCTGATTTTGATCGGCGGCGTGGCGGCGAACAGGCGGCTGTGCGAGATGCTGACGAAGATGTGCGAGGCGCGGGGCGCTCGTTTCTATCCCGTTCCGATGGAGTATTGCGGCGATCAGGGGGCGATGATCGCGTGGCAGGGTGTGCTGGAGTTCGTCGCGGGCCGGGCGGATGATGCGGCTGCGGTCGATATCCGTCCGTATGAGCGGACGGATGATGTGCCTGTCACGTGGGTCTGAGAGGTTATTTCTTGCGCAGGAGCGCTTCGACGGCGTCTTTGTTGTAGCCTGTCTGGAGCAGGTCTTTCCTGATGTCTGTTGTGCCGCGGCCCATGCCGCGCACTTGGGCGATGTACGCTCTGACGCGCTCGGCGTGCTCGGGGGGCATGCTCGCTTGGAGGGCGCGTTCTTGGTATTCGTGGATGCGGCGGACGTGGATGGTGATGAGGGCTGCGGCGGCTGTGGCGAGGGCTGTGGCGAGGAGGATAATCCAGGTGGCCGTGCCGGTCTCGATGGGCTCTTGTGTCGTTGTCGCGGAGGGGCGTTCGGTGGTGGGCGGGCTGGTGCCGGCGAGGTTGAGGAAGGTGGTGTCTTCGGTTGCGCCGCGGCAGGGGTTGCATTGTCCGCCGCAGTCGGTGTCGTCTTCGTCTTGGTTGTGGATGCGGTCGTAGCAGCTGGCTTCGCAGGTCTGTGTCAGCGGGGGTCTGCTGGTGATGGTGCCGCAGCCTTGCGCGTCGAAGCAGGTGCGTTTTTGGATGCCGCTGGCGCAGGCGTTCCAGGGGTCGCAGCGCCAGTCTTCGCTGCAGGGTTCGCCGGGGGCGCGTTGCCTGCCGGTGCCGCCTCCTCCGCCTCCGCCGCCTCCGCTGGTGGGTGCTGTGGTGATGAGTTGCTCTTGCGTGATTTCGCCGCTGTCGCAGTCTTGGGTTTCTTGGAGGAGGTCTGTGGTGCAGCCGCCGGCGTCGTAGCAGAAGCGTGTGGCTTGGTTGTCCTGGCAGTCGCTGTAGCGGCCGCAGGTCCAGAGGGTGGTGCAGCCGGTGTCTGTGGGTGCGGTGCGGAGGTCGATGGGGCCGTCCCAGTTGAGGTCGTCGAGCGGGTCTGGTTCGGGGGGGAGGCCGGGTGTTTGCGGCGCGCCGCTGGGTTGCGCTGCGGCGGGCGCGAGGGTGAGGAGTAGGAGGAGAAGTGTGAGAGCGATGTAGCGTGTGCCCCCGCGCATGGGTGGTGTGCGGGGCGGGAGTGTATTTAAATATGCCGCCCGTCGCAGCATAACCTTTATAAGTAGAGCCACCATTCGCCAGTAGTATCAAGGGGGTCATTACCAATGAGAATGCTGATCGCGATGCTGTTGGCGGCGCTCCTCGTCGCACCCGCAGCGCTTGCGGCAAATAGTGTCGATGTCACCAACGCCCGCGCGTACACCGCCGCGGACTCCGACTGGGGCCTCTGGGGCCTCGTCGTCTACCTCTCGCACCTGTTCGTCGACGAGCAGGCGAGCGTCAGCGTGACGATGCTGGACACCGGCGCGCACCGCCAGGTGAACCGCGAACCGGCCAACTCACGCGAGTCCTACCACGTCTACTCGCCCTATGACACAGGCCTTGCCGACGGCGAGTGCGACATCGCGCGCGTCCGCGTCAAGACCAACGGCAAGACGAGCACGCGTCACTTCGACGTGTGCAACATCTGAGTTTTCTTCTTCCTCTTCTTTTTTTGATTCAAGCACCGAGCGCGAGCGAGGTGCACCTAGAAGAAATGGCCTTGCGGCCGGATCACCGCTTGCGCTTCTTGCCCGCCGCCTTCTTCGCCTTGGCTTTCGGGGCCGCGCGGGGTCTGGCCGACGATGTCCGCATCGACTGCGCCGGCGCGAGCTGCGGGGCGAGCGGCTCGAAGATGAGGCCGCATTCCCTGCAGATGATCTGGTCCCTCATCTGGGACCGGACGATGTTCGTGCTGGCGCAGTCCGGACAGAGGTCTGGCTCGGAACCGTTGTCAAGCATGGGCAAAAGCGCGCCGAGAGCGTATATAAATTTTTTGCCCTACCTGTGACATGCGGAATCAGCGGGGTTTCTGCCGCAGGAGGCCCTTGATGGCCGCGCCCCTGCCCGCAGAGACGAGGGCGTGGCGCAGGACCTCGCCGATCGTGGCGACGGGGATGATGCGCGTGCTGCCAAGGCGTTTCTTGTCGACGATGATATCCTTGAGGTTGCTCGCGGGGACGAGGACTGTCTTGATGCCCGCCTCGATGGCGGCCTCCACCTTGGCGGACACGCCGCCGACAGGGAGGACCTCGCCGCGCACGGACAGGGAGCCGGTCATGGCGCAGTCCTGCCGGATAGGCGCATCGACGAGGGCGGAGATGATCGCGGTGGCGACCGCGACGGATGCCGAGTCGCCCTCGACGCCTTCATAGGTCTGGAGGAACTGGACGAACACGTCGTAGTTGCGCAGGTCCTTGCCGAAGTGCTTCTTGACGATGGCGCTGACGTTCTTGATCGCCTCCTGCGCGATGGTGCCGAGCTTGCCGGTGGCGACGAATTCCTTCTCGCGCCCGCCGTGCGCGACCTGCGCCTCGATGGGGAGGATGATGCCCGAGTATGACCCGCCATCGCCCAGGACGGCGAGGCCGTTGACGCGGCCGACCTGCGAGCCGTGCGTGGTGATGATGGCGTATTCCTTCTTGCGCTCGATGAAGCGGTCGGCGATCTGCTGCTCGAGGGTGCGCGCGACGGTCTTGGCTTCGGCGACGTGCGCTGCGCTCACCAGTTTGGCCTTGCGCTCGCTTGCGATGTCGCCGGCGGCGCGGATGAGGCCGCCGAGCTCCCGCAGGCGCAGCGTGAGGTGGTCTTTGCGGTTCGCCATGCGGCGCGCCTCCTGGATGATGGCGTTCGCGGCGTCCGGGCCGAAGTGAGGGATCTTCTTGTCGCGGATGACCTCCTGCGCGATGAACTGCGCGATGAGCAGGCGGTTCGCGTCCGTGTCCGGCATGGTGTCTTTCATGAAGACCTCATAGCCGTAGCCGCGGATGCGCGAGCGCAGGGCGGGGTGCATGCCTGCGATGGTGTCGACATTGCCTGCGGCGACGAGGATGAAGTTGCACGGGACGGGCTCGGTGCGGACCATGGCGCCGCTCGAGCGCTCGCTCTGGCCCGTGATGGGGTACTTGCCTTCCTGCAATGCGGTGAGGAGCTCCTGCTGCGTGGCGGGCTGCAGCGTGGCGATCTCGTCGATGAAGAGGACGCCGTTGTTGGCTTTGTGTATCATGCCTGCGACGACGCGCTCGTGCGCGGGCGTGCCGAGGCCTCCGGATTGGAGCGGGTCGTGCAGCACGTCGCCGAGCAGGGCGCCGGCGTGCGCGCCGGTGGCGTCCCAGAAGGGCGCGACCTTGCGGCCGAAGTTGTCGACGACGACTTTCGGCGTCTCGACGCGCTGGCCGAGGCTGCGCCTCCCGATGCTGATGAAGAGGGTGTAGGCGGCGAGGAAGAGGATGCCGCCGATGAAGAACGCAGCGAACATGATGTCCGAATTGTACTGCGCGCGGACCCACCACGGAAGGATGATGGAGAGGAGGAGCAGGGCGATGAGGACGATGTTCTGGGTGCGGAAGACCTGCATGCCCTGCAGGCGGGTGCGGGCGACGAGGTCGCGGCCTTTGCCGGCGCCGACGGTGCGGATGAGCGGTTGGTGCTCGTCGTTGGGGTTGGGGAAGGCGACGACGTCGACGAGCTGCTCTTTCGGCAGGAGCTCCGCGAGGCCGAGGCCGAGCATTGATTTGCCGGTGCCGGGCTCGCCGATGAGGAGGACGTGGCGGCGCTGCTGGGCGGCTTTGCGCATGACTTCGACCGCGGATCCCTGGCCGATGACCTGCTCGATGATCGTGGAGGGCACCTTGAGGTTGGCGGTGCTCTTGAAGCTGAAACCCATCGGTCGGACAGACGCCCGCGGCATTTATAAATGTTTTCCGAGGAAAGTTTAAATACGCTGCTGCCGCGTGTCCGACTGCAATGGATCCGCTGATTGTCGCAGCCACCGGCGCCGTCGGCGTGGTCGTCGCAGTGCTGATCGCGACGGCCGCGAGCGAGGACTACCACATCACGCTCCGGCGGTCGGCCCTCATCGCGCTGTGCATGATCGCATTGGTGGCGATGGTCGCGCTCGCGCTGGACATGCGCGAGCTTCGCAGGACGCTGCCGCACGCGCCGAAGCTGTTCGTGCTCAAGGACGGGAACCTCCTGATCGCGGCGTTCGTCGCCAACGGCACGGACGAAGTGCATCCGGTATGGGACATGTCTCGCATACGCGAGGGCGCGCAGCGCGGCGGGATAGCGGGCGTGCACGATCCGGGCAGCTATTACCGCACGTTCTTCGTCGGGAGGGCGGCGACGGAGAACATGATCGGGGCGTATCGGTATGATGATCGGTATCAGGTGTTCGATGCGCGTCCCTCGCTGATGACTGAATCGATCGTCACGGGCAGCGAGCCGATCGAGATCCTGAACGTGACTGTGCCGCGCGAGACCGCGCTCGCGTACCTGTACCTGCGCGATCCGAGCGCGTCGTTTTTGGATTGGTACGCGCGCGAGCGGGAGATTCCGGCGTACCATCGCGATGCGCTCGAGGCGCAGTTCCGGGCCATCGTGCCGACTGATGATTATTTCAGGAGCGTGCTGTTCGCCAAGCTCGCCGAGCCGCGATTGCGCGGCACGCGTTGGCTGACGCTCTACCGAGAAGGACATGTGGAGGTGTATCCGATGAGCATGATGTTCCATTTCATGGGGTTCATGCCGCCGTGGTTCACCGATCTGATGATGCCGGAGGGATGAACGCATGGGAATCTTTGATTCATTGAGGTTCTGGAAGAAGGATGCCGAGCCGAGCGCGCCGCCGATGCCGATGAGAGGGATGGATTTCTCGCCGCCTCCCGGAGCGGAGCCGCCCGGCGCGGAGTTCGCAGGGCTCTCTGGCGGGGGGCCGCGGTTTGGCGCGGCGCCGTTCCCCGAGGCGCCGATGCCGTCGCTGGCGCAGGCCGCAGGCTCTGAGAGGGATTTCCAGGTGCTCAGCGCGAAGCTCGATACCATCCACGCGCAGCTCGATCTCGTGCTGCAGCGTCTTGAGGCGTTGCAGCGACCTGCGCAGCCGGAAGAGCGCGCGGCCCCTGGCAGGGCGGAGCCGTGGCGATGGCGGTGAAGGAGGGCAGGCGGGTCACGCGTGACCTGTTCTTCATCGCGGCTGCGCTGGTGCTGTTCTTCGACCAGCTCAACAAGGCGTTGATCGTCAAGGCGGTCTCGCCGGGCGAGGAGGTGTGGCTCATCGACGGCATCCTGAGCCTGACACTCACGTACAACACGGGGGCGGGGTTCGGGATCCTGCAGGGCGCGCGGTGGTTCCTCGCGGCGTTCTCCTTGGCGGTCGTGGTGGCGATTGTCGTGCTGCACCGCCGCATCATCCATGATCAAGTGCAGGCGTTCCTGTATGCCTTGGTGCTGGGCGGGGCGGCGAGCAACATGATCGATCGCGTGATGGTCGGCGCCGTGGTTGATTTCATCGATTTCCAGGTCTGGCCCGCGTTCAATCTGGCGGATGCCGCGCTGACGGTCGGCGTGATCGGACTGATAGCGCATGCGTGGTGGGTGGAGCGGCGGGCGCGCATGTTCGGCAAGACGGTGAGACGCTGATGCGGACGCTCGATGCGCTCAGGCCGGAGGGGAAGCGCGTGCTGGTGCGCGCGGACTTGGACGTGCCTGTCAAAGACGGGCGCGTGGCCGATGCGTATCGGTTGCGCGCTGCTGCGCCGACGATATTGGAGCTCGCGCGCAAGGGTGCTGCGGTCATCGTCATAGGCCATCGGGGGCGTCCGGGCGGCAAGCCCGATGCGTCCCTGTCGCTTCGGCCCGTCGCTGCGGCGCTCGGGAAGATATTGCGCAGGAGGGTAGGATTCACGCCGTCGCTCGATGATGTCCCTCTCCGCGCCGGCAGTATCGTGATGCTCGAGAATCTCAGGTTCTATCCCGGCGAGGAGGCCGATGATGCCGCCTTCGCGAGGCGTCTTGCGCGGCTGGCCGATGCGTATGTGGATGATGCGTTCGCGACAGCGCACCGCGCGCACGCCTCGACGGTGGGTGTCGCGCGCCTGCTCCCGTCGTTCGCGGGCCGTCAGCTCGAGCGGGAGGTCATGGTGCTCGGCGCGCTGCTGCGAAGGCCCGCGCGGCCGTTCGTCGCGGTGCTCGGCGGGGCGAAGGTGAGCGACAAGATCGGCGTGATCACGAATCTCTTGCCGAGAGTCGATGCCATTCTCATCGGGGGGGCGATGGCGTTCACGTTCTTCGCCGCGCTCGGGCGCGGGACGGGCGAGAGCCTCGTCGAGCGCGATGCGATCGGGCTTGCGAAGGCGCTGCTGCGGAAGGGCGGGGGAAAGATCATGCTGCCGCTCGATGTCGCGGTGGCCAAGGATGCTTCATCACCATCGACTGTCGTGGATGCCGACCGCATTCCTGCGGGGATGAAGGGCCTGGATATCGGTCCTGCGACTGCGGCAGCCTATGCGAAGGCGCTCGCGGGCGCGAAGACCATCCTGTGGAACGGCCCGATGGGCCTCTTTGAGGCGCGGCCGTTCGGCAGGGGGACTGTTTCTGTGGCGAGAGCGGTTGCGTCGTTGCGCGGCGTGACCCGCGTTGCCGGCGGCGGGGATACTGCGGCTGCGCTGCGCCGCTGCGGCCTTGTGCGGAAGATGTCGCATGTGAGCACGGGCGGCGGCGCTGCGCTGGAGTTCCTTGAAGGGAAGGAATTGCCGGGTATCGCCGCGCTCAAGAGGCGCTGAGGCGTATTCTCCCCTGCAGGAGCGTGGCTGCCTGCTGCTCGAGGGCGGCCAGCGCGCCGGGGACGTCGACGGATTTGAGGGTTCTCGCGGCGGTGTCGAGTGTCCGTTCCGCTGCCGCGATCTGCTCGTCGCACGCACCGATGCCGCGGGCTGCGGCGTCGATCTTGCGCTGCTCGGGCGATGCGCTGATGTTGGCTGCGGCGGTGTGCGCGTCGCGGCTGGCGTGGCCGTAGGATGTCTGGAGACGGATGAGTTCGTCTTTGGTGAGTCTGGCGATGGCTTCCTGCGCTTTCTCGAGCTTGCGGTCGCGCAGCTCGAGTTCGCCTGCGCTGAGCGCGCGCCGGAGGCCGACGAGGATGTCGTTCAGCTTGAGGCCGACATCGCCTGCGAGCGCGTTGACGGGGTCTGCGGCGTACTGTTCGAGGAGTTTTCGGTGGTGGAATGCGATGTAGGCGTATTTGCGGAATGCGGGTTCGAGCGGCGAGAGGGAGTCGCGTATGCGCTGGGCGAGCGCGTCGCGCGCATTCTCTTTGTCTTGCGCATGGGTGCGGGATGCCGTGAGGGTGGGGTCGCGCTGGAGCGTGTCGCGCTCGGCGATGAGGCTCTCGCGCTGCTCGCGGAGTTTCTTGAGCGTGTCGATGGCGGTGCGCTGCTCGCGCTCGAGGGTTGCTGCTTTTTCGTTGCGCTGGCGCAGGTCGTCGAGCGTGGTGCGGAGGGTGCGGAGGGCGGGGATGCCTGAGCTGTCATAGCTGGCGCGGAGCGCGCCGAGCGCGCTTTCCAGGTCGTGGAGCGCGGTGCTGAGGGCGCGGATCTGGTGGGCGAAGAATTCTGAGAGGATGGCGGCGGGGCGCGCGATGCTCTTGGCGAATGCGGGCCAGCTGTCGTAGACGGTGTCGAGGAAGGCGGGGATGCCTTCGGGGGTGGAGGGGATGCTGAGTGTTTCGAGCTCTTGGCGGACGCGGCGGAGGAGTTCGCCTCTGTTGCCTTCCATGAGCTGGAGGGCGCGGCTGGGGATGTGCGGGTTCATGAGTGTGGCTGTCTCGAGCGCGGCGAGGGCGTCGTCGATGGCGCGGCTGGCCCGCGTGATGGCGGTGCGTTGCGTGCTGAGGGAGTCTGTGAGGGCGGCGAGGGCGCGTTCTGTCTCGCGCTCGAGCCAGGGCGCGAGGGTGTCGGGCGTGAGCGTGGGCGGCTCTGCGCGGTGGGGCTGCGGGGGTTTGGCGCCGATGAGGCGTTTGACGATGGAGAGCATCGTGTGTGCGATTGGCAGAACATATTTATACCTTCACTGGGTGTGTCCGGGGCATGCACGCGCGGCATGCGAAGAGGAAGGAGGCGGCGCGCAAGGAGGCATTGTCTCTTGCGCTGGACCTCTTGGGGCAGGCGTCTGTTGCCGCGAGGGGGGATCCTGCGCGTGCGCGGCAGTTGGTGTCGAAGGCGCGGAAGGTGGCGATGGGGCAGCGTGTGCGTATCCCTGCTGAAGTGCGTCGGCGGTTCTGCCGTTCGTGCGATGCGTTCTGGGTGGTGGGGGAGAATTGCAGGGTGCGGCTTCGCTCGGGCGTGCGCGTGGTGTATTGCCTGTCGTGCAAGAAGTATTCGAGAACGCGCTACAAGTAGTGTTGTCCTTCTTTTGTGACACCTAAAAGAATAAATATCTGTTCTCGGTTAGACTGACTAACTATTGGGGGATTCACGCCACCGCACACCGATCGGTGCCGTGTTGGGTAATAGATAGTACAGGGGTAGTACGTGGCATCAGAGACAGACAGCACTGCGCAGCAGCCTAGTCCCACGTATCAGCCCCATGTCATCCTCATCTACAGCACCGCCCACCTCAACCACACGCAGAAGATCAAATTCCACTACGGGCTCAAAGGCCGCTACGGCAAGGAAGGCGTTGTGCAGAAAGCGCGTGCCGAACCCATCGGCCGCGCCGCGCTCCTCGTCTCCCGTGAGCACTCCCAGACCGTCGAGACGTTCTTGAAGGAGTGGCAGTGCGAGATCCAGCGCAAGGAGGTGCACATCACCCGATGAAGGCACACTCCATCCTCCTCCTGAGCGTCGCGATCGCGCTGGTCATCACGAGCGTCGCGCTCCACACCGACCCGACAGGCATGGCCATGAGCGGCCTCGCTGCAGGCACGCCCAGCGTCGAACCCGCAGCGCTCGATGGCGCGCAGCCGCGCATCTTCCAGCAGGAAGCGGGAGGCGCACGGGTCGACGCGCTCGCCGCGCAGCGCATCTCCGAGGAAGGCGCCGCGAGAGTTATCATCAAATTCAAGGACGGCAGGAGCGCGAGCCCGAGAATCACGCTCCATAACACCACGGAATTCCAGACATTCAACGCGCTCGCCGGCACCATCGACCAGGCGACCCTCGATGAGCTGCGAAGCGACCCCGCCGTCGCGGACATCATCTACGACCGCCCCGTCCAAGCCACCATGACCGACACCGTGCCCCTCATCGGCGCGGCAGCGAGCTGGGGCATGCGGCTGAGCGGCACCAACATCAGCGGCGCCGGACAGACAGTCTGCATCGTCGACACAGGCATCGACTACAGCCATGCTGATCTCGGCGGCTGCACGCAGGCGCAGTTCCTCGCAGGCACGTGCGACAAGGTCATCGCGGGCCGCGACTTCTGCGCCGACAGCAGCTGCACCACGCAAGACAGTGACCCAATGGACGAGCACGGCCACGGCACGCACGTCGCGGGCACCGTCGCCGCCAACGGCACAGTCAAGGGCATCGCGCCCGGCGCGAGACTGGTCGCGGTTCGCGTCCTCAACGCAGGCGGCTCGGGATCGTTCTCGAGCGTCGCCGCCGGCATCGATTGGTGCGTCGCGAACGCCGCTGCGTACAACATCACAGTCATCAGCATGAGCCTCGGCGACGGTGGCCAGTACACGGCAAGCACGTGCCCCAGTGACATCGACGGCAGCATGAACGCCGCCCGCCTCGCAGGCATGGATATCGTCGCAGCATCAGGCAACAACGGCTACACGGGCGGCATCTCCTATCCGGGATGCCAGGCCAACGCGACAAGCGTCGGCGCGAGCAGCAAATCAGATGTCCTCCTCTCGTTCACGAACCGCGACACTGGTCTCGACCTCCTCGCGCCAGGCGGCAGCATAGTCTCGACCAGGCGCGGCGGCGGCACTCAATCGATGTCCGGCACGTCGATGGCCACGCCGCACGTCGCTGGCGCCTTCGCGCTCCTGCGCCACCACGCCATGCTTCTGGGCCTCAACAGGTCGCCGCAGCAATTCGAGGACACGCTCAAGGCATCGGGCAAGCCCATCGGCGACACCTCGACAGGCCTGAGCTTCCCGCGCATCCAGATCAACGAGTCGATCAATGCGCAGACGCCCGCAGCGACCGCCAGCGTTGACGGCACAGTGTACGAGACGCTGCAGAACACGAGCGAAGCGCGCATCATCATCACGCTCAACGAAGACGCAGGCGCGGCAGGCCTGGGCATCCAGAGCGAAGAGGACTACAAGGCAGCTGTCGCGCAGCGACAGGAAGCGGTCCTGCAGCGCCTCGCAGACAAGGGGCTGCTCGAAGGTGAGGGGCTTGGCGCGTCCTCCACAAGCGTGCGTTCGGTCAAGAGGCTCGCGAGTTCGTATATGATGTCAGCCGAAGTCGACAACGCAGGCCTGACCGCCCTCGCTACTGATCCGGATGTGGCAAGAATCGTGCTCGATAGGATCGCGCAGGTCTCGCTCGCGCAGAGCGTGCCGCAGATCGGCGGCGACATACTGCATGGCACCATCGTGAACGGCCAGAACCTGACAGGCGCGGGCCAGAGCGTCTGCGTCATCGACAGCGGCATCAACTTCACGCACCCTGATCTCGGCGGGTGCACTCTCGCCGATTTCGTCAACAACCTCTGCGACAAGGTCCCAGGCGGCTATGACTACTGCTCCGACAGCACCTGCAGCTTGAGCGACAACGACCCGCGCGATGAGCACCGCCACGGCACGCACGTCGCGGGCATCGTCGCGGCCAACGGCAGCAGCAGGGGCGTCGCGCCCGGCGCGAGGCTGATCGCCATGAAAGCGCTCAACGCCTCGGGCGCCGGCACGTTCTTCGCCATCGGCCAGGCCATCGACTGGTGCGTCACGAACAGGACGCTCTTCAACATCAGCGTCATCACCATGAGCCTCGGCGATGGCACGCAGTACACGACAGGCACGTGCCCGACGACCATCGACGGCGCCATCAACTCGGCGTTCCGCGCCAACATGAGCATCAGCGTCGCCTCAGGCAACGAGTTCTTCACCCTGGGCGTCTCCTATCCCGGCTGCCAGGCGAATGTCACCAGCGTCGGCGCCGTCAACAAGTCAGACGAGTATCCTGATTTCTCCAACAGGTATCCTGGGCTTGACATCGTCGCGCCCGGCGTGATGATCACCGCGCCGAACATGAGCGGCGGTCTGATGAACCTCACCGGCACGAGCATGGCGACGCCGCACATCGCAGGCGTCTACGCCCTGCTGCGCCAGGACGCACAGCTCCGGGGAGTCTTCATCACGCCGCAGCAGCTCGAGGAGGATATCAAGGGAACGGGCACCCCTGTGCGTGATTTTGTTGGCACCAACCTGTACTTCCCCCGCGTCAGGGTCAACGTGGCGTATGAGCTGCGCTCGACGGTCAACCGCACCAACAGCACGCTTGTCTTCTCCCGCGCAGCGTACAGCAACCTCACCAACTCCTCGCTCAACCGCAGCGAAGTCCTCAACAGCACCATCATCGCGAGCATCATCCTCCTCTCGAATGTGACGCGATCCTACATCGACCCCTCATCGCTCGAGAACTGCACAGTCACAGACAGCAGTGTCGAGGATACGACCTGCAGGTTCTCCGCCATCATCAACAGCAGCGTCAACCTGAGCACGGTGCGCACATCCAATGTCACAAATGCGTCGTTGCAGAACACGACGCTCATCAACGTGACAGTCAAGAACGCGACGCTCATCGACTGCCAGCTGCGCAACAACGCCTCCGTCGAGAACGCGACAGTCACCGGCTGCACCATCGCCACGCCGAACCTCACGACCGCCCTCCTGTACGCCACGAGCGCTTCGAACAGCACCAGCGACAACCTGACGCTCAACATCTCCGGCACGCATCCGACAGGCGACCCGTTCACGAACGTGACGACCTGGTACCGCAACGGCATATCGACACTCGTGCTCAACGTTCCTTTCGAGGCTGGAAGCGATGCGGGAGTCACCAAGGATTACGCGCCGTTCGAGCAGAACGGCACCGTCAACGGCGCCACGTATGTCGAGCACGGAGACAAAGATGGCTTTGGCGCGTACCAGTTCGATGGCATCAATGACTACGTCACATTCGGCAACACCACGACCATGCGCGTCGGTCCGAACATGTCGCTTGAAGTGTGGGTCAAGCCAGGCGTGCAGAACCAAACAATTATCGAAGGCCAATTCCCCGGCCTGATCTCCAACATCTACGACAGCGGCTCTGTCTTCAGCGGGTGGGGCCTGTTCACCAACCGCACAGGCGGCACCTTATTCGGCCTCGCCCCGAACCAGACTCCGTCGCAGTACATCCGCGGCGCCCATATGACCATCGGCGCGTGGAACCACGTGGTCGGCACGTACAATGGCAGCTACATGCGGCTGTATGTCAACGGCGTGCTGAGCAACACGCAGGACTTCCCCGCAGACAGCATCGATTATGAGCCGAGCAACGACGTGCGGCTCGGCATGTTCAAGGACAACAACGAGCAGTACTCGTTCAACGGCACCATCGGCGTCGCCCGCATCTGGAACATCACGCTCGACCCGTCGCAGGTGCGCGCCCTCTTCAACAACCGCACGGATCTCATCGTCCACAACCAGACCCAGGAGAACGAGACCTGGAATGCGAGCATCACGCCGACCGACGGCGCATTCGACGGCCCGCGGCGCTTCACCAACACGATCACGATCAGCGGCCCGCAGACGCCGCCCCAATTCGCCAATGTCGCGTGCGTACCGCAAGTCATCAATGTGACCAACACGACGCTGTGCAATGCGACCATCAGCGATCCGGACGGCATCAGCACGGTGCAGGCGAATGTCACCTCGCCCGGCGGCACGCTGCAGTCGATTATCCCGTCGCTGGTCGGTAGCGTCTATTCATTCAGCTACGGCAACACCACCGAAGCTGGCACGTACTCCGTCGCGTGGTACGCGAACGATACAGTCAATCAGCTCGGAATCCTCCTGACGTCGTTCGGCGCGAATGCCATCGCAGGCAGCAACGTCTCAGGCTCTTCCTGCGACGGCTGCAACCTGACGTCCTCTGATGTGAATGAGAGCAACGTGACGAATGCGACAGTCGTCAACACGACATCCACGAAGTCCGTGATCAAGGATTCGGAGACGCGCAATGCGACGCTCAACGCGAGCGTCGTCAACAGGAGCCTGATCAACAACAGCGCAGTCACGAACGCGACATTGCGCGACAGCGCGGTCCGCCAATCAATCGTCAAATTCAGCAATGTGACGCGCAGCAACCTCACAAACGTGTTCGTCGACCCTTCGGAGCTTGACGGCTGCATCGCGGAGGACTCCGACATCAACGATTCCAAGTGCTTCAACAGCACTGCGATCAACAGCACGCTCATCAACAGCACCATCAACCGCACATTCATCAACCTGACGAGAGTCACGAACGGCACGCTCCAGAACAGCACTGCGAGGAACGCGAGCGTGACGAACACGACAATCCACAACAGCACAGTCGTCAACAGCACCCTTCTGAACAACAGCAGGGTGTTCAATACGAGCTTCATCGGCGACAGCCGCATCGAAGCGTCGCTCATCGCGAACGCGACAATCACCGGCACGTACGTGCTTAACGCAACAGTCATCAACTGCACGCTCATCAATAATGCGACTGCGCAGAACGGGAGCTTTGTCAATTGCGTGCCGCCGCCGGGCAGCATCGCAGATTGCGGGAGCATCAGCACGGGCGGTCTCAGCGTGCTCGCCAGCAACATCAGCACAGGAGGCACATGCCTCACTATCGACACGGACAACGTAGTCGTCGACTGCGCGGGATTCACCATCAGCTATGCGAACGGCAGTCTCGGCAGCAACGCAGGCATATTCGCGCAGAATAGGACGAACGTGACTATCAGGGGATGCAGGATCCTGCAACTTCTTCCGAACAGCAGCCGTAGTTACGGTATTCAGTTCGCAAATATGACCAATGGCACCATCACCAACAGCACAATCACGACGACCGGCAATGAGAGCCACGGTGTGCATCTAGATACTGCGCAAGACATCGCCATAACCAATAGCACCATCGTCAGCATCAATCTCAGCGACGGCGGGAACTCCACCATCGGCGTCTTCCTCCTCAACAGCAGCATCAACCGCATCATCAACAACTCAATCTCGACTGACGGCCTGCGGGGGAAGGACTTCGCCATCCACATCAGGGGATCGAATCCTGCAGGCACAGGAGGCATCAGCGCGAACAATATCATCGCGAACAACACGATAACGACGAACGGCACCGGGAACGGCACGGCGATTGTCATAGAGAATAATGCGCATAACGCCAGCGTCACCGGCAACAAGATCGACACCGACGGCTGGAGCATTACTGGCGACCACAACTACGGCATCAACATATTTGCCAATGCCACCGGGAACATCATCGCGAACAACACCATCAGCACCGATGGAATAAGCACCAACTACGGCATCAATCTGCAGAGCAGCAACAATGTCGTCCAGAACAATACAGTACGCACGAACGGCAGCGCGAGGAACGTCGGCATCCGTATCGTCTCGACAACGCCTATTGGCGGCAATATCATCCAGGGCAATTCCATCACGACCAACGGAACGTCCTTCTTCAACTACGGCATTGAAATCACTCTTGCGAACAACAACATAATCTCCCAGAACAGCATCTCGACCGATGGCGGAAGTACCAATAACGACGGCATCACGATGTTCAACGCGTCCACCAACACAATCACACAGAACATCATACTAGTGCGACGTGATGACAGCGACGGCATCGTGGTCGATATCAGCAGCAACAACAACTTCACTCAAAACACGGTCAGCACGAGCAGCATAATCAACAGCAAGGGTATCCTGCTGTACCAGTCCCACAACAACACGTTCGTCTCCAACAGCCTGACTGCAGTCGGTTCGTTGAGCTACGCCATCCACATCAGAGATAGCAATGACTCGGTCTTCAACAACACCATCCTCAACAATCCGCGGGAGTGGATCTTCAATGATCTCACCAACAGGACGAATCTCACCAACACGACCTTCATCCGTCCGAACGGCAGCATACGCTTCCCGGGCAACATGACGCTCCGGTCGCCCTATAACCTGACGAGCAACCGACTCAACATCACCTACAAGAGCGTGTATCTCGACACGGTCAATTTCACGGCATTCAACACCAGCGCGCAGATCTCATTCAATAACATAGGGTTCGTCGACCCGCAGCCGATTGTCGATTTCAGCAACAATAACCAGTTCGTCGTGTGCGGGCCTGCACAGGGCTGCGCAGAAGAGAGTTACGCGGGGGGCGTCTTCGTATATAATGTCACGCACTTCACGAACTATAGCAGTAACGACAGCGTCCCAGGCATTTTCAATATCACCGCCTGCGGTAACATCAACTCGCCAGCGAGGCTCAACCACACAATCACTGCGGCAGGTACGTGCCTCAATATCACTGGCGACAACCTTTTCATCGATTGCGAAGGCAAGAACCTCATCGGCAACGGGACGGGTGACGGCATCTTGGTGGATCGTCGCACCAACGTCACGCTCAAAAACTGCCGTGCCGAGAGTTTCATCAGCGGCGTGCACGTGCAGAACGGCACCGACATCCTGCTGCATAACAGCACCATCGTGAACAATTCCGAAGGCGTCCGCATCGACTTGCAGCAGAAGAGGATGAACATCACCAACACGTCATTCTCGCTCAACAGGATCAGCCTGCACATCTTTGAGGGCCTCAATGTGACACTCAACAGCACCATCGTGCCGAACATCTCCATCATCGAGAACGCCAGCTTCGGCAGCATCAATTTCACGCAGCCGATCGATACATCGACTGAGACACTGATCGCAGCAGTCGTGCGTTTCGCCAACGCAAGCGTCTTCGTGAACACCACCGCACGACCTGGCCTCAACACGACCGCAGTCATCACGCTCAAAAACATGGGTCAGGACAGGTTCGCCGATCCGCAACCGCTCATCGACACCAATGATGATGGAATTTTCGCAGTGTGCAGCACAGGGCAGGGTTGCACGGAGATCTTCAGCAACAACGGCATCGGGACATTCATCTACAATGTCAGCCACTTCACTAATTATTCCGTCAACAGCAGTTTCAATCCGGGGCCGTCATTCGTCGGCGTGTTCTGCCTCCCGCAGCTCGTGAACGTCAGCCAAAAGACAGAATGCAATGCCACCATCACTGATGCGGACGGCGTCAGCAATGTCACGGTCAATGTGACTCTGCCGAACGGATCGATACAAGTGCTCTTGCCGCTGAACATCAGCGATCAGTACTCGGTGAACTTCAGCAACACCAGCGGGGTCGGCAAGCACAGCATCGAATGGATCGCGAACGATACTGTCGGCAACCTCGCCATCTTCAACTTCACGCTGTTCTCCAACGCGCTCGCGAATGTCACGCAGATAGACACGTCCTGCGAAGGCTGCAACGCGACGAACGTCTTCCTCTTCGGCGCCAACATCACGAATGCCACTCTCTTCGGCGGCAACCTGAGCAACGTGACTGTCCAGAACGCCAACACCACCAATGTCTCGTTCGTCGGCGGCTTCCTGCGCTTCGTCGACATCCGATTCAGCAACGTCACGCAGGGCAACATCTTCGGCGGCATCATCTTCAACATTACCGCCGCGAACGTGACGATCAACAACAGCTTCGTCAACCACAGCAATCTCACGAATGTGAGCGCGTTCAACAGCACCATCCTCGATTCGTTCCTCATCAACAGCACCATCAATAACAGCTTCTTCGACCCGTCGAGCGCCAATGTGTGCGAGGTCGGCAATTCGAACGTGACGAACTGCCACTGCGTCAACGGCACGTTCGTGAGAGGCCGGTGCAGCGACGGCAACACGACCGGCTCGAACATGACCAGCAGCAACATGACTAACTCCACAGTCACCGACAGCAACGTGACGCTCAGCAACCTCACCAACGCCAGCGTCAACAGCTGCGTCGTCCGCACCAGCGACCTGCTCAACAGCACCTGCATCAGCAGCAACGTGACATCGTCGCGCGTGTCGTTCAGCTTCGTCGACCCGTCAGAGCTGGACAACTGCGAAGCGACGGGCAGCGACATCACTGATTCGGTCTGCTTCAACAGCACCAAGCTCAACAGCACACTGACGAATGCGACCGCCAACCTGAGCTTCAACAACTTCACCATCCTCATCAACAGCACCGAGCAGAATTCGACGACGTTCAACAGCAGCATCGTCAACAGCTCAATCCTGAACCAGAGCCGCATCATCAACAGCACCGCCTACAACAATTCGTTCATCAATTTCTCAGTCATCAACAACAGCAACCTGAACGCGACGCGGGCGCACAATAGCACACTCATCAACGTCACTGCCCGCAATGCGACGCTCACCAATTGCAACATAAGCAACAATGCCAGCATGACAGATGTTGTGCTGTTTGAATGCGCTGCGGACGTCGTATTCATCCCCGAGAGTTCGGACTCGCTCAATACGAATGAATGGCGCATGCACCAGCGCTACAACAACCGCACGGGCTTCACGCCGCTGCACATCAACGTGAGTGCATTGGGCGTGAACTGGACGTACACATGGCCCGCAGGCCTCAAGCAACGCATCGCGGAGAGCCCTGCCATCGCGTACGGGAAGGTATTCTTCACAGTGTCGAACATGACGTTCGCGCTCAACCTCACCACCGGCGCGCACATCTGGAATATGACCCGCGGCGCCCCGACCAAGACCAGCATCCCTGTCGCAATCGCCGGCGAGAGGGTCATCGTGTCGTTCCCAGATAGGACCGTGCGCGCGATCAACCAGAGCAGCGGTGCAGCGCACTGGTCAACGACGCTCGACGCATCAGTCAAGTACGCCCCGATGGTCATCAAACCGACAAATGACGCATTCGCGATCGTCGTCACGGGCAGGAAGAACCTGACTGCGCTGAACATGAGCGACGGCTCAGTCGTGTGGAGTACGCGCACAGCATCGCCGCAGGGCATCCCATCGTTCGGCGACGGAGTCATCTATGTGCACGCGCCCAGCAAGAAGACCTCCGCCTACAACGCAACAACAGGCGCGCTGATCTGGACTTCCGCGTCGACAGGCAGCCTCTTCGGCGCACCTGCCGTGCTCGCTGACAGGGTCATCGTGGCCGGCGCGGATCCGAACGGCTTCTTCCAGCTCAATCTCAGCAACGGCGCGCGGCTCAACAGGACGGCGACGCGCAGGTACCTGTGGAGCAGCGTGGCGATTGCGCAGCCCGACTCCAACCTCGTGGCGTTGGCGGGCGCCATAACGACGGCAGGCGCGGCGCGTTTGCCGATGCTCAACGCGTACAACCAGTCGAACAACACGCTGGCGTGGACGTTCAGCACGAACAACCACATCCAAGCGGCACCCGTCATCGCGAACAGGACAACGTTCGTCGCGAGCAGGGACAAGTTCTTCTATGCGTTCAACGCCACAACCGGAGAGATGGTGTTCAATTACAGCTTCCTCGGCGCGCCGAAGGACCGACCGACCGGCACTGCGGCGATCGCGGCGGGCTATGTCATCGTGAGCAGCGCGTCGAACCAGCTCCTGGCGTTCTTCGACACGGGCGCGACGAACACCACAGATGAATCGCCCACCCCTGGAGAAAACTTGAACGTATCTCTTATCTCTCCTGAGAACGGCATCATATCATTCGATGCGAACATGACATTCTTCTGCAATGTGACTGCGTTCAACGGCAACACGCTGCAAAATATCAGCCTGCTCCTCGATCTCGGTGACGGTTTCGAGGTCAACCAGACGCAGGATGTGGGCGGAACGTTCGCCACTGCGAACTTCACTGTCGATAACCTGCCGACGAACGCGAGCGTGTCCTGGACGTGCCGCGCATTCAGCACGAGCGGCAACAGCGCGGAGGCAGACCCGAACACGTTCGGAACTGCAGAGCCAGAGACGACATGCCTCCCCTGCGGCTCCACCATCGCGGAGCGCATCAAGCTCAACTGCAATGTGGACTACACCGGCAATGCGACTGCTGCGTGCTACACTGTCGTAGGAGACCTCTCCGAGATTGACTGCGCCGGCTACAACCTCACAGGCAACGGCAACGGCAGCGCGATCAGGGTGCTGAATGCCACCGACTTCCTCGTGCGAAACTGCACAGTCATCAATTTCGCGAACGGCATCGCGCTCAACGGCAGCAACTCATCAGTCATCCGCAACAACACGTTCATCAACATCAGCAGCGTGATGGAAGCGGAGAGCAGGCCTGACCATGTGGGCCTCAAGGGCAGCGCGGTGAGTCTGCTCGAGGCGTACGGCACGACTGTGCGGAACAACCAGTTCGTCAATGTGAACATCTCCGGCGTGTACGCCATCGGCGCGATGGATGCAGTGATCATCAACAACACGTTCACCAACTACAGCCGCGGCTTTTTCGGCGGCCAGTTCGAGCAGCAGAACGGCTATGGTGCGGTGTTCCTGAGCAACGCCCCCAACTCGCTTGTGCAGAACAATTCCATGATCAATTCGTCCGGCATCTCGATACGGAATTCAAGCGGCACGCAGATCAGGGACAACTACGTCAGGAACGTCACGCTCGCGAGCCACAATTCAGGCAGCGTCAATCCTGCCATCAGCTTCGCGGACAATTCTGACAATATCATCATCGCAGGCAACACGCTGGAATTCATCCAGGCGAGCGGCATCGGCCACGGCGGCACGGGCGGCGCCATCGGCGGTTTCATGGACAACATCGTCATCGAGAACAACACGTTGCGCAACCACACGCTCGAGCAGCCGCTGGGTCCGGGAAACACGCTCAACAACCCGCAGGGCGCCATCATTCTGTATGACACGACGAACGCGACAGTCAAGAACAACACATTCCTGAGTATCCCCGGCGGCGAGCCGCTGTTCGCCTTCGCAGGGACGAGCACCATCAATCGCACCGGCCTGTTCGAGAACAATCTCGCCGTGGACGGCAACGCATGGTACACCCACTTCAGCAGCGCCACGCTGCACAACCTCATGTTCCTGAACAACACCATCAACGAATCGACTGGCGTGAGCATCAGCGTCGGCGAGAACCTCAGCATCGAGAACAATACATTCAACAATCTCACGACGCAGTTCGCCATCAGCGGCGTCACGACCGGCATGGTCAGGGGCAATTATTTCCACGGCGCGGGCTCGACAGCCTCCATCGGGCTCTACTCAGGAGGCGCGCGTGCGCTCGTCATGCGCGACAACGTCATCAACTACACCGGCGAGCTGTTCGACGTCACGACGCAGTACAATCTCTCATTCATCAACAACACGGTGCCGATCGCGACCACGTTCATCTCACCGACGAGCAACATCAACATCTTCATCGAGAACTGGACAATCGAGAACAACAGCATCGCATTCACCGGCGCTTTCTTCACGCACGCGAACACGCCGAACTCGTTCACCAAGGGTTTCGTGCGCAACAACCGTTTCACGGGTCTTGCCGCAGCGCCATCAATGCAAGGCACATGGAATGCGAATCTCTGGGAGGACAACCTGTTTGAGATCAACCAGAGCATCACGTCAGTCACGGTCCATCAGTACACCACGACGAGCGTCGACGGCACGATCTACCGCAACAACACGTTCCGCGGCGCGGGCAGCACGA
>CAYUPS010000011.1:14364-35238 GCA_964445485.1 uncultured Methanosarcinales archaeon | reverse complement strand
TTCAACAAGAAGCTGACCTCGCGCTATCCCGAGTGGAAAACATTCTCCCCCGAAGCGAAGAAAGCCGTCCTCGATGCGCTCGAGAAGAAAGGGGAAACCCATCTCTACGCCGATCACGACGAAGCCGAACTCTACAAGGACCAGATCGTCAAACTCGACTATCCCAAACCGCTCAAGCGCTACACCGCTGTGTACGAGACGCCGCACCAGAGCATCGAGCCCATCTACTTCTTCTCGCTGCATCTCATGGAAGACATGAGCTTCGGCTGGATCGAGAAGATCACCGATCTCTTCTCCGCATCAGAGCACTCGAGCTTCTACGGCGCCGCAGCGCAACGCCTCGGCCTTGCGCAAGACCGCGTCAGCCAATACCTCGCCCAAATCGGCCAGTTCGTCCGCAAGGACCTCTTCCAGCTCGTGCGCGACATCCGCTGGATCGATGAGCGCATCAAATTCCACGATGACGCGCGCAAAGGCATCGAGAGCGCCGAGATGACGCTCAAAGGCATCTGGACAGACATCGTCGACGGCGTCGTGCAGGGCCAACGTGTCAGCGCCAACATCTTCACCATGGCGCAGCAGCTGCAGTTCACTTCATTGCCCGACTGGTTCTTCAGCGTCAAGATACCCAACGAGACCAAGGACCTGGACAAGGCAGTCAACGCCCTGCCGACCACGCAAGTGGTCAAGAACGTCCTCATGCGCAAGCTCAACGATTACATGGTCTGGCGCCAGTACAACTACGAGGAGCTCAAGCAGCGCCGCAGATTCGAGCTCAACTACCTGCGCCAGCACTACAACATCGTCAAGATGTACGTGCAGTGGATCAAGCCATACCTGCGCCACATCGAGCGCCTGCGCAGCGACCAGACCCGCCTCTCGAGCCCCGAGCTCGTCGGCGCATTCGAGACGAGCATGGTCGACATCGAAGTCCTCGGCATGAACGTCCCGCAGGGCAATGAGACCACCTACGCATGCATGCTCATCTCCTTTGAATACCGCACGCGCCCCTCCATGCAGTTCAGCCAAGAGGGATTCCAGCATCGCGGCCCCCTCCACATGGGCGAGACCAAAGTCACCTGGCGCGCGTATTCATGGACCAAAGACCAGATCGAGGCCTTCAAGCGCATGAAAGAAGCCGAAGACCTCTCGATGCTCGCCACCATCGACAGCTCCATCGCCGCAGCCATGGAGGCCATCGGCGACGATCTCGAGAAATACATCAATGAAGCGGAAGACGGCAAAAAACAAGAGGAGCCGAAGAAATCATCGCCCAAGCGCGAGAGCGTGCTCGCCCCGTTCACCGACGTCCTCAGGGGGTTCGGCGAGATCATGCCCTTCACCATGCCGAAAGACATCTTCGGCGGCGCCAAGAAGAAGGCGCTCGCCGCTGCCGAGAAGAAGAGCGGCGAGGAGAAAGCGGCCGGCGGCTACGCCCAGGCCCTCCTCTACGCCCACTACAAGGTCTTCAAGAAAGCGCACCGCCTTCTCGCGTGGTAATGATTATAAGGACGCTCGCCGCCCGTTCTGCTCAATGGAGCACCCGCTCGAGAGAATCTCGTGGTCCTACCTGAGCTGCCACGTCTATCTCGCCAAGGAGCCGGGTGAGCTCGCCATCCTCATCCGCCCCCTCTGCCAAGGCATGCGCGACTGGTTCGTCGTCGGCAATTCCGACGTGACGATTCCGCGCATGCCGACAGCCACGCTCGAGGACCTTCTCACTGTCGGCGGCGTCATGGACCCGCACGCCACGCACGCGCCCCACGCCGGCGCCGTCCAGGGCTATGCGCGCGTCCGCGCACGACTCGCACCCCGCCGCGGCCGCTGCGTCATCGCGCTCTACGACTGGAGCGTCAACGATCTCGTGTCGACCTGCGTTTCGCGCGAAGACATCCACGAGACGCTGCCTGATCAGACGTGAAAGAACCGCGAGCCCTTGCGCCGCCACTCCTCCATCATGTGAGCCGCCTTCTCCTTCCCATAGATGATGACGATGCCGCCGAGGAGCAATGGCAGGCTCGGCCCGGGCAGCGGGAAGAGCGCGATGCTCAGCGCGATGAGCGCGGCACCCACTAAGTCATGGAAGGCCGTCCAGATGATGCCATGCCGCCGCAGCATTCTCTCCCTGGGCGCAGAGCATCCTGATAAACTTTACGCCGCGCCGAGGAAGGAGAGATCGCCTGCGATGGCCCGCCGGTACACTCCCCACCCGTGCGTCTCCTCCGCGACACGCATGACTGACGTGCCGAGGCAATAGCAATGGCTGTTGAGCAGAGGCAGCCACGACGCGCAACACGGCGTGGGCGTCGCGCTCTTCGCGATGGCTGCATTCGGCGTCTTCTTCGCGATCGCGCACGCGGACAGATAGCCGTGCTTGAGCTCCTGCGCGGTCCGCCGCGCTGCATCGAGTGAGAGGTACGGCCTGTCCGCGCCCGCGGCGCAGAGCGAGCAGACGATGCGCTCGACACCGCGCGCATGCCCCTCCGCGATCCCCCGGTACCCCCTGAGCAGGTCTGTCTTGCAGTCCTGGATGAAATGCGTGTACTCATGCGACACGTCACCCGCGATGCTCCTGTTCGTCGGCCTGCCGAGATTGATCAGCCGCGGCGCGCTCATGAGATGGAACAGCCTGAGGTTCGGCGCGTAATAGGGGGTCTGGTTTGTTCCGTCCATCATGCCATACATCATCGCGCCGAAGGTAGACGCGATGAGCAGGTCTGCTGCGGAGACCATCGCGTCCGCCAGCAGGTTGTACCCGAGCATGGACGCCACGGTCAGCGCCGCCGGCTTGAGCGCATGGAGCGCGCTGTAGCGGCGCCTGCGCGGCTCTGGAAGGCCGTCGACGCCGAGCACCGAGCGCGTGATGGCTTCAATCGGTGGCGCGAGCTGCCCGATCTCATCGGGCGCGAGGTCGAACGCAGGAGGCGCGCTCTTGGACGCTCTTTGGAGGCTCGAGTACGAATCACCCGTGGCTGCCGCGCAATGCTCGAGACAGTCGAGATTCCTCACCAGGTACGCTTCGAGGCTCTTTTGGTCACGCGCGCGGCGCTCCTCGCGCCGTTCCCGCCAGACCGCAATGCGCTCTTCGAGCGTGCTCATCGCAGCGGGTCAGAGGTGCCCGGTATAAAAAAGCATCACTCGAAGCCGAGGGGGATGTCGCCGCCGGCCCACGGCCTGTACTCACCGAAGGGCGGCGTGTACGAGCCGAACATCTGGCGAGGGCTCGAGGCCTTGCCGAAATAGCCGTTCTCGATCTGGCCCCATGTGCGCGGCGCCACGGCGCCCTCTGCGAAGAACCACGGCGGCAGATCCTTGCCGAGCGACCGCCACGCCTGCGTGCGGATGCGACCTTCACCCTGCGCCTCTTCGGTGTGGCCTTCGCTGACGATGTGCACGGGTGTCTTCTGCTGCGTGAATTTCGCTGTGGCCTCGGCGACGGGCAGGATGCCCTGGCCCGGAGGGAGGTGGGCGTGCTCGCCGCCGTACGAGTCGACGACTTGGATGGAGCCGACGATGTCCTCTTTGACGATCTGGTCGACCTGATCGAGATACCACTTGTTGAACTCCTTGAGGCGCTGATCCTGCGGCAGGTCGGGGCGGAAGTGCTTGAGCCACATGCCTGCGTGGCCCGTGTCGAAGGTGCCGCGGATGTGGCGGCGCGCAGCTTCCTTCGCGTCGGCGGTGCTGACGCCCTGCTGGACGAGCTTCTCGGCCATCATCTGCCGCGCGCCCTTGATGATCTCGATGAATTCCTGCGGGTGTCCGCCGTACGTGCCGGGCCAGCCTATTTCGGGGCCGACGAAGACCGGCTCGCCGACGAACTTGCCGAGCTTCTTTGTCTCGTGCATTGCCATCAGGCCCGCTTCGGCGTAGGAATCGAATGTCTTGCGCTTGGTGAAATCCTCCATGGGCTGGAGGCTCTCGACGATCTCCTTGTTCTTGGAGACCTCGCGCTCCTGCTGGAGGATGAGCTCCTGGTTCTTGTCCTTGAGGAGCTGCGTCTCCCTCTTCTTGTCCTCTATCTCCGCGATCGTCTCCGCAGTCAGCTGTTCGGCGATCTTGCGGTCCTCTTCGGTCTGGATGGGGATCTTCTGCCGGGAGCGCGGGTCATAGAACAGGTTGTTCTTGAGGTCCTCTTGGCGCTCACTGATGATGTCGTCGAATCTCTCGAGGAGATCCTGCTCGCGCCTGATCTGCTCCTTGGTGCGCACGATCTCGCGCTCGGCCTGCAGGATGTTCTGGCTGAAGCGCTCTTTCTTGATGAGCTCGTACGGATCGGTGGGTCCGGTCCCCTCTTTCTTGTTGTGCTCTGCGAACCGCTGGAAGTCCTTCCATTCCCACCGCTGCGGCTTCGCGCCTGTCTGGATGTCGTCGAAGGTGATCTCTTCGAATGTGGTCTTGTCGCGGTGCAAGAAGAGGCCTTCGCCGATGTTCATGCCGAAGATCTGGCCTGAGCGGGGGTCGACAAAGCGTATCTCCGCCTGCTTCTCTTCGTTGGGATAGCCTTCGAAGATGCGTTTGCCGGGTTTGGTCTCGGGGTTCTTCTTCGGATCGAGGCCGAAGATGGGCCGGTCGAATTCGAACGCGACTGCGTCGACGCCGCCGCCTCCGCCGACCTCTGCGACGAACTGGATGGCCTCTCTGATCTCATCGAGGTTGCTCTTGCGCAATTCCTCGCTGATGCGGTTCGAGCGCGCGTCATAGCCGGACATGTTGGTGAAGGAGGAGGTAGGCATCTCGACGCCCGCGAATTTCACTTTGTTGACCTCGATCGCTTCCTTGAGCGCCTGGCGCTGCTCGCGGCCGATCGAGCGCATGCCACCGAAGGGAGTGTTGTGCGGCTGCGCTATGACCATCTGCAGGACGCCCGCGCCGCCGCGGATCGCCGCCTGCACGCCCTGGGCTGCGCTCTTGAAGCGGCCTGCGGGGTCGGGGATGGCGACGGTCTGGCCTATCTCGGTGATGGGGAAGGTCGGCTTCTCCGCCGTGATCGTCTGCAGGGCCGGCCGCTTGTAGTAGTCGCGGTCCATCGGTGAGTAGTTCCACTGCATGGTCTTGTTTTATGCCTCGGCTCTATAAAATGGTTTCGTGATGCGCGCGTCATAGCTTGCGCTGTCAGTCATAGGAAAAAGAAAAGGCACGCCACCGGCATCGCGGTTGTGGGAGAAATCACTGGGGGGATTTCTGGCCGCGGATGCTGGTTGCGGCGGTGCCAATGCGGGGAAACTGACGCTTCGCTTAAAAAGCTATGCTTATTTGACCACCTAGAGGTGGTTACAACAATATTTAATAGCGCCTTCGCGAGGGTACAACCATGCATTTCAAGGTCCACCGCCTGCGCCACCCCAATCTCGGCAAGGCCCAGAGCGGCGAATACTCCCTCGCCAAACGCTTCGCCGACACCCTCCACAAAGAGCTCGGCGACTTCCTCAAAGCAGTCATCCTCTTCGGCAGCGCCAGCCGCGGCGAGATCCACACCAACCCCGCAGACAAACACGACATCGACGTCCTCTGCATCCTCAACGACCTCACCATCATCCTCAGCCCCGAAGTCATCGAAGCCTACCGCGTCATCGCCGAACGCACCGCCCAGAACTCCTCCCGCAGGCTCCACATCACCACGCTCCGGCTCAGCACGTTCTGGGACTACTGCCGCAACGCCGACCCCGTCATCATCAACATGCTCCGCGACGGCATCCCCCTGCACGACGTCGGCATCTTCGAACCCATGCAGCAGCTCCTCTTCCAAGGCCGCATCCGCCCCACCAAAGAGAGCGTGTGGAACTACTACGCACGCGCGCCCGTCACCCTCCACAACGCAGACTGGCACGTCACCCAAGCAGGCCTCGACCTCTACTGGGCAGTCGTCGACGCAGCGCACGCCGCGCTCATGCACGTCGGCGAGACCCCGCCATCTCCCGAGCACGTCGCAGGCATGCTCCGAAAACGCTTCGTCCAGCACAAACAGCTCGACGCAGCGCACGCCGACACAATGGACCTCTTCTACAAACTCCAGAAAGACATCGTCCACCGCCGCCTCCAGTACGTCACCGGCAAGGACTACGAGCACCTGCGCGGGAAAGCCCACGACTTCGTCCGCGCCATGCGCGCCCTCCTCAGCACCCGCCACTAGTTTTTAAGCCACCCCGCACTCTCCCGTCGATGCCTTTCGATCTCGACAAGCGCAACACCCTCGCCAAAGAGGACAAGAGCCGCAAAGGATCCATCGACGAGCCCGTCAAACCGCTCTGCAACCTCCTCAACAGCCACCCTGACCATTACACCACCAGCAGCTGCTCAGGCCGCATCGCGATCTACGACATCCCCGCGAGCCTCAACAAGCGCGAGACACGCAAACTCTTCGACACGCACGGCACAGCCGCAGCCTCCGACATCGCGCAGGCGCTGCGCGGCACGAGCGCAGACTCGCTCTGGCTCAGGCAAGAAGGACTCATCCTCCATATCCGCTGCCGCACACTCGCCGCCGCGGAAACTCTGCTGCGGCTCGCACAGAATGCAGGCTTCAAACGCAGCGGCATCATCGCCACCCGCGAGAGCTTCAGCGTCGAGATCTGCAGCACAGAGAATGTCAATCACCTCCTCGCCCGCAGCGGAACGCCCCTATGGACTGACGAGATCCTGCGCGCCATCACCGACGAGTGCAACGCGCGGCAAGAGCGCAACCTCGCCAAACTCCACGCCCTCGAAGCCGCATGCCGCGCAGCCCTCACGCAGTAACTCTTTTATACTCCGCGCCTGACCACTCCCGCATGAGATATCTGCCCCTCGCAGCGCTCCTGTTGCTCCTCCTCGCCGCCTGCGGCACGCCTGAGCCCATCGCCTGCATGGAAGACGCCAAAGTCTGCCCCGACGGCACCACGCTCTCGCGCACAGGGCCTGACTGCTCCTTCCCCGACTGCCCAGCACTCGCAGAACCGCAAGAGCAGCCGGTCGCACAAGAGGCCCCGCCGCTCGATGCGCAAGGCACGCTCCGCGCCCTCCTGCGCAAGCAGCCTGACGGCTGGACCGTCGAGTACACCACGCGCACAGTCATCGAAGGCCAGCAGCCGCTCGACGGGACCATGCGCCGCTCGCGCGATCTGCAGCGCATCGCCATGCGCAGCACGCTCGCAGGCAATGAGATCATCACTGTCATCGACGGCACGGGCGGCACCATGTGCATCAGGCAAGGCGCATGGCAGTGCTCGCAGCTCGATCTCGAGACCGCGCCCGAGACCAGCACGACCGATGCGGACGTCGACGCGCTCGCCCGGGACTTCCGCATCGCCCTCGCAGGAACGTGCTCCGGCGCGGGCGAGAGCGGCACGCTCTTCCGCTTCACCGACAAAGAGGACGACTCCATCACCGTCCAGGCCTGCTATGCCGCGGACGGCCTCCTCCTGCGCGCCGCCACAACTGTCGGCGGCATCGGCCTCTCCCAGGACGTGACCGCCACCCGCATCACGCGCAAGACCCCTGCCGCGAGCGACTTCATCCTCCCGACGCCCGCGTGACGCCCGCCCGCCGAGAAGGTTTATAAATACCCCTCCACTAGGAACTCCTACCATCGCAACCACTCTCATCTCGGACGGCGACCTTCTTCAGGTCAAGATGGTCAAGTACGCACGCGATCCGTGCTTCGGCAAGAAGTTCGAGCAGCAGGACCAATGCCAGAACTGCTGGATCAAGAAAGCATGCATGATCGCGTACCGCAACCGCAAGTAACTCAGTTCTGACGCACGCGGATCACCGTCTTATACATGCCTTCTGCGGCATCCTGCGGCACGTCCACGCGCACACCCACAGGCACGCTCTCCCCCGGACGCAGCGTCACGCGCGGCACGTCGATGAGCGGCAGCCACGCATCGCTCCCCACCTGCAAGAGCAGCGCCGCCGTGACCGCGCCAGACCCTTCGAGCAGCACATCCTGCGCCACGTTCCCCATATTTCGCACCACTGCCGCGGCCTTGAGTATCGCCGGCCTTCCCGGCACACCGAGAATGAAGGGAGACGCCCCGACGATCGACGCCGCGCGCAACGCCAGCACACTCACGCGCACCTCCGAAACGGCATCCCCCTGCGTGATCCGCAGCAGGTGCTCGCCGGGCGGCGTGGCGAACGGCAGCGTCAGGTCCGCAGTGCCGTTCCTGATCCTCACCGTCGCGTCGAGGAACTCCGCCGATGCGTTCTCGGCGCCAGGCACGCGCACGCGGAAGACCCTCGTGACGCCCGGCCGCGGCCGCAATTGTATTCCCGGCTCCTCCGGCAGATCGTCATCCACCGCCACATCGAACGCGCTCCGAGTCACATTCAGCCATACCGTGAATCCCTCATCCTCCGCCAGTCCCTTGGAGAAATCGACGCCTCCTTCCTCCCAATCCTGCGCATTGTCATCTGAGTCTCGCAGACGGCGCAGCGACCCGTTGCCTCTCGAGGGGAACGGGCGCGTCTCGTAGAGCCTTGCGGGGATCTCCTCGGCATCGCCCCACCCCGCTGCATCGACCGTCCGGTTGCTGGCATCGATGAGCGCGACACCGCTGTCCTTGTTGTTGAGCGTGATCGCCTCCTCCAGATCGGCCGCGCGCCAGGAGGGGTTATCCTTGCCTGCGGACCATCCCGTGTCCGCGATAAGATACGAAGCGCCCGCCCGCAGCATCGTCCCATTGGGCACGATAGCATCCGCATCGCTCCGCTCCGTCGCAAGGCGCCAGCCGCTGATGTCGACATCCGAGGTCCCCCGATTCATGAACTCCACTGCCTCGCCGCCGCTCTCGGTGCCGATCGGGTCGTAGAGCACCTGCCACAGCATCACATCCGCCGAGACAAGAGGCAGCATGCAGCAGAGCGCGAGCAGCAGGGCGAGTCGCATGGGGCTGCGCACTGGCGAGGTGTTAATCAGCGTTGCGGGCCGTCCGCCGCAAGATGGCTGCGCGGTTGTCCCGTCTCTCCGTCAGCGGCGAAAACGCTCCGCTGCGGGCATCTGTGCGCAGGAAAACGCTCCGCGCAGAGGCGGAACAGAGCTCACGCTCGCACTTGCTGAAGACGAAGAAAAGAAGAAAAAGAAAAGAAAAAAATTTGGCTGCTTTCAGTCGCGGCGGAAGAGCCGGACCAGGAGCAGCATGATGACGACCGCGATCACCGCGATGCCCGCAGTGAGGCCGACGAGGTACAGGTCGGACTCAGTCAGGGCAAGGCCGCTGGTGGTCGTGCTGGTCGAGACCGGTTGGGCAGGCTGCTGCACAGGCTGCGTGACCGGAGGCACGGTGACGGGCGGCACAGTAACCGGGGGCACTGTGGTCGGCGTCTCCTGCTCCTCAGTCTCGGCAGGCTCGGTGCAGTCCTCGACAACGAATGTCGCGGTGGCAGCGTTGCTCTTCTTGGTCACGTCGTAGTACGAGTAGACCGCAACGTCATACACGCCGGGCTTCGCGCTCTTGGGCACATCGAAGCGGAACGTGTTGCGCTGGTCGTCGTCCTCATCGAGGTCGGTCGGCGTGCTGCGCTGGACTGCGCTGAGCGCGTCGATGCGGGCCTCGACGATGACGTCATCCTCGTCCACACGGCCGAGGTTGCGCACGTTGGTCGTCACTTCGACAGTGCGGCCGGTCGCGGTGCACGCGAGGCGGGCGGGCTGCAGGTCAACGCTCCTGAAGACGATGTCGTGGACATCGCGCTCGATGCGGAGGTCGACACGGAAGGTCTCGCCGTGCTTCGCGCCATTGCTGTCGCGGGCCTCGACGTTGATGATGAGCGGCGTGGTGCCGTCGTCAGCGTCGTCCTCGATGTCGATGGTGAAGTCGAAGGTCTCCTCATCGGAGGCATCGATGCTTGCATCATCGTTGTCGTCGTCGAGGTCGAAGTCGTCGCCCTCGTCGAAGTCGAGCTCGACAGTCACGTCGTCGAAGTCGACATCAGCAGACTTGGAGAAGGTGTTCTTGACCTCGACCTGCATGCTGATCTTGTCGCCCGGCTTGAGGTCTTCGAGGTCGTCGCCGTCGTCCAGTGATTCGGACTGGGGCGTGACGCCGGAGACATCGACGCGGACTTTGCGGATGTCGAGGCGGTTCTCTGCCTGCATGTTTGCTTTGGCAGTGTTGGAGTTGATGGTGCCGTTGGTGAGGCTGAAGGTGCCGATCTCGAGCGCTTTGGCGACGAGGCCTGCATCGACTGCGTCATGGTCCAGCGGGACGGTGGCGCGGAGCGTCACCGTGCCGACGGAGCTCGCGGCGATGGTGGTGCTGTCGACCTGGAAGTTGTACTTGCCGGCGACAGTGTTGCTCGCGAAGCCCGTGATGGTCACGGGATCGGTTTCGGTGTTGTTCACAGTCACAGTCGCGGTGACGTTCTCGCCACGCTTCTGGCTGGGGCCACCGAAGGTCACGTCAGTGACCGTGATGGCGGCAGATGCGAGGCCTGCGCACAGAAGCACAGCGACAAGCATCATGCTCAGCATTGCAATCTTGTTCATGGTTTATGGTACCCCCATGTATTGTTAGCACCGTAAGGTGGTGATAGTTTAAAAAGGTGAGGGTTCTGGAAGGTCTCCGGCTCAGGCGGCTGCTCCCCGGGACCAACATTATATAGAACGCCCCACCCCTGCCAGCCATGAACGCAGCAGCCATCCTCTCGCTCCTCATCCTCCTCGCCGCCTGCGCGCCCACACAAGCCGACAAAGACCTCAGGCTCTTCCAAGACGCATGCCTCGCCCACGGTGACGGCTGGATGCGCATGCAGCCCACCATCAACGGCACCATCGTCAAAGGCGCGGCGCCGTGCTTCGGCTGCATGATCGGCGACACCCACTACTGCGACTTCCGCGAGTTCGCCCGCGACGCAGGCCTCGACAAGCCCTGAGCGTTTTCTCGACGAGAGCGTTCGTTCAATAACCTTTATAAAGCGAACGATACTCCCCGCGCTACCCAAATGATGATGCCCATCAATCGGTGGGCGGAGTGAGGTCGCAATTCTGCCTCACATATAGTGGAGGAACACACCATGAGTGACAAGCAACAGGTCGAGGCGGCACTCGAAGCAATCGAGGTCGCGCGCAGCACCGGCAAGATCAAGAAAGGCGCCAACGAAGTCACCAAGGCCCTCGAGCGCGGCACCGCCAAGCTCGTCGTCGTCGCCAAGGACACACAGCCCGCCGAGATCGTCATGCACCTGCCCATCCTCGCCAAGGAGAAAGGCATCCCGTGCGTCGAAGTCGGCAGCAAGGAAGAGCTCGGCACCGCAGCCGGCATCCCCGTCCCGACCGCCGCAGTCGCCGTCATCGCCGAAGGCGACGCCGCCAAGATCATCAAGAGCATCCAGGCGTGAGGCTCTGAACCATGGCTGACGCTCCAACACCCGACAAGAAACAGGCACGCAAGCCCGCGGACGGACAGAAATCCGCCGGCGCAGCGCCGACCAAGCAGGACTACAACGCAGTCCGCTTCCAGGCAGCCACGCCCGCCCGCGTCGTCGAGATCATCGGCTCGACCGGCACGAGGGGCGAAGCCACGCAAGTGCGCTGCCAGGTCCTCGAAGGCCGCGACAAGGAGAAGATCCTGCGCCGCAACGTCAAAGGACCCGTCCAGATCGACGACATCCTCATGCTCCGCGAGACCGAGTTCGAAGCCCGTCCGCTGAGCAAGGGCGGCAGGGGGTCGAACTAAATGGCGACCTGCATCTTCTGCGCCCACGAGCTCGCCCCCGGCACCGGCAAGCTCCTCGTCAAGAATGACGGACGCCTGTGGTACTTCTGCTCCCGCAAGTGCGAGAAAGCGCTCCTGCAGCTCAACCGGCAGGCGCGCCTCACGCCCTGGTCCGCGCAGTCCGAGCGCGCCCTCGCACGCCGCGACCGCGCCAAAGCCGCGAGCAAAGCCGGAGACAAGAAGCAATGATGCAGCGCACGCTCGTCCTTCTCAAGCCCGACGCGGTCCAGCGCGGGCACATGGGCGAGATCCTCACGCGCTTCGAGCGCGTCGGCCTCAAGACGGTCGGCGCCAAGATGGTCTGGGTCGACAAAGACTTCAGCAAGAAGCACTACGCCGCCCACATCAGCAAACCATTCTACCCCGGCCTTGAGACTATGATCACCGAGGGACCCGTGCTCGCGCTCTGCCTCGAAGGCGTCAGCGCCGTCGAAGTCGTGCGCAAGCTCGTCGGCGGCACCGAACCCAAGACCAGCCTGCCCGGCACGATCCGCGGCGACTTCGCCCACCACAGCTACGAGTGGAGCGACAAGCAAAAACGCGCCATCCGCAACCTCATCCACGCCAGCGGCAACGCCGACGAGGCCAAAACCGAGGTCGCGCTCTGGTTCACCGACAAAGAACTGCACTCATACAATACCGTGCACGACGTGCACGTCCACTAGATACGCACTATTCAAGGAGGTACACACAACGCCATGGCATCGACTGAGAATATCGAACGGATGAAGCGCATCTCCGGCAGGCAGGAGACGATCAGGAACATCTGCACCAGCGCGCACATCCACCATGGCAAGACAGCGTTCACGGACAACCTCCTCGCCGCCGCCGGCTTCATGAGCGAGAAGAGCGCAGGCGACCTCGAAGCGGGCATGGCCACCTGGCAGCACGCCGACGAGCAGGAGCGCCTCATGACCGTCGACTCGGCCAACACCTCGATGGTCCACGCCCTCGAAGGCAAGGAATACCTCATCAACCTCATCGACACGCCCGGCCACGTCGACTTCGGCGGCAACGTCACGCGCGCCATGCGCGCCATCGACGGCACCGTCGTGCTCGTGTGCGCATCCGAAGGCATCATGCCCCAGACAGAGACCGTGCTCAAGCAGGCACTGCGCGAGCGCGTCAAGCCAGTCCTTTTCATCAACAAGGTCGACCGCCTCATCAAGGAGATGCAGTACACGCCCCAGCAGATCCAGGAGCGCTTCGTCAAGATCATCGCCGAATTCAACCGCCTCATCGACAGCATCGCCGAGAACGATTTCAAGCAGAAATGGCAGGTCAACATCCAGAACGGCTCGGTCGCATTCGGTTCCGCCCGCGACAACTGGGCCATGAGCCTGCCGTTCATGCAGCGCACAGGCGTGACGTTCAAGGACATCCTCAAGATCTACGAGCTCAACGAGGAAGAGCGCCAGAAATTCGTGTGGGAGAGATGCCCGCTCCACACCGTCATCCTCGACATGGTCATCAAGCACCTGCCCACGCCCGCCGAGGCGCAGCGCTACCGCATCAGCAAGATCTGGAAAGGCGATCTCGAGAGCGAATTCGGCAAGGACCTGCTCTCGTGCAACCCCAACGGCAAGATCGCGTTCTGCATCACGCGCATCCTCATCGACCCCAAGGCGGGCCGCGAAGTCAGCGCAGGCCGGCTGTATTCGGGAACGATCAAGAACGGCATGACCCTCTGGCTCAACGGCAACAAGCAGCACCAGCGCGTCCAGCAGGTCATGATGTACCAGGGCGTCAAGCCCGAGATCTTCGAGGAAGTGCCTGCGGGCAACTGCCTCGCCCTGCTCGGCCTCAACGCGTTCGCCGGCGAGACCATCACCGACGAGCCCCAGCAGCCCTTCGAAGAGCTCAAGCACATCTTCGAGCCGGTCATCAGCAAGGCCATCAAGCCCGCCAAGCCCCAGGACCTCTCGAAACTCGTCGAAGTCCTGCGCAAGGTCGGCAAGGAGGACCCGTCGATCAAGATCGAGATCAACCAAGAGACCGGCGAGAACCTCATCCACGGCATGGGTGAATTGCACCTCGAGATCATCGAAGGCCGCATCAAGACCGAGAAAGGCGTCGACATCGTCACGTCGCCGCCCATCATCGTCTACCGCGAGACCGTCGGCAAGCAATCCCCCACCCTGGAGGGCAAATCGCCCAACAAGCACAACAAGTTCTACTTCCAGGTCGAGCCCCTCGAGCCGCACGTGCGCGAACTCATCGTGCGCGGCGACCTGCCCGAAGGCCGCATCAAGAAGAAGGACCTCAAGATCCGCGACACGCTCGTCGACGTCGGCTACGACAACGACACGGCGCTCTCGCTCAAGAACGTCTACAAGGGCAACATCTTCCTCGACGCCACTCGCGGCATCGTGCAGCTCAACGAAGTCATCGAGCTCGTCCTCGACGGCTTCGAGCAGGTGTGCGACGGCGGTCCGCTCGCCCGCGAGCCCGCATTCGGCATGAAGGTCACCCTCATCGACTGCAAGCTGCACGAAGACGCCATCCACCGCGGCCCCGCACAGGTCTACCCCGCGATCCGCGAAGGCATCAAGCTGGCCATGATGAACGCCAACCCCATCCTCTTCGAGCCGCTGCAGACCCATCTGATCGAAGCGCCCGTCGAGTACACGGGCGACGTGACCAAGATCGTCATGAACAAGAGAGGCCAGGTCCTCGACATGACTCAAGAGGGCCACCTGTCGCTGATCAAGGCCCGCCTGCCCGTGGCCGAGATGATCGGCTGGGCATCGGATTTGCGCAGCGCCACCGGCGGCCGCGGCACGTCCTCGCTCGTCGACCAGACCTTCGAGAAATGCCCCGGAGAACTGCAGGGCAAGGTCATCGGCCAGATCATCCAGCGCAAAGGCCTCACTGCAGGCATGTTGGGCGCGTAATTTTTTTCTTTCATTTTCTTTTAGAGAACATAGCGTGAGCTCCCCGAAAACCATAAATACTGGATGGGCCTGCCCCGCTCCATGAGCGATTCTCTGGAAGGCATTGTCGCCTTCGACATGCCCAACGGGCGCACATACATCGGCAAACTCGATACTTCTGCCAAAACAACCCCTCACGATAGGCAGCAGTATCTCTGCGATGCGATCGTGACGACGACGCGCACGCATCTCGATACTGCCGAAGCAATCAAGATGCTCAATAAAATCATTGATCCCGCCCAGATATATCGGGAAGTGTATTCGATGGCGCTTTCTAAGAAAGCGAGCCTCGGGAAGATCCTCATCAACCCGGATGCTGCAGTTGCGCGCTGGGCGCTGGGAGAGCACCATGACTGACTGGAACATCTATGTCCATCCGCAGATCTATGCGCACATCGCATCGCAGCGCCTGCCGCGCGTGGGCCTGCTGCCCGACAGCGGCCTCTTCGATCTCGACGATGATTACCGCGGCATGAGTCTCGGTGATCTCGTCGCCGTCGATGAGTTCGCGGACGGCAGGCGCACCGGCGTGCCGACGAAGATGTACCGCGTCGCCGGCTATTCCCATCACTCTTCCATCCGCGACGGGCTGGAGCGCTGCGGCTACGAGGACATCGTCGACGGCGCCGCATCGAGCCTCGACGAGGCGGTCGGGCTCTTTAGCTGCAAGCCCGGCGCCGACCTGCGCGAAGCGCGCTTCGGCTTCGTCGTCGCCACCCTCGTGCCCCTCAAGGACACGCCGGTGCGCGAGGACGAACTGCGCTGGACTGATTGATTTCTCGTCGGTGGCGCTCTGACACGCCCAAGGGTAACATTTATAAAGCACGTGTCAATCCCTCGCCAACTCGGCATTGAGTGAATGCCGTCATACTACCAAACACACGGAGGAATCGAAAATATGGCCAAAGCCAAGCCCCACATGAACATCGTCTTCGTCGGTCACGTCGACCACGGCAAGTCCACGACTGTCGGTCGTCTCCTGTTCGACGGCGGCGCCGTTGACGAGCAGACCATGCGCAAGCTCAAGGAGAAGGCAGAAGAGCTCGGTAAGGGCGGCTTCGAATTCGCCTTCGTCATGGACACTCTCAAGGAGGAGCGCGAGCGCGGTGTCACCATCGACCTCTCGCACAAGCGCTTCCAGACGCCCAAGTATGATTTCACCATCATCGACGCCCCTGGCCACCGTGACTTCGTCAAGAACATGATCACGGGCGCCTCGCAGGCCGACGCAGCTGTCGTCCTCTGCGGCGCTGTCGACGGCCCCCAGGCCCAGACCAAGGAGCACGTCTTCTTGTGCAAGACGCTCGGCGTGCAGCAGGTCATCTGCGCCATCAACAAGATGGACATGGCCAAGTACGACCAGGCCAAGTTCGATGCGACCAAGAAGCAGATGGAAGCCCTCTTCAAGAGCGTCGGCTACAAGGTGGAGAACATCAAGTTCCTGCCCATCGCCTCGCTCGTCGGCGACAACGTCGTCAAGAAGAGCGCCAACATGGCCTGGTACACCGGCCCGACCCTGTTCGAGGCCCTCGACCAGCTCGCCCTGCCGAACAAGCCGACCAACCTGCCCTTGCGCCTCCCCATCCAGGACGTCTACAAGATCGCAGGCATCGGCACCGTGCCGGTCGGCCGCGTCGAGACAGGCGTCATGAAGGTCGGCGACAAGATCATCGCCGTGCCCGGCCGTGACGGCAAGGGTGTCAACGGCGAAGTCAAGAGCATCGAGATGCACCACGAAGCCATCACCGAGGCTGAGCCCGGCGACAACATCGGCTTCAACGTGCGCGGCATGGAAGCCAAGGACATCGCGCGCGGCGACGTGATCGGCAAGGCCGACAACGTCCCGACCGTCGCGACCGAGTTCACGGCCCAGATCGTCGTGCTCAACCACCCGACCGTCATCACCATTGGCTACACGCCGGTGTTCCACATCCACACCGCGCAGGTCGCCTGCAAGGTCGAGCAGATCGTCAAGAAGCTCAACCCCGCAACCGGTGAGGTCATGGCCGAGAACCCGGACTTCATCAAGAACGGCGATGTCGCCATCGTGAAGTTCAAGCCCATCCAGCCTCTCGTCATCGAGAAGCAGAAGGATGTGCCCCAGCTCGCACGCTTCGCCGTCCGCGATTCCGGTCAGACCGTCGCGGCCGGTATGTGCATCGACCTGGTCAAGAAGGCGTAAACGCCTTTTTTTTATTTCATTTTTTATTAAAGTTTAAAAAGGAAGGGCTCCTCCCGCGGAGTCCGCACACACCATGCAAAAAGCACGCATCAAGCTTGCATCGACTGACATCGACAAGCTCAACCAAACCTGCTCCTTCATCAAGGAGATCTCGGACAAGACCGGCGTGCAGATGCGCGGTCCCATCCCTCTCCCGACAAAGCGCTTGAAGGTCACGACCCGCAAATGCCCCTGCGGCGACGGATCGTCCACCTGGGACCGCTTCGAGATGCGCGTCCACAAGCGACTCATCGATCTCGGCCTCGATGAGCGCGCACTCCGCCTCGTGATGCGCGTGCCCATCCCCGAAGGCCTCAACATCGAGATCGAGATGGTCGACTCCTGAGCCCTCCCGCTCGCTTCTTATACCTCCGATAGTTTCTCGCAGCATGGAAGACCTCTGCCGCGAGATGCTCACCGACTACCTCTGCCGCAAGGAGAACATCCAGGCGCTCGAGAGCGCCATCGAGACGACCCGCGCCCACTACGCCTCCCTGCTCACGCGCCGGCCTCCCCGCATGAGCGCGCTCACCGACGAAGGCATCGACGCGCTCGCCACGCAGGCATTCGAGGACGTGTGCGCCTTCCTGCGCGTCCGCGGCATCGCCAAACCCCCCATCAGGCATATCGCCCTCTCATGGCTGCGGGATCGCGCCCGCGCCCCCGCGATGGACTTCCTCGTCAAGGCGCTCCTGCCCGTCTCCGCATCATATGACTGGCCGCCGGGCCGCGTCACCATCACATCCCATTATCCCCCTATCGCGCTCAGCGAGCTCGCCCACGAGCAGACCCACCATGTGCAGCACATCATCGCGCCCCTGATGTTCCGCAGCAGGTCCGTCTCAGAAGGCCACGCCCGCGGCGTCCAGCGAGCGATCTGCACCAACTGCGCAGCCGCGCACGACAACCACGCCTACATCCTGCCCGTGCTCAGCATGGCATTGCGTGAGATGCGCGAAGCGTATATGCAAGCGGCGCCCGCCATCAGCCTTCGCATCAACCAATCCATCCTTCCCCGCACGGTCTTTGACCGGCTTCGTGATGAGCTGCACTGCCCCGCCGCGTCGTACTGGCTCGGCACGGGCGCCTTCGCTATCGCCGAAGAGAAGCACGGCAGGGACATCTATCCTCTCGCCCTGCGCAGCGACCTCAGCATCTTCCGCTGACTCATCAGTTTATTATACTCATTCGAACCTCTCTGCGCGCATGGCAAGCCGCGTCATCAAGGTCCCTGACCGCATCAGCAGCATCCGCTTCACAGCCCTCTCCATCGATGACATCATCACAGTCCATGACCGCACAGGCGAACTCCTGCTGCGCCCCGAAGGGGGCCGCAGCGACTGGTACTCCCGCGCGGGCGGCACTCGCGCGGCCGCGCGTCCCTTGCGCACAGGTCTCCTGCATCCCCACGAAGGCCGCCTCGTCCTCGGGATAGGGGAGATCGGCGAGTACTCCGAGGAGATGTCGATGCGCAACTACGCCATGCTCAACTGGGGCCGCGGCAACATCCTCGGCGCCATGTACACAATCACCGATGAGGATGACAAGGACCGATTCAGCGGCAGGCGCCCCCGGACCGGCCAGAGAGCCGTGTGCGTCGAGCACACCGGCGACAATCACTTCCGCTACGCACGCGTGACGCATGACGCTCGCAGGCCGCGCAGCGACTATCGCGGGACGCGGAGTTTCCACGCATACGCGCTCGCAGACCCGAACCCTGTCCGTTTGCTGCCTGTAGAATTCACGCTGCGCTGATTCAGGACCAGAGCTTCTTCTGCTTGGAGAGATCCTTGTACACGTTCGTCTTCTGCTCCGGCGTCTCGATGACCGCAGCCATGAACTCATCCGGATCAAAGCGCTTGCCGACACGCAATGCGGGCAGGCGGAGCCTGCCGCTGCCCTCTGCGATGGTCTTCAGCAGGCGCAGCTTTGCCGCGCTGCGCGCCTTGATCTTGGCAATATCGCGCAGGTGGCCCTTCTTGTTGTCGGAGACGATGAGGATGCCTGCGGCCCGCACACCCAGGTCCTTGGCGCGCGAGTAGCACGCGGCAAGCTCCATCTCGACCGTGAGCGGGTCTATCTCTTTGTAGATGGGATTGTTGTGAGGGTACTGATACGTGACGGCCGGCACGCTGATGTTGCGCCCGACAGTGTACGGGATGCCGGACGCTTCGAGGACGCGCTTGACCTTGCTCAAGAGCTGCGGGTCCGCTTCGTCCCACTTGCGGTCAGGCATGCCTGTGTGGTACATGCGGTCGAAGTGATAGGCGCGGTTCGCCAGCACGATGCTGCCGATCGGCAGGTTCTTGAAACCGCCGTACGCGTACCCGATGAAGATGACCGATCGCAGGCCGCCGTCATGCATCTCCGCCAGCACGTCCACCATGGCAGGCGCGCCGTAGACGTTGGTGACAAGAGGATGCGTGTACTTGCCCTGCTTGACCAGATGAAAATGCGCGACGCCCTCCGCCGAGTGCTCGACGCTGTCGAAGCAGGCCAGCGCGGCGATCTCGATCTGGCGGACATTCGTGCCCGCGAGCACGAACCCCAGCTGGTCGAAGCGGGGCCTGCCGAACTTGACCTGAGCCCATCTACCCATACTGCCCCAGATGTGAAGTATATATTTAAAGGTTTTTAAGCGGCGGAGGCGAATGCTTTTATGCGGCGTCCGGTTTGCGCCGCCGATGGAGAAGCAGTACGATCCCGAGCATCTCAAGATCTACATGCACGCCTACCACGAGCTCCTGCAGACACGTTGCCACAACGCGAGCACGCTCGAGATGCATCTCGCCAAGAGGCGGAGCGAGTACTGGCCGTACGTGCCGGGCCACCGCATCATCCCCACCATGCCCTACTATTACGGCCTCCTCCTCACTGCCCAGACCATGCCTGCCGAATTCAAGGACCCCACTGTCAACGAAGCGATCAGCCGGCTCGAGCAGGCAGTCAAGACAGAGATGCAATACCTCCCCGTGCCATACAATACCTTCGCAGCATGGGCCAAAGACAGGCCGCTCACCAACGACTGACAACAATGGCAGACGACAAGTACACGTTCAGCACGGCAGGAACGCCGACATTCATCAAAGAATACGCAGATGGCCTGTTCCGGCCGATTGCCGAGATGGCTTGGTTCAAAGACACGCACACAATCACCCCCACCACGGGCATCGAGGTGTCCGGCCTCGCGCTCAACCAAGACATCTTCGAAGTGCCGACCCGCGGCCTCGAACTCATCGTCGCGTACCCTGACAAGTGCTGCGATGTAGAGCACGCGATCATGGAGATGCGCAAGCTCGCCGAGGTCGCCAAATGCAGCCACTTCGCGTTCGAATTCTACTCCTGCAAGTACTACTGCATCGGCCTCGGCGTGCATGAGGGCAAACGGATCACCAAAGCCATGCCGCGCCTCTTCCGCAAAGCGTTCAGCAACTGACGCAACTCTTAAGAAGCAGCATATCTTCTTCGCGGTCATGGACGTCAAACGCGCCCTCGGCTACGGAGCCCTCGTCTACACCATCTCCTTCGCCATCACGCTCAGTGCCGCGACCCTTCTCGGCATCACCCTCGCGCCCGACACGCAACCGCCCGCCAGCATCCTCCTCATCGGCGGCACATCCACACTCCTCGCGCTCCTCCTGCTCACCCATCTCTACCTCAAGAACGACAGCGGCTCCCACGCAGGCCTCACCTTCGGCCTGAGCGTCGCAGCCATGGGCTTCCTCATCGACAACACCGCGCGAGCCGCCAACTACCTCGCAACAGGCACCGCCTCCTTCCAGAACCTCACCGACCCCCTGTTCTACACCATACTCCTTGGCGTCACCGCCGTGCCCATGGTGATGCAGTGGGTCAAACGCCGCTTCTAGCGTCTCAAGAAATATCATCACTTGAGCATCGGCCTGAGGAACCTGCCAGTATGGCTCCTCTCCGCGTTCGCGACCTGCTCCGGCGTGCCTTCCGCGATGATGCGCCCGCCCCCATCGCCGCCGTCATCCACCCGAAGGCCTGCTCCTGGGCGTGG
>CAYUPS010000011.1:5955-14354 GCA_964445485.1 uncultured Methanosarcinales archaeon | reverse complement strand
CCCGCCCCCATCGCCGCCCTCCGGACCCAGGTCGATGATCCAATCGGCGCACTTGATCACATCCAGGTTATGCTCGATGACGACGACAGTATTGTGCTTGTCCACCAGGCGGTTGAAGACCTCCAAGAGGCGCCGCACATCCTCAAAATGCAGGCCTGTCGTCGGCTCATCCAGCAGATAGAGCGTGTGGCCCGTGTCGCGCTTGGCCAATTCCCGCGTGAGCTTGATGCGCTGCGCCTCGCCGCCCGACAACTGCGTGGACGACTGGCCCAGCTTGATGTAGCCGAGCCCGACATCCGCGAGCGTCTGCACCTTGCGATGGATGCCCGGCACGGCATCGAAGAACACCAAGGCCTCCTCCACACTCATCGCCAGCACGTCCGCGATGCTCTTGCCCTTATAGAGCACCTGCAGCGTCTCATGATTGTACCTCTTACCCCTGCATTCTTCGCACGTCACGTACACATCAGGCAGGAAGTTCATCTCGATCCTCTTGACGCCATCGCCCTCGCACGCCTCGCACCGGCCTCCCTTGACGTTGAACGAGAAACGGCCCTCCTTGTACCCGCGCGCCTTCGCCTCCTTGGTCGAGGCGAACAGCGACCTGATCTCATCGAACACCTTGGTGTACGTGGCAGGATTCGAGCGAGGCGTCCTGCCGATCGGGCTCTGGTCGATCACGATGACCTTGTCCACATGCTTGGAGATCTCCAGCTTCTTGTGCGCGCCGGGCTTTGCGCGAGAGCCGTGCAAATGCCGCATGAGCGCGGGTTCGAGCGTGTCGGTGATCAGCGTGCTCTTGCCTGAGCCCGAGACGCCCGTGACACAGCACAGGACACCTGTCGGTATCGCGACAGTCACGCTCTTGAGATTGTGCTCTGACGCGCCATGCAGGACTATCTCCCCGTCCTTTTTGCGGCGCGTCGCGGGCACGCCGATCGACCGCTTGCCTGCCAAGTACAGGCCAGTGATCGACTCTTTCACCTTGGCGACCTGCGCAGGAGTTCCCTCTGCGATGACTGCGCCGCCATGGATGCCTGCGCCGGGGCCGAGATCGACGATGTAATCCGCCCGCCTGATAGTGTCCTCATCATGCTCGACGACGATGAGCGTGTTGCCCAAATCCCGCAGTTTGTGCAGCGTATCGATGAGCTTCTGGTTATCCCTCTGGTGCAAGCCGATCGACGGCTCATCCAGCACGTACAAGACTCCTGAGAGGTTCGAGCCGATCTGCGTCGCGAGCCGGATGCGCTGCGCCTCGCCGCCCGAGAGCGTCCAGGCGGCTCGAGAGAGCGTCAAGTATCCAAGGCCCACATTGTCGAGAAAGCTCAGGCGCGCCCTGATCTCCTTGAGCACAAGCTTGGCGATCGTCTCCTGCACCGGCGTGAGCCTCAGCGTGCCGAAAAATGTCAACGCCCCCGTCACTGACAGGTCAGTCACGTCGATGATGCTCTTTCCTGCGATGGTCACTGACAGAACCTTGTCCTTGAGGCGCCTGCCCTCGCACTTCTTGCACGGCAGGTGTATCATGAACTTCTCGATCTCTTCCTTGCGCCGATCGCTCTCGGTCTCATGGAAGAGGCGCAGCATCTGCGGGATGACTCCCTCCCATGTGCCGTAGCTCTCGAATTTCGCGCCAGTCTTCTGGCTGCTGTACACGTAATGGACTTTCTTGGTCGAGCCCCACAGGATGACATTCACCTGCTCCTTGCTCAGTTTCTCGATCGGCGTGAACAGGTCGAACCCGTGCGCTTTGGCGACAGCGCCGACCTGCTGCACGCGCCAGCCGTCCATCATGTTGCGCCAGCACGCGATCGCGCCGTCCGCCAGCGAAACCGTTCTGTTGGGTATGACGAGGTCCGGATCGAGCTCCATGTGCACACCCAGGCCGTGGCATTCCTCGCACGCGCCGAAGGGGCTGTTGAACGAGAACATGCGCGGCTCGATATCCTCGAAATTGATATCATGCGACTGGCACGCAGCGTGGCTCGAGAACAAGGTCTCTTCGCGGCCCTCGAGCGTGAGCGCGTAGCCCTCTGCGAGCTTGAGCGCAGTCTCGACAGCCTCATTGATGCGGGCGCGCTCCCCTTCGTGGACTGTCAGTTCGTCCACGACCGCCTCGATGAAATGCTTCTTGTAGCGATCCAGCGGAATCTTCTCGTCCGTGTTGTAGATGACCTTGTTGACCCTGCAGCGAGGGAATCCCTGCTGCTTGAATTCCTCGATGAGCTTCTCGTACGTGCCCTTCTTCTCGCGGATGACTGGCGCGAGGATCATGAGTTTCTTGCCTTTGCGCTGCAGTATCTTCTCGGTGATCATCTCCGCAGTCTGCACGACCAAGGGCTTCTTGCACACCGGACAGTGCGGTGTGCCCACGCGCGCGAACAGGAGACGCAAGTAGTCATAGATCTCCGTGACGGTGCCGACGGTCGAGCGCGGATTCTTGTTGGTTGTCTTCTGCTCGATCGCGATCGCCGGCGAGAGGCCGTCGATGCTGTCCACATCGGGCTTCTGCATCAACCCCAAGAACTGGCGGGCGTAGGCCGAGAGCGACTCGACATAGCGCCGCTGGCCCTCTGCGTAGATGGTGTCGAAGGCGAGCGTCGACTTGCCTGAGCCCGAGAGGCCCGTGAAGACGATGAACTTGTTGCGCGGCAGCTCGACGGTGACGTTCTTGAGGTTGTGCTCGCGGGCGCCGCGGACGATGATTTTGTCAGATGCCATGGACAGGTCTGCGTGGAGAGCGGTGTCTCCGACAGAACATCCGTTAATCACTCTCGCCGCTTAAAAAGCTTCGGTGTCGCTGACCAGTGGGGTGTGGCTACTCTTCGCGCTCTTCCCGCTGCTGCGGAAGGAAAATGAGCGTGAAACCGCACGTGCAGACCCAACCATCGCCCGTGCCGGAAGTACTCTGCAGGCCATTGCGGTAGACCGCACGTTTCCCGCAGACGCAGGCGACACCCAGAGCAGCCATGCTGATGGGCGATACAAGCTCCATGCGCTGCTTGACTGGCAGCTCATTTAAATTACTGCTTCTTCGCCCATGCGCAATAACCGCACGCAGCGGACGACGCAGGCATCGGGCCGCCCAGCAGGGTGAGCGCATCCAGACATCTGGTCTCGGCGCGCGCAGGATCCACGGCGACCTTGCGCAGGTCTGTCTGGAAGCGCACCTCGCCGCCCGCCCTGACCATCTCAGGCACATAGAAGAGCAAGTACCCGTAATCCTCCGTCGCACGCCCCATCTTGCGCAGGAGCATCGTGTAGATGTCCAGCTGCGGCTGGTGGCGTGCGGGATCGTCGGGCTTGACCGGCCAACCCTTGGTCTTGTAATCCAGCACAATTACTTTCCCATCCTTCTCGAGCAGATCATCCAGCGCGCCCATCACGGTGTGCCCCGCAGGCGTCTGCCAGCGCAGGCCCCTCTGCGCATCCCGCCACTCCCGGAGCAGCCCTGTATCTTTGAACAGCGCCGCGCCCGTCCCTTGGATCTCGAGCGGCGTGGTATTCTGCCTGCGGTGATAGTCGAAATACTTCTTGACCCGCAAGTCCATCCCGTTCGCTATCGACGGGAAGTGCGTCTCGGGCCGCCGCTCGCGCAGATTCACATGACGCCAGAAACAGCGTGGGCACTCCTCATACGCGCGCAAGGCGGAGGGAGAGATGGTCGTCATGCCTCTCGTGGCGCATGCCGAGAATATATCCTTTCCGGTTCAGAGGCCCGCGTCCCGCTTGAGCGCATCGATCTCGTCCCGCAGCGCGATCGCCTTCTCGAAATCGAGCTTCTCGGCCGCGATGGTCATCTCCGCCTCGAGCTGCGCGATGCGCTTGGGCACATCGGACTTGGCCATGTGCTTGATCGTCCTGATCTTGACCTTCGCCTCCTCGACAGCCTTGATGATGGTCTTGGGCGTGATGCCCTGCTCCTTATTGAAGGCCTCCTGCGCAGCCCTGCGCCGCTGCGTGATGCCGACAGCCTCCCTCATCGACCGCGTCATCCTGTCGGCATACATGATGACGCGGCCGTCGGCGTTGCGCGCGGCGCGCCCGATCGTCTGGATGAGCGAGCGCGCATCGCGCAGGAAGGACTCCTTGTCCGCGTCGAGGATGGCGACCAGCGCGACCTCCGGGATGTCAAGGCCTTCTCTCAAAAGATTGATGCCCACGAGGACGTCGAATTCGCCGAGGCGCAACTGCCGTATGATCTCGGTGCGCTCGATCGTCTCGATCTCCGAGTGCAGGTAACGGACTTTCACGCCGGCCTGCGCCAGATAATCCGTGAGGTTCTCCGCCATCTTCTTCGTCAGCGTCGTCACCAGGACGCGCGAGCCCCTCTTGATGACCCGCTTCGCCTCATCAATCAGATCATCGATCTGGTCCTTGGTGGGCCGCACCTCCACGATCGGGTCGAGGAGCCCGGTGGGCCGCACGATGCACTCGGCGATCTGCCCCGAGCTGTTCCTCTCGTAATCCGCTGGCGTAGCCGACACGAAAATCACATGGTTGAGGTACTTCTCGAACTCCTCGAATTTCAGGGGGCGGTTGTCGAACGCCGACGGCAGGCGGAAGCCGAACTCGACCAGGTTCTTTTTGCGGGCATAGTCCCCATGGTACATGGCGTGCGCCTGCGGGATCGTCTGGTGCGACTCGTCGATGACCATCAGGAAATCGTCGGGGAAGAAATCCAGGAGGCAGCTGGGAGGGGTGCCCGGCGCCCGTCCCTCGAAGTGGCGCGAGTAGTTCTCGATGCCAGTGCAGTAGCCGAGCTGGTCGATCATCTCCAGGTCGTACTTCGTCCTGCGGCGGAGCCGCTCCTGCTCGAGCGGGCCGAGCGACGGCAGCCACTCCTGCAATTCCGCTTTGATGCTCTGCAATGCCGCCTGCACTTTCTCCTCAGGGATGACGAAGTGCTTCGCGGGGAAGATGCGGATCTCCTTGAGCTCGGTGATCTTCTTGAGCGAGACGCTGTCGAGCACGCAGATAGACCTGATCTTCTCTCCGTCGAGCTCGACGCGCACGACATCCTTGTCATAGCCGGGGATGACATCGATGGTGTTGCCGCGCACGCGGAATCGGCCATGGTCGAGCGCGGTGTCGTTGCGGTCGTACTGCATGGCGACGAGCGCGCTGACGATGCCGTGCCTGCCGATCGGCGCGCCTACCTTCAGCGGGACTGCCATCCTGCGGAAGTCATCAGGATCGCCCAGGCCGTAGATGCATGAGATGGAAGAGACGATGACGACGTCGTCGCGCGAGGCGAGCGCGGCCGTCGCGCGCAGGCGCAGGCGCTCGAGCTCGTCGTTGCGCTGCGCATCCTTCTCGATATACAGGTCCTTCTGCGGGATGTACGACTCGGGCTGGTAGTAATCATAGTATGACACGAAATACTCGACGCGGTTCTTGGGGAAGAGGAGCTTCAGCTCCGCGTACAATTGCGCCGCGAGCGTCTTGTTGTGCGCGAGCACTAAGGTCGGCCTGTTGACCTTGGCGATGACGTTCGCGATGATGAACGTCTTGCCGCAGCCCGTGATGCCGAGAAGGGTCTGGCGTGCGTGCTTCCTGTAGCCGCCCGCGAGCTTCCTGATCGCCTCGGGCTGCCCGCCTTTTGGCTTGAAGGGGCTGATGAGTTCGAAGTCCATTGCGTCTCCTACCTCTGCGTGATTTAAAAATTAGCGTGGTGCGCAAGAGTTTTATACCCACAAGCCAGTATCCTGTGCATGCCAGATATCACGCCGGACGACCTGAACGAGCTCGAGAAGCTCCTCGGTCCCGCCCCGCGCGAGCCCACCAAGCTCCCCGAACCCCCGAGATCCAATAAGCCGCCCCTCGCCTGCTACATCGACGGCACCGGCGAGCTCAAGGACATCGAGTGCCACTTCTTCCGCGGCATCTATACTGATCACACCTATTCCGGCAGCGAGAAACGGCTCCTCGCCGACGGCTGGCACCGCCACCTCTCGCCCCGCGAAGAGTTCTCCATCCTCTGCGACGGCACCGACGGCAAGCTCCCCGTCGGCATGCGCGGCGTCTACCAGGACATGCTCTGCGGCAGCAATCCTGGCGAGTGGCTCAACGTCGCCTTCGGCAGGACCAAGAACACGCTGCGGATCTACACCCTGAGCGGCGATAAACGCCTGCGCTGGCACCTCCGCTTCTTCGCTTCGACCTACGACGGCATCGACGCGCTCGCCAACGGCCCGCTCTCGCCCGAATGGGACATCGAGTGCGACGTCTCCTGCTTCCCCTCCGGCAAACCCATCCCGCTCAGGGAATTCTCCCCCGAACTCACCTACTATCTCTGGGGGCGGTCCTTCGCGGAGATCCCCTATGCCCTGCGCTCAGCGCAGCAGCTGAACATCTACCTGCCCCCAGAAGGCACGATCTGGCCAGCCATGCGCGGCAACGAGACGCTCGGGGAGAAGTACAGCATCATCGCCGGTCCCGTCGTCACATCCTCTGGCAAGAGGACGGGCACGCTCGCGCTCTCACGGGGACTGCGCGGCTGAGCTCACCGCAGGGCATCGAGCACTTTCTTCGCGATGTGCGGCCGCACCACGCACGACACTTCCTCCACTGTCGCCTTCCTGATGCTCGCCACGGAGCCGAAATGCGCCATCAACGCCTTCTTCGACGCCGCGCCGAGCCCCTCGATGTCGTCGAGCGCAGAATGCACCGCCGCCTTGCCCCTGCGCTGGCGGTGGAAGGAGAGGACGAAGCGATGCACGGAATCGCGCGCCGCGCGCAACAGCAATAACCCTGCATTCCTGTCGGGCAAGCGCAGGGGCGCCGAGGCGTCGGGCACGTAGATCTCCTCCAATTGCTTGGCCAGCGCGATGATAGGCACACCCGTCCGCACCTCCTCGAGCGCCTTGATGGCGGACGAGAGCTGCTGCGCGCCGCCGTCGATGACGATCAGGTCGGGGAACTGCTCGTTGCGCTCGGCCACGCGCCTGTACCTTCGTCCGACGACCTCGCGCATGCACGCGAAATCATCCTGGGCATCCGCCTCGCGGATGATGAACTTGCGGTACGCCGACGGATTCGGCTGGCCGTTGACGTACTGCACCATCGCGCCGACCGTGTTCGTGCCCTGCAGCGTGCTGATGTCGAAGACCTCAATGACGCGCGGCAGTGTTGGCAAGAGCAGCGCATCCTTGAGCGCCACGACGCCCGGATGCACCGCTTCGACTTTCAATTGCGCGTTCTTGATCGCGATCTGCACCAGGCGCTCAGCGTCGCCGCGCTGCGCATGCTGCACCTGCACCTTCGTGCCGCGCTTGGACGCGAGCCACTCCTCGATCGCGCCGGCGTCATCGATGTGCTGCGGGAGCAGGATGCGGTTGGGCACCTCGTGCGCTTCATAGTACGCGCGCAGGAATTCGCTCAATAGATCCTCTGTGTGGTCGACGATGTATTCTGTCTTCTTGCTGATGACGCCTTTGCGCACGTGCACGACCGCGATGGCTGTCTTCGTGCCGTCGGAGGCGGTGCCGATGGCGTCCTCGTCGAAGTGCTTGATCGTGTCGACGCTCTGCTTCTGCCCCAGGCTCTCGAGCGCAAGGATCTGGTCGCGGCATGCCTTGGCAGCCTCGAAGCGCTTCTCCGCGCTCGCTTTCTTCATCTCCGCGCTGAGGCGTCCGATGACGGCGGCCGTGTCTCCCTTGAGCACGTCCTCTGCCGACTTGATATTATGCAGGTAGCCTTCCCGCGAGATCCGCCCTTCGCACGGCCCGTCGCACCGCTTGAGATGGTAGAGCAGGCAGACAGTCTTTGGCAGGGTGCGGCACGTGCGGATGCGGAAGATGCGCTGCAAGGTGTCCTGTATCTCACGGCGCGCGAAGCCGTCCGTGTACGGGCCGAAAAACTTCCCCTTGCCCTTGTTGGTGCGGATCGTGATCAGGCGCGGGAACTCCTCCGCCGTGACGTGCAGGTAGGCGTAGCGCTTGTCGTCCTTGAGGTCGATGTTGTACTTGGGCCGATGCTGCTTGATAAGGCGGCTCTCAAGCAGCAGCGCTTCGACCTCGTCATTGACGACAAGGAATTCCGCGTCTGCAATATCGCGCACCAAGAGCTCGGTCTTGGGCGTCTTGGGCTGCTTGCTGAAGTATGATGAAACACGGCTCCTGAGATTCTTCGCCTTGCCGATATAGATGATAACGCCGTCCTTGTCCTTGAACAGGTAGCAACCGGGCTGCTGCGGCGGGTCGAAACGCACCATGCGTCCGCTCACGTGCGTGAGGCTTTTAAATGTCACGCCACCAGCGTCGCACAAAACCGATGCGAAACAATCAATGACTGTGAGACACTCCTACGCTCCATGACAGACTACATACGCTCGGAAGACCTCGATGACCTCGAGAGCCACCTCGGCACGCCCCGCAAGCGCATCGCAAAACCTG
>CAYUPS010000011.1:0-5855 GCA_964445485.1 uncultured Methanosarcinales archaeon | reverse complement strand
GGCACGAAATGGGATATCACGCCGCCGTGACCGCAATTCTTTTATATGATTAGAGTTACACGCGCTGTAACATGAAGAAACCCCTCTATGCGCTGTTCATCACAGCCATCCTCGGCGTCCTGATCACCGGCTACCTCACCTACGTGCACTATTCCGGCGCGGAAGTCGCCTGCCCCATCGGCGGCACGGGCTCGTGCGAAGCAGTCCTCACCAGCCACTACAGCGTCTTCGGCGGCCTCCCCGTCGCCATCTGGGGAATGCTCACATGGCTCACCATCCTCTACTTCACCTACCATCTCTACAAGAAGCACACCGCCGCCCCCGACGCGAGACACCCCGGCGTCACGTGGACTATCTTCATCCTCGCCAGCCTCGGAGTCATGGCGGCCGGCTACTTCAACGGCACCATGCTCTTCAAGCTCAAGCAGTTCTGCATGTGGTGCGAAGCCTCCCACGCCCTGATGCTCGCCGCGTTCTTCGTCGCCGGCTACCTCGCCATCAAGCCCAAGCATGACGAGTGGCTCCCACCAGTCTTCATCACTGCCATCGTCCTCCTCTCCCTGCCCCTTGGCGTCGGCGCCTTCACCGGCGTCGACCCCGCAGTCTACGACACCGCCGCCTGCCTCACCGAAAAAGGAACAGTCATGTACGGCGCGTACTGGTGCCCCCACTGCTCCGAGCAGAAAGCGCTCTTCGGCGACGCATTCAAGGACATCGTCTACATCGAATGCGCCGATCCCGTCAACCCGCGCAGCCAGACGCAGGCCTGCATCGACGCCAACATCGAAAGCTACCCCACCTGGATCCGCACAGACGGCGAGCGCCAGACCGGCGTTCGCCCCGTCGAGTACCTCGCCAGCTGGTCCGGCTGCCAGGTAGCGTACTAACTGAGCAGGCGCTCGAGACGGCGCGCTTCCCCCCGCGCCAAGTACCGCCCCAATACCTCTCTCATGTTTTCCGCGTAGTTCCCGAGCACCATCGCAGGCGTCACATTGAACCGTCGCAATTCCCTCGCGACATTCCTCACCGTGCCTGACGGCGGTATGAACGAATAATAGCTTCCGCCCAAGCGGTACCGCAGTCTTCCGCCTTCCTTGACGACGCCGCAGCGGAACGTCTCATCCTGCGCAGGCATGCAGCAGAAGACGTAGACGGGATCCTGCAGCCCGTCGAACGCGTCGGTGTACTCTTCGCTCGCGCGCAGTATACTGCGCAATGCAGACTCAAGAGTGTGTGCCATGAGCCTGCCTGCCGGCGCAGCCAGGCAATAATGTTCGGTTGAGCCTCTGTTCAACCTGCAAGTTCACTTGTACGCATCAAAGCCAGGGCCCAATTCATGCGAGGCGATCATGAGCTTGAGCATCTCGTTCGTGCCCTCGTAGATGCATGAGACGCGCGTGTCGGCCCAATGGCGCGCCACAGCGTACTCATCGAAGATGCCGTTGCCGCCGTGCACCTGCATGGCCTCCCATGCCCCCTGCTGCGCAGCGTTCGTGACGAACAGCTTGGTCTTGGCGATCTGCGCGATGACCGCATCGCGCATCTTCCGATCCTCGCCGTGCGCGGCCTTATGATCATCATACCGCTGCTTCATCACCGCGGCCTTGCACACCAGCAGCCGCGAGGCTTCGAGGTCCGTCGCCATGCGCGCGATCTTGTCCTGCACGAGCTGATGCTTGCCGATCTCCTTGCCGTGCATGCAACGCTGCTGCGCGTACTTCACAGACTCTTCCAGGCAGTGCTCGAGCTCGCCCAGGCATCCCGCGGCGACCGAGAGGCGGCCGTTCATGAGCGTCGCGTACGCGATGTTCATGCCCTTGCCCTCCTGCCCGAGCAGGTTCTCTTTGGGCACCGCGACATCCTGCATGAAGAACTGGCTCGTGTCGGATGAGATGAGCGATACCTTGCCTTCGAGCTTCGCGGACGTGAAGCCGCGCGTGGACGTCTCGACGATGAAACCGGAGACGTGATCAGTCCCCTTCTTCTTCGCGTACACTGTCACGAGGTCGGCGATGGTGCCGTTGGAGATGAGCGTCTTGTTGCCGTTGAGGATGAACTCATCGCCCCGCTCCTCATACGTCGAGGACATGTTGCGCGGGTCCGATCCCGCCTCTGGCTCGGTGAGGCCGAACGCCATGATGTACTCGCCCGAGCACACGCGCGGCAGGTACTTCTGCTTCTGCGCCTCCGTGCCCCACTCCTGCACGGTCAGCCCGCCGATCGACGTGTGGCCGGAGAAGAACGTGCGCAAGGAGCCGGAGACCTTCGCGATTCGCGCCAAGGAGAGCGCATATGTGAGCTTGTCGAGGCCCGCTCCGCCGTACTTCGTGTCGATCGGCATGCCGAGCAGGCCCGCGCCGCCAAACACATCGACGATGTCCTTGCGCGGCGTCTGCTTGTGCTCGCGCCAGGACTTGACCTCGATCGGCTCGATGCGCTTGCATGCCGCGTCGACCAGTTCGAGCACCTCGCGCTGGTCATCGGTGATGTCAAAATCCATCGTGGACAGGTTGTTGTCGGCCATAGGAATTCCCCCTGCGGCCGCGCAGACGCGTCCACTATAAAAATCTTACAGGTAGCCCCAGGTCTGCAGGCGGTCAGAGTCGTCGGACCAGCGCTTGCCGATGTCCGTGCGGTAGAACATGTTCGGGATCATGATGTTCTTGACTTTGTTGTAGGCTTCCTTGCGCGCATCGTCCATGGTGCTGCCGGCGCCCGTGACGACCATCACGTAGCCCGCGTCGCCCGCGAGCCGCCAGTCGTCCTCGACCTGCTTGACCTGGCAGACCCACAGGCCGCTCGCGATGGGCTTCTTGAACATGATGATGGCGTCCTGACTGTAGCGCTTGAACGCCGCCGGGTCGTCGAAGGGGAAGGGCGGCACGGCGATGACCACGCCGAGCTGGAAGCCTTTCTTGACGCGCAGGGGGTATTTCTCGCCTGCTGCGATGGCCGCGAGGAACTCGCCAACGGGCGAGAGCATGCCTTCCATCTGGATGGGGATTGTCGGGTAGCCGAAACGGGAGGTGAATTCGAGCGGGTAGACGCCGCGCGCATTGACGATGCAGTTGATGTCCATATAGCCCACATACCCTGAGGCGGCGAGCTTCTGCTGCATCTTGGTCAAGGTCTGATCGAAGAGCGCGCTCTTGTCGCTCCAGTACATGCTCGTGCCCATCTCGCCTGTCGCGGGACCGATGTCTCCCGGGAACATCTTTTTGTGCTCGAAATTGATGTTGAACGGCGCGATGAACTCCTTGCCGTTGAAGAAGGCCCCGCACGCGACCTCGACGCCGGAGACGAACTTCTGCAGCTGGAACATCTTGATGTACTTGCCCCAGCTCTTCTTGTACCTGCTGAGCATCTGCAGGATGTCCTTGCCGTCCTCCTCCTGGCCGACGAAAAGCAGGTGCTTGTCGTCCTGCGCCTTGCCCGAGGGCTTGATGACGTAGCGGCCGGGGTTCTCTGTGACGAATTTGATGGCGTCGTCGAAATTCGTGAAGTCCCAGTGGGGGAGGACATTGATGCCGACGGATTTCATCTCTTCCTGGCCGAAGTCCCGATCGTCTTCGATCTTGTCGGTGTACACGCTGCCGCCGACGACCTTCTTGCCTTCCTTGCGCAGTTTGTCAGCCTGTTCGCCCCAGCCAACGTCGTCGAAGACGATGACATCGGCCCAGTCCTTGTGCTTCTGCCAGTCCTCGACTTTGTCGACGAAGCCCTCGCCGACATCCTGCTCATGCTTGCCTTTGATGTAGAACTTGACGGGGCAGCCTTCTTTCTTGAGCTGCACGGCGAGGCATAGGCCGTCGCCGTAGGTCGTCACGAACAGGAATTTCTTGGGCGTCGCAGAGGATTGCTTCTGCTCGTTGGATGCGGTGCCGTTCATGCTTGCTCCGTCTCTCCTCTTTTTATTTTGATGAGTGCCCAGACACCGACCACTTAAAAAATGTTTCTTTTTGCGGCGCACCGCAACCTATTTATGCGTCGGCCTCGTGCCGCGCGGCATGGCATCCTACGACAAGATCAAGTTCGAGAAGACGCTCAACGACTACACATCGCTCTCCGCCCAGAAGCGCGACATCAACTTGCGCACCCACGACACCATGCTCGCGCTGCAGGAGATGCTGCGCAGCGACGTGCAGACAGACCTCGAGGCCGTGCTCGCCGCGCACGAGCTGCAACTCTCACAGTTCCGCATCGAAGAAGCGCCGTCCGGACGCTTCGCCGTCTACATCGAGCGCATGACGACGCAAGCCGGCGCCCCCGTCGGCGGCCTGCCGTACGACGGACAGAAATTCGACAAGATGCTCGGCGCAGAGTTCCGCGCGATCGAGAACAAGTACGGCGACCACATCCACATCACGTTCCCCTTCACCTGGTGGGGCGACATGCTGGATGATTAGAAGAGCCCGCCGAACATCCGCACGAAGCGCTCCTTGGCGACTTTGAGCGCGGCCTTTCCATCGTCAGTGAGGGTGTAGACGATTGTTTTCCCATCTTTCTTCTCGTCGATGAATCCTTCGTCCTTGAGCGCTTTGAGGGCGGGGTAGATGGTGCCTGGGCTGGGATGCTGCCCTTTCCGTTTGCCGATCTCTTCGGCGATCTCCTGCCCGTGCATGGGTTTCTTGGAGAGGATGTAGAGGATGAGGAATGAGAGGAAGCCGCGCATGTCGCAGCATTTGGGTCCTGTGCAGCCTTTCATGAAGATGTATCGGACATCCGAAATATTTAAATATTGCTGCCGTTTTCGGCTCGTATGTCCGATATGTCGGTCACCCGATACATCGGCGGAGGAACCACCAATGGGACACGGATGTTGCAGCGGAACATCATGCGGCACAGCACGCGGCTTCCTGACAAAGGAAGAGAAGATCGAGATGCTCAAAGAATACGAAGAGCAGCTCCAAAAAGAACTCACCGGCGTGCGCGAACGCATCGCAGACATCAAGAACGCCGCGTAGGCGCGCGTTTTTCTTTTTTTTTTCTTCCCCTGCGTAGTACCGAACAATTATATACGCACACTCTCAAGATGCGCCCATGCGCGCCGCCGCCCTCACGGCAATCATCGGCATCCTCATCCTCGCAGGCTGCAGCGCAGAGACCCGCATTGGCCAAGCATGCACCACGGACGCTGACTGCAGCTGGTGCGATGACGACTACCTCATGGAAGGCGGATGCGCGATGGAAGAAGAGAACGACATGCGAGGCACCTGCAGCGCAGCAAGAACGATCAGCTGCAAACGGACCATCGGCCCCAACGGCACGTGCGCCCTCAAAGACGGCACTCCCGCCTGCGCTGAAAAGGAGACCCCTCCTGCAGACACCGGCCCAGTCTCCGAAACCTCCGCCGACTTCTCTGACATCTCCTCATACCCTCCCTGCGAGGACGGCGGCACCTGCCACCAATACCAACGCTGCGGCACAGGAGACCAGCGCAACACGGTCATGACATCGAGCTGCGTCCGCGGCCATTGCGTTCCCGGCACGTCCCTCGACTGCATGGCAACCTACGGCGTCGTCTGCCAAGAATTCTACCTCCTGCAGCACGGCCAGAGAATGCTCGACGCCGCCGGCAACCCCATGACGGGCGGCCGCTGCGTCGGCATCGCGTGAGAAAAAAATACGCCAACGGCAGGATTTGAACCTGCAGTCCCGTAAGGGATCGGTTTTCGAGACCGACGCACTACCAGGTTATGCGACGTTGGCAGGATGCACGGCAGACCCGCTCGCGCTTTAAAAAACTTCCTCCGCCCGGAGCATTTAAATAGGATACTGGCCACCGCAAAACACATGCGAGTCATCGTCATCGGCGGCGGTTTCTGCGGCACGCTCTGCGCCAAAGGGCTCGAGCG
>CAYUPS010000010.1:20065-43426 GCA_964445485.1 uncultured Methanosarcinales archaeon | reverse complement strand
GCTCGGCCTGCGTTTTGAGCGTCTCGCACACTCTCGCCAGCACGTCGCCGTCGTATCTCTCATGCGAGGTGAGCTCCAGCTCCGCCTTCGTTTTCGCCTTGCCCTTGCGCGCGAGCTTCCACTTGGCGAACAATTCCTCTGCGCGCGCCGGCACTTCGGGGATGGAGACGCCAAGCGCCTGCGCGAGAGCCTCTTCCATCTTGTGCTTCTCATCCCGCTGCGCGATGGCCGCCTTGCCGGCCGCGAACGTGATGCGGACGATGCCGTCCTTGACCTTCTGCGATTTCAGGATACGGATATGCCCCGCTTCGAGCGTGCTGTGCAGGTGCGTGCCGCCGCAGGCCTCCACGTCGATGCCGGGGATCTCGACGATGCGCAGCTGCTTGCCGGGCACGGCGCCGCCCTGGTAGATCGCCATGCCGAACTGCTGCTCGGCCGTGCCGCGAGGGTAGAAGCCGAGCTTGGTCTTGATGTTGGCGCGCACGATCTTGTTGGCCTCGGCCTCGATCTGGCGCAGTTCCTCATCGGTCAATGATTGGTAGTGGGTGATATCGATGTGGCCCTTGTCCACGTCCTTCTTGGCGCCGGCCTGGTTGATGTGCGCGCCGAGCACGCGCTTGGCCGCCGCGTTGACGATGTGCGTCGCGGTGTGGTGCTGCGCGAGCTGGATGCGGCGCTCCTCATCGATGTGGCCTTCGACATCATCGCCCGGCTTGAAGCCGGGCTCTTTCTCCATCTCATGGATGATGTAGCCGCCCTGCTTGAACACGTCCACGACCTTGGTGTGGCCGATGCGGCCCGTGTCATGCAGCTGGCCGCCGCTGGTGGGGTAGAACGCGCTCTGGTCGAGCACCACGTGCTTCCCGACGATCGCGAGCGCCTTGGCGTGGAAGACTGTCTTCTTGTAGTCGTCGAAATACAGCGCGTGCGTGTGCGGCAGCGCAGGCAGGTCGATCTGCTCCTTGCGGGCTGTCGCGTGCTCCTGCTCCTTGTGCTCATGCCGTGCCGCGACGAGGGCGTAGAAGTTGTCGGGCACGATGAGCTCCCGCCCTGCTTTCTGCGCGGCGTCCTTGAGCATCTCGGGCGAGATGCCCTGGCTGTCGTAGAGATCGACGAGCTGGTCCGCGCTCACCTGCTTGTCCGCGAGGCGCTCGACTGTGGCGCGCGTGCTCTTGAGCGTGTCGAGGAATTTCTGCCGCTCGACCTTGAGCACCTTCTGCACCATTGCGAGGTTCTCGGTGAGCTCGGGGAAGATGGGCTTGAGGTATGTGGCGTGCCACTCGGCGATCTCTGGCAGCGAGAGGTCGAGTCCGTGCCTGTCGATGAGGGAGAGGGCGCGGCGCAAAATGACGCGGAGGTTGTACATGCCGCCGACGTTCGAGGGCAGGCCTCCGTCCGTGATGGCGAAGAGGAGCGAGCGCGTGTGCTCGGCGATGCTGTAGAGCGCTGCCTGCGGCAGGATGGCTTCCTTGAGCGAGCTGACGTCGAGGTTGAGCCTCTTGGCGATATCCTTCCAGACCGCTTCGATGTTCTCCGCTTCGTCAGCGTTGAGATACGCGGCATAGGGCAGGAATTTCTGCCAGAGCGTCTCGTCGATCTTGATGCCGGTGCGCTCGCGCATGGCCTTGATGACGGTGGGGAATGTGGTCTCATAGCTGGTGGACGTGCCGTGGGTGAACCAGGGGACGCGCTCGAGGCCCGCGCCCATGTCAAGGACTTTGATGTCGAGGTCTTTGCTGCCGGAGGATGTCTGCTCGTACTGCATGTAGACTTGGTTGCCGAGCTCAAGACCTCTGCTGAAGAATTCCATGGACGGGCCGAAGTTGCCGCCGCCCGCCCACGCGTCCTCGTGGAATGTGATCTCGGCATCAGAGAGCCCGATGCCGTCGCGCAGCCATTTGTGGATGTGCTGCATGTACAGGTTGGGTTTGTAGTCCGCGGGCGGCACGAACGCGTGCTGGCCGAGCATGACGAAGCCTGTGTAGTGCGCGCCGGTGATGCCGACATTGTCGATGTCGCCAAAGCGCAGGCAGAACTGCGGCACGACAAGAGGATTCGCCGGAGGTGCGATCTCGCCCGTCACCACGTACGGCTGGAACGCCGCGATGGATGCGATGGTGAAGTCGGTGGTGGGGTTCCAGCGCGCGACGACGGGGTAGCGCTTGATGGGGGTGTAGCCCAGCTTCTCGAATGTCTTGCTGAACGCTTTCCACGCGCCCACGTAATCCAGCTTGTTCTTGGCAGGGGATTGGCCGATGAAGCGGAAGCCGCCGCTGCAGCTGGGCTCGCCGCACACGCTCTGCTCGGGATTGGTAGTCCAGTAGTACGTCTTGCATTTCTCGCACAGGTGCCGCTCGAAGCCGAGGTTGTGGAGGGTCTCGACGGGATAGTTTGCCTCGGGGTCCTTTTGGCACTTGAGCTTGAACTGCTTCTTGAGCTCTTTGTCGGTGAGCATGGTCGTGTCCGCAAGCGCCCCCGTGTTTAAAAAGGTCACGATTTCTTCTTCGGGGCGATCTGGGTCTCGATGACGCGCACGGCATTCTCGGCGCGGTGCATCCTCATCTCGAGCCGTTCGATGCGCCGCAGGAGTTCATCGCGGTCGCGGAGCGCACGGTGAAATATGTCGAGCATGGCCTGCGGGCTGCACGTTCGTTTCATATGCCTTGCGCAGAGAATGGCGGAAGGCGCGCTACTCATCCCGGAGGAGTTTCAGGTGGATGCTGGGGGAGACGGCTTCGCGCTTGTTGGCATGCTTCCACACCAGCAGGATGTCTTCCGGTTTGACGCCGGAGAGCACTTCCTTGAGGCGCTCTTCCTCCTTGAGCATCTGCACGTATGCTTCGCGGCGGGTCGGGAATTCCTGGGACTTGGTGAGGCTGATAAGAGGCCTGCCCCGCTTGTCCTTGATGTATCCTGCGAGCGTGACGACCGCTTTGCCGCCCTTCTCGGACAATTCGACTTCGACGCGCGCGATCTGCTCGATGAGGCCGCGGCTGATGGCGTCGCGGATGAAGTTATCCGCTGAGCCTGCGCTGCCGCCGAACCAGTTCTTGACGCTATCGAGGAATCCCATTCTCTCGCTGGGACGCGAGGGCATTCATATATGTTTCGTCAGAACAAGAGAAAGAAAAGAAAGAAAGAGCCGCCCGCTTATTTCATCGAGCAGCTTGCGCACATGGCCTTCATCTTGCACATCTTGCCTGCGCACCACACGAAGAGGCCCGCAGTGACGTACAGGAGAGCCCAGTAGTCGAACATCATGGGGTTGTCCCACATCGGGCGGAAGCCGCCGACGAAGAGCCACACGCCTGCTGCCATGATGAGGCATCCGATCAGCATCTTCACGAAGCTTGCCGGACCGCAGGAGCAGCCTCCCATCATCCCTGTCATCGCTGTCATCTTCTTAGCCATTAGGAATCACCTCTGGGGGAGGATTGCGGCAGTTCCCCTTTTTAAATCTGTCTCTGGACTATATAAATGGGAGGAATGCCGTCACTCCGGAGAGAATACTCTATCTTGGCTCAGAAGCGGAAGAAGAGAAAGAAAAAAAAAGAAAAAACAAACAATCGATTGTCGCCTTTAGTCGTCGTCGCTGCGGGCCGCGAGCTTGCTGAAGCCCACGATCAGACCCACAACGATGAGCAGGGCGAGCAGCACGAGCAGCACAGTCTCGAGCAGCTTGCGCACGGTGCTGGACGTCGCGACAGCAGCCGGGGCCGCGGGAGCGGCAGGCTCAGTCACAACAGGGGCAGCAGGGGCGGCAGGCTCGACAGGCTTGCAGCGGCTGTTCTCGAGCACGGTGATGCTCTCCGTCTTGCTCATGTGGCGGCGGCCGTCGTTGTACCAGGCGTCAACCTTGACGTCGTACACGCCGGGCTCAGCGCACTCGGGCAGGCGGAAGTACATCTCCTCGGTCTCTTCCTGTTCGTCCGCATCGACAGAGTCGATGAAGTCGGAGGCAGAGACGCCGAGCTCGGGCACGCTCACGGTGACCTTGACGTCGTCCTCGTCGCGCTGGCCGTTGTTCTCCAGGCGGACGGTCGTCAGCATGGCGGCACCAGCGGTGACGCGGCCGTTCGGCGTGAAGATGACATCACGGAAGACCAGGTCGTGGCGGGGCGCATCGATGAGCAGGTTGTAGTTCTCAACCAGCTCGTCGCCGTCGCGGTCCGAGACGATGATGCGGAGTTTGTACTCGTCGACATCAACGTCGGTCGGGAGCGAAAGGCTCAGCTTCTTGACGTAGGTGACGTTCTCGTTCATGTCGAACGGACCGACGTTGGCGCTGAGGCGCTCGGTGACAATGTCGTTGTACTCATAGCCGGTCATGATGGCGAGGATCTCGACATCATCGAGGTCAGAGGTGGACTCGAGCTCCACGCGGATCTGGACCTCGTCACCGCGCTCGATATCGAGGCGGTTGGCGGCGTTGGAGGCAAGCTCAGTGCCATCAACTTGAACTTCGTTGATGACAACCGGGATCGCGCTCACAAGGCCCGTCATCGCGACAAGCGCGAAGACGAGCAAACCAATCATACTCAACTGTTTCGCATTCATTTTGGTTGTCCCCCGACGATAGAGTCTCTATGTTGGGAAGTTTTGAGCGGAGATTGGGCGACGCCTTATAAAGGTTGCGGAGTGTGAGTATCGGCTAGTAGTAAAAACGAGGGGTTATCTGTCGGGCGAGCCCAACCCCTGCCTGAGTCACCTTTTTAAATGGCCTCCTGCTCCAAAGCGCATGCTCCGCCAGCCCATCGTCACCATCCTCGGCCACGTCGACCACGGCAAAACCACCCTCCTCGACACCATCCGAGGCAGCGCCATCGCCAGCCGCGAAGCCGGCGGCATCACGCAAGCCATCGGCGCCAGCATCATCCCCCTCCAGACCCTCCGCAGCATCTGCGGCACCCTCCTCGACACCATCAAACTCCAGCTCACCATCCCCGGCCTCCTCTTTATAGACACCCCCGGCCACGCCGCATTCGTCAGCCTCCGCAAACGCGGCGGCAACCTCGCCGACATCGCAATCCTCGTCATCGATGCCAACGAAGGCTTCATGCCCCAGACCCGCGAGTGCATCGAGATCCTCAAATCCTACAAGACCCCCTTCATCGTCGCCCTCAATAAGATAGACATCACCCAAGGCTGGCGCTCCAAAGCAGCCCCCAGCCTCATCGGCACCCTCAACGCCCAGCAACCCAACGTCCAGCAGCTCCTCGAGACCAAACTCTACACTGTCGTCGGCAACCTCTACGAGATGGGCATCCAGGCAGACCGCTTCGACCGCGTCAGCGACTACACCAAACAGGTCGCCGTCGTCCCCGTCAGCGCAGCCACAGGCGATGGCATCCCTGAGCTCCTGATGGTCCTCACCGGCCTCGCCCAGCGCTTCCTCGAAAAAGACCTCGAGATCAAACAGAGCGGCCCCGCCAAAGGCACCATCCTCGAAGTCAAGGAAGTCACCGGCCTCGGCACAGCCCTCGACGTCATCCTCTACGACGGCGAACTCGACGTCGGCGATGGCATCGTCATCGGCGGCATCGACGCCCCCATCACCACCAAAGTCAAAGCCCTCTTCGAACCCGCCCCCCTCGCCGAGATGCGCGAGAAGAAAACCCGATTCGTCTCCGTCAAGACAGTCCACGCCGCCACGGGCGTCCGCATCGTCGCCACCGGCGTCGAGACAGCCGTCGCAGGCATGCCCCTCATCGAAGCCAACAAACCCGACGAGACCGAAGACGCCAAAGCGCAGGTCCAATCAGAAGTCGCCGAAGTCATCAAATTCGAATCCGCCGCCGACGGCATCGTCGTCAAAGCAGACACCCTCGGCAGCCTCGAAGCCCTCACCATGCTCCTGCGCGAGCACAGCATCCCCGTCAAGCGCGCGTCCATCGGCGCCATCACCAAGAAAGACCTCGCAGAAGCAGAGAGCTTCGGCCAATCGGACCCGCTGCGCGGCGTCGTCCTCGGTTTCAACGTCCCCGCCCCCGAAGGCATACCGTTTAGCGTCACAGCCTTCTGCAACACCATCATCTACAAGCTCATCGAAGACTACCAGGCATGGATCGTCGCCCAGCAGAAGAAAGTCCAGATGGGCGAGCTCGACAAACTCCCCAAACCCTGCCGCGTCGAAGTCCTGCGCGGCTACGTCTTCCGCCAGAGCAACCCTGCCGTCGTCGGCGTCGAAGTCCACGCGGGCGAACTCAAATCCAACACCCTCCTCATGAACAAGCAAGGCCAACCCGTCGCCGTCGTCAAAGGCATCCAGCTCAACCAGGAGAACATCCTCAGCGCAAAGCGCGGATCCCGCATCGCCGCCTCGCTTCCCGACGGCGTCGTCGGCAAGAACATCCACGAAGGCGAGACACTCTGGAGCGCCATCAGCGAAGAGGAATTCCGCAAGTACAAGGACTACAAGCAATACCTCACCGCGGAGGACAAAGAACTCCTCAAGGAGATCGCCGCCATGATGCGCGAGACCAATCCGGTGTGGGGCATCTGACCATGCACGACAACACCATCGTCTTCGTCCCGTCCCACGAAGCCAAGACCATCCGCGGCATGATGGAAGACCAATGGGGCTGCGACCTCAAGGATATCTTCACCGTCAACACCCTCGTGCGCTCGAGCAAGGATAAGCTCTACCTCATCACCAAGGACGCCGAGAAACTCAACCTCCACAAGATCCGCCTCAGCAGCGTCGGCCTCTACATCGCCGAGCACAAGAAAGACCAGATACGCCTCTCCATCGAAGGCGCCCAGCTCATCGGCCCCCGCGCGAGCAAGAACATCATGGACGTCGACAAAGACACCATCGCCCGCTGGCTCAAAGGCTTCGACATCGACGCGGACAAGGAATACTCAGGTTTCGTCATCGTCAGGCACGGCACGGACTTCTGCGGCAGCGGCAAGCACAAAGACGGCATCATCCTCAACTTCGTGCCCAAGCCCCGGCGCCTCGCCGTCGTGCACTAGAACTCCGCCGTCCAGAGCGCATCGCCCACGTGATGGAGGTTGCGCAATACCTTGCCCTTGTCCATCGCACGCATCTGATCCGAGCCGACGAGCGCCTCGCACACCGCAAGCGGCTTCTTGTGGTTCTGGTCCACGACCGCGACAAGATCATCCTGCTTGATGCCGTCCGCGATCGCAGTGATGCCCGGCCGCATCACATCCGCGCCCGATGTGACGAACCTGACAGCGCCCATATCCACCGTCACGTGCGGCAGCACAGCGGGATGCAGCAGGAGGAAACGGAGGTGCGGCACGAACGTACCGGCTCTCTCGAAAAGCGCAGGTGTGCCGTTGACCAAGATGAGCTTGCACTCCGCATCCTCATACGACTCGATGCGGTCCTTCTTGTCGAGCAGCTCCTCCCTGCCGAATGCCGCGGCGAGGCGCGTATTCAGCTCCTTCACATCCGATTTGCTCAGCTGCTTCTTCATGGATGCGCCGAGCCTCGCCAACTTTAAAAGAGTTCCCCCGCTTGGACGCCCATGATCTCCCAGTTCGAGAGCGGCACGCTCATGCCCGAGACAGCATGGCAAGAGCACATCGATGCGCTCCGGCGCACGACTGCGTCCTCGACGCCTGCTGATGTCAAAGCGGCCCTGCTCGCCGCCGTCAAGAGACGCATCCCTGCAAAGAGATTCGGCGTCTTCCTCTCCGGCGGCGTCGACTCCTCGCTCCTCGCGCTCCTCTACAAACAGGCTGGCGCTGATTTCATCTGCTACAGCGTCGGTCTCGAAGGCTCCCCCGACCTGAAGGCCGCGGAGGAAGTCGCATCGGTCATCGGCGTGCGCGTCCGCTCCCGCGCATTCAAACTCGAGGAGATGGAAACGCTCTTCCGCCGCACAGCACGGCTCTACGACACAGTCGATACGCTGCGCCTGGGCGTCGGCGCCGTCGTCGCCGCTGCCGCGGACCTTGCCAAAGCGGACGGCATCACCACATTCATCGGCGGCCTCGGCAGCGAAGAGATATTCGGCGGGTATGAGCGCCACGCAGACTGCGCCAACGTCAACGAGGAGTGCTGGCGCGGCCTGCGCGACGTCATGTGGAAACGCGACCTCACTCGCGACGCGCTGCTGGGCAAGAACCTCGGCATCCGCGTCCTCGTGCCATTCCTCGACGATGAGGTCATCATCGCCGCCATGGGTATCGACGGCAAACACAAGGTCGCAGACGGCGAGAAGAAGGTCGTCCTGCGCGAGATCGCCCAAGAGATCGGCCTGCCGCACAGTGTCGCCTTCCGCAAGAAGCAGGCCGCGCAGTACGGCTCCTGGTTCGACAAGGCCATCGAGAAGCTCGCGCGCAAAAGCGGCTTCAACACCAAGGAAGAGTACGTCCGATCGCTGACTACCTCAGCGTGACCCTGCCGTTCGCGCAGGTCACGATGCCGTCTTTCTCCAGATTCCTCGCGACAGCCAGCACGAAACCTTCGCTCTGCGCCGCCAATTTCTCGCCAAGACGCCGCTTGCACGCGCTCAATGTCGCGCTGTGCCCGTCGGTCTCCCGCAAAAACTGCACCAGCGCGCCGCGGTACAACCGCATCGGATAGCCCCCATGGAGTTTCTCGGCGCTCTTCTTCCGTTTGAACTCGACGCCTGCGTACATCCGCTGGAATTCAAGCGGCAGCGAAGATAGATCTCCTGAGCGTATGACTGTGCCCAGATCAAAGAGCGCCTGGTTGTAATCGTAGAACCTCTCTTGCGGCAACAGTTTCGCGGCGTGCGCCCATGCAGTCTTATCGTCCGCATCGGGACCTATGAACGGCGAGAGCACGAGTTTCACATTGATATCGACGAGCGCCACGCGCTTGCCGAAGGCGAAGCATGCGATGGCATGGGCGGTGTATTTGCCGATGCCCGGCAGCGCCTGCAAACCCTCGGGATCGCGTGGCCAGCCGTGCTCAGCGACATGCTCGCAGCACTGCTTGAGGCGCAGCGCACGGCTGTTGTAGCCCAGGCCTGCCCACGCAAGAATGACTTCGCGCTGCGAGGCCTTGGCGAGTGATTGCGCTGTCGGAAATTTTTCGAGCCATTCTTTCCATTTCAGGATCACGCGCGGCACCTGCGTCTGCTGCAGCATGATCTCAGAAACGAGAATGGCGTACGGATCGCGTGTGCGGCGCCACGGCAGGTCGCGCCCATGCGCATCGTACCATCGCAGGAGCGTCCGCGCGAAATTACCGTCCGTCATCCTCGATGTAATAGCGCTCGCGCTCCCTGCGGTTGAGTTCACGGCGGATCGCCTCATACCTGATGTACGCACTGATGTTGCTGACGACATCCAGGGGCTTCTGCGTCACGGTATGCGGTGCGGCCATGTAGAGAACGTTCATCTCGTGGATGAGATCGCCAAGAAGTATCTTCTGTATCTCTTTTTGGAGTTCGGGATCATTGATGAGCGATTCGATGCTGTCTTTTTCAGGCATGCTGGGCGGCATGCGTCTTGCAGCTATAAAAATCTTATTGCCTGGTGAAGCGGTGCGGCTCGAAGTCCTGCGGCACGACCCAGTCATGCCGCGCGATGGCCGCATCAATGCGCTCATGCAAGCATACCGGCAGTCCTTTCTTGCAGTTATTCGTCTGCCTCGCGACACGTTCCTCATCCCCGCCGAAACCGATGAAGAACGCTGCGAGACCCGTGCAGACGCGGTCGAGGAACCCTTGATGCGCGCTCTTCGCATATTGCTCGCCCCATTCGCTAAAGTCGCTGTGCAGCAGAGACACGGCCATGAGGAAGTCGCTCTTGACCATTTTCGGGCGGAAGAGCCCCCGGCCATCCATGAGGTCATTCTGGCAATCGAAGAAGCTCTGCATCTTCTCGAACTTCCTGCACTCAGTATCGACACCGGGGAAGTAGTGCGCCCGCAAGGCGAGTATGTCCCCGAGCAGGAGCGGTTCACGGATATTGGGCGTGTGCGATACCTGGATGTACAATGAATTGATGTTGTCGAGGATACTCATGATGCTGCGCAATGCCTTGTCGCGCTGGGATCTCCCGAGATACGGATAGACCGCGCCGACAGCATTGTAGACCGCTGAAGGGATTCCCTCGGCGGGTCCGCCGCACATCGCCTGGACAAAACCCCTGTAGTTGTGCCCGTCGTTTTGCGTGTATGCCTGGTCGAGCGCACGATCGTACACCGCAACAATATCCGAGATAGCCTCATCAGGTCTGTCCATGAATTTCTGCGCGAACGGCTCGACATGCTCCATGATCGCGATGTCATGCGCAGCAATATGCTTGTAGAATTGATCAATCAGGCCGTCAGCGTCCATGGCCGCCGCCGGTGCGTCATCGCTTAAAAGTCTGCGCTCAGGTGGTGTGGATCTCGACGATGTCGCCGTCCAGCATTGGCTTGTCCAGGTTCGAGAGGACCTGTCCGGGGAATTTCGCTCCCGGACCCCAGAGACGCGCGTACCTGAACTTCTTGACGAAATCGCGGTGGATGTGCTCGCACACGCTGCGCAAGGTCACGCCGCGGCGCAGGATGAGCGGCTCCTCGAGATCGGGCTTCTTGTTGACCTCTTTGAGGTAGATGCGGATGAAATCCAGCGCGCCGAACACCGCCTCGCGCAGCTTGTCGATGTTCTCGTCGGTGTTCGCCGAGACCATGACGGTGGGTTTGAGCGTCCTCTCGAGCTCTGCCCGTTTCTTGGTGTCGACGAGGTCCACCTTGCTCACGACGGTGATCGCCGGGATGTACTTGCGGTTGGCGGCAAGCGCGTCGATGAACTGGTCCGCATCGATCTCGCTGCGGATGACTATGTCCGCGTTGTTGATGCGGAACTCGCGGCAGATCGCCTCCATCGTCTCCTTGGACACCTTGAGCTTCTTGGTCGTGGCGAGATTCAGGCCGCCCTTGTCCTTCTTGACGATGCGCACATCGGGAGGCCGCTGGTTGGCGCGCACGTTCGCCTCGTACAGTTCGTTCTGCAGGGCGGCCAGGTGCTCGGGATGGAGCGCGTCGATGAGGATGAGCACGAGGTCTGCGGAGCGGATCATGGCGAGCACTTCCCTGCCGCGGCCCCTGCCGGAGGCGGCGCCTTGGATGATGCCGGGGACGTCGAGGATCTGGATCTGCGCGCCGCCGTACTTCATCACACCTGGCACGACTGTGAGCGTGGTGAACTCATAGGCGGCGACCGCGCTCTTGGCGCCGGTGAGCTTGTTGAGGAGCGTGGACTTGCCGACGCTGGGGAAGCCGAGGAGCACGACTGTCGCGTCGCCTGATTTCTTGACGAACCATCCCGCGCCGCCGCCTTTGGTGGACGCGCGCTTCTCCTTCTTCTCGCGCAGCTGCGCCATCTTGGCGCGGATGACGCCGAAGTAGTGCTCGGTCGCCTTGTTGTACTGGAGCTTGCGCAGGTGGTCCTCGAGTTCCTTGATCTGCGCGTCATAATCTACCATTGCCTGTCCTACCCCGTCACAACATTTAAAAATATCGCTTCGTGAGCCTCCTGCATGGCTCTTGTCGCCTCCGCGTCTGATTTGCTGCTCCGGCTGGTCACGGCGGTCGTCATCCTCCTCATCGGCCTGATCGTGGGCAAGGTGCTCGGCCGCCTGGCCGAAGTCGGCCTGCACGGCCTCGGCATCGAGTGGCTGCTGCGCCGCAGGGGCGTGCATTTCTTCCTTGAGCCGTTCATCGCGCGCGGCATCGAATACATCGTGTACGCGGCGACCGTCCTGATCGCGATCACGCAGCTGGGCCTCAGCCAGGTCGTCCTGTACTCGATTCTCGCCGTGGTGCTCTTCGCCGTCCTCGTGTCAGTGCTGCTCGCGCTGCGCGATGTCGTGCCGAACCTTCTCGCGGGGATCTCCTTGCTGTGGCGCGCGCGGCTCAAACCCGGCCAGCGCGTGCGCGTCGACTCTCTCGAGGGCGTCGTCGAGCACGTCGACATCTTCCAGGCGAGACTGCGGACTGATTCTGGCGATGTGGCGCTCGTGCCGAATGCGCTCTTCGCGCGCGCCATCCTCGTCGTCAAGCGCCGCTGATCAGAGCGTCTCGAGAATCGATGACACGTTGAACAGCTGCATCCTCGTGTCTGACTGGATGCTGCTCTCCTCGGCGAGCGTCTCGATGCGCTGCAATGCCTGGCTCGCGCGCAGGGACGGCTGCGTGCCCTCCTGCGAGAGAATGGCGATGATGCCTGTGAGCTTCTCGATGACGCCGCGGGGCAGCGAGCTGTCCTGCGCGAGCTCGCGCAACGACGCGACAGCCATCTGAAGAGGGTCCATCATGCTCACTCCTTGAGCGCGCCCATGACCTCTTCCTGGAGCTTCTTGGCTTTCTCCTTGAGGGCGGCTTCCTGCTTCTCGATGGTCTGGATGCGCAGCGCGATCATCTCCTTGCGGTCCGCGAGATCCCGCTGCAGGGTGTCCTTCTCCTGCTGGACCATGATGTTGCCGATGATCTTGTACGCGCTCTTTGTCGTAGAAATCTCCTTGAGGGCGCTCTCGACCTCGAACGCCTGCGAGCCGAACTGCTGCTTCTGGTGCAGGAGCTGCTGCATGTTCTGCTCGATGATGGTCAAGCGCTGGATCTTCTCCTGCGCCTCAGGATTCGCAGCCATCTCGCTCTAGACCGCCTTGACGACGGTGGTCGCGCCGCGGCTCTTGTAGAGAATCTTGCTGCCGCAGTACGGGCATCGGACGCGCCTGCCGAGCAGGTCTTCGCTGATCTTCTTGCTGCAGCTGAAGCACGTGTACTTGACCATTATGCGGCCTCCGCAGTCTCGTCCAGGGTCTCGTCGAAGTCCTCATCCTGCACGGCTTCCTCGACGGGATGGGCCTGCGTGGACTGGGTTTCCTGGATCTTCACGGGCGTGACGCTGTAGGCGCCGCCGGTGAACTTAGAATTGCACTTGTGGCACACGTAGATGCCTTCTGCGATGCGTTTGGCGGCGAGCTTGAGGCAGTAGGGGCATTTCTGCGGCTTCTTCTGCTCTTTCTCGACCTGTGCGCGCTTGTACTTGACCGTGGTGCCGTAGCGCGTTCCGAAGCGCTTGACCGGCCCGAGACCCTTGTCATTGTCTGCCATAAGCGTATCCTCAGGAATGAGTGTGGACGCAGGAGTCGAGGGGTATTTTTAAAGGTATCCTTCTCCGAGATAGATTCCGCAACCTTAATAAGCCGCACTCGCTTGGTTTCTGCTCATGGCGCACGCGCACACCGCGGGCACTGTCTCTTCTCTGTAGCCAAGGCTCTGCGCCGGCGCTCCCGGTGTGAGATCGCGGACCGGTGAATAATCCATGGCTCTCTCGACGCACCAGCGCTACCACATGAAGAAGTTCGTCAAGGAGCTCGAGAGCTACCGCGCCCCCCACACTGAATTCGTCACGGTCTACGTGCCGGCGGGCTACGACCTCATCAAGATCATCCAGCACCTGCAGCAGGAGCAAGGCACCGCGTCGAACATCAAGAGCGCAGGGACGCGCAACAACGTCATCGATGCGCTCGAGCGCATGATCCAGCACCTGCGCATCTACAAGCAGACGCCGCCCAACGGCCTCTTGGCGTTCAGCGGCAACATCGCCGCCGCGCAGGGCAAATCCGACGTGCGCGTATGGAGCATCGAGCCGCCCGTGCCGATGAAGATGCGCCTCTACCGGTGCGACAAGGACTTCAAGCTCGATGTGCTGCAGGAGATGCTCGAGGAGCGCGAGACGTACGCGCTTGTCACGCTCGACTCGCGCGACGCCACGCTCGGCCTGCTCCGCGGCAAGAGCATCATCGTGCTCTCCAAGACGCACTCGCACATCCCGGGCAAGATGAAAGCGGGCGGCCAGTCGGCAGTCCGTTTCCAGCGCAACCGCGAGATCGCCGTCGGCGAGCACTACCAGAAAGTCGCCGAGCTCATGAAAGACCAGTTCCTCGGCAGGCAGGACATCAAAGGCATCATCGTCGGCGGCCCGGGCCCGGCCAAGTACGAATTCCTCGAAGGCAACTACCTCACAGGAGACCTGCAGCGCAAGATCATCGGCGTCAAGGACCTCTCCTACACCGACGATTTCGGCTTGCAGGAACTGCTCGACCGCAGCCAGGACGTGCTCGCGCGGGAAGAAGTGGCGGACGAGATCGCGACCGTCGGGAAATTCCTCGAGCTCCTCGCGACGAAGCAGGGAATGGTCGCGTACGGCAAGATCGAGGTGCAGAAGGCGCTCGAGAACGGCGTGGTCGACACGCTCATGCTCAGCGAAGCGCTCGAGGAGGACGTGATCGACCAGTTCGAGGCGACCGCCAAGCAGTTCAACACGACCGTCAAGATCATCTCGACAGAGACGCGCGAGGGCGCGCAGTTGCGCGACATCGGCAAGGTCGGCGCAATACTCAGGTATGAGTGGCACGCATACTGATACCTCGAAAAAAGAGAATGAAAAGAAAAATTCACTCTGGCTTTCCCGTGAACGTCTTGCCCGTGTACTTCTCATACACCGCGGCGGGGACGTGCAGGTGGAACATGCCGCCCGTGCCGTCATACTTGCGCAGCGAGTAGACTTTCTCGTAGTTCTTGCCGACGCGGATGCGCACGGCGTGGCCCGGAGGCACCGGAGCGCCGCTGTAGCCGAGATCCTTGAGCATGTCCGAGAGCTCGGTCTCGCTCACGACGAGGTTCTTGTCCTTGTCCGCCGCGGTCCACATGTCGCTCACGCCCGGCTCCTGGAAGAAGCCGACTTCTCCCTCTGCGCGCGCCTCGGGGCGGCCGCTCATGGCGTACGCGCCGATCGCGAGGCCTGCGAGGCCGATGGTTCCCAGGATCTTGTTCTTCAGATTCATGGATGCATCACCGGCCGCTGCGCACGCGCGCTGCTATATTAATCTTGTCCCGACGGGCCGGCAAGGGTTAAATACCTGCGATGCTCCTCTCGCGGCATGTTCCGATTGCCGTACGATGCCATCGACGCGCTCACCGTGATGCTCTCGGCGCAGGCAGACGCGCGATCGCCGATCCGCGTCTCCGGCCTCCAGACCCAGCTCGAGCGGGTCATACATGACGCGCGGCTCAACTCCTCGCTCACCGGCGTCATCGGCATCTTCCCAGACTACGCAGGCGGCATGCCTCTCGAAGAGGCGCTGAGCGTGCTGCGCGCCGAAGGCTCTGTCAAGATCGTGAACGGGCACTGCTCCGATGATCTCATGCCGCTTCTTGCCCTGCGCGCCGAGGCGCTGCGGCGAAGGATCCCCGCGCACCACTACGATGCGCTCCGCGATATCGGGCAGCGGATCTATCCGCGCAAGCAGCAACGCTAATAAGCAACCGCCCGCAGCTTCGCGCTCCATGGACCTCGTGCAGAAGGCCTACGAACTCCTGTATCCTGAGAAGCCCTGCCCCTACCAGACCGCGCTCGAATATGACGGGCACTTCCGCGGCTTCAACGGCAACATCCGCATGCGGGGCGACCGCGTGAGCGTCAAGCTCTCGCGCCAGTGGGAATCAGTGAGCCCGCACATCCAGCTCGGCCTCATTCAGGAACTGATGTGCAAGATGTTCCGCAGGAAGAAGCTCACGATCAACATGGAGCTGTACCACAACTTCCTGCGCGATGTGCACAAGGAGATCCCCAAGACCGAATCGCATCCTGTGCTCTTCGAGTCGTTCATGCGCGTCAATCGGCTGTATTTCGCCGGGCTGATGGAGCGGCCCAACCTGCGCCTCTCCGAATCGCTGAACCCCGTCGGCACGTATGAGTACGGCACGGACACCATCACGATCTCGCAATTCCTGCTCGAGCGTCCCGACCTGCTCGATTACGTCATGCATCACGAGATGCTGCACAAGAAGCACAAGTTCCCCTCCAAGCCCGGACGGCAGTGCCACCACGGCCCCGCGTTCAAGGCGGACGAAGCGCGCTATCCCGACCACGCGCTGCTGGATAAAGAGCTGAGTGCGCACATGCGGCGGTCCGCGCGGCACAAACGCACGCCGCGGCGAGGATTCTTCGGCTGGCTCTGATCACATGATCAGCGTCTTGCCCGGGCTCGGTTTGGCCTGCACGAATCTGCGGTACGCTTCCTGGAAGAGGCACGGGAGCGCGACAGCGGTGTACTTCTCATCTCGCACGGGAGAGTCGCAGACATAGACGCGGCCGTCGGCGAGGACCGCAGCGCGCACGATCACGGGGCCCCAGCCGTTGCCGATCGCGTCGCACACGCCGCCGATGTCCTGGATGCCGTGCGTGGGGCGCGGATCGTTGCGGTAGCCGTCCTTCCATGAGAGCCCCTGGAAGTCTTTGGTCCAGCCGTGCAGGTACATCGGCTCGAACGACGCGTCGGAGAATCTGATCGCGTTGGGCTGTCCGGTGATGTCGATGCGCGCGGGAGTGGGATGGATGCAGCCCCAGTCGTCCTGGGTCGTGCAGTCGAGGATCGCGTTGATGCCTTGCGGTCTTGTTGCCTGTGCCATGCGGCGCGTTCTGCGTGTTCTCTTAATAAGATTAGTCCTTCGCTGTCCCTCTTCACAATACCTTTATAAACAATCCGAGGCTCCCCCGCACTCTGAGGTTTTGATAATGACCACAAAGCTCGTCGGTGCCAACTCCATCAAGGACGGCTCTTTCATCCTCATCGATGGCGCACCCTGCCGCGTCGTTGACGTCGCGCACTCCAAATCAGGCAAGCACGGCAGCGCCAAGTGCCGCATCCAAGGCATCGGACTCTTGGACGAGCGCAAGCGTGAATTCGTCGTCGGCGCGCAGGAGAACGTCGAAGTCCCCGTCATCGACAAGCGCACAGCCCAGATCATGAGCATCACAGGTGACATGGCGACGGTCATGGACCTCGAGACGTACGAGACTGTCGAGATGAAGATCCCCGAGGAGCTCAAGGGACAGATCCAAGAGGGTGGCAGCATCCTCTACTGGGTCATCATGGGCACCAAGGTCATGAAGCAAGTCCGCGGAGCTGAATAATCATGGCGAAATTCCCTGAAGCAGAAGCGCGCCTCTTCCGTAACAAGTTCGTGTGCAGGCGCTGCCACACCGTCATGCGCCTCCCGTCGCGCAAGGTCGCCGAGGGCGACGCGACGTGCCGCAAGTGCAACGCTCACAAGTTCAAGCCCAAGCGCAAGAAGTGAGCGTTCGGGCATCATAAAAAAAGAGGATCATGGACCTGTCCGCGCTCGTGGGAGACCCATCGACGGCCATCAGCATCCTCTTTGTCATCTTCCTCTGCCTGTTCTTCTGGCGCCGCCGCCACCAGATCGAGATCCAGAGCGTGTTCTGGCCGTTCCTGTACATGATCCTGTACAAGACGCAGGTCGGCCTGCGCTGGATGTCCTCCGTCGCCCGCCGCTTCCCGGGGATCCTGTGGTGGATGGGATGGATCGCGACCATCGGGGGATTCGGCGGCATGGCGCTCATCCTCTACATCCTGCTCATCAGCACGCGCGACATCTTCCTCTCGCCCACCGCCGTCGCCGGCATCATGCCCGTCCTGCCTATCGACGCCGACGGCGTGTTCTTCGTCCGCTTCGATTATTGGATCATCTGCATCTTCGCCATCCTTGTCGTGCATGAGTTCTCGCACGGCATCATGGCGCGCCGCTACGGCGTGCCTGTCAAGAGCAGCGGACTCGCCGCGCTCGGCATCATCGTGCCAATCATCCCCGGCGCGTTCGTCGAGCCGGATGAGGCCGAGCTGGCGAAGCGCAGGCCGTCCGAGCAGCTGGCGGTGTTCTCCGCCGGACCGTTCGCGAACATCCTCACTGCGATCATGGTCATGCTCGCGCTGACTGCCATAGCGCCCGCGGTATCGGACATGATATGGACGCAGGATGGCGTGAGCGTCGCCAACATCACCGCAGGCGGCCCTGCGGATCTCGCCGGCATCGGCGTGGGAGACCGCATCATCGCCCTTGAGGACACGCCCGTCAAATCGATGGAGGAATTCACGGCGGCGCTCGCGGATCATGGGGCGGGCGAGACCGTGAAGCTCTACACGAACCGCACCGCACACACGCTCACGCTCGGCGCAAAAGACGACGGCTCGGCGCTGCTCGGCGTGATGGCCAAGGGCCATCTGCGCCTCACCGAAGGCTTCCAGGGGCGCGCGGGCGAATTCATCGCAGGCTTTGTCGAATGGGTCTTCGCCCTGCTCTACAACCTGGCCATGCTGAATTTGGGCATCGGCCTCTTCAACCTCCTGCCTCTGTGGGTGGTCGACGGCGGCAGGATGCTGCTGACCGCCCTCCAGGGCCTGCTTCCCAAGCGGAGCGCCCTCCTCACCTGGCACATCATCTCCGCCTGCACCCTCGTCATGGTGCTCATGAATGTCTTCGGCGGCTTCCTCAAGTAATAACACAACATTTTTATACCCGTTTCGCGACCCTTTGTTTATGGCAGCGCGAGGTTGGCTCCAAGGAGACGTACTTGTCCTCATCGGCGTGTTCGTCATCGCCGTCCTCGCCCTCGCCTCCACGCTCTCATGGGACAACGAGAGCACGCCCCGCGCCTTCGTCACGGGCAACTTCGTCTACGACGTGGAAGGCGCGCAATCCGGCGCCGCGATGATTCCCGGCGCGTTCTGCTGCTCCAAACTGCTCGTCCAGCAGAAGGGCGGCTGCCCCGCTGATGCGGTCGCCGCCGTCCCCCAGTGCGTCCCCGCGACCACCGATGGTTGCGGCAGCTGGGTCCGGTGCTGAGCCATGGCCCGCAAGCTCAACTGGGTCGTCACGCTCGTCCTCTCCATCCTCTTCGGCTACTGGGGCGTCGATCGGTTCATGATGGGCCAAGTCGGCATGGGCATCCTCAAGATCGTCACGTTCGGCGGATTCGGCATCTGGTACCTCATCGACATCATCCTCATCGCCACCAAGCACAAGTTCGCTGATGTCGTCTGGGTCTGATGGCTGTCGAGAACGACGAACAGGTACGGTCATATTCTCGTGAAGTGGCGCGCCGCGTCGCAGCATTGCGCGGCTGCGCCGTGCGCCGCATCGGACGCATCCAGCACCCCGGCAGCGAGGTGTATCCTGTCTTCCGCATAACCCGTGGATCCGGCCCGCGCCATGTGCTCCTCGCCGCAGGCATCCACGGCTCCGAACCCGCGGGCGTCTTCGCCCTCCTCGATTTCCTCGAGCATCACGCCGCGCGCTACACGCGGGACTGCACCTTCCATGCGTTCCCGTGCATCAATCCGTGGGGGTTCGAGCGCCACGAGCGCCGCCCGCCGCACCGCAAGGACCTCAACTGCCACTTCCACGCGGGAACGCTCGTCCCGGAATGCGGCATCGTCCTGCGCAACCTGCGCAAGAAGGGATACTCTCTCGCCATCGACCTGCACGAGTCCAACCCCGCATCGCGGGAGCAAGGCAGCAATCCCCGCACCAACCCCCGCGCGTTCTTCCTCTTCGAGGCCTGCGACAACCCTCTGCGGCTCCTCCATCCCGCGGTTATCCGCGCTGTGCGGCGCGTCGCGCAGGTGTGGGACGGCAAGACTGTCTGGGGCGCGCACAGCGAGGGAGGCGCGGTATTGTACCCGAGCGCCAAGAACCGCCGCTATTCTGAATGGACGACGCTCGAAGGATACGTCTACAAGAGCAAGGGAGGCCATGCGTGCACGTTCGAGACGCCGCGCCACTGGCCGCTCGAGAAGCGCATCCGCACGCACGTCGCCGCGCTCCGGGGCGCCTTGGACGCATTCGTGCGCCGCCCACTCGCTTTATAAAGCGCCCGTCACTCATCCGGCGCATGATCAGCGTCGTCCTCATCGAGCCCGAGAACGCCGGCAACGTCGGCGCCATCGCCCGCGTCATGGCCAACTTCGGCATGACTGACCTGTGGGTCGTGCGGCCCAAATGCGACCTGCTCGGCAAAGAGGCGCAGGACCGCGCCAAGCACGCCAAGACCACGCTCAAGCGCGTCCATCTCGCCAGCGACTTCCGGGAAGTGCGCGAGGCGTTCGACTATCTCATCAGCACGAGCTCAGAGGTCGGCACGGACTACCACCTCCTGCGCACGCCCATCACGCCCCAGCAGCTCGGCTCGCGCCTCGCCGAACTCGACCACAAGAAACTCAAGATCGGCCTCGTCTTCGGCCGCGAAGGCCTCGGCATGGTCAATGACGAGATCAAGCAGTGCGACTTCCTCGTCACCATCCCCACGCACCGCGACTACAAATCCATGAACCTCTCGCACGCCGTCGCCGTCATCTGCTATGAGGTGTTCCGCGCCACAGCAGAGGATCACATCATCAAGCACTTCCGCCCCATCACCCAGACGGAGATCAAGCAGATCGACATCCTCTTCGACGAAGTGTTCTCACGCATCCCCTGGCCGCGCAAGACCATGGCAGACACGCAGCGGCGCCTGTGGAAACATATCATCGGGCGATCTATGCTGTCAAAACGAGAATCCTACGCAGTGATGGGGCTTTTGCGCGCGATGGCGAACCTGCCTCGCTAGAATTCTTACGTGCACATCGACGCTGCGGTGTTGGGGTTGCCTGTCCAGACTGTGACGCAGCCGTTGAGGTGCATGTGATCGAAGCACTCGCCATGATCGCCCGCATGCTTGCAGATGCCGCTCGAGCAGTCCTTGCTCTCGTCGCACGCATCGCCTGCGTCAGGCGCGGGCAGGTTGCAGAAGTAGTCGCCGGTCTGACCCTGCGCCCAGATGCCGTCGTAGGCTTCACAAGCGTTCTGAGCCGCAGTCTGGCCATTGATGGAATCCAACGGGACAATCCTCACAAGATGGTCATCTGAGGCAGCCACGAGGATATAGACTTTGCCGCTAGGGCTGTGGACGAACGCGACTGGCTTGTCAAGGCGCGGAATTTTGGATGCCACGACCGGCGACGTGATTGTCTGGGCAACTGCATCACCTTCAGACGGACGCTTCTCTTCGACAAGGACTGCTAGTGCGCTGCCGACATCGATGAGCTGCGTGTGCTTGATGCTGAAGCCGCCGGTATTCTGCTGGCCCATGAGCGAGACGATGACATTCTGCGCAGACCAGTCTATGTTGAAATTCACATTCCCGCAGCTATTGCCGCAGGAGATGAGGCGGTTGGGCCAGAACTCATTGAACACATCTTCTTCAACGAACAGGAAATCATTCGCAGGATCCGTATTGGGAGAATTGCCCGCGACCAGGAACGGATTGAGCGTGGCCACGCATTTCTCTTCAGGGCACATCGCGCAGCCGTCATCATTATAGGTTTGCACTGAGACATGTGTCTCATTGCTCTTGCAGGAGAGTATCGACGCTTCGCAGGCGTAGAGTGGGCACGGCGGCTGGCCTGACTGCACGCACGTGCTGCTCTGGGGGCAGCCGTTCGCGTCGGGGCCGGGGTTGTAGATCTCGTATCCTTCGACGCAGAGCGGCATGGAGATTGGCGCGCAGCAGCGGTAGCGCGGGCATTCGCCGAGCGCGGCAGTGTTCAGGTCGGAATAGCCTTCGTTCTTCTGCTCTTCGCTGCAGGGCGCTGTCGCGCCGAGCGGGCAGCAGCTGTACACGTCGCAGCCGTCCGCTTGGTCGACGACTGTCGAGGCGCCTTCTTCGCAGAAGGGGGCGGGCGGGCAGGGTTCGCCGGGCAGCTCGGGCTCGCAGGTGTAGGCCGTGACGCAGCCGCTCTCCTCATCGACGGAGGTGGTGAGCGTGTGGTTCTCCTCGCACACGGGGATGGGGACGGAGGGGCATGAGTGCTTCTCGATGGTGAATGTGTGGAGCGTCCAGAACCCGCAGGGGCCGCTCGCGCCCTGGCAGCCGCATTTCCACTCGCCTGCGACGCGCTCGCACGGGTACGTGACGATGTAGTTCTCGCCTTCGGGGAGATCTTCGAGGGGGATGGAGAGGCTCGCTGTGCCGCCGCCCTTGAGCCAGCCCGTGCCTGAGATGGCCTGGCCTTCGAGCTCGAATTCCTGCCATTGCGCGCCGTCCCAGTAGTAGCCTGTCTTGTAGGCGACGCCGCTGGTGCTGTGCGTGTCGACCACGACATCGAGCAGGATGCTGGTCATGTCGGGCTCGATGCTGAACGCATCGTTCATGAGCTTGAAGGGAGACTCGCCGTTGAACCAGTAGTCTGCCGCTTCGGCGTAGCCTTCGTAGGAGGTCGCGGCGCCTGCTGTTCCTTCGTAGGCGCGCTGTCCTGGCTTCGCGGGGCTGGTGGGCAGGTCATTGATGGGGAGACAGGAGGAGAGGAGGAGCAGGGCGGCGATCGCTGCCAGTGCTGCATATGCGCGCATAGGGTTTCGACGGCCGAAATACTATATAATGCTTCGGTACGACTACTTGTGGTAGGGTTCGCCTTTGATGATGGTGAAGGCCCGGTACACCTGCTCGGCGGCCATGATGCGGGCGACTTGGTGGCCGAACGTCATGGGCCCGAAGCTGAGGCATAGCTGCGCACGCTTTCTGACGTCTTCCGTGACGCCTTCGGGGCCGCCGAGGACGAAGAGGATATCCGTCTCGAGCGTCTTGCGCCTGAGCAGGTCGGCGAACTGCTCGCTTGCCATCGTCCTGCCCTGCCTGTCGAAGAGTATCATGAACTCGCTGTCCTTTGCGCTCCGGAGGATATCCTGCGCTTCCTGCTTCGGTGAGGACTCGCGGATCTCGAGCCAGCTGACGGGAGCATACTTAGTGAGGCGTTTTTGGTACTCCGCGAGCCAGTCCTTGGTGGCGCGCTCCTTGAGCTTGCCGATGCACAGAACGCGGATTCTCATGTCTTCCGCTTCTCGAAATACTGCGCGATGCGCGGGTTCGCGGCGGGATGCGCGTTCGGCCCGAGCTTGTAGTAGGTCTTCTCGACGGTCTTGCCCCAGCTGTACTCTCCCTGCTCGACTTTCACCCGGTCAATCTCGAACTCGCCGATCTGCACGCCTTTCTTGAGATGGTAGTAGACGTTCTCTCGCGTCGTGGGCGCGAAGAGGTCGTTGTATGCCTTGTGGATCTCGTAGCCGTAGCCCGAGCCCATCGCGTTGAGTATCTCGACGATGTGCTGCCGCACTTCAGAGCGCACGGGTCTGCCTCGCTTCGCCATCGGGCTGCATGAGTCCGTCGAGGCTTAAATAATTTTCTATACAAAAAGAAAGAATGAAAAAAAAGAAGAAAATAACTTGTTCAGCTGTGGTTGCCGCCTGTCTGGTTGCCGGACGACTGATTGCCCGACGCCTGGCATGTGTTGTTCGAGGTGCAGGTGTAGCCCGCTCCGCAGCTGCCACAGTTGACTGAACGGGTCACGTTGCAGTTGTCTTTGGCGCTGACACTGCCGCAGTTCTTGCCGAGGCGAGAGCAGAAGGAGCTGTTGCTCTCGGAAGAACAGCTCTGCGTCTGGTTGCCGGACGATTGATTCGACGGCGAGCTCGACTGGTTCGAGGGCGAACTCTGGTTGCCCGAACCGCTGCTCGACGTGTTCGCG
>CAYUPS010000010.1:6145-19965 GCA_964445485.1 uncultured Methanosarcinales archaeon | reverse complement strand
CGACTGGTTCGAGGGCGAACTCTGGTTGCCCGAACCGCTGCTCGACGTGTTCGCGATGCAGTTGAAGTCCTGGCACTGATCGCCGCTCACAGTCCCCGTGAGATTGACGACCTGGCCCGCAGGGCACTCAGGTGCCATGCACGCGGCGCTTCCGCCGGATTCCACTACATACATGCATTCGTTGCTACTGCTGCATGCCTGGCCGCTCGAGCAGTTGCCGCAGGACATCGTGCCGCCGCAGCCGTCACTCATGCTGCCGCAGGAATTAGCAGGGCACGCTCTCGGCGTGCAGGGCTTCCTGCACGCGCCATCTTTGCAGATATAGTCATTGGGGCATGTGAGCGCCATGCGCCGAATCACATTCAGCTTCTTGACCGGAAGGCAATCATACTCGATGAGCTTTTTCGACGAGACGCACGTGTCTACTTCCTGACGCAGGACATTCGTGCCGTTTCCGGTCGAGATCATCGTTACGCCCTTGACATATGCGTCCATCCCGTCGTCGGTTTCTGAACAGGTGGCGCCCGGTACTTTGACCGCTTCGCCCATCGTCGAACCGTCATTGATCACCACATACGCGCCGACAATCGCGACCAGCGCGACAATCGCGAAAATCATCATTTGGGAGTTTTTCATGGGATTCTCTCACCTCAAATCTCTTTGGACAAATCCTGTCTTCGGCCTATAAAATCATTTGGTACGACATGGGTATGGGCTGCGTCGGAGCGCCCGCTCAATCCGCGGCGCTATTTCTTCGTCTCTTTCCGAGACTCTGAGATGGAGATCACGCGGTCGTGTGCCACATAGATCCGTTCGCTGGTCAACCGCGCATCCCCTCCCCAATTTATCCCGTGGGCGCCGAAATAATCCCCGTTCTCCAAGATGAGATACTCCACGCTGCCCACGCGCGCGAATCCTTTGAACGTGCCCGAGTACAGAATCGTCGAACGCTGCTTGTCAAGACCTGCCTGCAGCATCGCCTCGACATGCACATACGTATCCATCAGCCTGGTTTCCAACGACTCTTGCGCGTCGCTCATACACGCAGGGGTTCGCATTCTTCTTAAGAAGGTTGCGCCCTGCGCAATACACAAACTATTAATAGAGCTCCTTCGTCAGGTCCCGCATGGCGAACTGGTCCCGCATCGTCTACGTCGCGCTGCTCATCATCATCTACATCCCCATGGTCTTCATGGGCACAAACGTCTTCTTCGACAAGTACCAATATTATGACTCTCCTTACGCGCGCGAACCCTGCATGACGCCCGCGCCCGCCAGCCCAGACGGCGCAGCAACGCTCACAGCCGCCGATCGGCAGGCCTATGATGAATGCGTCAAGAGGCAGGCCGAAGCGACGCGCGCATGGGAAGCAGAGAAACGCTCCTACGACGGCTGGAAATATGTCTTCATCGCCGCCTTCAACCTGCTGGTGATGCTGCTGCTCATCCTCGTCCCCTCGCTCGAAGACACCATCGTCATGGGCCTCTTCATGGGCGCCACGCTCACCACGGCATTCGCGACCATGCAGTACAGCCAGACCAACACCAAGCTCGGCTTCGGCATCCTCGTCGCCATGTTCGTCCTCGTGCTCGGCTTCATCCACCACCGCCGCGCGCTCTTCTTCGAAACGCTCAGTCCCAAGCCCCGCAAGAAGTGAGCACATGGTCAACTGGCAACGCATGGTCTACGTTACACTGCTCGTCCTGATCTACATCCCCATGGCGTTCATGGGCACCAACGTGTTCTTCAGCGACCCCCACTACCAAGACTATTACTATCCCGCGATGAATTCCTGCTACAGCAAGATCGCGCCCGTCGACGAGACGAAACTCAACGCCACCGAATGGGCAGCGCTCCAGGAGCGCCGCGCGCAATGCGATGAAGAGCAGCGCCAAGCCCAGATCGCCTGGCAGGCAGAGAAACGGTCCTACGACGGACAGAAATACGTCTTCCTCGCCGCGTTCAACCTCCTCGCCATGCTCCTCCTCATCCTCATCCCGCACCTCGAAGAGACCGTCACGCTTGGCCTCTTCCTCGGCGCAGGGCTCACCACCGCATTCGCCACCATGATCTACAACCAGACCGACAGCAAGATAGGCTTTGGCATCCTCATCGCCACCTTCGTGCTCATCCTCGCATTCATCAACCACCGCCGGGCTCTCTTCTTCGAATCCAAGGCCATGCACAAAGTCCATGCCAAGAAGTGAGCGCATGCGTCTTGCCTTCCGCATCTCCCTCGAGAACCCGCCTCTGGCGTGCGCAGAGATACTCGCTCTCACCAAGGCATCCGCCGGCACGCGTTTCCACGACATCTTCCTCATCGACACGCAAGAAGACCCCGCCTGGCTGCAGTCCCGCCTCGCGCACACCCGCGCCATCCACCAACTCCTCTTCATCTGCGCCGAGCGCGACCTCACCGGCTGCATCACCGACTTCGACTGGCAGCGCATCTACCGCAAAGACTTCCACGTCGCAGTCCATCACGCATCCATCCCCTCCAGCGCCATCGCGGAACTGATCGGCACGCGCATCAAGAACGCCACAGCCCGCATGGTCGGCAGCAGGACGGACATCCACCTGTTCTTCCACGAGGGCCGCGTCCTCTGCGGCAGGATGCTCACGCAGCACACCGGCAAAGAACGCACGGCCAAAGACAGAGCCGCGCACTACTCCGCCACCCTCCAGCCCAAGCTCGCCCGCACGCTCGTCAATCTCACAGGCGCACGCGCAGGCACGCTCTACGATCCCCTCTGCGGCGCGGGCGGCATCCTCATCGAAGCAGGGCTCATGGGACTCAAACCCGTCGGGTACGAAGCATACCCTTCCATCGCCGCCAAAGCCACGGCGAATCTCGCCCAGGCCAAGATACGCAACGCATCCGTCACCGCGCGCGACGCCCTCACTCTCAAACGCCCCATGGCATACGTCGCGGCGGACCTGCCCTACGGCCGTCGCACAAAACGCATCGACCACAAGAAATTCTACGCCGCAATCCTCCGCATGCTCAAGAGGAACCTGCGCGGCCGCGCAGTCATCATGTTCCCCGACAGCGCCAACGTCCCCGCGCTCGTGAGAGCATCACGCCTGAAGCTCGTCGGCATCATCGACAGCTATGTCCATCATGCGCTGACGAGAAAAATCGCCATCCTCGAGCCCTAGCACCACTTCGCGATGCGCTCGAGCCTCGCCATGAAACCGATCAGGGCGTTGTGCGCGATATCATGCGCGTGATCGCTCCTCGTCCTCTCGATCTCCTGCGTGAGCGCGCCCATACCCCCGAGCATGCGCTTGGCCATCGCGTGCATCAGTTCGTGCCCGAACTGCGCGCAATGCGCCTGCACGACCTCCCTGGAGAAATCCCTGTTGAGCAGATCGCGCCACGCCGCCCGCAGCTCCCCCGGCAGCACGGCACGCAACGCCTTCTCCAGGAGCAGTTTCTCGACGCCGATGACGAGCTCGGGCCGCTCATCCCTCGCGCCTCCGAACGTCAGGTACCGCGTCGCGATGTCATCCAGATCCCGCGCATCGAGAGGGAAATCCTCCTCCATCGCGCGCACCTCCTGGATGAATCCCTGCAGCGCGGAGAGGGATGCCTCCCGGACGCTCCTGTTGAACAGCGCAGGGATGGGTCGTTCAGGCATGGTGCTTGCGTTTCTTCTCGTGCTCGGCGACGATCAATCGGACTTTCACGGCTGCATCCGGCGCCGAGCTGATGCTGTCGATGCCGCAGTCGACGAGGAATCTCGCGAGGTCTGGGAACGTGCTGGGCGCCTCGCCGCAGATGCCGATCTTGCGGTGATGCTTGTGCGCGCCGTGGATGGCCAGCGCCATCATGCGCTTGACCGCCTCATGCCTCTCGTCGTAGACGTCGGCGACGAGCGCGCTGTCGCGATCCACCCCGAGCGTGGTCTGCGTCAGGTCGTTCGACCCGATCGAGAACCCGTCGAATATCTTCGCGTATTCCTCTGCGAGGATGACATTCGAGGGAAGCTCGCACATGACGTAGACCTCGAGCTCATGCTTGCCCCTCATGAGGCCGTTCTTGGCCATGACCGCGAGCACCTTCTTGCCCTCCTCGGGCGTGCGGCACATGGGGATCATGACCTTGACATTGCGCAGGCCGAACGTCTCGCGCACGCGCTTGATCGCCTCGCACTCGAGCGCGAAGGCATCCTTGTATCCTTCGCTGTAGTAGCGGGATGCGCCGCGCCAGCCGAGCATGGGGTTCTCCTCGTCGGGCTCGAACGTCCGTCCGCCGAGCAGATTCGCGTACTCATTCGACTTGAAATCCGAGAAGCGCACGATGACATCCTTTGGCCAGAACGCGGCGCCGATCATGGCGACGCCCTGCGCGAGCTTGTCGACGAAGAACTCCCCCTTGTCAGGATAGCCGACGGTGATGCTATCGATCCTCTCCTTGACATCTTCGTCGAGTTTTGCGTAGCCGAGGAGGGCGAGCGGGTGCGCCTTGATGTATTCGTTGATGATGAACTCCATGCGCGCGAGGCCCACGCCGTCGTTGGGGATGAATGACCAGCTGAATGCCTCATCGGGATTGCCGACGTTGACCATGATCCTGGTCTTGGTGCGCGGCAGCTCACCGAGCTTCGTCGTCTTCACGCCGAACTTGAGCAGGCCCTCGTAGATCTTGCCTTCTTCGCCTTCGGCGCACGAGACGGTGAGCTTCTGCCCTGACTTGAGCGTCTTCGTGCCGACGTTCGTGCCGACGACGCAGGGCAGGCCGAGCTCGCGGCTGACGATCGCGGCGTGGCTCGTGCGCCCTCCTTTGTCCGTGACGATGGCGGATGCCTGGCGCATGATGACGACCCAGTCCGGATCGGTCATCTCCGTCACGAGCACCTGGCCTGGCTTGAATTTCTTGATATCCTTGACGTCCTTGATGACATTCGCGATGCCCTGTCCGATCTTGCCGCCTACGCTCTTGCCGCGCACGAGGATCCTGCCTTTCTGCTGCAGGCGGTATTCCTCGAACGTGTCGCGGCTGCGCTGGCTCTGCACTGTCTCGGGGCGGGCCTGCACGATGAAGAGCTTACCGCTCTCGCCGTCCTTGGCCCATTCGATGTCCATAGGCATCCATTTGTTGCGCTTCTTGCTGTAGTGGTCCTCGATGGCGATGCCCCAGCGCGCGAGCTCGAGCACCTCTTTCTCGTCGAGACAGAACTGCTCGCGGTCATCCGCTGAGGTCTGGACTGTCTTGATGGTGCGCCGCGTGCCTTCCTCTGCGTAGATGATCTTGCTCGCCTTGTCGCCGACTTTCTTTTGGATGATGGGGGCGAAACCCTGCTCGAGCGTGGGCTTGAACACGTACCACTCGTCAGGGTTCACGGCGCCCTGGACGACGCTCTCGCCGAGACCCCACGATCCCGTGATGAACACGGCGTCGGGAAAACCGCTCTCCGTGTCGAGTGTGAACATGACGCCGCTGCATGCGAGGTCGGAGCGGACCATCTTTTGCACGCCGATCGAGAGCGCGACCTGGAAATGGTCGAAGCCTTTCTCCTCGCGGTACGCGATGGCCCTATTGGTGAAGAGCGATGCGAAGCATTTGCGGCACGCGTCGAGCAGCTCGTGCTCGCCGCGTATGTTCAGGAATGTCTCCTGCTGGCCGGCGAACGATGCGTCGGGCAGGTCCTCTGCCGTGGCCGAGGAGCGGACGGCGACGTCGACTTCGTCGCCGCCGAACTCCCTGCACAGTCTGGAATACGCGGTCGTGATCTCCTTGCGCAGGTCCGCGGGGAATTCGCAGCCGAGGATGATGTTGCGCACAGTCCTGCCGCGCTCTGAGAGATTCGCCACGTCCTTGACATTGAGGCCTTTGAGCGCCGCCTTGATGTGCTCGCGCACGCCCGCACGCTCGAGAAGGTAGCGATAGGCGTAGGCCGAGACAGCGAAGCCGTTCGGCACCCGTACGCCCCGCTTGGTGAGCGTCCGGTACATCTCCCCCAGTGAGGCATTCTTGCCTCCGACGAGCCCGACATCGTCTATGCCGAGCTGGTCGAACCAGAGGACAAACTGGTGCTGCTTGTCCATTACCCCCTCTTTTTAGGACGGAGGTCGCTTTTCGCCTTTATAAATGTTCCGACCATGACGCTCTTCTTTTTATAACGACCCCCGCTGCTGCCGCCATGCGCCGCTCCACACGGACGTTCTGCACAGGCATGCTTGCCGGCGCGCTCGCGCTCCCCGCACTCGCCCTCGCGGCGCTGACCATCCACGCAGGCCTCGAGATCTACGATGCGCGCAAGCGCGACACGCGCCCCGAGAAACGCGTCGATGGCCTCGTCGTCAACCACGACAACAAGCACCGCACGCGCGCCACCCTCGATGAGATCGTCGCGATCGAGCGCATGCGGGAATTCTGCGTCCAGCATGACAAGGAAGAGTCCTGGGCATACGTGCCTGCCACGAACGAATGGATCGAAACAGGCAGCGACGAGCATTTCGAGCCAGGCATGTCGAGCGTCACGCAGGACAGTAAGTACATCGAAAGCCTCTTCGGCGCGCACGACTCACTCACCATGTACCACTACCACCCCTCGGGCGACTTCCTCCACAAGCACATCTTCAACACCTACGCTGAGCTCGGGCTGCAGGTCAGCGATGCGCACAAGCACAGAATCGACGAGCAGTACCGCGTTATCCGCGCGCTCCCATCCACCAATGACATGGCGGTGATGGCGCTCCAGTCCTTGCAGTTCTACGACAAGCAGCCAAGCGGGCGCATCGCGTTCAGGATATGCTCGCACTACGGCGTGACTGAGTACGCTCTCACCTCGGAAGGCGTCGCGCACTACGGCGCCAGGTTCGAGCAGATGGAATGGCTACGCCAGCCGCAACTCGCCCGCGCGCTCGCCTCAGACGTCGACTATCTCAACGAGGAGACCGATCCGATCAGGAGGATACGCGCATACTGCGAGATGATGTCCACCTCGCGCTTCACCGTCACGTTCACACCCTACGAAGAGCTCCTTCCCGTCAAAGACTGAGTCAGTGCGCGAGCCTGTCGAGCACGCTGTGCGCATCCTGCGCCGCAAGATGCGTGCCGAGATGCACGCCGCCTTTTGTCATGATCAAGAGCCGTTGCGCCTCTGCGTCGGCATGCTGCACCCGCGCGAGCTTGTCCGCCTCGACGAGGCCGTAGGGATAGCCGAGGAATGACGGGTCCTTGCTGTTGTGCGCCAGGTGCGCCGCGACAGCCTGGATGTCTGCGCAATGCGCGTCGATGCGGAACACGTGGCTGCTGCGGGGGTGCAATCTCGCGCACGCCACTGCAGGCCTGCCCTCGGGCGGCACGCCCAGCGGCGAGTACACCCATGCGCCCATCGGCGCGATGGCGCGCAGCGCCGCCCCGACCCCGCATCCCGTGTCTGTGAGCAAGGCGGTCGTCTTCGAGACGCCGCAGACAGAGATCTTCTTCTTCGCCGCTGCTGCGCGGAGCGCATCCAACGCTTCCTCATCGCCCGTCGCAGACGGCTGCAAGTCACCGTCCCGCACCAAGAGATCCCCCGCCGCGAGCCTGCTGAGCATCTCCTGCGCGAAACGCACTTCGAGTATCTTGCGCGCCTGCTCGGCGACCTGCGAGGGCCGCACCCGGTGCGCGCCGACACGCAGCGTGGCGTCCTCTGCGTTGATGAGGAGCGGCGCTCCGTCGACACCGAACATCTCTGCGGTGTAGACGATCATGCGGTCATGCGTGGACGCCGTGACGAGGATGTAGCCTTCCTTGTGCTCCATCCACGCGCGCTTGTTGTTCGCGTACGCGGAGGCGTGGAGCCTGATGAAGTGGAGCGCGAACTGCGGCGCGGCGATGATCTCCGCGTTCCCCCCGTCCACGCAGCAGAGCGTCGGATGGTCCTCGGGCGTCTCGAGGGGCACGAAATTATCGGGAGAGAACTGCACGGGCTCGTAGGCATCCTCGATGACTGCCTGCGTGCCGCCGGTCGCAGTGCGCTGGAGCAGCTGCGCCAGCACTTTCTCGACGAGTGCGCTGTCCATGCGCAGTGGCCTCGGGGGCTCCTATAAGAATGTTATGCTGCGAGCGCGAACTCGAACGCGGTGAGGCCGAGCTTGACCACCAGCGTCACAAGCCCGCCCGCCACGCAGACGCCCGCGAGGATGGACCAGAACGCCTTCCACAGGTTCATGCCGAAGAACCACGCCGCGAGCGCGCCCGTGTACGCGCCAGTGAGCGGGAGCGGGATGGCGACGAACAGCGCAAGACCTACCACTCCATACTTTTCGATGTGATGCTGGGTCTTGTGCCGCACGCGTTCCATCTGCCTGTCGAACAGCGTCTGGTACGCGCCGACGTGCAGGAGATGCGTGTGCACGTATTCGAGGAACAGGAACAGGAGCGGGACGACCAGCATGTTGCCGGCGATGCCTGCGAGGAGCACCAGCGGCCACTCGCCGCCGTGCGCCAAGCCCCAGGGGATGCCGAGACGCAGTTCACCCAGCGGCGTCATGCTCAGGAGCAGTGTCTGCACGAGCAGGTTCATCTGATTCTCCACGAGGACGCTTTGTCCTTGAGATCGGGATCGCGGAGCGCGGCGCGCAGGGCATCGCGGGCCTCCGGATGCTCGCGCGCGACGGTGGCGAACAGGCGTCCTTTGCGCACAGTCACTCGCCTATGCGCTTTGCGGAACGCCGCCGCGTGCTTCTCCATGCTCGCGGGCGGGCCTTGGACCTCATGCGTCGCAGGGAGCCTCTCCTGCTTGAGGACGAACCAGAGCAGGGCAGGCCTGCCGCGTTTCCAGCGCCAGTCCGCGGTGACGATGCCGAACGGCATGAGCGCATCGCGCAGCCGCTCGAATGCTTTGTAGAGCTTCGTGCCCACCACATCGTCCTTGCCATCGAGCGGCGCCGCTTCGACCGTGACGAGCGCGCCTTTCCTGCCGAGCGCCGCGAGATCGGGTTCCTTCTCGACGAAATGCTCGGCTGACGGCTTGCGCAGGAAGCCTTTGGCGGCAGCGGTGAACTTGATGAACTTGTCCTCCTCGAGCGCCGCCGCGGCGTTGCGAGAGGGCTGCACGGGATCGACGAGCACAAGAGGTCCGACTGTCTTGCTCGCGTTGAGCGCGAGGAGCGCTTTGCCCTTGTACACGTTCTTCGCGTCGATGACGACCTTTGGCTTCCACGACGATGCCTTGCGCAAGAGCGGCAGGAATCCCTTGTGCGTGATCGTCAGGATGTCCACGACGTGGCCGGAGAAGCCGCGGATGTAGCTCTCTGCGCCGTACACGCCGTGCGCCTTGCAGAACTGCTTGAGCAGCAGGATGTCCTCTTTGAGTTTCCTGCCCTGCGTGTTCACCCACGCGACATGCAGCGGCGAGAAGTCCGTGACGTTCTTCGCCTCAGATGATCTCTTGATGGCGAGGACGGGGACAATCTCGAAATTGATGCCGTTGCGCACCCAGAAATAATCGCGCGAGCCGTGGATGCGCTGCGGCTTGTGCTGCGCGAGCGCGCCCGCGAGCAGCGCCGAGAGGTCATCATTGCGGTGCTTTGGGCCGAAGCGCACGAACACGTCGACATCGTAGTCGCCGCGCAGCCACGTGTCCTTGGCGAAACTGCCGCCGAGGTCCGCCTTGGCCGCGCAGCCCTGCTTCTTGAGGCGCCTGTTGAGGTCGGAGAGGAACTTGTTGACCTTCGCCAGCGTCTCTTTCTTCTCCGCAGGGCTCGGCTTGACGCGCGCGAGCGCCTCGGCGAGGATGCGCTGGAGAGGAGGCATGGGCGTGCCTACGACGGGACGCTATAAAAATCTTTTTATAGCCCGACGACTGGGGGTGAGTGGTATGGCGCTCACACCCATCGACATCGTCGGGTCCATCACGCTCATCCTGCTTGTCGGCGCCCTCACCGGCCTGCTCTCCGCCCGCCTGCGCCTGCCGGACGTGCTGCTCCTGATACTCGCAGGCATGATCATCGGCCACATCCCCTTCCAGGGCCAGCAAGTCATCGAGTTCCCGCCGCTCTTCCTCACCTCCATGTCTGTCGTCGCGCTCGCGCTGATCATCTTCAACAGCACCATCCACATCAAGCTCCGCGACCTCGACGAGTATTCCATACAGGCGCTCAAGGTGACGGGATACTCCATCCTCTTCAACATGACACTCTTCTGCTTCCTCTCCACGCTCTGGGGATTCTCGGCCGCGACCGCCGTCCTCTTCTCGTCGCTCCTCGCCGGCAGCTCCGCCGAAGGCATCCTCGCCGCGCTCAAGGGCCGCGAGCACCCCCTGATGAACGTCATCAAGCTCGAGTCCATCTTCAACACGCCCATCACCGTCATCCTGCCCTTCCTCGTCATCAGCCTCTTCTTCGCCTCCGACGGCACGTCTGTCCTCGATCAAGTCATCGGCAGCTTCACGCCGTTCCTGACCAAGATCGTCGCGGGCATCGGCGCGGGAATCTTCGTCGGCATCGTGCTCTTCAAGATCCTCCAGCGCAAGTACGACGAGATCTACACGCCGCTCGCCGTCATCCTCGCCGCGCTCTCCGCGTTCGTCATCGCCGAGAAGCTCGGCGGCGACGGCGTGCTCGCCACGACCGCGCTCGGCCTGTTCTTCGGCAACGCGGTGCTGCGCGAGCGCATGGAGCTCATCAAGGTCGAATCGGTCATCACCAACGCGCTCTACCTGTTCGTCTTCGTCCTCATCGGCCTCGTCATCAAGATCCCCCTCACGCTCGGCTTCTTCGTCCAGTCAGCCGCCCTCTTCGCGCTCTACATCTTCGTGAGATACATGGCGGTCAGCATCGCGCTGCGCAAGGAGGACTACCTGCCGCGCGAGCGCCTCTTCGCCGCGCTCACCACGCAGAAGGGCATCGCTACCGCGACAGTCGTCTTCACCATCGCCATCATGTACGCGGGCCAGCGCCCGGATTTCGGCCTCATGCTGGACATGGCGTTCGCGTTCATCCTCTACAGCATCATCGTCTCGAGCATCATCAGCCAGTCCGCGCAGCATTTCCTGCGCGAGCAGGAGCCGCAGACACCGCAGGGAAAGCGCCGCAAGGCGAAGAAGTGACTCATGGTCCGCGTCCTCCTCGACACGTCGTTCCTCATCAGCTGCGCCGAGCGCAAGGCTGACTGGATTGACGGAATCGCGCAGATGGCCACAGGCCGCGCATCCTTCTTCGTCTTCGACAAGACCTCCCAGGAGCTCGCGCGCGTCGCGCAGAAAGGGGGCAGGAAGGCAGCGGCGGCGAAGCTCGCGCGGGCCATGCTGCGCGCTGCGAAAGCGAAGACCCTCGGGGCGCGCGAAGGCGTCGGCGTCGATGACTCGTTGGTCGGCGCGTGCCGCGGCGCGTGGGTCGCCACCATGGACGCGCCGTTGGCGCGGCGGGTCAAGCGCGCGGGCGGCACCGTCGTGGTCGTGCGCCAGCAGAAGCGCATCGCCATCGCGTGATATTTATATACTCGGTTGGGTAACCTTTATAAACGGACGGCTACCATTCGCCCCTACAATGTTCTACCGCGTAGAACTCAAGGACCACATACGGGTACCGCCCATGTACTTCGACGGCGACGTCAAAGAAGCTGTGCGCAAATCCGTCAAGCAGAAGTTCGAAGGCTACATCGACCAGGACATCGGCGTCGTGGTCGACGTCGCCACGGTCAAGGAGATCGGCGAAGGCATCGTCATCCCCGGTGATGGCGCAGCCTACTATGACACCGTCTTCGAGCTCATCACATTCAAGCCCGAGCTGCAGGAAGTCGTCGTCGGCAGCATCAAGGACATCACCGACTTCGGCGCCTTCCTCACCATGGGCCCCATCGACGGCATGATCCACATCAGCCAGACCATGGACGACTTCGTCAGCTTCGGCAAGGAGAAAGTCCTCCTCGGCCGCGACAGCAAACGCACCCTCAAGGTCAACGACGGCTGCCGCGCCCGCATCATCGCCGTGTCATTCAAGGACATCGCCAACCCGAAGATCGGCCTCACCATGCGCCAGCCGGGCATGGGCAAGCCTGAATGGGTCACCGCCGACGCGAACAAGGCAGCCGGCGCCGCCGAAGAAGCGCCCAAGAAAGAGAAGAAGGGGAAGAAAGAATGAGCAAGAAAAAGATCTGCAAATCCTGCAAGATGTTCATCGAGGCAGACGAATGCCCCGTGTGCCACTCCGCGCAGTTCGCCAACTCCTTCAAGGGCCGCCTCCACATCCTCGACGCAGGAAAGAGCGACGTCGCCAAGAAGATCGGCGTGAGCCACAACGGCGAATACGCGATCAAGCTGGGATGATACCATGAAAACCACCATCACGCACAAGAAGGAGAACCCGCTCCTCAAGCGCACCGAAGTGACCGGCAGCATCATCTTCGACAAGGAGACGCCGTCGAACGTCATGCTCACCGAGTCCCTCGCCGCCGAGCTCAAGGCTGACAAGGAGACCATCGCGATCAAACGCATCACCACGAAGTTCGGCACGACCGCCGCGGACTTCCGCGCCTACGCCTACAAAGACGCCGCGCAGAAGACCGCCATCGAGCCCAAGAAGAAAGAGAAGAAAGAAGGCGCGGCCGCAGAGCCCGCCAAAGCGTGAGCACCATGGCAGCCGAAGCGAAGAAAGGCAAACCCAAGAGCAAGCCCATGCACAAACTCTTCAAGCTCGAAGGCGGCAAGATCGTCCGCACCAACAAGAGCTGCCCCAAATGCGGCCCCGGCTTCCTCCTGGCCAACCACCAGGGACGCCAGACCTGCGGCGCATGCAACTACACGGAGTTCAGCGCCCCCAAAGCGCAGGCTCCCGCCAAGAAATAAGCCTCTTCCTCGTCGAAACGTTCTTATAGCCGAACGGCTCGTCCTACGATGTGGTGCGGCGCATACCTCTTGAGCCCGGCAGAGACGCCATCCTGATCGACAACTGCGAGATCATGCCGCAGGCAGCCCGCGACGGCGTCGCCGCAGAAGCAATCGCGGCGCTCCAGCAACTGCCTGTCGCCAAGCGCTTCCGCCGCGTCTTCCTCCAGCTCAAGGAACTGACGACCTGCAAATGGCAGCCCTCATCCCCCGCCGCGTTTTCCGAGTGCGTGCTGAACATCAGCACCACCTCTGCGCAGGTATGGATGAGAGAGATCGAGCATGGCGTGTGCAGGATAGACCTGCATGTCGACGTCATCCAGGCGATGCGGCTGCGCGAGCACGAGTCATTCTCCAAACAGATGCGCGATACCATCCTCCACGAACTCACGCACGCGCTCACGTACATCGCCAATGAGTGCGAGCGGCTGCGCACAGTCACCGAGCACAGGCTCGTGCGCGCCCTCACCGGCGACGAACGCACGCCCCCGGAAGCGCTGCCCTCCGAAGTCATCGTGCGGCTCGATCTCCATCGCCTGCTCTCCTACATCTTCCTTGAGGGCATCGCACGGACAGCCGAGAACGCTACGAAACTCCGATGGGATTCCGAGTATCTGCATTCACTCGCAGCCGCCGCGCATTCGGACGTGACCCATCTCAAAGAGGACTTCGGCGAGAAGCTCGCCGCACTGCGCGCAGGCAAAGAACCCCCCTCAAAAGACCTGCGAGGATACACGTACGGCATCGGCTTCTACATGGTCTATCTCCTGCTCTACGCAGACAAAGAGCTCTCCTTCACCGCGCTCATGGGCTGGCCCGTCATGAAATTCTTCCACGAAGCCGAGCGGACATCCATCGCGCTCGGCATCACGCCTCCCTTCTCGCTCGGCAACGCCAGCGCAGGCAGAGAAGGCCTCGTCTACACGAGAGGCAAAGGCATCTTCGACTACAACGAAGCGCTCGCCCTGCTGCATGCGGCCGCGAAACAAGGCAGAATGG
>CAYUPS010000010.1:0-6045 GCA_964445485.1 uncultured Methanosarcinales archaeon | reverse complement strand
GATTCTTCTGCCGCCGGCGCCTTCTTCGATTTCGCCTTGGCCATCATCACAGCGACCATATCGACGTCGTCCATGCTCTGCAGGACGAGCAGATCCTCGGTCGTGAGCGTCTGGCCCGTCTTGAACTTCTCCTTCACTTCATCCTGACGGTCGCCGAGCTTCTTCTTCTCGGCAGCAGCCTTCTTCTCGGCGTGCTCCTTGCGCTCGCTCGCGACGCGTGTCTCGCGCTCGGCCACCACGCTCAGGCGTGAGCCGATCTTCGTCGAGACCTCGTCCATCTCCTTCTGCTTCTCCGTGACCTTGGCCTCGATGGCCTCCTCCTGCGGGCGCAGCTCGTCGATCTTCTTGCTCACCTGGAGCAACTGCTCATGGCGCTCCTGGCTCTGCTTGGCCTTCTCCTGGATCTTGCTGTGGATCGCGTCAGCCTTCTCGCGCAGCTCGTCTATCTCCTTGCTCACGCCATAGGCCATCTCGAGGGTGCCCGTCATCTTCTTGGCTTCCTCGAGCTTGCGCTTGAACTCCTTGATCTTCTTCATGATGGACTGCTCTTTCTCGAAGTCCACCACTTCCGTCTCGAGCTTGTACTCGAGCTGCTCGATCTGCTTCTGCAGCATGCGCGGGTTCTCGCGCCGCTCGCCCTTGTCCCGCATGGCCTTGGCCTGCTCGGACGCGGACTTGACCTGGCCGATGCGCGCGTGGATCTCCGCGTTGAGCTTGTCGCGGTCCTCCTTCTGCTGGCGCACTTCCTGCGTGAGGCGGTCGCGATCCTGGCGGAGGCGTTTCGCCTCGCGGATGAGGTCGGCGATCTTGCGCCCCACCTGCATTCTCTCAGAACTCAGAGCGTTCTTCTGATCATTGAGCTGGTTGAGCTGCGTTCGCAGCTCGCGCAACTCCTTGTTCACATCGTTGACATGGGCAGGCGCTTCCTGCTTGTCGTCAGTCGTTGTCTCCATCAATGATCACTGCGTTGTTCTCAATCGGGCCCCCGTATGGGGTCCCGCCAGGGACGAGTGTCCCTGGCGGGATTGGAAGGAACCCGTTCTTAACCGAAGAGGGCGCTCAAGCCCGCCGACGCGGCTTCCTCAGCCTTCTTGTCGTCAGCGGCCTTGTCGGCCTTCTTCTCCTCTTTCTTCTCCGAACCGCCAGCGGCCGGAGCAGCGGCGACCGCGACAGGCGCGGCAGCTGCCTTCTTCACAGCCTCGTCGATGTTCACACCGGCGAGGGCCGCGACGAGCGCCTTGACGCGGGACTCATCGACCTTCGCGCCAGAGGCCTCCAGGACCTTCTTGACAGTGGCCTCATCGACCTTTCCGCCTGCCTTGTGGATCAGCAGGGCTGCATAGATGTACTCCATTGTTGGTTCCTCCTATTAGTGTGTTTTGGTTTTCACTCTTGCGGCAGTTCCGCCTTGACACCCATCGCGATGCGCTCGACATGCGCGAGCAGATCTTCCATCGCGCCGGACGCGGGGAAGCCCGAGTCGAGCACGATTGCGTGCGCCTCGCGGGCGCCCTTGCCCACCAGGAGCTCGATGTTGTCGGCGGTGGTGATGCACGCCTCGACCGAGAGGTTGAACGCCTCGCTCGCGGCCTGCATCAGGTCTGCCATGAACTTGTCTTCATCGATATCGAGGACCTTCTTGTTGTAGATCAGGCCCTTCTCGAGCGCCACGCGCAAGTCGAGGCCGATCTCCATCGGCTCGATGCCCAGGCGTTGCAGCATGCTCGCGAGGGGGGCCGTGAACGGCTGGCCTTCCTTGATGACTGTGCAGTCCTCTTTGACTGCGACCTTGCCATCCACGACTCCTGCTTTGATGCCCAGCTGCGCGAGCTCGGAGAGCACGGGGCCTGGCGCGAAGGGCGTCGGACCCTTGGGGACGGTGATGTCCTTGGGGGAGAGCTGGCCTGCCTTCGCGGGCGCCGGGCTCTTGGCCTTCTTGAGCGTCTTGTAGATGGCGAACGGGTTGTCATTGGTCAGCATCAGCGCAGGCATGCCGCCCAGGTGGTCCTGAAGCTGCTCGATGCCTTGGATCTTGCCCGTCAACTGCTGGATGGCGAGGCGGATCAGGCGCTTCTTGACCATGACCAGGTCGACCTTGCCGCGCAAGTCGCGCTTCATGCGCGCGAGCTGCGCCGACGGCATACCGTCCATGTTGATGATGGCGATGATCTGCGCGCCCTCGAGCTGTTTGATGAGAACCTTGAGCGCATCCTTCTTGTACTGCGCGACGTGGGCTTTGGGTTTGCCCGCGCTCTTGTGCGTTGCGGCGGCGGTCGTCATGGTGTCGGCTTTACGCCTTCACCTCCGCGGCCGCGCGGCCTTCGTGGGACGCGGCGGGCTTGCCTGCCTTGGGCGCGAGGCGTGCCTTGACAGCCTCTTCTTTTTCGCCGACGATGACGGGCGGGCCCATGCTGAACTTGACGATGAGGTTCTTGATGTTGTGCGCTTCCTGCGGCAGCTTGCCGGTGATCTGCTGCATGATGTGCAGGATGTTGTCCGCGATCTGCTCGTCAGGCATCTCTTCGCTGCCGACGACGATCTTGACAGTCGGTTGGTCCTTTGCTGTCGCGCGGATGGTCTTCTGGAGGCGCTCGATGAGCGGCTTGATGTTCGCGTTCGGCGGCACGACGCAGCCTGCCTTCGGGTTGGGCATCATGCCCAGCGGGCCGAAGACACGGCCGAAGACCTTGGCGATCTCCGGCATGAACGTGGCCTGCGCGATGAACATGTCGACGCCCTTGGCGACCTTCTTGATCTCCTTCTTGTTGCCGGCGTAGCGGGCGAATTCGTCGTTGCGCACGATAGAATCGCAGAGCGACTTGGCCTGCTCGTCAAGCTCCTTGCCGATGATGGCGCCGATGCGGAACTTGCGGTACGGGTGCGGCAGTGCGACATACTGGTCGACCTGGTGCTCTGGCTTCTTGAGATCGAGGCCGCGCAGGTTGACGATCAGATCGACTTTCTGCTTGAACTTGCGCTTGGGCGAGTGCTCACGCACGAGTTTCAGCGCGCTGATGATTTGGTTCTTGTCCATGTCCCCTCCGACCGAAGTCGTGAAGTTGTTGGGAGTAGACCCAGGACTGGTCAGTCATTTATAAAGGTTATGGTGCTTCGCTGAGCCTATTTCATGCTCGATGCGAAACGCACCCTTGCCTCAAGAAGGACTTTATCCGCCGCATCGAACTCATCTTTATACTGCGCATAATCGGTATCGCGCTGGAGTTTCAGTTTTTTGTTCCAGCGATCCACCACGATCTCGTCTACTTTATCATCATAGGAAATCCAGGTATCATGTCCCGCAGCGTATTCAAAGTGCCCCTTATTGGTGTACGTCGCGCCTGTGAACTCTTTTTCATAATGGGGGTTGCGCATGAACCATGCATCCGAGACGCGGACTTCTTCGCCCCAGGCCATTTTGGCAGTATCATTGAGGTGTTGAATGTACTCGATGCTGCTGAACATCCCCTCCGCTTTGCGAACAGATAGGGCATCATCTTTTTTGCATTGCCGGTTGCTGATGACTTGATTGACACCGCACAAGCCCAGATATCCTGCCAAGGCGATTCCTGCGATTCCAAAAACGACTTTGCTCTTGCGCGTTATTAACTGAGTGTTATTTGTTCGTTCATCCATGTCGCCGGCGACAAGTATTCACAATAAAAGCATTGTGGTCCAGGCACACATCGAATTCTTAACGATGTGTCACGACACCATCATCACGAGCACGCCGCCCGCGTCGAAGATGATGGTGGGTTTCATTTGCCGAACCGTCGTTCGCGCTTCGAGTACTCTTCCAGGATGTTGACCAAGTCCGCTTTCTCGAATTCAGGCCACATCTTGTCCAAGAAGAACCATTCGCTGTAGACTGACTGCCAGGGCAGGAAGTTCGACGTGCGCATCGCGGCGCCGGTGCGGATGACGATCTGCGGCTCGGCATCGAAGTACAGGTTACGCTGCACATCCGCCTCGCAAATCATTTCAGGCTTGCTGCCGGAGCGCTGGTATTCCTCGACCACCTTCCTGACCGCGTCGGTGATCTCCTGCCGGCCGCCGTAGCCCATGCAGAAGCGCACGGTGCGCGGGCCGTTACGCTCCGTCAGGTCCATGAGCTTCCGCATCTCCTCCTGGATATTCGCCGGGAAGAGGTGCAGGCGGCCTGCGAACATCACGCGCCATCCCTGCTTCCTGAGCTTCTCCTGCTCCTCCGGCTTCAACAAGTGCTTGAACTCCTCGCTGAAGAGGCCGAACATCGCCTTCTTCTCCTTCTCGTCGCGATTGAAGTTCTCTGTCGAGAATGCGTAGAGCGTCAGCTGCTCGATGCCGAACGGCACCGCCCACTCCAGCAGCAATCGGACCTTCTTGGCGCCCTGCTCATGCCCTTTGAACGACTGCAGGCCGAGCTTCTTCGCATACCTGCGGTTGCCGTCGAGTATGATCGCGATGTGCTTCGGAGAATCCATGGCCCGCTCACTTCTTCTTGCGCGCGGCCAATTCCTTCAGGTCAGAGACCGCCTTGTTCGCCGCGCGCTGCACTTCCTTGATCGCCGATTCGATGGCGGGCCCCGGTTCCTTGAGCTTGACATTCCACGCATCCAGCGACGTCAATTGGTCCACGCCTGACTTTGGCGGCTCCTTCGGCGACTCATCCGCATACCCGACCGGGATGACTGCCACGGGGATCACATCATCCGGGATCTTGAGATGGCGGCGGAGCTGCTCGTCCTCGAACGCGCCCACCCAGCACGCCGCAAGACCGATGTCATGCGCAGCGAGCAGGACGTTCTGCGCCGATGCCGCAGCGCCGTGCTGCGAGTACCGCTCGCCCTTCGGGCCGTACATGCGCTCGTTCTGCTTCCATTCCGAGCAGATCACGATGATGATCGGCGCGGCCTCGACCCACCACTGCTGCAGGCACGCCTCAGCCACCCGCTTCTTCGCGGCCTCGTCCCGCACAACGATGAACTTGCGGTCCTGCAAATTTCCCGCGCTCGGCGCCAAACGGGCCGCATCCAAGAGTATCTCGACCTTATCCAGCTCCACATCTCGCTGCTGGAACCTGCGGACCGACCTGCGCGACCGGATGCACTCGAGAGTGTCCATGACGCAATCCACGGCTCTCTGGGTTTAAATATGTTGTGCGGCAGGATTAAATAATGCGCAGACCCCGGACGGCATATGAGAGGCATCCTCGGTTTCGGCACCAAACGCGCACCGCCCCTCGATGGCGCTGTCGGGTGGCTCAACAGCGAACCCGTCTCGATGGATGCCCTGCGCGGCAAGGTCGTGCTGGTCGACTTCTGGACCTATAGCTGCGTCAACTGCCTTCGCAGCGTGCCCGGCATCATCGCTCTCCGCAAGAAATACGCCAAGAGAGGCCTCGTCGTGATCGGCGTGCACACGCCCGAATTCGAATTCGAGAAAGACCCTGAGAACATCAAGACTGCAATCAAGAAACTCGGCATCGCGTATCCCGTCGCGGTGGATTCCGCATACGGCGTGTGGCGTGCGTTCGGCAACTCCTACTGGCCGCGGCAATACCTGATCGACCAGGAAGGACGGATAGTGTTCGACTGGATCGGCGAAGGCGGCGAAGCCGCGCTCGAAGCGAAAATCTGCGAACTGCTCGACCTGCCCATCCCTGCGGCGCGCGAAGCGAAACCGCGTAGCAGCATCGAAGCAGCCAGCATCACCCACGAAACATACCTGGGCAGCGCGCGCAGCAAAGGATTCGGCTCCGGCGCCACCTGCCGGCCCGACGGCTGCCACTACTACGTCGACCAAGGCGGCGACACCGACGACTTAGTATATCTTGATGGCGGCTGGGAACAGGACGGCGAGAGCGTCAAGAAAGTCGGCGACGGCGAGAGCAGGATCCGTCTCATATATACTGCGCGCGAGTGCAACCTCGTGTTCACGCCCGGCGAAAAACCCGCGACACTCTCTATAGAACTGGACGGCAAGCCCATCAAAGCGAGCGACGCCGGCAGCGACGTCAAGAGCGGCAAAGTCCTCGTTGACACGCCCCGCATGTACCGACTCGTGAGC
>CAYUPS010000009.1:11578-43489 GCA_964445485.1 uncultured Methanosarcinales archaeon | reverse complement strand
TACAGCCACGCGAGCAGGTAGCCGAAGACGAAGCCCTGCAGCGCGCCCCAGCCGGTCAGCGCCGCGATGCCCGTCGGCGACATGCTGATGCCGGGGAAGATGTCCGCGAGCATGCTGACGATCTGCGTGCCGTACCCGAACTGCCAGGCCACGACGCCGTATGAGAGCAGCCACACGCCGTAGAGGAAACCGAACGCCTTGCCGAACTTCATCGGGCTCAGCGGGTGCGTGTGGGACGGGCCGAGATTGATGACCATCGCAGAACCTTCTCGAGTCACTTTGCGTTTTGCCATTGTGTGTCGATACCTCGTGTGTTAGCGGAACTTGAATGCGCGCTGCGCCCAGTTGTGCAGCAGCGAGAACGCGCCCATGATGAGCGCGCCGGTGAACGCGCCCCACGCCGCCGCGAGAGCGATGCCCGTCGGTGTCGGTCCTGCGCCGGGGAACATCGTCATGACGATGCCGAGCGTGAACGGGTTGTACCAGAGGATCCGGATGCCGACAAAACCCAAGAACGCGTGCAAGAAGCAGTTCGCGCCGCAGAGCAGCGCGCCTGCGGTGGCGAAGGAGCTGACGGAGAGCGGTGCGGGTCTCATCGTTCTCCGACGACGGGAGCCCTCGGAGTATTTAAATTTTGTCGCCGGGCAAGATTTAAAAGACACCTGTGAATGGAGAGGGGATATCTGCCATCGTCGCATAACCTGGTAGTGCGTCGGTCTTGAAAACCGATCCCTTACGGGATTGCAGGTTCAAATCCTGCCGATGGCGTTCTTGCTTTAGCGTCGCCACTGCTTCTTGCCTTTGTGGCGGAAGCCGCGGTGCTTGTGGCCTTCGCGCTCGGGCGTCTCTTGCTGGCCTTGCGGGGGGACGACGCGCTCGAAGCGCGGCAGTTCCCTGCGGATGATGTTGTGGCCGAGCCGCAGGATGGGGCGCATGAGCGGGCGGTCGCGGTCAGACAAAATGGTGATGGCGTCGCCTTCTGCGCCGGCGCGCGCTGTGCGGCCGATGCGGTGCGTGTAGTCTTCGGCGACGTTCGGCAGGTCGTAGTTGTAGACGTGCGTGATGCTCTTGATGTGGAGGCCGCGCGCTGCGATGTCTGTCGCGACGAGCACGGGTGTCTTGCCGCGGTGCAGCATGTCGATCGCCATGTCGCGCTTGCTCTGGGAGAGGCCGCCGTGGATGGCGAGCGCCTTGATCTCGAGGCGCCGGAGGTTGCGCGTGATCTTGTCGACGATGCGGCGCGTGCCGCAGAAGACCAGCGCTGTGCCGGGCGTCTCGTGCTTGAGCAGGTGCACGAGGAGCGAGAACTTGTCGTCCTGCCGCACTTCGTAGTAGTATTCGTGGAGTTTGTCTTTGTCGACGTGGACTGTGGTCTCGACGAAATGGGGGTTGCGCATGTAGCGCTGGACCAGCGCTTTGACTTCGCGGGGCATGGTGGCGCTGAAGAGGAGGGTCTGGCGCTCTTTGGGCAGGGCGCGGAGGATGCGTTCGATGTCGCGGATGAAGCCCATGTCGAACATGCGGTCGGCTTCGTCGAGGATGAGGTACTTGATGCGGGAGAGGTTTGCCGTGCCGCGCTCGCAGTGGTCGAGCAGGCGTCCGGGGCATGCGACGATGATGTGGGCGGTGCGGAGCGCGTGGATCTGCGGGCCCATGCCGACGCCGCCGTAGACTGCGGCGACGTTGATGCGCAGGTGGCGGGCGAAGTGGGTGAGCGATTGCTTGACCTGCATGCACAGCTCGCGCGTGGGCGTGAGGACGAGCATCTGCGTGCCCTGCGGCTGGAGTCTGCCGAGGAGCGGGAGGCCGAATGCGGCGGTCTTGCCCGATCCCGTCTCGGATTGGCCGACGACGTCTTTGCCTTCGAGGATGAGCGGGATGGCTTTTTCTTGGATGGGCGTTGGCTGCGTGTAGTGCATGTCGCGCACGGCGCGCATGACTGGCTCTGGTAGGTTGAATGCGTCGAATGACATGTGTGTTGTTTCCTTCCGGACTGCTCCGGTTGAGGAGAAGTGGATGTTCTGCCTATGCACGGACGCTTTATAAAGGTTCGTGATGGGTGGTTTTTTATGCTGCGCGCTGCTCGTTCGGTGTATGTCCTATCTGCAGGTCGATGCGTCGCGCTGGCCTGAGCGCTTGCACTGGCAGCTCGCGATCCTCGGGTATGAGCCTGCGCAGCTCGAGCGTCTGTGCCGTGTGGGGTTCGAGGATGTGGCGCATCCGTCGGGGCGTCTTCGTGCGGCGCTGTGCCAGATGCCGTCGGGCAGGTATTTCGCGCTGGTGAAGAACTGCGGGCAGAAGGAGAAGGGCACGCTGGTGTGGGCTGATGTTGATGCGCAGGATGCGCGGGCTGAGTTGGATGATATCCTCGGCGCGCTGCGCATCCGGCATGATTCGCTTCTGTGGACGAATCTGTACGTGAAGGTCTGAATTCTCTTACCGAATGTTTTTATAGCGGCTGGTTGTTGAGTGTGGTGCTAGTGCGCTACGCCGCAATTAATTTAGATATTGAAACTAATTGAGGACAAAAAATGACCGACGAGAACTGGCCCCCGGGCATCGAACGCGTCGACGAGCCGCACCCCGCGGAAGCCCTCCTCCGGATCCTCAACCCCACGGTCAAGCAATGGTTCTTCTCCCGCTTCAAAGACTTCAGCCTCCCCCAGCGCTTCGGCGTCATCCCCATCCACCAGCGCGAGAACATCCTCGTCAGCGCGCCCACCGGCGCGACCAAGACCCTCACCGGCTTCCTCGCCATCCTCAACGAGCTCGTCGACAGCGCCGAGAAAGGAATCCTCGAGGACAAAGTCCACTGCGTCTACATCAGCCCCCTCAAGGCCCTCAACAACGACATCCACAAGAACCTCGTCGAGCCGCTCGCCGAGATCGAGAAGATCGCAGGCAGAAATCTCGGCATCCGCGTGGGTGTGCGCACCGGCGACACCACCCCGAAAGAGAAAGCCGCGATGCTCGCCAAACCCCCGCACATCCTCATCACCACGCCCGAATCGCTCGCCATCGTCCTCGCATCCACCAAATTCAAGGACCACCTGCGCAGCGTCGAATGGGTCATCATCGACGAGATCCACGCCCTCGCCGAGAACAAGCGCGGCGTCCACCTCTCCATCTCCCTCGAGCGCCTGCAGCACATGAGCGCGCACACCTGCCGCGTCGGCCTCTCCGCCACCGTCGCCCCCATCCAGGACGTCGCGCGCTTCCTCGTCGGCGCAGGCCGGCCCTGCAAAGTCATCGACGTCCAGTTCCTCAAGCAGCTCGACCTCCAGGTCATCTCGCCCGTCGACAACCTCATCGACACGCCCCATGCGCTGCTGCACGGCAAGATGTACGAGCTCATCGACAGGCTCGTGCAGGAGCACCGCACCACCCTCATCTTCACCAACACGCGCGCCGCCACCGAGCGCGTCGTCGACCACCTCAAGAACCGCTGGCCCTCGAGATACGAAGGCAACATCGGCGCCCACCACGGCTCGCTCTCCAAGGAGATGCGGCACGAGATCGAGCGGCGCCTGCGCGAGGGCGAGCTCAAGGTCTGCGCATCGTCCACCTCGCTGGAGCTCGGCATCGACATCGGCTACATCGACCTCGTCATCTGCCTCGGCAGCCCCAAGAGCGTCGCGCGCTTCCTGCAGCGCGCGGGCAGGGCAGGCCACCGCCTGCACCAGACCGTCAAGGCGCGCATCATCGTCATGGACCGCGACGACCTCGTCGAATGCGCATGCCTCGTCAAGGCCGCCCGCGAGAAGCGCATCGACCGCCTGCACATCCCCACCAACTGCCTCGATGTGCTCGCCCAGCAGGTCGTCGGCGCCGCCATGGCCCAGGAGTGGGACGAGAAGGAGCTCTTCGACCTTATGCGCCGGAGCTTCTGCTACGCCGATCTCAAGCGCGAGGAGTTCAGCGAGATCCTCGAATACCTCAGCGGCTCGTTCACTGATTTGGAAGACCGCCACATCTACGCCCGCATCTGGCGCGAGGGCGGCAGGCTGGGCAAGCGCGGCAGGCTCTCGCGGCCCATCTACATGAGCAACATCGGCACCATCCCCGACGAGTCCTTCGTGACGGTGAAGGTCGGCACCGAGCCCATCGGCACGATCGACGAAGGGTTCCTCGAGCGGCTCAAGCCGGGCGATGTGTTCGTGCTCGGCGGCAACACGTACGTGTTCAAGTTCTCGCGCGGCACCGTCGCGCAGGTCTCCGCCTCCAGCAACAGGCCGCCGACAGTCCCGCACTGGGTGAGCGAGATGCTCCCGCTCTCCTTCGATCTGGCGAGCGACATCGGCCGCTTCCGCCGCATGATGCTCGAGCGCCTCAGCGCCAAGCAGCCCGAGCAGGAGGTGCTCTCATTCATCCATTCGCATCTGTGCGTCGATGAGAACGCGGCGCGCGCCATCTACGCATACTTCCGCGAGCAGTTCGACTTCTGCGGCAGGATCCCCAACGACCGCCAGATACTCCTCGAGTACTACGAGGATGAGAGGGACACCAAGATGGTGTTCCACGCGCTCTTCGGCCGCCGCGTCAACGACTGCCTCTCGCGGGCCATCGCGTTCGCCATCAGCCGCACATGGCACAAGGATGTCGAGATAGGCATTAACGACAACGGCTTCTACCTTGTCGCGCCCAAACGCATCCCTGCCGCGGACGCGCTGCGCCTGCTCAAGTCTGACAAGCTCGAGCGCGTCATGCGCGTCGCCATCGAGCGCTCGGAGGTCTTCAAGCGCCGCTTCCGCCACTGCGCGACGCGCGCCCTGATGATCCTGCGCAACTTCATGGGCCATTCCAAGCGCGTTGGCACGCAGCAGGTGAGCGCGCAGATCCTCTGCTCGGCGCTCAAGCGCATCAATCCGGACTTCTCCGTCCTCAAGGAGGCGCGGCGCGAATGCCTCGAGGACCTCATGGACATCCGCAATGCTGAGCGCGTTCTGGCGGGCCTCGAGGCGGGCACGGTACAGCTCATCGAGCTCGAGACGACGATCCCTTCGCCCTTCGCGTTCAATCTCGCGCTGCAGGGCTACATGGACGTGCTGCGCATCGAGGACAAGCATGAGTTCCTGCGCCGCATGCACGAGATGGTCCTGGCCAAGCTGAAACTGCCCAAGGAGCGCCGCGTCAGCGATGCCGGATCGCCCGAGGGGGCCGAGCGCCGCGTGTTCGACTACAAGGCGTTCTGGGAGAGGCAGGCGGACGAGGCGCGGCGGCAGGACGAGGAGCAGCGCGTGTTCCTGCGCGTCCAGCTCGCCGAGCTCCATGGGATCGACGGCTATGTCAAGGATGAGGTGGCGAAACTCATCGAGGGCGACCGGGCGGATGTGCGCACGGACGTGCTCGAGCGGCTCGTGGGCGATCGGCAGCACGTGTTCAAGACGTGGCCGCCGGAGCTTGCCGCGTTCGTGCTGCGGGCAGCCGAAGACCTGCTCGTGTGAGATGAGTTTTTATGCCGTCGGCGCATTTCCAGCGTATGCTCCTTGAATTGAGAGTGCGGAATTTGGGCGGCGATGCGGCGCTCCTCCTGCTGCAAGAAGGCCCCCGCGTGGGCACGATCGAGAACGGCAGCGCGCACTCCTACTACAAGCACCTGAGCGATATCGTGTCGGCGAGCTACACGCGCGATGACAAGGAACACCCCATTGGGCGGCAGGAGCGCGTTCTCCTCAAGAAAGGCGACGTCCTGACGCTGTCGTATCAGGGAAAGTCCTGCTGCCTGCGCGTGCAGGATGCTAAGTCCTGAAAGAAAGATCCGCGGGGGAGGCATGTAGATGCTGGGGTTGTTGGAGTCCCTTGTGCAGTCGTCAGGCAGCATGGCCGCCCGCCGGTTCACTGAGCTCGCTAACTGCCTCCCCCAGCGGTTGATGGTCAGCCCCGACCGTGCGCTCTCGGGGATGTATTCACCCCTCGATTCGCGGGGCGTATAAGAATTTTTCACGCCACTGCGGAGTGGGGAAACCTTATATGCTGCTTGCGCTCTTCGCGCGCCATGCAGCTCTCCATCGCAGGCCTCTACCATGACGCCGAGGGCAACGCGGACGCATTGCGCCGCGTCATCGACCACTCCCGCCCCTCCTGCGTGACGCTCGAGTACAGCGCTGCAGTGCCCTGCGGCGGCTTCTTCGACCGCCTGTGCGGCGAGCGCGAGAACGACTATCACTCGCTCTTTGCCAAGCACGGGCGGGAGAGGCTCGAGTCCTATGTCCTCCTGATGACGATGGGCATCAACGGGCTCGAGTCGACGGTGCGCTGCTTCACCAAGGAGAGGCGCTTTCACGACAAAGAGGCCCTCGAAAGCATCGCCAAAGAGAAGGGGTTGCCCGTGGTGTTCGCAGATGATGCATTGACGCATGAGCGCTGGCATGCCCACTGCCTCGCAATGGTCGACAGGCATCTCGCGAGGGGCGTCCCGATCAAGCAGCTGCTCACTGATTTAGAAATCGCGCTCGCCGGCGGCAAGGAAGTGCCGGGCCTTGACGTCGCGGGCATCGCACGGGCCTCCTATGCGGGCTACTCGCACCCGGCTATCCAGGAATTCCTCGCATGCGCCTTTGCCGAAGGGTTGGGGTTCGTCTTCGGCGAGCGCGATGCTGGCATGGCCGCCGCCATCGAGCGCGAACTCAAGACGCGCGGCAGGGTGCTGCACGTGGGCGGCGCTGCGCACGGCATCGACGATCAAACAAACAGCATGACGCTGTTCTCGCGCCTGCGGCACCGCAAACCCGACCGCTACCTCATAGAGAACGGCGCTGTCGCGGGCTACACATTCTTCGGCGACAGGATGATCTAGAGCTCTTCATTGGTGCGCAGGAGGCAGCGCACGGCGGGCAGCGCTGCGATGGCTCTGGCCTGCGCCCGCGTGAGCGGGGCCATGATCGCGCCGACAGCGTAGTGCGCTTCGGGAGCCGCGACGCCTTCTGGCGTGAGGTATGCGACGCCTTCCCGACGCAGGTACTCGAGCGGTCCGCGCATGGCGCGCCGCAGATGGTGCGTCCTGAGCGCGATGATGCGCTCGCGCGCTTCTTCGTCCGCGGCGCGCTGGTATGCGGTGTAGAACTTGCCGAAGCAGAACTGGGTGCTGTCGCAGATGATGGTGGTGTCGATGAGGTCCGCGTGCCGGAGGAAGCCGTACCTGAGCAATGGGTCTATCTTGTCCTCGACGCCCATCAGAGCGCCTCCTGCGATTGGAACGCGCCTGCGTATGTCGCAGTGCCTTCGCAGCGGGCGAAGATGATCTGCGCGATGCGCGTGCCTGGAGTGAGGATGAGCGTCGCGGGTCCCGTGTTGCAGATCTCAAGGACTGTCCTGTTGGACACGCCCGGCTGGATGAATGAGGCTGTGATGTGGACGGCGAGGCCGAAGCGGGCGAAGCGCGAGCGGCCCTGCACCTCGGCGCAGATGTCGCTGGGGAGCGTGATGCGCTCGCGCGTGATGCCGAGCACGCTCTCGCCGGGCTTGAGAGTGTATTGCTCTGCGGTGATCTTCTTGCTGTGCGCCGTGACGTCCGCGTCATCGGTGAGCAGGATGGGCTTCTTCGCGGTGATGATGCGGAATTCGTCGCCGAGCGTCACGTCATAGCTTGCCGGGCCGAGGTTCGCGTCAGAGAAGGGGACGATGCGGATGCGTCCTGCGGTGATCTCCTTGAGGATCTCGCTGCGCGTGAGCATCATCTGACGCATTGAGCTGCGGGCGGGTTATAAACATTCCCTCACAAACATTTTTATTGTGACTGGGCGTTGGCCGCTGCATGCACAAGGCCCGCGTGGTGTTCGTCGTGACGCGCAAGGAGATGGCGTCGGCGACTATCGGCGATGCGCTGCTCCGAACGGGCGCGTTCTCGCGCGTCGCGGACAACCTCTTCTGCGCCGGCAAGGATTACCTGTACTGGCATGATGAGGAGTTGGTGAAGGCGACGTCCCTTGATGCGCTCTTCGATGCGCAGTGTTTCGTGTTCTGCTACCGCCACCGCTCGGAGAAGTCTGTCGTGTCGTATTCAGTGCATTTTGTGGGCAATCCTACCGCTGAGGTGTGGGGTTCGGGCGATCCCGAGGCGTTGGGTGTGGCGCATCCGTCGTTCGCCGCGCACATGCTGCGCTGCCTCAAGGAGGTCGCGTCTGATGGGGTGCAGGTCACGTACGAGGCGACGCATCACGGACCGACATCGGTGAGGACGCCGCTTCTCTTCCTGGAGCTCGGTTCGACCGAGGCGCAATGGTCGGATGCGTCGCGCGGCGCTGCCATCGCGCAGGCGGTGCTGCGTTTCATGCGCTCCGCTCCTGCGAAGCTGCCGGTGGCGCTGGGTTTTGGCGGCGGGCATTATCCGGACCGCTTCACGCGCAGGGCGTTGTCGGGAGAGTACGCGTTCTCGCACATGTTCTCCAAGTATGCTGTGGAGAAAGGATTGTCGGCTGAGGTCGTGGCGCAGGCGCTCGAGCGCAGCGCCGAGCCGGTAGATGTTGCGCTCTTTGATAAGTCGTGCGGCTCTGCGGAGCAGCGCGCGCCGATCCTCGCGCTGCTGGACGCGCGAGGGATCAAGGTCGTGAAGCTCAAGTAGGTCTTTCACTATATATTGGCATGTTGAGCACTCCGTAGTGGTTCTAAAATGACTTATACCTAAGTGTATGTATGTGTATTTACTATGGCGACAAAGACCATCACTATCACCACAGAGGCCTACGACCGCCTCTCGGGCCTCAAGCGGCAGAATGAATCGTTCAGCCAGGCGATCATGCGGCTCACCGGCGCATCCCGCATCACCGAATTCGCCGGCATCCTCTCCGCCATGGAGGCCCAGGACCTCGAGCATGTCGCCGAGACGATGCGCAAGAAGGAGAAGATGCACTCCCTGCGCGGAGACCTCTACCACTTATGATACTCGATACGCAGTTCCTCATCGACCTTTTGCGCGGCGAGAGCCATGCTGTCATGATGGCGCAGGAGATAGAGCGCGCCGGCACGCCTGTGCGGGCGACCGCCCCGTCGGTGTTCCAGATCCAGGCCGCGACGCATTCGCTCCCTGCGCACAAGCGCGCGCTCGTGCATGAATTGCTCGACGCGCTCACGACGCTGCCGCTCGATGCGGAGTGCGCGCGGCGCGCTGCCGCAGTCGCTGCCGAGGCGCGCGCGGCGAGCAGGATGCTCTCGTGGGACGATGCGATGATCGCGGGGTTCGCCCTGCACCACAATGAGCAGGTGCTCACGCGCAACGAGGCGCTCTTGACGGTGCGCGGTTTGAAGACGCAGCGGTACTGATTTATTTTAATATAGAAGATAATTCTGCATAAAAAAAGCCGCCCTCCCGAAGGAAGACGGCTTGTCCTGCAACAGACGCAGGACGATCAGGTACGCGGCGGATCCTTCCCCTGCAACTCCTTGCGCAACCCCCACTTTGCATAGGTGTGCCGCAACAGCTCACCTCTGCGCCACAGGAACCCGAGAAGGACGGTCGCCCCCACCAGGAGCGGCCCCATCCCCGCGCCCCCTGCGAGCTCCAACCCCCACCACTCCGCCAGCCTGACTGACAACAGCGGCACCACGGACACATTCGACAGCACCGCCATGCAGAACCACCCGCCGAAGACTGTGCTCGACACCTCCTCATCGGCGAACCTCCGCGAGAGGGAACACGCGATCCACACCCCTGCGACAACCACGACGATGCCGATCACGAACCCCAGCAATACTGCGGCCATGCGCGGCCTCCTTTCATGAAAAAGAGCGTCCTGCCGTGATGAGCGGCAGGACGCCCCCTTTGTCACACTCTTCGCTCCGACTTCCGTGCCGGAGCTATTCCTTCTTCTCCACCAGCGCCTTCTGCGCCTTGAGGGCCGCCGTGAGCGTCACGCGCTTGCTCTCGAGCGCCTTCCCGAGCGTCTCCGCTTCCTCCTGCGTGAGCGGGTTCTCGATGAACCCCACGCCATTCGGATGGATGAACGCCAGCACGGCGCACCACTCCTTGCCGCTCGGATGCGTGCCCAGGACCTTCAGCTTCATCGTTTCGACGTGCATGAACGCACGCACCCTCTCGAGAGGGCCGTGCGCGCTCTCGAGCGCCTTCTCCGCCGCCTTCGCCTCCTCCGGCAGGAGCTCGCCCAGTGTCGGCGCCGAGTGCGCCATGCCGACCACGACGCGCCCGTACATCTCCTGCGTGACGAACATGCTCATGCCCGTCTCGCCCTTCTGGAGCGTCAGCGCGTACCACTCGTTCTTCTCCGAGCGGATCGGGCACGCGATGGTGTGGTCGCCGAACTTCTGCAGCAGCTCCTCCTCGGGCATGGTCGGCAGCGCGTCGGCGCAGAACGCCATCGGCGCGAAGACCATCGCCACGCAGCACAGCAGCAACGCAGTGAACTTCATGAGACACCTCCTTGTTCGCGGTTCATCCTCGTACGACACGGCACTATGCACATCAGGATCATCACTCCGCCCCCGCAGCATTCGGGGGCGGGAGGATCGCGGTTGCGGGCCATCAGAGTGGCCATGGTATTGTCTCCTCAGGCCTGATTGGCTCTTAGCGGCTCTTGAGCGGCACAGGCTTCTCCGTGCCGTCAGTATTGCTCTTGCGGGCGTCCTTGACGAGCCACTTGGTCATGTCACCCAGCAGCCCTTCAGTACCACCGCCGCCCCAGAACGTCCCTTCGTTCGACGGCAGCCACACGAACGTCGTGTTGGCCGACACGGCCTTCGCCATCTCGTACCGCGCCAGGCTCTCGCCCCCGCCGAATGCCTCGGTCATGACCCTCACGCCGTCCGCCTCCGCCTTCTTCTTGGCGAAGATGACATGCGCTTCGGCATCGCCGCGCGTCTTGGTCGCCTCTGCCTCCTGCTTTGCGGTGTCCAGCTCGACCTTGGCGACGGAGAGGCGCTGTTGAGCATTGGTGTCCGCGACCATCTTCTGCGTCTCAGCGTCGATCTGCTGTTTGCGCTGCTCGATGCGCGTCTCTTCCTCCATCTTGAGCGCAGCAGACTTTGCCCGTTCCACTTCCTCCTTGTTGCGCAGCACTTCCTGGCGGGCGATCTCCGCCATGCGGATGGGCTCCGAGATCTGCTCGGGGACGGTGAGCTTGCGCACCACGCCCCGCATGATCTGCACGCCCTTCTCCGCGCACACCTCCTTCAGTTCATCGAAGAACGCCTTCTCGAACTGCTCGCGCGTCGCGCCTTGGATGAACTGCTTCGCGCCGTACTTGCTGCCTTCCGTCCGCGCGATCGACCTGGTGTTGGGCACGACGACCTTGTGCTGCAGGTCCTTGATGTTGCCGAGCCGCACGAACAGCTCAGGGATCCTGTTCTCGTCGCCCCTCCACTCGACAGCGATATCGAGTTTGAGCATGAACCCTTCGTTCGACGGGAAGTCGATCTCGTCGAAGGTCTCCGCTTTGTCGTCCTGCAAGAATTCGGTCAGGTGGGACTGGATGGAGAAATTGTCCACCTTGACCATGTGAGGGTTGAGGTAGTACGTGCCGGCAGGGAGAACTTTCTCCTGCACGCCGCGCTCGCCCTCCTTGGCGAGCAGCTGCGTCTCCGGTTTGGACTTGCCGGTGAGGGCGGTCACGACGCCGACCTCGCCAGGCATGACCCGCACCGCTTTCTCCGTGATGAACTCGTAGATGCCCGGATGGACGCGGTACTGGCCCGGCTTGAGCACTTCTGCCAGGATGCCCTTGTAGCGCGACTGCGGGATGCTGTCGCGCAGCTTCGCGGATCCGTCCTCATTGCGGTCGATGGGTGCGATGAATTCGCCGTCGGGCAGCGGCAGGCCTGCGCGCCGCACGAGAACGCCCACCTCTCCCGCTTTGACCTCGCTCATGTTCACCAGCAGCGATTTGTACTTGCCCGGATGGATGCGGTACTGGCCGGGCGTGAGGTATTCATCCAGCATGCCGCGGTACTTGCTGTAGGGCATGCCCATCTCGTTGAGCTTCGGCGTCCCATCCGCAGTGCGCTCGACAGGCGCGAGCAGCATACCTTCGGGAAGAGACATGCCGTCGTTCTGCTTGAGGATGCAGATCTGATTCGACGGCACATCCACCCAGTCGAACAGCTGCGGCGTGTACATCTTCGGATGCACGCGGTACTGCCCCGGGCCGAGCATCTCGTCCAGCATGCCCATGTAGTCCGATTCGGGCAGGCCCATCTCGTTGAGCTTCGGCGTGCCGTCCTCATTGCGGTTCACGGGCGCGAGAATCATCCCTTCGGGCAGCGGCTTGCCGGTGTGCTGGACCAGCGTGCATATCTGGCCGGGGCCGACCTCGGTGACGGTGAAGGGTCCTTCGAGCTTCCTCGTGATGTTCTTGAAGAAGTACCACTCCCAGCCCTGCGTGTGCATCTTGCGCGTGAAGCCCGCCTGGCCCTCGTCCGCGATGATCTGGCCGGGCGGGAGCTCCTTGCCCATGATGTTGCGCCACACGTAGAACTCCCCGTGGGCCGGATCAACGGAGCCGATGGTGGCGAAGCTGATGATCAGGAGCAGGATGCCGATGACGGCGAAGAGGATGAGCTTCCCCCGATTCTTCTCGAAGAAGCCCTGCCCGCCTCCACTGCGGTCGAATTCATTCCGAGACATGTGTGCGTCTCCTGGGATTGTACTGCTGGTTCGGCGCCGAAGCCCCCGTCAGGATGACGGGTGGCAGCCCCGGCGCCGTCCGAAGAGTATTGACAACGCGGTTGGCAATCACGTGCGGGATAACTGCGGGATGTGTGGCGGTTCTCGCGCCATCTCGCCTCCTCTCATGCGTTCAGTCGCTGGGGCTGTTCATCTCCTCGTACACTTCGTCCATCGTGCGGAACTGGCGGGCGTCGGGAGGTTTTCTCCGACGGCGCACCAGCACGCACCCTGCGATGTACACGGTGAACGCGAGAACGAACAGAATGATCGCAACCATTTGCGCGCCTCCTCCGGTGTCGCGGGTCACTTCTGTATCGCCGTGCCGAGCCTCCGATGCTCCGGCCGGAAGTACCGGTCGATGCGCACGAACGCTGCCTTGTCGATGCGCACCTCGACGCTCTCGCCCTGCGGCCATTCCTTCTGGAGCCGGATGACGAAGACATTGTCGAGCAGTGGTTCGGGCCGCATGAACACCCAGCCTTCATGGGTGTCGATGAGGTCGTCGAGCGTCATGGCTGGCTGCTTGGCGACCCATGCGCGCCGCAGGATGAGCCGCAGGGGGATGCTGAGCATGCTGAGCACGGTCAGCGACACCATGATGACGAGGACTGCGAGCATCATGTTACCTGCAGTCTCTTCGCTGACGCGCCCCGCGCTGACGCTGAAGGTGAGGAGCACGGGGATGATGGCGCAGGCCGCGATGCCGCAGATGATGTACGGCAGCATCAGTGTCGCCCACCATGGCGGCTTGTAGTTCTGGTGCGGTGCGGGCATGGCATTCCTTTCGCAGTGAGTGTTACGGCGAGGGCTGCTCTTCAGCAGGGGCTTCTTCGAGGAGGCTGCGCATGGTGAGCGTGGCGTCGACTTTCTTTTGCAGGTGGAGCATCGTCTCATGGTCGATGATGACGATCCGCTCCTGCGTCCCCTCGGCAGTCTCGCGTTTCAGCACGAGGCGATGAGTGGCGAGATGCGCTTTCATGTTCATGCCGTCGTACTGCCAGTCAGCCCATTCCGTCTTGAGCTCTTCGAGCGTGGTGATTTTGGGCCGAGGAATCATTTCCAGGTGTGTTTTGACCACCAACGCGAGGCAGAGAAGAATGCCGGTGCTGGCGAGGAGGATGAGGGTGATGACTTTGTTCCCCAACTTGTTCACGTCCGCCTTGTCCTTCATCTCTTGCGGAGTCATGCGAGTCTACCTCAGATGAGGTGTCATGCTTTGCCGCGGCCCCGCCGCCATCTCACGATGAGTGGCTGACGCGGAGCCGCGGCGCTCAGTGCTTATTTCTTCTTGCCTCCCTTGTGCTTGCCGCCGCGGTGCTTCTTGCCATCGCCCTTGCCGCGGTGATGATCGCGCATGTGGTGCCTGTGGCGGTGATGGTGCTTGACCCACCATGCCTGCGGCTGCCAGTGCCTGTTCTGGTAGATAAGGGCGCCGAACGGCAGGCGGAATCCCCTCACGAAGTGCCGGCAGCCCGGATAGACCCGCACGTCGATCCAGAACCGCCGCTTGCCGCGGGTCGTTACCTGGCAGACGTGCTGGTTCTCCCACACGACTGTCTCGACTTCGTCCTCGACGCCGAAGGACCACGTCTCAAGACGCGTGTCAGGGACGCCCGGCGCGAAGAGCCGGATGGTCGCGGCGTGCGCCCAGCGGTCCTCGCTCCGCTGCACGTAGTCGAAGCACACGCCCTGCCCCTTCTTGAGCCGCACGTACCAGGGATGCAGCAGGCCGTCGATCTTGTAGACCGTGCCGTCATCGAGCGTCACGACGATGGGGTTCTTGCTCGCGTCGATGGCCCTGATCCGCCGCGCGCGGTCTTCCGTGACCATCGTGATAGGCAGGCCGTTCGCGCCGATGATGTGCGTCGCGGTCATCCAGAGCGTCCGGTTCTCCTTCTTGTACTCTCCCGTGATGCGGTCGCCCGGCTGGAGCAGCTGGGCCTCGGGCGTCTTGGCCAGGTCGATGAAGATGCTCACGTCCTTGCCGTCCTGGCGCAGCGTGAGCTCCATCAGCTGCCGGCCGTCCTGCATGAAGCGCCGGATCGTCGTGACCTGCGGCAGGTCTTCGTTGAGCGCTTCGTCTTCGGCAGCGACGATGTTCGCCGCCAGCAATGCCGCGATGAGGCAGAATGCCCGCATAATGCACCTCGCGATGAATGAGTGTTTCTCGCCGCCCATTCTACAGGATGGGCTGCCGCGTCCTTACGCCGCCTAAATCCCCTCTTCCGCGTTCGCTGCGCCCCTCTCCACTTGCGCAGGGAGGTCCTGGAGAAGTGTGCTGACCTTGCGATGGTGCTCCCAGCGCGGCCAGAGCAGCTCAAAGGCCTCCTTGCTCACGTACACGCTCTTCGTCTCGACGGTGGCGTTGATTGTGCGCGAGAGCGTGATCAGATGCTTGTCGCCTCCTTCGACGTCCATGCTCGTGATGCTCCACTCGCCGAGATCGTTGCGCAGTTCGATCAGGGAGACGGTGTTGTTGAGCATGCGCTGCCGCTCCCGTCTCTTGTCGAGCATGGGCAGGACGATCGCTGCGAGAATCGCGATGATGGCGATCACGATCAGCAGCTCGATGATGGTAAAACCGCGTTTCACGTGCTGTCTCCTTTCTATTGTTGAGATGCGGGTGTTTGCCGCCCCTCTCACGCGGACGAGGGGCGGCGAGGATGCTATGTCGCCGGTTTGGCGGCGGGCTCCTGCGGCGTGCTTTCCTTGATTCCCGCCGCGGCGGCGAGCAGCGTCTCGAGCGTGCGATTGTCACTCGTGAAGATGATCTTCGTGTTGGCCTTGGTGGCTTCCACCATGGATTCGAGGCGCTTGAGCGTCTGCGCGTTCCCCTTGAAGTACTTCTCGGCGGCGGTGTTGACCAGCTCGATTGCCTTCGCATGCGCTTCGGCCTTGAGCGTCACGGCCTCAGCATCAGCCTTGGCGCGCACCTGCACCGCTTCGGCCTCGCCCTGCGCCTTCTTGACAGCGGCTCTGCGCTCGCCGTCCGCTTCGGTCTCCTTGGCGGTCGCGAAGTCGGTCGCCGCGAGCTTCTTCTGCTCATTAGTCACAACTTCATTCATCGCGTTCTGCACGATGTCGGGCGGGTCGATCTCCTGCAGTTCGACGCGCACGATGCGCAGGCCCCACGCCTGCACTTCCTTCTTGAGATGTTCCTCGAGCTGCGTGTTGAGCTTCTCGCGCTCGCAGTTCGTCTCGGTGAAGCTCAGCTTGCCGATGATGTTGCGCGCCGTGGTGCGGGCCAGGCTGACGATCTGCGTCTCATAGTCGGAGACGCTGTACTGGCTCTTCTTGATGGATTCCTCATCGCTCTGCACCTGGAAGTACACGACGAGGTCGACGCTGGCGTTCAGCTTGTCCTTGGTGATGATGTCCTGCGTGCCGGAGGCGACCATCTTCTCAGTGATATCCACGCGCCGCATGCGGTACATGACTGGCAGGATCCAGTGCAGGCCGGGCTCGGCGAAGCCGACGAATTTGCCCCAGCGCTCGATGAGGCCGCGCTCGGTCTGATCGACCTGACGGAAGCCGCGGAGGAAGAAGATGAACGCCACTGCGCTGCCGGCGATCATCAGGATGGTGGTGAGTTCCATGAATAAGCCTCCTTCTGATGTGTCTACTGCTTGCGCAGGTCAGGGTCCGCGCGCACGCGCAGAATCCCGGATGCCTGTCGCTCACTTCGTGCTTGTCGCGACGCGCTCGAGCAGTTCGCGGCACTGTGTGAGGCGTTTTGACGCTTCTTCGGCGGTGAATACGGTTCCGCCGTTCCGTTTGATGGTGGGGGGTTTGTTCTGATCCTGCATCAGCTCCAGCTGTTGTGTGTTGACGGTGATGAGGTCCGCGCTGTTCATGTCGCCGACTCGGAGTATGGAGAGGGTCTTTCCTTCAGTCTTGATGGTGAGCGTCTCGAGGACTTCGAGCGGGCCGGTTGATATGAACAGGTGGCATTTGTATTCCACTGTCCACTGTCGCTGCATGTGGTCGTCGCGGATGTCCATTTCCATGCCGCCGTGCTCGGCCTCTTCGCCCAAGTTGTCGCGGGTGTACGTCATGGGCAGCTGCACGATCTTCTTGGTCAGGAATGGCCAGTAGTCTTTCTTGAAAAGCGTCTCGAAGGGCGCGAAGTCGTCGATTGGCTTCGGCGTCTCCTTCCGAGGGGGCTCTTGCGGTGCGGTCTGTTCCGGCGGGGGCGCCGGCAGCGCGGGTTCCGCTGGCGTCTTCCTCCGCAGGTCGATGATGGCCACGGTGGCGAGCGCCACGCTGATGGCGATCACGAGTTTCACGACGGTGCTCCGTTTCATGGCGCCTCCTTGTCGCGGGGTTAGTCGTTCTTGAATGCATCCTCCTTCTTCTTGGGGATGAGGGCGACGCCTGCGAGAGAGACACAGGAGTGTTCATATTGACTCCCCGAGGGATAGTTGATGACTGTGAGATGCAGGATTACCTCCGGACAGTCAATGGTTGTGTTTATTATCTTTTTCACAAGGCTGCTGATGCAGGATCTGATGTCTTCATGCTTTGCGCTGATAATGCCTTCCAGCGCGTACTGTCGCGGGTCCTTCCCAGTCGCTTCCGCCCATTCTTTGACGCTCATCCAGAGGATGTTTGCTTCGGTGAATACTGCGTTGTCAGGTTCAACTTCACCTTGTGGTCGGACTTCATTTTCAACGGCGCTCATAGGTGTCCTTTCACAGATGGTGGAACGGATTACTCGCCGAAGACGCGTTTGCTGATGCGTTTGGCGACGCCGTCGGCCGCTGGATCGATGCCTTTCCATGCGACGTCCAGCGCGCCGTGGGCCGCGGTGCCAAGCAAGCGGGTGCTCTTGTCGCCGCACTCGAGCAGGTAGATGACGGCGAGGGTGTAGTCTCGGAAGGCGCCGGTGATATTGCGCAGGGAGGCGTAGTGGTTCTCGGCGCTCTTGTACTCCTTGCGCATGGCAGCCATCATGCTCTCGTCGTTGACGGCGTCGATGTCGGCCGCATCGGCGATGGTCGTGAGCTTCTTGACGACGTTGCCGTGGCGGCGGTTGAGGGCGATGAGCCTGCCGCGCGCCGCGACGAGACCTTCTTCGACATTCGGCGGCACTGCTGTGTCGGACTTGCTGAGGCGCTCGCGCACGACCTTCTCGAGCTCACGCATCCTGCGCTCGAGCTCCTTTGGTGAGGTGAAGGGGATGCCGATGGCGCCGAGCGGGTTCTCCTGCGGGTTGTCGGCAGTGCCGAAGACGATGGTGTTGATGCTCCTGAGCAGTGCGAAGTTCTTGTAGAGCCCGGTGATACCGAGCGCGCTCAGGACTTTGCCGAGGGCGGAGGCGATACCGTCCTTGGCCCAGCGCATCGTTTCCTTGCCCATGCCTTTGAGGGCGTCGGCGGCGAGACGCTCGAGCAGCGCGGTGTAGCGCAGCTCGACTTCCTTCTGCAATTCCTTGCCCATGGGGCCTCCTGTGGTGAGTGAGTGCCGCCGCGCTGTCATGCGCAGGCCGCGGCGGCGCTCTTGTGTGACTGCGTGTTATTCCGTGGGAGGGGCATCCTCGTGAGGTGCGTTTTTGATCAGTGGGAGCGTGGCAGTCATGCTGACGCATCCGCGCCACAGGAGGAGAGTTGTGATGATGAGGTACAGCACCCCCAAAAACGGACCGCCGGTCATGCGCAGGGATTCGATGATGAGAAGGGATACGCAGACGCTGCCGCTGATTGCGCCGATGCCCATGAGCTGCATGAGGATCAAATCACCTCTGGTTGCGGGGTTTGCGTCACCTCGCCATAGCAGTCGGGCTCGGGTGTACATGAGGAGGGACAGCAGCAGAACGAACCCTGCGTTTCCTGCAACGCTGAGGATGGGGTGGGTGATGATCTGCGCCAGCTCCAAAGGTGCATTCTCGGGCATGGCGATATTGCCGGTGAGAAACTCGTAGTTGATGTAGAGCCGCGCCATGAAGAAGAGGCTGCCGATGAAGAACAGACAAGTCCAGAAGAAATTCCAAAATCCTGCGTGTTGCGGCTGGAGGGGTTCGCTCTCAGGGGTTTCGTCTTGCGGGGCCTTTTGCGGTTCGTTCATGGAACATTCCTTTCTAGGGTGCGCGGTGCTGCCTGAGCGCAAGTTGTTTACTTCCCGAGCAGCTCCAGCGCTTTCTTGTCGATGCTCTCTTGCCGGGTCTTCATGCGCTCTTGGGCGCCCTTGAGCTTCTCCTTGCCGTCGTTCTGCAGTGTCCGTCGGAACTCGAGGACTCTCGCCGAGAAGTCCATCGAGCGCAATACCCTGTCGCAGAATGCCGCCGCGTTGCGCTTCACCTGTTCGGCGCCCATCCCTTTGGGAGGGTTGTCGAGACCGGACCACGGCGCGACCCAGCAGTAATCCACGTCGATGGCGGCGATCTCCTCTCCATCGAGCGTGGTTCCCACCTGCAGCTCTCCCTCGAGCGACAAGAGCAGCGTGGCTCCCTTGTCGCCGATGTCATAGACGCGCACGACTCCCCGCCCGTTGGAGAAGCTGCCGGCTTGGACCTCTCTCTTGCCGACTTGGCGCCGGACGATCATGCTGCTCTCCGTGTAGGTCACGACTGTCTTCCCTTCCTTGAGCGGCGCCGCGACTTCTTGCCGATTAAGGAGGTATGTATCGCTCGCGACGAGCTCTCCGTCGGCGGTGGGGAGCAGGTCGTACTCGCAGATGTTGACCCGTCCTGCGTCATTGCCGAGCTGTCCCGCCACGGCAGCATTCCTGAGGATTCCCAGCGCCGATTCTTCATGCGCTGCGAGGCTCGCGTTGTGCTTCTCCTGGACTTCCATGGCGAGCTTCACGTATGCTTTCCGCTTGGCGAGGATGGCATCCTTCGCCTGCTCGATGACGAGGAGTACGTCGTTCGATCGCAGCATCTTCGACACGCGATTGACCAATTTCTCAGTCGCTGCCATGAATTGCCCGCGGTTGTATCCTGCCGGGAGAATATCCGCGAAGTTCCTGGTGGTATACATCTTGTAGCTGCCGATCTCGATATTATGGACCTTCAGCGCGAGCACGGTATCCGGTCCGTCGAATTTCGAACCGTGCACGCTTCCGCTGATGAGGCACAGCTCCGTCTGGCTATCGGGATCGCCGGACTTGCAGCTGATCACGAAGGAGTCGAACCAGTCCTCTTCCGGACCGATGGCCATCTGGTAGACGATGCCGTCCTTCTGGTGCGTGATGAGGGCGCTGTTCTCGGTGTAGAGGACGACGATGCCGCCTTCCTTGACCTTGGCGTTGAACGAGCCCATGTCGAGGTCCGTGCCGTCCGGCGTCGCCTTCAGGTCGTACATGCAGATGTACGTGACGGGCGGCGCTTCGGCGGCGAGGATGGTGACGTTGAGTGCGAGCAGCAGGGCGAGTGCGTATTTCATGGGGACTCCTTGTCTGGTGTATTCGTTGTCCGTTGGTGCCGCGCGGCACGCATCCGGAGTGTGTGGTTACTGCTGCATCTTCTTCTGCACGTCCTTACGCAGCGCGGCGAGATCGATGGTCTGGTACGGCAGGCGTGCGCTCGTGAAGAATCGCTCGATGAGGTCCTTCGCTTCGGCGCTGGCGGGGATGGCGCGCATCATCCAGCAGCCGGCGCCGTAGAACATCGCATCACCACAGCAGTTGTAGAGGTGGGCGACGTGGCTGCGGCACCAGTTGGAATGATTGCTCTCAAGGATCTTGACCGCCTCCGCTCGTTCGTGGGTGAGTTCGCGGTGCAAGCGGTTTCGATCGCAGTTGTAGGAGTGCCGGTCCGATGTCTGCTTGTTGGCGGGGCTGTCGTAGTGGTACTTCTCCAGAATCTTATCGAAGTCCTCAATCGTTTTTGCGTTCGCGATTTCGTCCTGGAGGATATCCTTGGCAGCCTTGAGTTCCGCGCGCCACTGCCGCTCAAGCTCGTCGATCTCCGCTTGGACGATATTGAGGTCCTTCTCGCCGCCGAAGAAGTCCCGTAGCGCTGCAGGGTTGGGCTTCTCGAAGGGGAACTTGAATTCCCGCCCGTCCGCGAGGGTGTGCTGCTCAATCCAGCCAGACTTCCTTAGCTGTTCCGCGAGATCGATGAGCGCGATTCTTGCGGCGTTGCTCGTCTCAGGCTTCGGGCCGACTTCGACGATGCCGTCGATTTCTTGCATGGTGTAGATGCTAAATGTCATAGGCTCTCCTTGTCGCGATTTGTGAAGCGCCGCGTGGTGAGCGCGGCACTCCCGCGGGCAGCAGATGTCTCACGGCGTGATGCGGTGCTTGTCCAATTCCTCCGCGCTCTTGCCGTCGAACCAGTTCTTGTTGATGTCGATGAACGCCGTCTCTTCGTCCGGAACCGCATTGAGGTCGAAGATGGCGTTCACCGGGCACTCGGGTTCGCACACGCTGCAGCCGATGCATTCATCCGGGTTGATGATGAGCATCTTCTTCAGCTCGGGCGTTGCATCGGCCGGCTCCTGCAGGCCGAGGTCCTTGAGCGGCACATCATAGAAGCAGTTCACGGGGCACACCTTCATGCAGGCAGTGTCCCGGGTGCCGATGCACTTGGATGTGACGACAAACGGATCAGCCATGGTTCCCTCCTTCCGATTCACTTGATCTCATCGAGCAGCGCCTGGCTTTTCGCGTCCAGCGCGCTCACGTCGAGTGTGTAGCGGTCTCCTGCGAGGTCGTTGATGCGGTACGCCTCTTTGGCGATGTCGATGCGCTTGATGTGGTCGTTGGGCGGGTTGGCGATGAGGAAGACTGCCCTTCCTCGGGTCGTGTCCGCGTCCATCCTGTAATGATACCGCTCGTCCTTGAGGGAGTGGATGCGCAGGATGGTGGGGATGAGGTGCCGCCGCTCGAGCTCCTGCCTAACGAGCTCCTGCTGCCCGGGGATGAGGCTCGCTACGCGGTGGATGAGCCCGATGGTCTTATCGTCGGGGTCGAGCACCTTGATGCACTCGTCTTTGGCCGTGTCGGGGAGCGCGCGGACGAGCTTGACCTTCTCGTGCACCTCGGCGCGGTAGGTGAGGCGGACGGGTGCGTGCGCCGATGCCCTCTCGAGCAGGACGTGCGCGGGATCGAGGAGGATGAGCTGCGTGAGGAGCTCTTTGGCCGGCACGTCGCGGTTGGGCGCCCGCTCCTGCGCCGCGACGAGCGCCGCGTACACGCCTCTCTTGCGCAGCAGCTCTTCGTGCGTGCCTTCTTCGACGATGCTCCCTTCGTCCATCACTATCAGGCGGTCGGCGCCGGCGAGCGTGCTGAGCCTGTGCGCGATGGCGATGGTCGTGCGGTTCTTGGTCAGGTAGGCGAAGCCTTCCTGTATCTCGCGCTCGGTCTCCATGTCGAGCGACGATGTGGCTTCATCGAGGATGAGGATGGCGGGGTCCTGGAGGATGGCCCGCGCGATGGCGATGCGCTGCCGTTCCCCTCCTGAGAGTCCCTGTCCTCGCTCTCCGACGAGCGTGTGGTATTGCTGCGGTTTCTGCATGATGAACTTCTCGCCTTTGGCGGCCGCTGCGGCTGCCATGATCTCCTCGCGCGTGGCGCCGGGGCGCGAGTAGGCGATATTCTGCGCGATGGTGCCTGAGAAGAGGAACGGCTCCTGCTGCACCACCCCGATCTGCCGGTGGATGTCCTCAATGGAGACCTCCCTGATATCGATGCCGTCGATGAGCACCATGCCTTTGTCCGGGTCGCGCAGGCGCGTGATGATGTCCACCAGCGTGCTCTTGCCGGCGCCCGATTTTCCGACGATGCCGACAGTCTCGCCGGGCAGGATGGTGAGAGAGACGTCGTTGAGCGCGGGCTTGCCGCCGGGATAGCGGAACGTGACGTTGCGCAGCTCGATGCGGCCCTGCATGCGCTGGATGCGCGTGGGATTCTTGGCTTCCATGATCTGCGGCTGCCGGTCGAGCACCTCGAAGATGCGCTCTGCCGCGGTGAGGCTCTGGATGAGCATGTTGCTGATCTCGGTCAGCGCGCTCAGCGGACCGATGAACATGCTGATGTACGCGATGAACGCCATGAGCGTGCCGATGGTCATCGTGCCCGCCATGACCTGTCCCGAGCCGAAGGACCACACGAGGAACGTGGTGAGCTCGAAGAGCAGGATGAGGCCGGGGAGCACGGTGAGCCACAGCACGTCCGCTTCGATGAAGCGCCGCTCGAGCTCGCCGCTGAGCATGCCGAACCGCGCGTTCTCCTCGTCGGTCCTGCCGAACGTCTTGGTGACGCGCACGCCGCTCATGCTGTCGCTCAGGTAGCTCACCTGGTGCGAGTCGGCTGCCCACACCCTGCGGTACCGGATGGCGATGCGCTTCCACACCAGCATAGTGATCGTCACTGCGGCGATGGAAGCCATGACTGCCAGGCCCCCGATGAGGGGATGCATGAGCAGCAGCATGGTCCCCACACCGATGAGCATGAGGAGGTTGGCGAGCGCCATCTGCAGACCGCTCGAGAGGAAGCTGTTGACCCTGCTCGGATCGCTGTGGATGCGGGCGATGAGCTTCCCCACCTTCTGCTGGTCGAAGAAGGCCATGTCCATGACGCTGATGTGGCCGAACACAGTATCACGCAGGTCCTTGGTCATGGTGTGAGCCATGCTCACTGCCAGGCGGCCGCGCACGAGCCGCACACCCATGGCGATGATGAAGCACGCGGCCACGCCGCCAAGCAGCGGCCAGCGCCACTCCGGATGCTGCGCGGGCGGCGTGAGCACGCTGTCGACGAGCAGCTTGATCAGGTACGGCGGCAGGAGGAGGATGGCGGTCTGGAGAAGCATGAGCGCCGTGACTGTGAGGAGGCGCATGCGGTAGGGTTTCGCGAGCGAGAGCAGGCGTTTGAACGTCTGGCCGCGATCAAGGCAGACGGGGCAGTGCTGCACCCCTTTCTCGATGGGCCTGTCGCATGTCTGGCAGCGCCGCCTGCGCTCCTGCTCGAGGATATCATCGAAGTGATTTGGCGGCTCGACGCCGGCGCCCGTCGCGGACCACTTCGCCTGTTCGGTGAGCCTCGCTGCGATGCTGCCAAACAGTTTGCGCCGGCTGTTGCTGTAGCGGATGATGTATTCCTTCTCGCCGCCGCACATCCTCGCTTCGAGGCTGCCTCCGCCGGGCAATTCCTCTTCCTTGACCTCGATGACACTCTTGCGCGGCAGCCGCGTCTCGACACGTGTACCGGAGATGCTGATCGTGATGAGCTCCGAGGGCGTGATGATGAGCGCCGTGCTGCCGAAATCGCCCTCGCGCGTCCTGTCGCTGTGCGCGAAGGCCTCGATGGTGTGGATGCCCAGACGGCGCAATGCCTCGCCGGCCTGCGCCTTGGCGACCGCCGCTTCCACCAGCGCACGATCGTGTCCGGTCGTCACTGTCATGCTCATGGGACACCTCGCAGAAAGCAGCGGGCGTTGCCGCCGTTGGTTGATGCGACTGGGTTGCGTCACGTTTTCCTCAGAGTAGCTCCCATATTTTCTGAACTACAGCGACAATGAACAGGAGAAGCACTATTCCTGCGAGCACCAGGAACAGCAGCATGGCTCCTGCCAGAATAAGCAGTATAGTTTTCACTTGTCACCTTCTTTCGAGTAGAGCCTCTTTACTGCGTTAAGGAGAGCCATTCTGCTGGAACAGCAAGGTCTTGCGCCGTGCGTGCGCGCATTCAAAGCTGATGACGCCGACGAAGATGATCGCGCCGATCGCGAGCACCGCTATGAGTGTGCGGAGCGCGCCCATGCCGCGAGACGCCGCGATCGCAACACGCAGCATGCAAAATAGGGCCATGCTGAATGAGAGCGCAGCGCCGGCATAGAGCAGGAGCGTCACGGCATCCATGAAACCTTCCTTTCTGATTCTCAAGAGATCTGGAGGTAGTCGGTGTCCAGATGGACTCTCCAGCCGTTCCGTCGGTAGATGTGTGCGAGGAGCCCGATGGTCGAAGGATTGCAAGTCTCATCGAAGGGGACGGTAATTACGCATCCTTCGCCCCGGTATTCCCGCAGGATTTTCCTGTCAAGCGCCTTCTCGAGTGCCGACATGTGATGTGCGTTCTCCTCCGGGCATGCGTCTCCCGAAAGGATTCCAGTCTTCGTGATTGCCATTGGTCGCTCTCCGGAGTGCTTGCCGCCCTCCGCTTCTCGGGCTAACACGGACGTTCACGGCTTATGCCTGCTTACCTCTTGGAGGATTTATTTTCCAGCGCGTAGGGCAGGTCGCAGGCGTAGCAGCACGCGACGCCGTCGCCCACTTTGTCCTTGCCCGGATGCGAGGCCTTGCAGCGCTGGCCGTGGCTGCCGGTGTTGTGGGGGCAGCGCACATCGAGGGAGATGATGCTGCTGCCTGTGCGGTGAGACACGCTGACCTCCGCGAGAACCGGTTCTGCTAAGACTTCTTGTCCTGCGGCGTCGCGTCCCTTGCAGGGGACTGTGATGATGTGCTGCGCCATAAGGTCAGTCCTTTCGGTCGGAATGCAGGCGGCTGTCGTATGCGTTTCTGGAGCTGATCAGCCACCTGCCGTGCAGCACCAGGAACAGAACTGCCAGGAGCACTGCGACGAGTGCAGTGAGCGGCAGACGTAACGTCTCGAACAGGCCGAGGAGGCCCATGTCGAGGATGATGGTCCCCTGGATGATTATCAGGGAGCACGCGAGTGTCTGGATGGTGCGCCTGCGGTTGCGGTTCGAGGAGGGCAGTCCGATGATGCCGATGATGACGAAGAACCCGAAGATCATGATGGCGATTCCCAGCAGGCTGGCAAACGCGTGAAGCAGGAGGGATGTGAGCACTGTATGCTCCTTTCTAGGGTGCGGTCAGTACTGATAGTGCCGCCCGCCGCTTCTTGGGCTGGCGCGGGCGGCGTCGTTCAGTGGTTTACAGCTTGACCCAGACTGCTTTCTCCTGCGTGTACAGTTCGATGGCGCTGCGGCCGAGTTCTCGCCCAAAGCCGCTCATCTTGTACCCGCCGAAGGGGACGGTTGCGTCGAAGGCGTTGTAGCAGTTGATCCACACGGTTCCCGCCTTGATCTTCGCGGCGAGGGTGTGGGCTTTGCGGATGTCCTTGGTGAAGATGGCTGCGCCGAGGCCGTACTGCGTGTCGTTGGCGCGGGCGGCGACTTCGTCGAGCGTCTCGTAGGGCATGGCGCAGACGACCGGTCCGAAGATCTCTTCGCGGGCGATGGTCATGCTGTCGTCGACGTTGGTGAAGACGGTGGGCTTGATGAAGTAGCCGCGGTTCCCTGCGCGCTCGCCGCCGGTGAGCGCCTTGGCGCCTTCCTTCTTGCCTGCCTCGATGTAGCCGAGGATCTTCTCGAACTGCTCTTGGTTGATCTGCGCCCCTTGCTCGGTGTTGGTGTCGAGCGGGTTGCCGACGATGCGCGCGTTGGCGGCGCTGGCGAGTTTGGTGAGGAATTTCTGCTTCATCTTCTTAGGCAGGAACAGGCGCGAGCCGGCGCAGCACACCTGGCCCTGGTTGAAGAAGATGCCGGTGATGGTGCCCTGCACTGCTTCGTCGATGTCGGCATCGTCGAGGATGATGTTCGGCGACTTGCCGCCGAGTTCCAGGCTGACGCGCTTGAGATTGCTCTTGGCGGCGGCTTCCATGACGAGCTGGCCGGTGCTGTAGTGGCCGGTGAAGCCGACCTTGTCGACGCCCGTGTGGTGCGTGAGCGCCGATCCTGCAACGTGGTCGCCGGTGACAACATTGAAGACGCCGTCGGGCAGGCCTGCTTCACGGCACAGCTCTGCGAAGCGCAGTGACGTCATGGGCGCCTGCTCGGGCGGCTTGTGGACCATGGTGTTGCCGCAGGCGATGGCGGGCCCGAACTTCCAGCTGAGCAGCAGGAGCGGGAAGTTCCAGGCGGTGATGCTGCCGACGACGCCCATGGGTTCGCGCCGCGTGTACACATGGTGGCCGGGGACGTCGATGGTCTCGCCGCGGATGTTCTCGGCGATGCCTGCGTAGTAGCGGAGCACGCTGATGGTCATGGGCAGGTCGACGGCGCGCAGCTCGTTGATGGGCTTGCCGTTGTTGAGGCACTCGAGGATGGCGAGCTCTTCGCTGCGCTCTTCGACCAGGTCGGCGAGTTTGCGGAGGAAGTTGCCGCGGTCCCTGCCGCTCCAGCCGTGGTACTGGCCATGCTCGAAGGCATGTCGTGCAGCGCTGACGGCGCGGTCGATGTCGTCCTTCAGGCCGCCTACGGTCGTGGTGATTTTTTCTTCGGTTGCTGGATTGATGATGGGGATGAGCTTAATGAAGTTTGAAGGTGACACCCACTCGTTGCCGATGAAGTGGGCGGCGGGCCACTGATACCACTGCTGTTTGATCTTGTTGACGAGCCTCTCGTCGGGCCGTCCGGTTACCTTTTTCATGGTGCACGTCTCCTTGGGAAAAAGCGCGCCTCGCCGTGACTGCACGAGGCGCGCTTGAGGGGTTTACGTCGGCAGAGCACAGTGCTGCGTTAGTTTTCCTCGCCGGGCTGATCCTTGAACATGTCCTCGAAGATCTTCTCGAGGAGCTTGCCTTCCTCCTCGATGCGCTTCTGCTCCGCGTCTATGAACTCCTTGCCGCTCTTGAGCGCTTCGAGCGCGCCTTCGGTGGATTCCTTCGCTTCCTGCTCTTGCTTCTTCCGGAGCGCGTCTCCTTTCGCTTTGGCGTTGTCCATCGATAGCTGGAGGGCGTTCCACACGTCGTTGACCTGCATGCTTTCGAAGAGCTGGCGGAAGATGCCGGTGTAGGCGGTCGCCAGCTGTTCCGCGCTATAGCCTTCGGGAGGGGATGCGAGCGAGTGCGTGCCTGCTCGGTCTTGCTGGAAGTGGAGCCCTGTCATGTCTTTGGCGGGGTCGTAGACCATGGCGCCCATGGCGAAGATGTACTGGCGGTCGTCCGCGGCAGTCTCCCCCATCTTGCCGATGTACATGGCGAACAGAGTCACGCCTTCGGTGTCCGTCGATGCAGCGGTGAGCGAGCGGAGGATGCCCTTCTCGTCCAGGCGCAGCATGGTGAGCTGGTTCTCGGTGTACAGCGCGACGGTCTTGCCGTTCTTGAGCTTCTCGAGCACGGCGGGGGTGCGCGGCGTGACAGTTTCGGCGTGGTCGTAGGCGCACACGAGCGCGAGTTCCGGTTTCTTCTCTTCGGCGAACGCCACGGCGGCCGTAACGAGGGTGAGCGCGATGAGCATGCGGTGCATGGTTGCTTCTCCTTGTTGAGCGGGTTGTCCGCGTCTCCGCACGGAGGCGCAGGGTGCTACTTGGTCTTGCGTGCCTCGGTCTTCGCGCGTTTGGCTCCGATGAGGCATGCGGTGAGAGACAGCATGGCTGAGACGCACACGACGCACGCGGGGTGATGGATCCCGACGCAGCCGCACACAGACGCGGCGGGTATCAGGAGCACCAGCGTGCCGAAGAGCGCCGCGAACCATGCTGTCTCCCCTGCCCGTGTCGCCCCGTAGATGCAGGCGAGGAGCACGGGCGTGAGGATGAGCGCGAGCGTCAAGGACATCATCGTCTCCCTTTCGTGTTCAGTCGTTGCTCAGCCCTCCTGCGGGGGGGTTCTGCGCCGGGCGTGTGCGCTCAAAGGAGACGATAGGGCGGACGTCGCCGTCCCGCTCGCGCACCTGCGCTTTGATGCGGTCGCCCTCGCTGAATTCGTGCTCGGCGTCCGTGCGGAGGATGACTGCATTGTCCGCGTCATCCTTGACGAATAGGTATTGCTGGCTGCCCGCCGGCATGATATGCTTCACTGTCCCTTCGATGGTGGGCAGGTCGGCCAGTTTCTTGCTCCAGAGGCGCTGGGCGATGACGATGACTGCTGTCGCGGCCCCTGCGCATGCAGCGACTTCGAGCAGGACAAGCATGGATCTCCTCCTTCTGAAGGTCCTACGCGCCGGCTCTCTTGCGCTGGGGCCTGCCGACGCACGCTTCTTTTATGCTCCTGCGTTTCCTCCGTGCCTTGCTGAACGCGGCGCGCAATCGCTGGCCTATGGCGACTACCCGGTGCCGCTCCTTCTTCGTCAGCGTCTGGAACACTTCTTTGCCGTCCTTCTTGAAGAGCAGGCTGGTCGCGATGAACGTGCCATCCTCTCCGTACTCGGCGAGACCGTCCATGACCAGCTCATGCACCGCCTTGTCGAGCCGGGGCGTGTTGCGCGAGCCGATGGGGCGGCAGAACCAGCCGAGGAAATCGGGCCAGCGCTGGGCGGCATCATCGATGATATCCGTGAAGGTCGCGTTCTGCCTGATGCGCAGCGGAGCGCCGAGCGTGTAGAGGATGACGGTGAGCTTCTCAGTGTTGGTCAGGAACATGCGGGAGGGTCTCCTTGAGTATTGCTTAGTCTTCGAGCATGATTTTCAGCGAAGCCGTGAGCACGAGCGCTCCGACAAGGCCGAAGAAGCCTGTGATCCAGAGGTACATGGGGGATAGCATGTGCGTGTAGAACGTTTCGGCGGTGGCTGGACCGTGCAGCAGGTTGAAGAGGCTGCTCATCATCATCTGCGCGCAGAAGATCGCCGAGATGAGCGCGACCGGCAGGACGTCGATGCGCCGCGCCGGCAGGGGCTCTCGTTTCTGATGCTTTCTCGCACGCATCATCATTCCCGACACTATGGCGATGGCGATGCAGAGCGAGAAATACATCCCGCTGCTGATATGCAGGAGCCAGCCGTACGGGATGTGTTCGGGCCACGTCCATACTTGGTACCAGCTGCGGCAGGCGTGGAAGAAGAACAGCAGCCAGGTGAGGGCCGCGAGTATCCAGTACGCGCGCCGCGCCAGCGCTGCCGCACGCCTGAAGAAGGAGTCATGCGGCATGACCGCCTCGCTTTCTCCGGCGGTGGCGTTCCTACCACCAGGTCTCCGGGCTTATGATGATGGTGTGCTTCTTCCCCTCCCCGTTCTTGGTCTCGCGAGATTTCGGCGGGGGGTTGTTGGTCGGTGGCTGCTGCCGCTCTACGCTGCCCTCTTTGCGGCAGGCATGCGTGATGAGATCCTTGAGCTGTTTCTTCATGCGCTCTCCTCGATCAAAAAGCAGTAACGATTGCGGGAGGGCGCGCGGCTGCGTCCTGCAGCGGCATGCGCTCCCACAACCGCCACTATCGCATCTAATCAGCAGGGTGTCCCGTGCTGTCCTGCTGCGCCGGAAGGACGATGGCCTTCTTCTGCTCCCGCATCTTCTCATTGATGTGCTTGACGTGCTGCTCCATCTGCGTGCCTCGCGCGGGAGCGAGGTGCTCTTGCAGGTAGGGCCATCTGCGATACGCGATGTATCCGACCCACATCACCCCTGCGATCCCGAGCAGGATGAGCGCCACTGACCAGGGCGAGCGCCCATCCTCTTCCGCAGGCACCGCCTGCTCACTCCCCGAGGGAGTGCTGGGCTGGCTCGCAGCGGTCGTCTCTGCCGCGGGAGCCATATCCGCCTGCTTCGTCTCTTGCACCGAGGGAGTCGGCGCGGGTTCAGCGGGAGAAGAGACTTCTTTTGGCGGCTGCACATCACTGACTGCCGCAGGAGCTTCTTCTTCCCGCATCGGTTCCGCCGCAGGCGCTGTCTCGATGACGGCTGTCTCTCGCGTTTCCTCCAGGGGCATCACGGTCTCTTCAGGTTCTGTCACCTCGATGATCGGCGGATTGTTCGCCGCGCGCTCAGCGGGCGGGTGCGTCTCCTCGAGCTGCACGACCTCTGCGGGCCGCATCGGCTCTTCCTGCGTCTTTGGCATCTCTTTCGCCGGCAGGAGATCCTTGAACGTCTCGAACTCCTCCCGCACGCTGCCGCCATCCTTTCCATCAAGCAAGGAATACACGACGTTCATGAGATCCTGCGCCCCTGCGAGGATCGTCTGCGCGGCCTCGGCATCCTCCTTCGTCTCGGTCGGCAGCCCGTTGAGCGTCACGCGCATACCTGCCTGGTCGCTCACGATCATGCACCGCCCCTTGCTGACAGACCACATATTCCCGTCGCACCTGACGACCATCACGTGACCATCTTGCATCACGTTCATCTTCATGGCAGAGCCCGTGCGCGTGTAGTGAACGCTCCAGCGCTTGCCGCTCGCGGCTGCGATGTCAGCCATGACATTGACCGCAGGCGGCTCTTTCGCTTCGCCCGCCGCGTGGCCCTTCGACCTCACCACTGCGGTATACTCAACCCCGCCCACTGTCTTGATGATTGTCTCGGGAGGCGTTGGCGTGGGTTCCTTCTTGGGCAGTTGCGCAGCAGGTTGCTCCTTGACAGGCAGTCTCCGCGGCGTCACGGCAGGAGCGGGGCGCTCGGTCGAAACGCTCTCCTGCTTCGGGGCGGCGGTCCGGGTGCGTTTGCCGCCGCAGCCGGCGAGCGCGAGCAGCACGAGGGCGAGCACTGCGGGAATGATGTTGCGATTCATTGTCGGCTCTCCTTCAAAAAGAGGTTGCGGTCAGTACTGCGGTGCGGGAGGTCTGTTGTTGGAAGCAAACACGGAGAAGTACCGCTCCCAGCCGTTCTTGTCAGGCCAGTACATGTCGATGCGCAGCTCGCGATCAGGCATGCCTGTCGCGTAGAACACCGAGTCATACTCGTTCCTATTGTTCTCTGAGCGCATGCTGATACTGACCGTGATGCCCTGTTTCTTGCTCATCATGTAGTCGAACGCGATCAGGCGTACCATGATGCCGGCTTCGCGGTACATCCAATGGCGGACAATGACGGTCTCCGCCGGTCTCGAGACGCTGACACTCTTGCCCTCCTGGTTAGGGAAGGCGAATGTGCGATCCTTGAGTTCCTCTTCATGCTGCGAGTCCGGACGCCGATGCCCGAGACAGTTGATGATTGTTGCGTAGAACCCTTTCCGTCGCGCCTCTTCGAGAAGCGCATCCTTCTCCGCCCGAGAGAGGGCGTTGAACTTCTCCCTCGGCGTCTTCTTGGAAGGCGCCCGCGGCGGCGGAGGGTCTGATTGCTTGCGTGCCATGGTATGCTCCTTCCGTGTCGCTAAGACCGCCGCCAGACGACTGCGCTCTCGGGGAGAGCGAAATCCTCGAATGCGCGCTGCGCGATGGCGGGAGAGGACGTCCAGATGCAGATGTGGTCCGGTTCGCCGTCGAACTCGTAGATGAGGCATTCCTCGCGCAGATCATGCAGGAGGTGCCAGCCGCGCGCATCCTTCCCGTCGATACGCAGCCGGCATGCGGAAGTGCCGAAGTGCTCCTGCAAGTACTCGTAGGGAAAGTAGAAGACGATGAATGTCATCCCCCTCCCTGGCATGGTCGGTTGCGCTTTGAGCGGCGTGAGCATGTGTATCCTCCTGCGCAAAAGGCGGCCCCCACCGATGCAACTGATGGGGGCTGCCTGCATCACCTATTGATTAATG
>CAYUPS010000009.1:0-11478 GCA_964445485.1 uncultured Methanosarcinales archaeon | reverse complement strand
GCGGCCCCCACCGATGCAACTGATGGGGGCTGCCTGCATCACCTATTGATTAATGATTGGGACCGCCGTTGCCGGGGTTGCTGTCATCGTCCCCGTCATCGTCGTTGCCATGGCCGTTATCGTCATGGTCTTTGTCGTTGCCGCCTCCACCGTGGCCGTTGCCATCATCGCAGTCATCGTCCCCGCCGCCATTCCCTCCGCCACCTCCTCCGTTCCCTCCACCGCCGCCGTTGCCGCCACCCCCTCCGTTGTTCCCTCCGCCACCGCTCCCGCCTCCACCACTTGCGTTGCTGGTGGACGACGAAGAAGAGGAGGACGTGGAAGAGGAGGAGCCGCCTGTCGCGTTACCGCCAGCGCCGCCGGTGGCGTTGCTCGTGCTCGAACCGCCAGTGCCTCCTTGAGCGGTGTTGGTGTTGGTGTTCGAGCCCCCGGTGGCGTTCACGGTGTTGCTGTTGTTGCCGCCCGTGGCAGTGCTTGAACCCCCGGTCGCGAGGACTGTGTTCGTGTTCTCGCCGCCGTTCGCATTGACTTCGTTGCGCGGATTGTTCTCGAACACGCCGTTGTTCGAGCTCGTCGACGTCACGGTGTTGGTGGGGTTGTTGTTGAACACCGGTGCGTTCGTCATGTCGTCGCGGTTATCAAAAGATCCGCTGACCGTGCCGTTCGCGCTTCCCCCTGTCGCGTTCCCGCCGTTCGCAGTGATGGTCGGGCTGACAGTCACTTGAGGGTTCACCGTGGTCGTCGGGCTGTTGACGGCTTGGGGGTTCGCCGTGACCGCGACGTTGTTGTTGAGCGCATTGCTGTTGTTCGACTGGTTTTGCAGGTTGTTGCTGATGGTGTTTTGGCTGTTGTTCTGGATGTTGATAGTGTTCCCGACGCTCACGCTCTCGCCTGCCGAGAGCGCGGACGCGAGCAGCAGCGCGGCCAGCGCAAAGGACGTCTTCATTGGATGCTCCTTTTTATGCAGGGGTCATGGGCGGCGAACTACTGGCCGCCGTTGACCGTGTTGGTGTTAGTCGACTGGTTGGTGTTGGTGTTGGTGTTGGCAGACTGGTTGGTGTTGTTCACGTTGCTCTCATTGGTGACATTGACCGTCACCGTTGCCGGAGAGCTGTTCCCGCCGCCCCCGCCTCCCCCTCCGCCGCCGCTGTTACCTCCGGGACCTGCGCGGGCAGGTTGCGGCGGCTGGAGGACTGCGAGGCCTGAGCAGGGCAGCAGTATGCGGTAGGAGAAGCGAGGCGGTTCGCCGAGACGCTGGTACTTGACATCCGGCGCTTCGCCCGTATCAACATAGTACTCGATGTCTGCGTGGTTTGTCTTGATGAGCACGCGTCGCTTGTCTTGCGTCCATTCCATGGCCGTGACGATGACTGGATCGCACCACTTATCGCGGAAGTCCTCGTTCGCGCCGTTGCCTTTCGCCTTGTGCACCCACCGATCGCCATCTTTCTCGATGAAACCGAACCTGACGATCATGCCTGTGCGCAGTTTCTCATGCCAAGAGTGGCGGGAGATGTCGATAGCGTAAGTCTTGCCATCGGCGCACCCGACGAGCTTGACATTCTTGCGCGTCTTGTCCATCTCGATCGTCTTGATCCACGTGCTGATCTTGCCGTGCTCTTCCGGCATGCACACGTCGCCCTTGCTGTCAAGGATCTCGAGCGATCCGAGGCCTAGCTTGTTGTTGTTCATCGGCACAAAACCCGGCCGCACAGAATCTCCTGGCCGCACCATCAATGCGATGGGGAGGTCCTCTGCGTAGGCCTCATAATTCTGGAGTCCGTGCGCGGTGTGCAGCGTAAGGCACACCATGTGCGTCTTGACGTGCTCCAGTTTCCGTCCCGTGCTCTGCGGCACCGTGTCTTCGCGTGTCGTCTTCGAGACGCTGTAGACACGGAACGCGGGGAGCGGAGGGAGTGCTGACTGCTCTGCGGCGATGACGCCGCAGCAGAGCATCGCGGCGAGCGCCGCGGTAGTGATTGTCCAACGCATGGCTGTTCTCCTTCTGAACGGGTCACGATCATTTGATCGCGCGCAGTACTCTTGAGACAGTTCTCGCTCAGCTCTGTCGCACGCTGAAGATCTGCCGTAGCTTCTCGGCAATCCACAAGACTGCTGCCTGGTGCTCAGGCTTCAGGTGATTGTACGTGCGGTGCCCCCATTCGCCGATGGCGAGTCCTGTCGCACGGAAGCTGGTCTCACCGAACCTCTGTATCCCTCCTTGACGCTCGAGGCTTCCGATCGCCCGCAGGACTGCTCTCTTCTGGCCGAGCCTGCCGAATGTCTGCGGGAACGTCGTCGCCGCTTCTCGCAACATCTGCGTGAAGCAGTTCGTATCGGTGATGAGAACGTCGGGGCCGATTTTGCATACTGTCGCGAGGACGGCCTCTGTGGCGTCTACCGCGGTGCTGTTTTCGAGGGGCATGCAGTGCCTCCTTTCTTGTCGGCGACCCGACGCGTGATGCGGGGTATGCCTGCGCCCGCGGGGGACTCAACGGGCGCAGGCGTCGTTGCGGGCTACCTGAGGTACTGCCAGACCCAGTAGACGATGCCGCCGAGGAGGGGGAAGAGGGCGATCGCGATGAACCAGATGATCTTCTCCCGTTTCTCGAGCAGGGGGTTGCTCGCGCAGTGCCAGAGCGCGTAGAGCCAGAAGATGAAGCCGATGATGCCCAGGCCTCGTACCATGTGCCATCTCCCTTCAAGGGGGTTCAGTGTGTCCGACTGAGGGTTACTTGCCGTCCGTCTTGGGCTCCGCGTCCTTCTTGGCCGGGAGTTTCCCTTCGGCCGCGTCGAGCAGCTCCTTGAACGGCTCGAACGCGACATCGAGCGGGTTGGGTTTCTCGCCGCCAGGAGTGAGGAACAGCGCGTCGAGCTGCGAGAAGAGCTTCTTGAGGCTCTCCATATTGCGCGTCGCCGTGCTGAGGATTGGCTTGTCTTTCACCTCCTCGTTCTTCGCGTCAGTCACGACGACAGCCATGCCTGTCTTGCTCTGCATGATGTGGTACGGCGGAGCGATAGCCTCCCACACATCCTGCTTGCGCGTGATCGTGAGCGTGCTGTCCTTGCGCACGATGTCAAACGACTTGCGCACGGCGGGAGGGTTGACGCCGGTGAGGACTTCCTGCTTGAACGTCACCGTCCACGGATTCTTCTCGTCGTCGCCGATGCAGACCTTCGCCTGGATGAAGATGTTGCGCAGATCGCCCTTGAGCGCGAGCTCTTCGGTCCTCTTGATGTCGACCTGCAGGAGGCGCAGCGTGGCGTCCTGCGGTCCGCTTGCCTCGGACGTCTCGCTGCCAAAGAGCGGGCTCGCGAGGGTGAGGGACATGGCCAGCAGCAGTGCGATACGCATGAGGATGCTCCTATTGGTGTCTCTGCCGCTCGGGAATGCTGGCGCTGACGGCAGGAGCGGCAGGATCTGCCGCCAGCGCCTGGACAGCATCAGGCCGCGTGCTTGCCCGCATCCTTGGACGGACAGCACGAATCGCCGCTCTTGCAGCATCCGAGCATCTTCAGGCCGACGACGATGCTCGTGATGGAGCCCGCGCCGAACCAGTACGCGTGCTGCGGGTTGTCCAGCAACGGGCAGTGGGGACCGATCTTCATGGCATCGAGGACGCCCGCGGCCAGGCCGCCGACGCCGCCGACCAACAGCAGGAGACCGAAGAGACGCATGGGTGCTTCCTCCGAGTATGCGCCAATGGCTATCGCTGAGGGGACTGGCGCGATCCGCCGCAGGGGCCCCGCGCTCATGCGCAGCAGCCGGGTACAGCTATTTCCCCTTCTCCTCCCCCTCCTTTCTCTGCGTCGGGGGCGGAGCGATAAGCAGCAGAGCGATGCGTGTCGAGCGGTGCATCGCCTGCTCCTTCTTCTGCTGCTCCGCCATCGCCTTCTTCTGCTGCCGCGCCTGTGATTCTTTCTCCTTCGCCGCAGCGTCTTTCATGCGCTGCTGGAGATCAGGCCACCGCTCGCCCACACGGAACAGGGCCATCCAGTGTGATGCATACTGCTCGCAGGCCTTGCCGAATTCCCCCGAGGTGTAGCCTGGAGGGGGGTTCTGCCAGGTGTGAATTCCTGCGCGCGCGTTGGTGACCCTCAGGAGCGGCGGCCTCTCGCTCATCACGATGCTGCCTTCCATGGCGATGTAGTGCTCGTCTTTGGCTGCGGTCTCGCCCAGCGCGAGCGTGTGCATGCCGAACTGCTGCACCATTCCCGTCGGGTTGGTGATGAGGAGCGTGTGCGTGATGCCGTCGGAAGTCCGCAGGAGCAGCATGCCTTTGTCGTCGTAGAGGCAGACAGTCTGCCCCTTCTGGAGCTGCGCGGCGACCTGCTCTGCATGGGGGTCCTTGCTGTCGATGTCGTACGCGCAGATGTAGGCAGTCGTGTCCTCTTCCGCGGCATGCAGGGCTGTGGACAGAATGATGAGAATCGCAAGCGTTCTCATGACGCTCTCCTATTGACTGAGTGTGGCGCGCAGCGCCAGCCGTGGTCCTGCGCTGGCGCGGCGCGTGTGGCACGTTACTGGGTGGGGGACTGGCTGGTCTTGCGCTCCCAGAACTGCACGCGCTCGACCAACCCCACCAGGGTGTGATGGTCCGCGCCGGGCGCGGTCTTGCCGACCACGCGCTTGCCCCTCAGCGCGAACAGCTGCGGGTATCCGGTGGCCTTGAGCGTGTTGAGCGTCTTGACGAGCTCGGGTTCGATGACCTGCTGCACATTCACAGTCATGAACTGCAGCTCGCCGTCATACAGCTCGTCGATGCTCCGGAGGATGGTCTCGGCGGCCTGGCCGCTCTGGTTGCCGCAGTGCATGAGCAGGAACACAGGGGTTCCTTTGCTGCGTGCCTCTTCGAGGTTCGCCGCGGTGGGGGTCCTGTCGATGGACATGGGTGCGTCTCCTTTTCGTGTTCTGTGCCGGGCTCATGCCGGCGGGTGGATGCCTAACTGCTGGAGGTGTCGTTGGCGCCTGTGCGTGATGAGCAGGGGAGGGCGCCGCTCCACCATATCGCAAGCCCGAGGAGAAGGGTCAGCGCGGTCTGTGTGTGGACCCATCCTTGGTCATACGTGAGTCCGGTCGTGTCGATCCCGGGCGTCCCGATCTGCATGAACATGAGGTAGACCGCCCACATCCCATGGGTGAGGAGGAACGCGAGGAGCGCTCCGGCGAGAAAGGAGAGGGCGGCGTGGACCGCTGCGGCAATCCGTCCGCGGGCCACTACCCAGCCTCCCACCATCCCTCCGACGCCTCCTGAGATGTACACCCACATGTCGTTGAGGTTCGCCGGGCAGGCATGCTTTGCTGCGAGGCCCAGCGTGATGCCGCCCACGAGCGCGCCGAGAGCGACCTTCATGAAGCTCGGGAAGTGATATGCGAGGCCTGCGGCGATGACAGATCCGGCGATGGCGATGCCGCCGCTGAGCATGGAGTGCATCCCCTGCGCCGTCATCGCCATGTGGGCTGCCGCCGCGCAGAGGGCCGCCCATATGATGACAATCCAGTGCGTCTTCCCGTCATCCTTCGTGATCATCCGATGGCTCCTTTCTCTTGCTGTGCGGGCAGTCTCATCCTCGCAGATACGCTGCGAGGAATTCATCAGTCTCAGCAGCATCGTCCAGATCGATGCCGATGTCCTGTACAGTGCCATCTCTGACGATGACAAAGTGCGGACGCTGCTGCCCTCCCATCTGCTTGAACTCCTTGAGGATCTCTGGGTTCTCCTCAGGATCCATCTCCGCCTCGAAGAAGCGCACCCCTTCATACCTCGCCGCGAGGTCCCTGATATGCTCCCGCATGTGATAGCATGGCTTCCACCACGGGGCCCAGAAGTACACGATGGCAGTCCGGATCTTGCTGTGTTTGCGGACCGCATCGCACTGTCGCGTCGTCCTGATGGTGCGCACCCGCTGCCGCCACATGCGCAGCACCAGTGTGCCCGCCCAGAGCAGGACGATACTGAGCAGGAAGGCGGAGACCGTGAGCGCATACACCCACCACGCGGCCGCCGCGTCATCCAGCCAATGAGGAACACCCTCCATGAAGTACCTCCGCCTATTGCGCCGACGCCCTCCGACGCAGCGCCAGCTTCGCCGCAGGTGTGATGACGACTGTGCCGGGCTCGTGCTGCGCGACTCTGCGCTTGCCCAGCGTGCCCTTCATCTCTTCCGTGTTGCGCGCGATCACGACGGTGCACTTGCGCGCGTCGCCCTGCGTCCGGTACAGGCGTGCCGAGCGCAAGAATCTGCTGTTCCTGTCTCCGAGGCCCTCGAGGAGGAACGCGGAGACGCGCACGTTCTTGCCGCCCGCGATGCGTTCCATGCTGCGGACGCGCCAGCCCGTCGTGGTTTTGCGCACTTCATCCTTTCTCGTCACGAGCAGGAAATGCGTCGTCGCTTCCTTGCCGCGCGCGAGATCGCAGCGGTACACGCTGATCATTCTCTGTGCCATGAAGGAACCCCCCGTGGGTAGGTTGCGTGAGGGAAACTTTCTGTCTAGTCCATATCCATCTCTTCCCGGGCCCTATCGCACCGGTCGATGCTCCTGCGGACCTCCTCCTGCTCATGGTCCGTGCACTGATGCCAGGCTTTCTTGAGGAGGAACTGGGCCTGCGCTTCAAGACGCTCGATGCTCTTGGTCCTCTCCTGCGCTTCCTGCCGCGCCTTAACCTCCGTCGGCTCGGGATACTTGGCTTCGACCTCCGTCCTGATCGCTTTCTGCTGCGTCCCACCTAACTGGTAGAACGGACGGTTGTGCCGCTTCATCGCAAGTTGGTCCTGCTCCTCGAGGATCTTGTTCTTGCGCTCGGCTTCGTTGGCGATCAGCACGGGCGCAGGAGTCTTGTTCCAGCTCGCCTCGTGCCATCCCTCGTCGTAGCACGGCTCCTCGCGCTGTCTCGTTTGCCGGTTCGGGCAGTCCGCATAGTCATGCTCGCTGGTCAGGCAGATGTTGCAGTGCATGGGTTAGCCCTTCGCAGGGGTGGGGGTGGTCGCTGCGCCCGGGGGAGCTGCCTGCGGGAGGGGCGTGAGAGCGATCTCCCACGCCTGCAGCGGTCCCCGCAGCCCCGACGCCTTGATGAGATACACTCTCCTGCCTTCGTTCGCATCGTCTGCGTAGACGACGGTGATGCGCGGTTTGCGTTTCTGCGCCGCAGTCATCTGCAGCAATGCCCCGAGGCGCAGGAGCGTCCTGTTGCCGCAGTACTGCGTGATTGTCGTGGAGAATGTTGACTTCTTCCGCCGTGTGCTCGTGTCGAGCAGGAGGTGGAGGTGGTACACGCTCGGCGTCTCATTGCCGTGCGCGAACCCCATCAGGATGCCCTCCGCCTCCTGCAGTATCGGTGCGTTGCTCATCTGCCCTCGCTCTCTGCGGCAGGTTGCTCGATGTCTTCCATGCCCGCGAACAATCCTTCCTGCCTGCCCCCGACGAGTGTCTGGAGGATTTTCCGTTGCGCGTCCGCCGCCAGATTCGCGAATGGCGCGCAATGCTTCCTCTTCGCGAGCGTCTCGCAGGCCTGCTCGCATGCGCTGCGGACGCTCTTGCGCCAGTGGCTGGCGAGGCTGTGGTACTCCTGCTTGCAGAGCGCCCGTGCGATGCGCCGCCACGCGTTGATCCGCAAGTCATCAGCCTCATGTTCTCGTTTTGAGCGCATCTGGTATCGAGTCTCCTCGGGATGGGTTTCCTGTCAGACTTCGTCGATGCGGCACTCGCCTCCATCGATGAGCGGATTGTGGGCATTGTGGTCATCGTCGGTGATCATGCGCGTTGGCGTTGCGTGCTTCGGTTCGTTCCGGAGCAGATGGTGGACGAGCGAGGCCCGCTCGGTCGCGTTCAGCGTCTCGATCCGCTGCCCCATCATATGATGGGCGAGAGTCGGCAGCGCGCCGATGATCTCATCCGCGCGTTCGTTGGCGCTGCTGCGCTGCGCAGGGGTCAGGCTCTCGTACGGCTTGCCGAACCTGTGATGGGCGACGATCTCCTTGATCTCATCCAGCAGCCGGGCTTTTCCTCTCATGAGTGCCTCCTTGTCGAGCGTTGCGACCATCAGCCGCGCGAGGCGCTCGACACGCTCCCACGGCGCTCCGTCCAGAGTCCATCGCGGTTCGCTCTCTGCGGCGAACCTCTCCAGCAGCGGGTAGACTGCGGCGGCGGCTTCACTGGCGATGGCGCGATCATCTTCGGATGGCGAGGCCCCGAAGAGCTTCTCCGCGCACACCTCTTCGAGGAGCAGCCGCAGCCTCTCTCTGTTCTTCATCGGATGGCCTCATTCCGCGCTCTCGACGGACACCGGATTACCTGCGCCGTCGGGAGGCGGTTCATGGTTGTCGAAGGGCGCGCCAAGCAGTACGTGCCTGACCTGGTGCGCGCTCGCGCATATCTTGCACCACACGTTGAACTGTTTATCATCGGGAGGGACGTGCGTCCCCGTCTCTTCGAGGAAGTCGCCGAGCCACGAGTTGCACCAGCGCGTCGGGCAGACTGCCTGCAGGGATATGAAGCCGCGCGCGTTCGAGGGCTTGAGCAGGATGCTGAGGCGCTCGAACGGCAGCATGTCCTCGGGGAGGCAGAGGAGCTTCTTGATGTCGACGATGCCTCTGCCTGCGGCTTGCTCAATCGCATCGTAGGTGATGCGTGCTGTCCCCTGGTCTTGCCGCGGGGGGATGTTCTGCGGGTCGAAGGGGAGGCCGACGCGCAGCAGGCCGTGATTGTACGGGTTGGTGATGCTGCGTCCCGCGACGAGGCATTCCCTGCACTGGTGGTCATCGAGCCATGCGCTGCACTCCTTGACCCTGCAGAGCGCCTGGAGGTGCAGGATGTAGGATGTGCCTTCGAGCGGCAGAGTGACGGCGAGGCGATGGGTCTTCTTCCCGTTGCGGTAGCACTCGAGTCGCTTGAACTCTGCCGAGAGAAAACGGGATAGGAATGATCTCACGCGGATAGTATACATGACGCTTCTCCTTGAGGGGTATCCTGTTGTCAGCGGAACAATTGTGCCCACTGCTCGAGCACATCGGGAGGGGTGCCGTGATAGGTGAGACGGAAGATGGCCCATACGAAGGCGAGGGCTGCTGCGAGGACACACAGCGCGCAGGCGGTCCCGACGACCACAGCTGCCGCGCCCCCCACGCATGTCCCGATGAAGCGGAAGAGCGGGAGGAGGCCGATGCGCTCGGCGCGATGCCCGAGTGTGTACCATCGCAAGTGCAGCCAGAGACGCGCCAGGATGCCGGGCCGCGCTTCGTGAGCATGCGTTTCCTGCAGCTCATGTGCTGGCGCAGCCTGCGCGCCGTGCTGCCGTACTGCGGGCGTGAGTTCCGGTGTTGGCTTCTCTTTCTCGAAAAGCCATGAGAGGAACCTGCCGATGTCTGCGAGCGCGGGGAGTACGACCTTGTTGACGGCTGCCGTGAAGAAGCGGAGCGTGTACTTCCAGCCGATGAGTATGCAGATGCATGCGAGGTCCCTCGCCTGACGCAGACGGGGATGATCCTCGGCGAGGAATTTCCGCGCAGCTGCCAGCGCCTGCTTCATGCGCCGTGCCGCTGCGAGCCCCGCGATCAGCAGGATGTTCGAGAGTGAGCGGAGGCGCTCCTTGCCCAGGAGGAAGCCTGCTGCGATGAGCGCGCAGAGAAGGATGATGAGGTAGACCACGTGTGCCCTCCTTCCATGAAGTGAGCCCTAGTGAACGGTGAGCGTGCTGAGCGCCTCCTTGAATCGGTGGAAACGTCCCTTCACGTTCTCAGACAGCCGAGTCTTGCTGGGCTGGCCGGAGAGCGGCAGCAGCCCTTCGTCCTTGAGGCACTGCACGAGCGAGAGGTACGCCCCGAGCTCGTTCTCGCCAGTGCCGAACACCGACGTGTGCCAGTGGTACTCATCGAGCAGGACTGCCAGATCGCCGATGGTGCAGGCGGCATGAGTGTTCAGGCAGTTCTTCTCATGCACGATGCTGCGCGCCACACTCCTCCAGTCCTGTTCCTCCTCTTCCCTCCAGCGCGGCGGCCGCCTGCCGTGGGTGTGCCGCTCGCGCAGGATGTGGCCGAGCCCCGCCTTGGTGGACAGCCATGTATGCTCGCACGAGACGCACTTACCCGTCTCCATCGGGACGCTCGCATCATGCATCAGGATATGCTGCGTCTTGAGCCGGACGAGCGGGGTCTTGCACTGCGGGCAGCGCGCGATGATCGTCAGCGGCCCCACCGTCAGCCCGAGGAAGTGCTTCTTGGTGTTCTTGCCTTCCCCCATCTTGCGGATGACTTTCCAGGACGCCCGCAGCGTCCTCTGCTCGTCTTTGCACCGGCGCGGAGGGCGGGCGCCGATGCGGCTGTGCTTGATCTTGTCAGCCATGATGATGCCTCCTTCAGAGAGTTGTACATCATTGAGCCTGACTATCTGCCTGTTTCTTCGCGCATTCCTCGTCCTGCGGGACGCGTATCATCTCGCAGAAGCGCTCCCGCCCGAACCGGAGATGGTAGTAGGCGAGATACGCAGCGAAGTAGACGCTCAGGAGGATGAGCGGCACGCCGAAGATGATGAGCGTCCAGTGATCCAGCAGGTACGGCAGCCACGCGATCCCCTGTGTGAAGAGCAATGCGAAGAGGAACGCACTGGGCGCCGCGCCGACGATGGTCCCCGTGATGAACGGCCCGAAGGGGACGCGCATCACGCCAGCGATATATGAGACTGCGGGGAACGGCACGCTCAGCAGCCGCAGGAGGGCGATACCCCAGAACGACTGCGGCACGAGCGCGAACGGCCCCCGGCGGAGGAACTGAAGCCACGACCAGTTAAGCTCCAGCCCCGTCCGCATGTGCCGCTGCACGGTGTCATAGCTCGGCCCGAGCGCGTGCCGCACCACGTTCGTCCCGAACGCCACCGCGATCCAGTAGCTCCCCAGCGCGCCGAGCGTCATGCCCGCGAGCGCGAGGATGCCGCCCAGCACCCAGCCGAAGGACATCGCGCCGACCTGTATCATGGGAGTCTGGGGGACGCACATGCACGAGCCGATCGCGTAGAGCGTCGCGTACGCCGCGCCCGCCCAGCCTCTCCAGAGGGCCATCTTCTCCTGCAGCACTTCCGGCGTGAACTCCCTGGCCCACGGTGACCAGTTGACGATGTACACGAGCCCGAAGATGAGCGACGCCAGCGCGATCAGGCGCAGCTTGTCTTTTTGTGTGGTGCGCTTCCAGAGGACGATGGCGCCGTGCAGCGTCTTGAGCCCCGTGCTGTTGAGCCAGCGGAAGAAGCGTCTCAGCGTCTTGAACTCAAACATGGGGGTTTCCTTTCTTCCCCCTCGCATGCAAGGGGCCTTATGGTTTGTCGAGGAAGGCGATGACTGCCGGCGCCGTCTTGAGCGCGAACATCACGCCGAGGAAGATGCCGACAGCCGTCTCGATGAGCGTGAGCGCCCAGCCGAATTCCAGCGCGCACAGCAGCATCGTGCCAAGCTGCGCGATGACGCACACAGCGTACACGATGCACTGGAT
>CAYUPS010000008.1:28028-45107 GCA_964445485.1 uncultured Methanosarcinales archaeon | reverse complement strand
ATGCCGCGCTTGTACAGCCACGTCACCATATTGTTGCCAGCGCCACCGGAACCGATGACGCGAATCTTTGCGTTGCCCACTTCGAGCCCTGTCGAAGTGAATTCTTTGCCCATTTCAACTGCTTTGTTCACGAAAAAATCCATTTGGTCTCCCCCCGTTTTTGTTGGTTCTATTACCCCTTTTTTAGCTTGTTGTGTGTATAGCTTGCGTCATATGCTTCCCGTTTCCGAAAAGCATATTAGCCTGCTACTCCCCTATCTTCTTCAGTCGAGAGGCGTGCTTGCGCCAACGAGCGTGTCTCGCAGATGCCCGCAAAGGCTCCGACTACTAGAACGCCAAGATTCAACCAACCAACACGGTGTCGCCAAACACCGACAAACAACGGGCGCGCCAACGCTCGATGTTTGAATTCTATTATTTTGATATGCGCTTCTCGTATTTATACTTTATTAATCCCAAAAGTATAGGTGGTAATAGTTTAACACCCGCATATCTTTTTAAACGGGCCGTGAGTTGCCCGTCGATACCTGCCCTGGTAGTTTAGCCGGATAGAATACGGGCCTCCGGAGTCCGTGACCCGGGTTCGAATCCCGGCCGGGGCGTCTAGCTCTCGTCGAGCATCGACGCGATTGTCTGATAGCTGGAGGGCTCTGCCCGGAGCTGCACCCGCGTAAGATGCCTCGTCGTGAAACTGCGCGTGCCGATAACCCCCCGCAGGAACGACCGGTACGCGTCACCCGTCGAGATCCAGCAGTTGACGGCGAGTGAGCGAGTGCGGAAGCATGCCGCAAAATTCTCCGCATCAGGACTTCGGAGGTACATCCGGATGAGCGCATAATCGACTGGGCCGAGACCCTGGTTCGCGTTCAGCACGGACTCTCCGCTCGCGTCGAGGGGCAGACGCGTCACAGTCACCTCCACAGAATCAAAACTCCTCCCCAGGAGGTATACTATCCCGTCGGGGAGAAACCGCATCCCATCCTCAAGAGTGCCGTAGTACATTTGATTGCCAATCGTGCCTATCGCGCGTCCGGTCATCCCGTGCGAGAAGAACCCTGCGAACGCGACGAGCAGGACAACGACGAAGACTGCGATGGGGACTGTCTCCACGCAAGATGGGTGGAAGAGGTTGTATAAAATATGTGCCCGGTCAGTAATAGAAATCCTTCGGCGCGGCAGGCAAGTCTGCTTGCTGGTGCACTTTCATCCTCGATGAGAGGCTCTCGAACAGATCGACGAACGCGTCGTGGGGCACTTTCAGCCCCGCACGCACAAGCTCTTCGGCTAAATCCGTCGCGATCTGCTCGCGATGGCCTTTCGGCTCAAACTGAAAGAGCGAAGAGAGGGTCGCAGCGCACAGATGCCCCTCATTGATGGCGAGAACGATCTCTTTCTTCCCCCGTCTGACGCTCGGTCCTGCTATGTCCACCAGAACATCCCGCTGGCGGAACGTATCGCCATCAATCATGAATCCGTGATTGAGCAGTTCCTGCGACACGATGGATTGAAGTATGCGAGAGAACTCTCCTTGGTCGGTCGGGGGACGGATGTCCGCGCTGCGCTCAAGGCGCGCCACAGGTCCGAGGTATCCTGCGACTCGTTGGCGCGGGCCGTCGGATGTCCAGCTGTTTTGGACGTGATACGCGTATTCCTTTCCGTTGATCCGCTTGATGCGTATGAATGCCATGGCTAGGTGTTTCCCAGACAGGGCAGAAAGCGCTTCGTTTATTTAAAGCTCTTGAGCTGGTCCTTGAGCTTGTCCGCTTCCTTCTGGAGGCGCTTGACCGCCGCGGCAATGACCTTCCGAGGCTCGGCGCCGTCAGTTTCGAGGACGACGCGGGCGCTGTTGATGAGAGGGTGGCCGACATTGTAGCCTGTCGTCTTGACCTTCTCGTCGTTGCGCAGCTCATTCTTGAGCGGACCGGTGATGGAGTGGGTCTCGCCGTCAACATCAAAGACGAGACGGCTCTTTTTGTCCTCAATGACGCGGATATCCATGGGGCGCGAGAGATGGGGGGTATTTATAAAGCTACGCCTCTGTGCAGAACATGCCGACGAGGGCCCTGTTGATGTCCGCTGTCAGCTTCACCTTGCCAAGCGGCGACTCGTAGAACCTCGGTCTTGCTTCGTTCACGCCGATGAGCTGCTTTGCTTCATCGCTTTCTTGCAGGACTGAGTCCATCGTGTTAATGAACGTGTGGCCCTGGCTGAGGGCTTGCTGGAGCTCTGACGCTGCGTTGAGCATGAGGGAGGCATTGTTGCAGTTCGGTCGTGTCAGCGCGCTGACATTCAGAGCCAACGTGCCGTTGATCGTGGTGTATTCAATTTCCTTGAGTCCGCTCGGGTCGAGTTCGAGCGCGCGGTGGTAGTGTGCTTGCGAGTCAATCATCGCGATGCGTGCGTCGATGAACCGTGTGAGGAGCGAGTTATTCTCGACGGAGATTCGCAAATCCTCCAGATCCGCGCGCATGTGCGGCGCGGCTTTCGGGTTGATCATGGTCCCGGTGATCCTTTCGAGGCGCCAGTCTGTCTCGTATTGCCGATCGAGGTCTGTGACGGCATCGATGAGCGAGGGGAGATCGGTGGGCGCGTTTTTTTCGTAGGGCACTGGGAGGCACGCTGCGAGGAAGATGAGGAGGATTCCCGCGAGGATGCTCTTGGTGTGAATTTGCATGTGCGGGACTCATCGGGTTTTATTTATAAACATTATGCACTCCGCGTTGTGTTTTGGGTTGTCCTCACTTTAGGTGCTTGTGTGCGTTTTGGTGCATCTGTGCGTGTTTATGTTGGGTGTTTTGCGGAGGGTTTGTTTTTATGGCCTCTATTGGGCCTGCCGTACGCGTTTGAAATAGTGCCTAAATCGTTCGGGGTCTAATCTTGCTTGCGTCTCACTTTTTGTTCTCGCGAAAGCCTGTTTTCGGGTTTTCCTGATCCTTGTTTGGGGGTTAGGGGTGAAAATAGGGGTGAAATGAACTCTCACTTTTTACCTATGAAGGTGCCAATAGATGCAAGTTTTCGTAAAATCTAGGCACTATTCTGCTCTTTTCCGAGACTGGAGCGGGAATGAATCCTATTGAGTGATGCAGTTTTAGGCACTAGCCTTGTTTCGCAGTATTTCCGGCTTATGCTGGTTCAGGATCTCTTTGCGGGTTCTTCCTTCTTAATTGTGCGTTCGAGATTCTGGCATTATTGCAGATTTTATTCCTCGTAAAACTTCCGAACTATATATTTCGGTCATTTCCGGTGATTTTTCGAGTCATTCCCAGGATAGTCTCAGGACCATTCCGGGATGGTCCTGGGAATGAATTGGGAATGAGTTGGGAATGAGATTCGAAAATCTTTCCCGTCGATAAACTACTTTTCATTCCCAGGATAGTCCCAAATCATTCCCAAGATAGTCCCATTTCATTCCCAGGATAGTCCCAGGATATTCCCTGGGAATGATCTGGGAATGAGAAAATATTTATATCCGGAAGCTTACCTTGACTCCGAAATGTTTCTATTCGGCAGACGGGACGTCGATGAGAAGATTGAGCGGGTGGAGGAGAACGCACGCACCTCATTCGGTCTCGTCCGTCGGGACACCCAGACGCTGTTCCAGTGGGTTCAGTATCTCAACGAACAGCTGGAGCGGCAGATGTGGGAAAACCGCTCATTGCGCCAGAAGATGTCCGCGCTCGAGCACCAGTTCAAGGCGATACCCAACTCCAAAGAGGAAATCCGACGCCTCATCGATGCGCATTACTCCGTCGAGCCTCTGATGCAGCGAGTGAGGACTGCAGAAGAGCGGATACGCTCTCTGGAAGACCAGCGGATCAAGATGCTCGAGCACATGTCCTCGCTTCCCGAACGCATACTCTCGAAGGTTTCGCATGCCGTGCCTTCTCCGCAGCATGCTGCCAGAGAGCCGCAGAAGGCCTCTGCGCCTGCGAAACCGGAGATGAACGTCATCCAGGAGCAGGTGATGCGCAGGATTGCCAAGAACAGCAAGGAATACGTCAAAACGATGATTCGCCGTCTGATTCACCAGTACGAGCGGATTTCTGCACTGCAATTGCGCGAGATTGTCGTCGAGCAGCAGAGCATGTGCTCCAAAAGCTCGTTCTACCGCATGCTTGAGGAGATCGAGCAAGGGGAGGATGTCGCGGTCGTCTCGCAGGGGAAAGAGAAGGTGTATCTCTCCAAAGCGCAGCATTCCGCGGTCGATTCCCGCTGATTTTCGCCGTGAACATAGATTTTCCGGCACAATAATGCTTTTAAGTTCTGGAACCGCCCGTAAACTCTTGTTGTGGGTTTGCTCGTCGGGAAATTCATTCCCGGGAGCGAAGAAGGGGTGGAATTGAATGGATTCAAGGGGGGTAGACCATACTATGCGCTCCGCGCCGCGGCAGATTGCCGCTGCAGAGCAGGTGTTGGAACAGCTTCGCGAGGAGTTGGACGACCACCGTCAGGCCATCAACGAGAATGCTGATGAGCTTTCTGGGACGTATGCCTATGTCCAGGCGATTGAAGCCCGTCTCGCGCAGCTTTCTGATGCCGTGAGCGAATTGCGCCTCCTCGTGAAGGGTTCACAAGCGATTGGTAGCCGATTCGTGTTCCAGCCGCTCAATCAGCGCGAGAAGGAAGTGTTCCAAGCGCTCTACGAGCTTACTGAGACGCAGCCGTCAACGACGTATGCGCTGCTCTCCAAACGCCTCGGTCTCTCTGACCACTTGGTCTCTGTGCAGATTACTCGCATCATTGAGAAGGGCATTCCCGTGATCAAGCGCATGTACAGCGGCAAGCTCTACCTGTCGCTGGATCATGAGTTCCGCATCCAGCAGGCAAAAAAGAACCTGGTGGGCATCGATCAGAAGCTCGCATACTGGCTGGGGAGTGTGGCCGCGAAGAAGTCCCAGGCTCATTCCCAGGGCAACTTGACGCTTGATTTCTTCGACGAGAAATCTCATTCCCAGGATCATTCCCAACGCTCAGACTGACTTCCACCGCGTCTCGCAACAAGGCCGGGTCCCGGAAGGGGCCCGGTTCTTTCTTTTTCCGCAGAATCAGTCCGCGTTTGGCTCTTCGTGGCCGTCCACTGTGCCTTGGCGGAGCTTCTCTCGTTTGATTTCGGTCTGGAGCGTCTCGATGAGGCGGAAGGAATGGTCGAGGTGCCCACGGATGACTCCTTCTGCCTTACGGAACGCTCCTTCGAGATTGTTTCCGTTCAGCTCATAGCCGATGACGACTTTGCCGTCTGAGACGAAGGATGTCTTCTTGAGGATGTTGAGGTCGAGCCAGCGGTGGAGGTACTCGTACATGGTCTGCCGCGCGATCTGCGCGTGGAGGCCCATTTCTTCGACGGGCATGACTGCGATTTCGGGTCGTTTTTCCCGGTTGGATTTCTTCTTACGCTCATACAGCTCGAGGAGCAGCTGGTGCATCTTGGCGTTGCCGTCGCGCTTGCGGGGGATGAGGCCAAAGCGGGCGAGCAGCACTTTTGCGATTTCTTCGGGTTTGCTGTCGAGGGCTTCGACGCCATCGAGCTGGATTTTTGCGTTTTTCGCCACGTTCTTTCCTGCGCTGGCCGGGTTAATATTTTTTTCGTAATCCCGACTAGTGTCCAGTGAAACCCCGACCGCGCGGAGGTTGTGTGCGTTTTTCTCAGCGCAGGATTCTGTTGTTTTTGATTAGAAGTTTTAGCCGTCATTTTTTCTCGTAATGAGCGCTCTTGGAGAAAAACCTCGATTTTGCGTTTAGAGGCCGTTGGGGCGTTTTTGTTGCTTGGGAGGTCCTTGCATACCTTCAAACCCATGAAAATCGGCGAAAATTCCGCGGAATGCGGTGAAAATCCCGACAGATTTTCGGACCCCGGTCGGATCAGCCCTTTGAGGTGAGGGGTTTTTTCTCTCAAAACCCCGTCGCAGTCGGCATAACACAAGACTTTCTGTCATTTTGTCGACAAATGGGGTCGTGGGGGTCTTCGCGTGCCCCCCAGCCCCGTCGAGAAAAAGTTGCCGTGCATCACCACTTCCGAAGATTTCTGGTCAAATCCCTGACATGTCCGTTGAACCTTGTTTCCCGTCGGAGAAGTCGATTTTTTGCGGCCCGGCTCAAAGAGCTTTTCAAACCCGCCGCGGGCGCATTTTTGGGCTTCTTCTCGTCGGGTCCATGCCGATCTCGCGGCGTGTTCTCTCGTCGGTGTTTTTCTTGGTGTCGTCGATATTTTTTGCGGCCCGGCTCAATTTGATGCTTCCGGCGCGATTTATATTCTTGAAAATATTGTTTGTGATGATTAGTATGAATCGATATTTTGAAAAATGGTATTTTTTGAACTATCTCTTTGTTAATATGTTTTGAAAACTATACGAAACTGCTAAAACTCCGTGAATGAAAAGTGAGAGTTCAAACCCTAGTTTTAGGCACTATCTTGGTGAGGGGGTCAAAATAGTGAGTACTGGCGCCGAAAAATGACTGGTGAGAGAAAACGCTAAGAGGTTGTAATCGAAAATCGAAGAATCTCGAACTCAGCCGACGTAGCTCAACTGCTTCTTATCGCGCGTTTCCTTGGCCTGCTGCGCCTGTTGCATCAATGCCTTGAGCTTTGTCTCGAATTGCTGCGCCTGCTTGAGCAGCGGCGCGTAATCGACATCCAAACCGAGATACTTATCGAGCGCTTGCACGACCGCCGCTGCAGCCTTGCTGTCTGGCAGGTTCATATGGGTCTCCGCGAACAGCGCGCAGATAGGGAGATCAGTCTTCTGGATCAGCGCAGCTGTCACTCCGACGATGATTCCCTCGCCGAGGCAATCGATGCCGAGTTTCTCAAACTTGCTGGATTCAGAAGATGCATTCGAGTAATGGAACACCCTGCTGCCGCCCTCCTCCTGAGAGCCGACACCCTCGACGCTCACGATCTTCTTCGCGCCGACCTGCTTGGCAATATCGAGTACGAGATCCGCCGCGCGCCACTCGATGCCGACAGGCGATGCGATGGAATGGATGATGATGAGGTTATTCTCCTTGTTATAATACACGCCGACAGGGTCGACGACCCTGCAGCCGTGCACTGCGAGCGTGGGGGGGACTTCTGTGAAATAAAACGTCCCGATACGCTCGCATTTCAGATGGTCGAGGAGGAAACCCGTCGTGATAGTCGCCACGAGGCCATAGCCTGGGAAGCCTTCAAGGATAGTCGCTCCCTTGGGCTTCTTTGTGAGCTGGATTCGTATCGGCGCAGAAGCGGTCTGTGGCATGACCCTCCGCTGCGAGAAATCAGTATAAATAACTTTTGCCTAGGGTTGCGCGAGGATTCTCTCAATGATACTGAGGACATTGTTGTCAAGATAGTCGATGGCGCCTTGGCGCAGCTCTGCGCGCGTCGGAGCCGCCTCGCCGCTGCCTCGGTATTCCTCCTCGAGCTCCTGCGGATGATCAAGATCGAAGGCGAGCAGCTGCAACCGGTAGAGGACGCGGTCGCCGAGCTCTTTCGTCACTTTCGCATACGGCAGCGGCATCGGGACGTCGAACGCGTCTTTGCGCACGCGCTCGGCGAACGCGTTGATATCCTTGGACGCTCCCTTTTTGCAGAGCGTCTTGCAGAAGACGACGCCTTCTTTCATGCGCTCAAAGCGCTCCCTCTCCGTCGGTGCGAGCCTGCTGCGCGGCACGGGCGTCGAGATGCTGATCCCTGTGCGGATGCTCCTTGCGGCAGGCCGGGCAGCGGCGCGCTCCTGTTTCACTGCTTCTGCTCGCATCGCCGCGCGGATGGCGCTCGGCGAGACCATGATGCGCTGGCTCGCCCGCAACGGTTTGCTCGTGATGTCTTTCGGCGGCGTCTCGCCAAGTAGCATGTTCAGCTCATTGACTGCCCGGACAAGCCCTTTGGTCGCTTCGTCGCGCGCGCCGCCCCCCACACCGGTGATGCGTTGGCTCTCTGGGAGCGCGTCGAGCGTGTCCGCGAGGGTCGTGAGTATCTTGGCGATGTGCTGCTTGATCGCGTCGACCTGTTCCCTGTAGGGAGAGGGGAGGGGCGCGATCCATGCGTCAGCGTTGAGAAGATTGATGCTTTCCCTGATTTCGTTCACCGCTTCGCGCGCGCTCGCCATTTTTCCGTTACCTTTGAGCGCCGTCGCTTGGCGGAAGAATAATTCCATCGTGTCGCGCATGCGTCGGATAGGGCCGAGAGGGTTGGCTTCCTGGGGCGGCAGGATGACTGTCGCGTCTTTCTTTGGCCGCCGGGTGCCTAGATCAATCGTAGTGCCGCCCGGGACCGCGTCCGCGGCGGCCCGCTCTAGAATAGGCTACTGTTTATCGCCTGATTGCTTCGCTTCGGCTTTCTGGGATTTCGCCTTGCTCTCTTCGGCCGCTTTCTTGGCGGCAGCTTCCTCGGCGTCCTGGCGCTTTGTCTCCTGCAGGTATGCGTCGGCTTCGGTGAGTGACGCAGCGTGCTTCTGGAGCATGGCATCGATGACCGCGCCCCACGCTTGCAGGAACTGGGCGACGCGTTGCTCGATTGTCTGCAGCTCTTTCTGCGCTTGGGCGACCCTCTCTTTCTTCTTGGCGTCCTTCTCGGGCAGCGCGGCTGCCATCTCGAGAGATTCCTCCGTTTGCACTGCCATGAGCAATGCCTGCTCAAGACCGTTGAAGATGTTCTGGAGGTAGATGAGGATGCTCTTTTGGTCTTCTGCGTTCTTGACGATGCGGCCGATCCGCTGGTTCATGGCTCCTTTGAATGAGGAGGTCATGTCATCGTCGAGGTCCATGAGCTGGACGCAGTCGCCTTTGGCGGCGGGGAGCGCTTTGCGCGCCTGCTCGAAGTGGCGGGCGGCGATGAGGCTCTTGATTTTCCGGTAGTGCCTGACCATCCGGTGCTGGATGCGGTCTTCTGTCGAGAGCATGTTGTCGGGCAGGATGTTCCGGTTGAGGGTGCCGACGCCGCGGAAACCGGGCACTTGCGAGATCATGTCGATGGCGCCCCGCATGAACCTGCGTCCGGGGTTGAGGATGTCGAGTGCGCTCGGTGTCTCGAAGAAGATGAACTTCCAGACGTTGTAGGCTATCGAGCCCCAGAAGAACAGGTAGCAGAGGCCGATGAGGCTGCGCACGTGCTGCTGGACGAGGTTGAGCGTGGCCGGGTCGACTGCCATCTCAGATCAGCCCCAGGCCGCTGCGGGTCCACGTGTCGATGATCATCAGGAGGTACATGCCGCCGAGGAGCATGCCGATGCGGAGGAGGATGAGCGGCCTGCTTGTCGCGGGGAAGACATAGGAGAGGTAGCCGAAGAGCCCGATGGGGACTGCGAGGAGGACGAACGCGGTGAGCCAGCTGTAGGCTGTGGCGATCGCGAGGACGAGGGCGTTCGGGAGGAAGAACGCGCTGATGAGGCCGATGATGATGGCGAGGACGTTGATTGTCTTGTCGTCAAAGATCCTGACCTGCGCTCCCTCTTTCTTGCCGACGGAGAAGTGCATGGCGGAGCGGACGATCGCGATGATGGCGATGCAGAGGACGATGCGGGTGAAGGCGGCGAGCTCGTTCTCGTTGCCGAAGAGCGATGGCGTGAAGACATCGAGCGCCCAGTACCATGCGTCTTTGAGCACATCGAGCGCGGGGTTGCTTGCTTGCGCGAGGGCGGGCGCTGCAGCGAGTGCTGTGGCGGGCAGGAGTGATATTGCCTTGCGCATACGCATCACTCGGGGCAGAAGTATATATAAGCTTTACGCGATGCGCCGTCGTAGAAAAAGTTTATATAGTCGCCTGCCCGCGGGAAAACCATGGCAGATCCTGTGACGCCGTCATTGATTTTCGGTCCGGCCATCGGGCTCGGCGTCCTCATCGGGCTCTATGAGGCCGTGCTCATCCACCGCGATGTCTCCGTTCCCACGCACCGCCTGGGCCACACCGTCCATGCGATTTTGCTCTCCATGCTCTTCACGTTCATCGCGATGAACACGCAGTACGTCTTGGATCTCTTCCCGGGCATCGCGGCCATCCCTCTCCTTGGCAACGTGCACATCCTGCGCGCGGTCGTCGGCATGGTCGCGATGGTCAAGATCCATGCGGTGTCCCGCGCGATTTCTTCCTCTGTCGGTGCGATGCGCGGCCTTGGCGAGACTTGGTTCCACTCCGTGCTCATCGGCGTCCTGATTGTCGCCGCGCCCTACGCGTATGACCTGCTGAATCTCAGCCAGGTCATCCCGTGGTGGCTCAACTGGTAGAGAGCTCGCGCTACGCTTTTTTTTGTTCAGAGAACATCACTCGATCTTGACTTCGGAGCCGAGGCTCTGGCCGGGCATGCCGCGCTCGAAGATGACGCGCAATGCGCCGCTGTTGCCGTGCGCGGAGGCGACCTTGCCCTTGATCTGGGTCTTATCCTTGCCGGGGGCGGTCCACACGACGGACTTGCCGACGAGGCCTTGGGCCTTGTCGCGCTTCTCGACGCCGTTGACGACCACGATGAGGTGGTTGGTGCTGCGGCGTCTGCGGGTTCCGCGGAATGCAGAGATCATGCCGTTCATGGCTGTCGGAGAATCAGCGGGTCATTTATAAACCCTGCGGTCTGAGGCCCCAGAAGAACAAAATCGTGGGGATGAGCAGGCAGCCCATGGCGTGCGAGCGCGCGACACCCCGCCAGGGCGCTATGTGCCCGACGATGCAGGAGGCGCCGAGCGCGAGGATGCCCTTCGGTCCGTCGAAGGATGCGGTGAGCGCGACGATGAGGAGGAGAGCGCCGAGCGAGATATGCTTCTGCGGCAGGAGGTGGAGCCGCGAGCCGAAGGAGGAGGCGATGTTCCCTGCCAGGAGCGCCGCGATTCCTGCGCTCGCGAGCGTGACTGCGCACAGCAGCGCCACGATATGCGTATCCCACGTGCCGAGCCATCTCGCCGCTTCCTCGAGCACGCCGCTGCGGGCCTTGCGGAGGCTGCCCATGGCGCCGATGGATGCGATGAAGTCCGCCGCTGCGAGGCTGCCGAGCAGCGCGAGGAAGCCGTGCGAGGACACACCTCGTGCCGCTCTGCGCGCGAGCGCAGCCATCTGTGAGGGGCCTGCTCCCGGCATGAGCATGAGGCTGCAGCCGCCGACCACTCCTGCGCATACTGTCCGGAGGCGTTCTGCGAGCGTGAGCCTGATGATGTCCGTGTCGTGCTGCTCGGGGATCGCATGCGTCGCGCCGATGCCGCCGAGCAGTCCTGGCAGGCCGAAGAGGCCGGAGAGGAGCGGCAGGAGCGGCTCTTTGAGGTCCGCGCCGAGGACGACCGTGCCGAGGATTCCTGCGAGGCCGAACACCGCGGCCGCGCTGAGCCGCCCGCGCCACGTGCGCTCGGTGAGCAGGAGCGCGAGAGCGAACGCGGGGAGCGTCCACCGCAGGTGCGGCCTGAGGAGGTTGTACGCGGGAGGCATGACTCTCATGGCGATCGGCAGGAGGAGCGTTGCGAGGACAGTGCCGCTGAGCGCGCCGCCGACTGCGAGACGGACCGCTTCGATGCCGCCGCCGCGCGCGACGAGGCGCTGCGCAGGCGTCGCTGCCTCTGCCATGTCGCTCTCGGGCGCATTGAGAAAGACGGAGGGGATTGTTTCGGTGATGATGTGAGTGATGCCCATGCTGACGAGGAACGCGGCGAGGCTCGTGCCGTCGATGATGAGCGATGCCATGGCGATGCCTGCGAGGCTCGCGAGGAGGTTGGGATGGATGCCCGGGAGGAGTCCTGCGAGAGTTCCTGCGAAAATGCCTGCGCAGATCATGAGGAGAAGCAGCGGGTCGGGGCGCAGCGCGAGCGCAGTGATGCCGCCGATGCTCGATGCAGTGAGCGCGAGGGCGCGCAAGGCGGCGGGACGCATGCAGTGCGCTCACGCGCTCGCTTGATATGCCTCTCGCGCGGGATGCCGCAGGGTGTGCGCCACTGGTCAGCGGTTTTTCGCCTGCGCAAAGCATATATACGCGGGCGGTCCGCGCAAGACGCATGGATGTGCTGGAGCCGATTCTCGAAGCAGCGCGCGTGCAGAGCCCCTCGTCAATAAAGACATTCAAGCAGTGCCCGCGCAAGTACTATTACCAGTACATCGAGAAATTGCCGACGAAAGCCAACATCCACACGACGCGCGGCAACATCGCGCACGACGCGCTCGAGCATTTCTTCGATTTGGATCCCGCCAAGATCCAAGGCGATCCCTCGATGGGCCTGAAGCAGGCGATGCAGGGATTGCTCGTGACGCACTGGCTCGAGCGCAAGGACGAACTCGCCAAGCACGGCCTCGGGCAGGACAAGGAGATGTTCTATTTCGAAGAGACCCTGCAGATGCTCTTCAACTGGCTCGAGGGCTTCGTGCAGAAACTCGACGAGACGGGTTTGCCGTTCGCTGAGGCGTTCAGGAAATTGGTGCCTGCCGAGCGCGAGCAGGAGTATGAGTCCAAGCGCTGGTCCGTCAAAGGCTTCATCGACTGCATCGAGAAGGTCGACGGGAAGGTGCGCGTGATGGACTACAAGACGTCGAAGAACCAGGATGTGGAGGACCACCGCCTGCAATTGTCTATCTACGCGCTCCTCTATCACGAGAAGCATGGTCGCCTGCCTGATGAGGTCGGCATCTATTTCCTCAAGGGCGGCGAGGAGGTCATCGGCGTGGACGAGGGCGTGATGGAGCACGCGAAGGAGATCCTGCGCCACATCCATTCGAAGACCCGATCGAAGGACAAGGATGATTATCCTCTGAGCATCAGCCCGCTGTGCAAATGGTCGACGGGACAGTGCGATTTCTTGGACGTGTGCAAGAAGGACTGGGCGCCCGAGCAGTTGATTCAGATCAACGGCTGGCGCCGAAGCGGCAATTCTTCCTGAGCGGGCAGCTCTTGCAGTCGGGGTCTGTCTTTGTGCAGTGCCGTTTTGCGAGCTCGACGAGCAATGCGTGGTACTCGTTGAATGTTTTCTCGTCGCGTGGCAATTCTTCAGTGATTTGCGTCTGCAGATCGTGGTAGTCGGCATCCGCGTCGCACAGTCCGATGCGAGAGAAGATGCGTTTCGTGTACGCATCGATGACGAAGGAGGGCTTGTGCCATGCGTACAGGAGCATGCTGTCGGCGGTCTCTGGTCCGATGCCTCGTTGCTTGAGGAGCTCTTCCCGTGTCGGTGTTCTTCCTTGTAGCGATATGAAGAACTGCGTGAATGCCCTGAGGCTCAGCGCTTTCTGGTTGAAATAGCCTGCCGGCCGGATCGCTCCTTTGAGCGTCTCGTCGTTCAGCGCGAGGAGTTTCTTCGGCGACATCGCATTGAGCGAGTGCAGAGCGGTCAATGCTTTTTCGACGGAAGTCCACGCGGTGTTCTGCGTGAGGATGGCGCCGACGCATATTTCGAAGCGCTCCGTGTCTGTTCTCGGGAAAGAGTAATCGCCCGGATGGTATCCTCTGATGGCGCCGCTCTTTGTCGGGTTCGTGCCGCTGTGCGTGCAGAGCGGCCACCAGCCTTGCGGGCCGTATTCCTGCAGCAGTCGTTTGTAGACTGCGCTGGTCGTGTTCATCTGCGATTCCTTCTGATGCAAATTTATATAGTCTCGCCTGCTGCGGCGCGTGATGAAACGTTTGGTCCGTTCTGCCGCGGCGAAGGTATTCTCGTCTCGGCTCTCTTTGCCGGCGATGCGTCTCTTATTGCGGGGCCATAATGCGCTGTATCGCGCGATATCCTTTGGCGCGTGCAAGGCGAACGGGGGCGTGCATCCGAAACACGAGATTCTCAAGTATCATGCGTTCTTCCTCAAGCACATCCCTCCGGGAGGTTCTGTGCTTGATGTGGGGTGCGGGCAGGGCGAGGTGGCGAAAGATATCGCGTCTGTGGCGAAGTCCGTGGTGGGCATCGATATCTCTGCGACTTACATCGCCTGGGCGAAGAAGCACAATGCTGCTCGGAATGTCGAATTCATCGTCGGCGATGCCACGACGCATGATTTTGGCAGGACGTTCGATTGCGCGGTGATCTCCAACGTGCTCGAGCACATCGAGGACCGCGTCGGCATGCTCAAGAAGCTCGCGGCTCTCGCGCCGCGCATTCTGATCCGCGTGCCGATGGTCGATCGTGATTGGATGACATCCTACAAGAAGATGCTGGGTGTCGAGTCGCGCCTTGACGACACTCATTTCACGGAGTATACTGAAGACTCCTTCGATGAGGAGTTGGCGAGGGCAGGTCTGGTCGCGTCGCACAAATTGATCCGGTTCGGAGAAATCTGGGCAGTCATCGATGCGTGACGTTGCAGAAGCAAGTCTCAATCTCACATGCGATCGAAGAGGAGGGAACCGGCTATCTTGGTCACCATGATGAGCCCCAATACTGTGGCTCCGAAGGCGATGCCGTACCCTCCGAGGACTGCGGCCGCGCCGACGCCTGCAACGACGGCTCCGCTGCGTCGAAGAAATCTGGCTTGTTCGTTGGCGTTCTCTTTCTCATACTCTTTCTTGCCTTGCTGGATGAGGAATTTGAGGTCGGCGTATTGCTTTTGCAGAGGGGCATAAATCGAATAGATCTCATTGCTGAACCTGAGGAGGCGCTGTTTCTCTTGCGATAACTCTTGGCCCATGCGCTCAAGATCGCTCTTCTGCTGCTTGTCGCTGAACAGCGGCCCGTTTTCGCAGAATATCTTCTGTCGCTGGATATCTGCGATTTTGTACCCGAGCTCATCGTTGAGCTGTGTGAGGATGTTGAGGAACGACTGCATCACGCTCGAACTGACATTCGATGCCGAGATATCTTCGATACTTGCGGCGGCGAAGCCTATGAGCCCGCTGATGTGTTCGCTGACAATCTTGAGGAGACGCTCATCGTCGAGGACTGCGCGTTGCAGCAGGTTGAAGCCTGCCGTGCGTTTCTCTCCGCTGAGGCCGCTCGAGCTCAGGCGTTCGACGGCGCCGAGTTTCCGGTAAAAAACGCGCTCTCTGAGCTTGAAGTACTGGGCGGTCTTGTCGAGAAGCCGCTCCATCGTTCGCTCTTCGGAGAGCATCGCCGCCATTCTCTTGCCAGCGGATTTGATCGCCGGGGAGTCGCTATTTGAGAAATCGCGCGTGAGAGTCTCGAGTGCGCGGAGTTGCTCCGACGAATTTCCTGGGGGCATTGGCAGGAATCGCGGCGAGTTCCGTATATATAATTTTGGTGGCGTGCGATGGTATCGCTCGCCTGAAAATCAGTGCAGCAGGATCGCGTTGACTGTGCCGTGCTGGCCTGGGCGGCTGGTGATGCGGGCCTTGCCCTTGTCTGTCTCGACGACGGCGCCTTTGGTCATGACGTTGCGGCGCACGTAGTGGCGGTTGGCGGGGTTCTCGGCGACGTACTTGATCTCTGCTTGGACGAATTTCTTGGTCTTGGGATCGAAGCAGTTGGCGGTCTTGGCGACGTACACTTTGGTCTTGGGCGTGCCGCTCTTGGTCTTCTCGGTGCGCACGCGGCGCTCGCCGGGCGTGGTGAGAGAGGGCTTGCTGCCGAGTTCGTAGACGCGTTTGCGGCCGACGGGGTGGTACATGCCGCCGGTGGGCTTGCGGCCGATGCGGCCGCGCTGGATGATTGCCATGCGGCGCGAGAGCTGCCAGCGCTTTATAAAGTTTTGCGACGGGCGGGCGCTCCGTCGAGAACGCAGTTCGCAAACCTTTAAATACTGACGCCAGTTTTGTCGGTTACCTTCTGAGGGGTGCTCAGGTAAAAATGGAAGCAAGACCATTGGATGCGCTCAACCGCGCTCGCGATCGCAAAGTCGTTGTCGAACTCAAGAACGGCAAGCAGTACATCGGCAACCTGCGCGCGTTCGACATCCACATCAACACCGTGCTCGATGATACGGAAGAGCGCGAGAACGGCGAGATCAAGCGCAAGCTCGGCACTGTCTTCCTGCGCGGCGATGCGATCATCATGATCAGCCCGGCACAATAAACGAACGAGGAACACGACCATGTCAAAGGGTTACGGCGGTACAGGCTCCCAGGGTAAGAGGAGCCGTGGCAAGACCCACATCATCTGCAGGCGCTGCGGCAAGCACGCGTACCACGCGTCGCACCGCGAATGCGCGGCGTGCGGCTTTGGCAAGTCTGCCAAGCGCAGGCACTACAACTGGATGAATCCCCGCTGAGTCTTAGGCTCCGTTGTATCTGAGTGAGAATCCTTCCTCTTTCCGTTCTTTGAATTCGTAGCGCGCCTCCTGCTTGACGTGCGCGCATTTGACCCTGCAGTCTGCGATGACGACGTAGCCCCATTTTGCGGCGTCGTAGCAGAAGTTGAAGTCCTCGCCGGTCTTGGCATCGTTGAGGCGCAGGGGGATGTCCCGCAGGAGCTCTGTCTTGATGAGCGCGCAGCCGAAACCGACGGCGGCGACGCGCAGTATCCTCCCTTTCTCGGCGATCTCTACCGGCAGCGGCGCGACCTGTTCGGGTCCGACGGCGATGCGCACGTTCGGCCACAGGCGCATCGTGCCGTCCAGGTTCTGCTCGGTGAGGACGACGCCCGCCGCGACCGCAGCATTGCGCGTCTGGAAGTCTTCCGTGAGGAGCGCGATGGTGTCGGGCGGTGCCATGGTGTCGCTGTCGAGGAAGAGGACTGCATCGTACTTGCCGTCGAGGGCTGCTTTGATGAGGACGTTGCGGTTCTCGATGATCTTGGAGGTGAAACCGTCGGTCGTCGGCGGGTTCCAGATGACGCGCCAGCTCTTGGACCGCAGCGATCGCGCATAGCCCTCTGTCGGGGAGTTGTCGGCGAAGAGCACATCCTCGGTCGGGTGCTTGAGCGCGGCGAGCGATTGGAGGAATTCTTCGACGCAGTACTTCTGGCCTTCGAATGTCGGGATGCCGATGAGGATGCGCATGATGCGCGGTATTCGAGGAACCTATTTATAGCATCCGTAGATGGGGGATTTGCGCGGCGGTGCCGGAGCGGAAAACGGGCGGGGTTTAGGACCCCGTGGCTTAGTGCCTACGCAGGTTCAAATCCTGTCCGCCGCATTCTCCGCAGCAAGATTTATGAGCAAAGATGCTTGCTTGTCAGCCATGAATCTCTTCCCGCATCTCCCGTCGGGAGTGTGGGGCTATGTGGATCTTAACGACGAGTCGAAGAAGACGCAGCTCGATCTTG
>CAYUPS010000008.1:0-27928 GCA_964445485.1 uncultured Methanosarcinales archaeon | reverse complement strand
GTGTGGGGCTATGTGGATCTTAACGACGAGTCGAAGAAGACGCAGCTCGATCTTGATGATCCGGCGGTATGCTTGGCGTGGGTCGATGCGCTGCACCGTTCGAAGGGTATTGATTATAGTTTCGGCGGGTTCCTCGAGGACAGATCCCATCTCTTGCGCAACCAGTACAACGGCAAGACTAATGCATTCATCCATCTCGGTGTGGACTTCTGGGTGCCGGAAGGGACCCGGATTGGTGCTGTTGAGCGCTCTCGCATCTGTCATATCCTGCGTGATCAGGATCAGGATGGCGGTTGGGGCGGTCGCGTGATGGCGCGATCGCTGTATGCGCCGAGATACATGATCTACGGCCATCTGCGCCACGACATTCCTGTCCGAGAGGGCCAAGTGTGTGATGAGGGTGATCTCGTCGGGGTTCTTGGCGGTGCGCGAGAGAATGGCAATTGGGCGCCGCATCTGCACTTGCAGTGCTTGGATGAGCGGTTTGTCATGCAGTATGCCGATCTTGGGGGCATTGATGGGTATCTGCAGAAGGGGCATCCTTTGATCGGGGATGTTCTTGATCCGATGCCGTTCGTGCGCGTATGAGTGCGCACAATATATTATATGTCTGCGCGGGGTCTGCTGGTGCGCAGGCTCTTTCTGTAACTCTGGAGTGACAGCGTCCCATTCCGCGCGGTTTGCTGAGTGGCGGGCACTCTTGCGGGGTGTTGAGGGGTGATCCTCGTCGGTCTTTACGAAAGGCTTATAAGATTGCGAGGCCACCTCACTAGTTGCTAGGGCCAGCGCCCTAAGAAGCGGTCATCACACGGCCGCAGCAGAAGTATGCATACCCATCGGATATGTATACTCCAGCAGATAAATGTTTATATAAGAAAGGAGACAGATGGGCTGTTCCAGCTCAAAATGATAGCCGTAAAACACGGAGGTGTAGAGTAAATGAAAACAGTTGAAAAGATTAAGAAGATGGTTGCTCTCGGCATGGGTCTTACCATGGTGGGCGCTACCGTTTTCGGCGCGTCAGCTCTCCAGCTGAGCGACTACCCGAAGCCCTTCGTCGTGAATGGCACGCCTGCATCGAACCTGGCCATCGTGGTCGGTGACGACGCAGCTGCTTCAGACACGCTGGGCGCGGTCGACATCATCCAGGGCCTCCAGGCCGCTGCGGTGAGCACTGAGGCTGGAAGTGGATCCGGCCCGCGCGTCCGTGTTCTCGGCGACTCCGTCGAGATCGGCACGCCGACAGATCTCCTCGAGCTGAACGAGTCGCTCGGTGACGTCCGCAAGACGCTGACCGAGTTCGACCTGAACATGCTCAAGGGCGGTTCGATCACAACCCGCCGTGGTGTGACGAAGTACAACCAGTACATCAACCTGCCCTTCAACGAGACTGTCGCCTCCGATACCGTCTTGAACGTGGACTCCTCGAGCTCCCGCGTCATCTTCGACGAAGACGAGTTCGACAACGTCGGCCACTTCCTCCACTGGAAGGACGGCCAGACCCTGTTCCAATGGGTCCTTGAGTTCGAAGAAGGTCTCACCTCCGATGTCGAGGGCATCAGGCTCCGTGACCTGGAAGACCGCAACGTGAACGTGCTCGGCACCGAGTACGCCATCGTCGCGACCCAGTTCAACACGTCAGCCCGTAGCGCCCGCCTCGACCTGCTCGGCGGTCCGGTCTACGACGCTCTCGGTGAGGGCGACAAGAAGACCTACACCCTCGACGGTCGGGAATACGAGGTTGAGGTCGTCGTCATCTCCGAGACAGCCGGTGAAGTGCTGCTCAAGGTGAACGGCCAGGCTCTCCCGCGCTTGCGCTCGGCAGAGACCGAACCCGCCGCTGACGGCACCCTCGTCGGTATCCGCGACATCATCGCGACCGGCAAGGACACGCAGTCCTCCGTCGTGCGCTTCTATCTGGGCGCCTCCGACATCGAGCTGCGTGACACGCTGTACAACGACAGCTCGTACACGACCGCTGGTGCGATCATCAACAACGAGGTCATCGAAGATGCTGATGTCAGGATCCGCGCCGCGGACACTGGCAGCAACAGGCTGACCTTGTCAGATGTCGCATACAGGCTCCGGTCCGACGCTCTGGTGGGCGACATGTTCGTCCCGCCGGGACACGGCGTCCGCGAGTACCTCGATGAGCCCGAAGGCATGATTGCTCCCTACTGGGACATCCGCTACGAGGGCCTCCTCGACACTGGCACGACCCTGTTCAAGCTGAACCCGATCGGCCGTGATGAGTACAAGCTCGAGTTCACCAACCAGGAAGGTCTCCACTATGTCGTGCCCTTCATGAGCACGCGTCAGGACGGCAGCCTGCGTTTCGGCGATTTCACGTCGAACCGCGCGCGCGACCTGCGCTTCATGGAAGGCGACAACGCGGACGACCACACGGTGCGCCTCCAGGACTACTTCGTCCTGTCGGACATCGAGACTGGTACTGTGAACGCGAAGAGGCTCACCAACACGAGCAACGGCGGCAGCTCCGGCTTGCCCTCGTTCCTGACGGGTCAGACGGACAACACTGCGTTCACTCGCGTTCTCAAGTACGAGAGCGTCGACACAACGAACAAGGTGTTGACCTTCACCGACCTCGCCACGGGCACCAAGCAGGTGACGTACGACGATGCGAACAACTCCAACCTGGTCGTGGGTGGTATCACCTACACGCTCCACGTGCTTCCGTTCTCAACGTCGGAAGCCAACCTGAGCGTCGACCTCGATGGTGACGGCAGCAGGTTCAACGGCACCTCCATCCTCTCGTTGGAAGGCGGTGGCTTGTTCCTGTTCGCTGGCAACGCGTCCCCGCACAGCATCTGGAACCCGAAGGGCGCAGGCATCGTTAGCGGTCCGCGCGGCTTCAGCATGGTGACTCTCTCGAAGCAGTTCGACGAGTCCTCAGGCGACGAAGCAATCGGCATCGCTGTCGAGAAGCGCGCCAACAACCGCATCGGCCTCAACAGGAGCCTGTTCACCAACCTGAACATGTTGTTCCTGACCAGCGAGCCCGAGATCGCCCAGGCACTCACCAAGTATGGTGCGTTCTGGGAGCTCTTCGACCCGCTGACGACCGACACACCTGAAGAGCTGACCATCGAATACCCGATGAGCCAGCGCGGCGTCCAGGTCTTCGTGACCTCGGGCCAGGTCTCGGTTGAGCAGGTCGCCGGTGGCGAGAACCAGCGCGTCAACCCCATCCAGGTTGGCGTGTCCAAGCTCGCTTCCGAGGTCGCCGACATGAAGGCGTGGAACGCCATCGTCGTCGGTGGTCCGTGCGCGAACCCGCTCGCGGCTGAGCTGATGGGCAACCCAGAGAAATGCTGGGAAGCAGTCCCTGAGAACAAGGCGATCGTGCGCCTCTACGAGCACACCAACGGCAACGTTGCTCTGCTCGTCGCTGGTCGCAGCGCCATGAACACCAGGATGGCTGCGCGTGCTCTCCAGACGGGCAAGCTGGCTGGCGTTGCTGCCAAGGAGGCCACGGTCTCCGGCACAAGCGTCTCCCAGATTGACGTCATGGCTGCGTAAGCAAGACACCTGAATTGATTTTTTTTCTTTTTTTTTCATTTCATTTTGTTCCGAAAAAAGGGGGACCAGATCTTCGTCAGGAGTTCTGGTAAAAAAAGAGGTGAGTAGTGAATGGCAATTGAGGCTCTAGAGCCAATAGTCGGTCCTCTTGCATCCATCTGGGATGGTGTCCAGCAGGCAGTGCCAGGTATCCTCGGCGCGATCGTTGTTCTCGTCGTCGGCTACATGGTCGCTTGGCTTGTCGCCTGGCTTGTGCGCAACTTCTTCGAACGCACGGGTCTTGACCAATGGATCGTCAAGAAGACCAACCTTGATATCTTGTTCGGCCAACTCCACTTGAGTGGTTTCTTGGCAGCGCTCGCAAAGTGGTTCACGTTCGTGGCATTCGTGCCGTCCGCAGCAGGCTTGCTGACAGGTATGGACATGCTGGCTGACTTCCTCCGGGAAGCTGCCTTGTGGATTCCGAACGTGATCGCTGCGGTCCTGCTGGGTCTTGTCGGTTATGCCGTGGCGAACTATGTCGCGGCTGCGATTGTCAAGACCAAGGCCAAGGGTGCGAGTGTCATCGGCGATGGCGCGCGCATGGTGATCTACGTGTTCACCGTGCTGTCCGCGCTCCGTCAGGTCGGCGTGAACGTGCAGATCGCGGAGAGCGCGATTCTGCTCGTGCTCGGCGGCGTGATGCTCGCGATCGCGATCGGCTTCGGCCTCGCGCTGAAGGACTTCGCCCGCAAGTGGGTCGCTGACTGGTCGCGCAGGCTGTAAAGGCCTGCAGTTTTTTCTTTTTCTTTTTTCCATCTTTCTGACCGATAAGACTTTAAACCCAGACGGCAGTATGTGCGTGGGGGAAATGCATGTCTGACGATACTGACGGCTCTGGAGTCGCTATCACGTTCGAGCGCCTGTTTGATATCCGCCGTGCGGAGAAGGATCCGCTCAAACGTGACTTGCAGAAACTGCCAGGTTCGTTCTTCCGCGACCTGTTCTCGTATTTGCAGGAGAAGGATTCGATGCTGCGCGAGGCACGCCTCAAATCGGATATGTTCGCCGCGGTGGAGTCGGAGAAGATCGATGGGCAGCTCAAGAATGCCCGCACGCTGATCTCGGATATCTATGCCCGCAGGGAGGCGAAGATCGTGGAGTTGGCGCTCAATCGTGCCAAGACGCGCTCTGCGGCGATAGATACGTCTCATCTCTTGCCTGAGGAGCAGCGGCTGTATGATTCGCTCGTTTCTGCGCTGCTGTCGGCGCGCGAGGGTTTGCTGGATTCTGTTCTCTCGGGCCAGGTGCCGCAGAGTTTGGCGCGATCCGCCGCCGAAGATGCCATGCCGTCCCTGCAGCAGTCTTCTTCGGCCGCGTCGGGGAAGCTGCAGGTGCGTTTCTTGGAGAATGTGGAGCCGTTCATCGGCAAGGAATTGGAGGAGTATGGGCCGTTCGAGGCGAATGAGGTGGCGGACTTGCCGTCGGATGTGGCAGGCATCCTCATCAAGCGGGGCCAGGCAATCGAGGTCCTGGAATCGTCCGCCCATTGAAAAGCTTTTTAAATACCCCTCTAGTTCTCCCCACTCTCACCATGAAGCTTGAAAAGACGCGCAACCGGTTCTGCAAGAAGTGCAAGAAGCACACCGAGCACCGTGTGCTCGAGTCCAAGCAGCGCACGTTCGGCACTGCTCACCCGCAGAGCCACGGCAGCCGCGCCCAGGCCCGCCACAAGGCCATGACGGGCAATACTGGCCGTTATTCACGCCCGCCGATCAAGAATTGGGGCATGACTGGCGCCAAGCAATGCAAGAAGACAGATCTGCGCTTCCAGTGCAGCGTGTGCAAGAAGTCGCACACGCAGCGCGTGGGCGTGCGGTTGCGCAAGATTGAGTTCAAGTGAGGAAACACACGATGCACATGCTCCGCGAGACGAATTCCAAGTTCATCAAGATCCGCTGCCCTAAATGCAAGAATGAGCAGATCATGTTCGGCAAGGCCTCCACGCATGTGCTGTGCCTTGTGTGCGGCCGCAAGCTGGCCGAGCCGACGGGCGGCAAGGCCCGCGTGAAGGCGCGCGTCCTCGAAGTCCTCGAGTAGTTCTTCCACAAGTTTTTTATTATGGCCTAGGCGTTGCCCTGCCATGCGGTTTCCGTGGTGGCTTCTTAACGCTGCGCTCCTCCTGAGCATCCTCTTCGATGCGTGGGGCGGTCTGTATGCTCTCGTGGGCATCTTTGTGGTGCTGGCAGTGCCTGGCGCGTGCATTGCGGCGAGGTTTGCTCGCGATGCTGTCTGGCAGTGGGCGCTGGCGCTGCCGCTGGGTATGCTGTGGCTGTTCGTGCCGTCTTTTTTGGTCTCGACGCTGCAGTGGCCGATCCTCTCGCGCCCCTTCCTGTGGTTGCTTGCGCTGGCGCCGGTCGCGCTGGCGCTGCCGCGTATCCTGCGTGCGGCGCCCCTTGCGGGGTCCGGTGTTGCGGCGCTCTCGCGCTCCCGCGCCATCACGCCCATCCTCGCGCTCATCGCGCTTTCGTTCTTCTTTGTCGGGCCGGCGACGCTGGGGGCCGATCTTCCCTCGACCGACGCGTCGGGATACCTCGAGCGTGCGCATTTCGTCCACACGAGCCTCGAGAAGTACGGCTACGTGTCTCTGTGGTATGCGGGCGCCCAGCTCGGCTATCCTGCGTACACCTTCGACCCGCCGCTCTTCTATTACTCCTTCGGTATCGTCGAGCATCTGATGGGCGTCCATCCCGTGGTGCTCTTCGATGCGTTCGTGGCAGTGTTCTTCACTCTTTTCGTCCTGGGGGTGTACGCGCTCGCGTACCGCGTTGTCGGCGATGATGTCGCGGCGTTCGCGGCCGCGGCAATGCTCGCCCTCAATCCGCACATGGCAGGCCTGCTCCTCTACCAGGGCAACATCAAGCTCTACTCATCGCTATGGCTCGTGCCGTTCATCCTCGCCGGTCTCGTTGTGGAGACGCTTCCGCCTGTGCTGTTGGGCCTCGTGCTGGCCGCGATGGCGCTCGCCCACCCGACGGGTGCTGCGCTCGCGCTGATTGCTGCCATCATCGCCGCCCTGCTCCGCAGGGAGAAATCCTCGCTGCGCCACCTCATGGGGGTGGGCGTTGTCCTCGCGCTGGTCCTCGCAGGGTTCGTCCTCCCGCTTCTCGTGTTCAAGGCGCAGGGGTTCAGCTATGCGCCGGAACAGTTCAGACTGCCGTCGGTGAGCGAGGCGTTCTCATGGGCGTTCTCCGAGCCGGCCAATCGCCGTTTCGATGAGCATTTGGGCCTTGTATGGATGCTTCTGGTCCTTGCGTTGGGAGCGGTGGGCATCCCCCGTCTCGTCACAGGCATAGGGCTCCGTTTCGGTATGGTGCTCGGCGGGACGCTGCTCGTCGCCATTGTCGGCGGCGCGCTGACGCCTTTGGGCGAGCTGGTTGTGACATTCGACCGGCTCCTGCCTCTTGTCTTGGTGCTCCTCGCGTGCTGCGCCGGCATGGGCATCGTTCGCTTGCGGCGCATCTCGCCTTTCGCTCCGCTTGCCGCGGCGGCCGTCATCCTATGCGTTCTCGGAGGCGTCTATGCGCCGGTCTGGCACGACCGTGTCGATCAATGGGTGCAGACGAATTTCGTCACTGATTACCTCGCTGAAGGGAACGGGTCCGTGTTCTCGACGTTCGCGAAGGAGCGGATCACCTCGTACGGTTTCTTCGCGCCCGCCATCCTGCCGCCGCTCACGATAGCGTACGGCATCCCCACCAACAGCTATGGTTTCTCGCAGGGCCAGCACGCGAACATCTGGTTCGCCAAGCTCGTCAACACGTCGACGTGGGGTCCGTTCCGTCACACGACCGGCACGTACCTGTACAACATGTTCCTCTCGACGGGGACGAGATACATCTGGGCGCGCCGGTGCTATGACGGCGGGCAGATGCTGCTCGACCGATTCGTGTATGCCTGCGACAACTGCACCCTCCGGTCGTATCTGGTGGATGCGAAGGATCCCGCGACTGCCTGCGAGGTGGTGCTGGAGCTGCAGAACGCGAGCTTGGTCGAGTCCACGACGCCGGCGATCGCTGGCGGGGAGGACTTGTTCGGCGAGACCGGCGCGTACCGCGTCACTGGCATGCCTGTCGGTGCGGATATCGAGGGCCTGCCGCTGCTGTCCGCAGAGCTGATCGCAGCCTCGCCAGAGCCGGTGCCTCTCGCGTACGAGCGCACTGACGAGCGCATCACGGTGCGCGCGCCCGCGCAGGATTCATGGGTCGTTGTCAAGGAGGAGAGGTTCCCCCGCTGGTCCGCGGCTGTCGGCGGCAGTCCCGCTCGCATCCATCCCACATCCTTAGAGTTCATGCTCGTCCGTGTCCCTGCGGGAGCCGCACTGGAATTGGTCAATGAGCCTTTGTGGTGGGAACGCGCGGCAGCGGCGCTCTCCCTGCTCGCGCTCGTCTTGCTTCTCGTCGTGCCCGAACGCCATATTTATAAACGCCCTGAAGCTCTCCGGTCGCATGACAAGCAGTGACGCGGTGCTGCCCCAGCAGGATGAACTGGTCCTGTGCACGGTCACCGCCATCCAATACCATTCCGTCTTCGTCACGATGGATGAGTACGGCGGCAAGACTGGCATGATCCACATCTCGGAGATCGCGCCGGGCCGCATCCGCAACATCCGCGATTACGTCCAGGTCGGCCGCAAGGTCGTATGCAAGGTCCTCCGCATCGACATGCAGAAAGGCCACGTCGATCTCTCTTTGCGCCGCGTCAACGATGCCCAGCGCCGCCTCAAGCTCAACCAGATCAAGCAGGAGCAGCTGGCCGAGAAGATTGTTGAGTTCGTGGCGAAGGCGCGCAAGCAGGATCCGGCGGCAGTGCTGGAATCGGTCGTGCCGAAATTGTCCGCGAAGTACGCTTCGCTCTTCAGCGCGTTCGAGGAGGTGTCGCGCGGCGTCGCGTCCCTCGAGGAGCTCGGTGTCGAGAAGGCGCTCGCCAAGGACCTGACTGAGGCCATCAAGTCCCGCATCAAGCCGCCGGAGGTGCATGTCGAGGGTGACCTGTCCATCTCTTCGTATGCTCCCGACGGCGTCGATGTCGTCCGCCAGTCTCTCGCCGAGGCCGAGAAGGTGCAGGAGAATCCTCTCACGATAAAATACAAGGGCGGCGGCGTGTACCATTTCAAGGTCCAGAGCGATGATTACAAGAAGGCAGAGCGCACGCTCAAGAAGGCGGTCGATGCGTGCGTCGCGTACGCATCGAAGCGCAAGGCGGTCACGCAGTGGGTGCGTGTCGAGGAGGCGTGATGGGCGCGCAGATACTCTTTTGCGCTTCATGCCGCAGCTATACTCTCAAGGACTCATGCGCGGCGTGCGGGTCTGTGGCTGTGCCGGTGCATCCTGCCCGCTACCAACCGGGGTTCTCGCATCATGCCCAGCGCCGCGAGGCCCGCAGGGCGCAGCTCGCCGCGCAGGGCCTCCTCTGACGCGCCTTTATAAAGCGTCTTCGTCTTTTCTCAGCCATGTGGAACGCACACTATGCGAAACGCATGCCCTCGCTCAAGAACCCCGTCCTGCTGACGGGACTGCCTGGCATCGGTAATGTGAGCAAGATCGCGGTCGACCTGATGATCGATACGCTCAAACTCCCGCGTGTCGTGTCGTTCTTCTCCCCGCGCCTGCCGAACGCGGTCTTCATCGGCGAGTCAGACCTTGCACAGCTGCCGTCCCTGCAATTGCACGCGCTCAAGTCCTCCCGCCGCGGCGGCCGTGATATCCTCCTGCTCGCAGGCGACATCCAGCCTCCTGACGAGGAATCCTGCTATACCTTCTGCGATACCGTGCTCGACGCCGCGCAGAAACTCGGCTGCACGGAAGTTATCACGCTCGGCGGCATCGCGCTCCAGCGCAATCCCGAGACGCCCCGCCTCTATGCGACAGGGTGCAAGCGTGAGCACGTGACCAATTTCATCAAGGGCACGGACATCTCGCCGAAACTGTTCGGTTTCGTGGGGCCGATCATGGGCGTCAGCGGCGTGCTGATGGCGCTCGCCGCTCGCAGGGGCATGAGCGCGGTGACGCTGCTCGCAGAGACCTCCGCCGACCCGGCGCAGCTGGGCATCCCCGCGTCAAAAGCGATGCTCTCCTTCCTGAACAAGAGGCTGTCGGTCGGCCTCACGCCTGCGCAGCTCTCTTCGCTGCGTGAGGTCGAGGAAGAGGTGGCGCGGCACGCGAAAGATCTCGCCGCTGTCGCCGCGCCTGCACGGGACGAAGCCACGTACATCGGCTGAACGCCCGTCGATACCCCTCGAAACATTTAAAAGGCTGCCTGCCTCCCGTCGATGATGTCATGGCAGGCATCACGAGCGTTCGCGCCAGGCAGATATTCGATTCTCGCGGCAACCCCACCATTGAGGCGGAGGTGCGCACCAAACGCGCGGTCGGCATCGCATCGGTCCCCTCCGGCGCGTCCACGGGCGCGGGCGAAGCCAAGGAATTGCGCGACGGCGGGCGCAGCTACGGCGGCAAGGGCGTCACAAACGCGGTCATGGCGGTCAATGCTGCCATCAACCGCCGCCTCAGAGGCCATGACGCGCAGGACCAGCAGGATCTCGATGAGGAGCTCATCGAGCTCGATGGCACCCCTGACAAGCGGCGCCTCGGTGCCAACGCAACCCTTGCTGTGAGCCTGGCGGCAGCACGCGCTGCTGCCGCAGAGAACGACACCGCGCTCTACACGCATCTGCAATCCCTCTGCAATGGCGCTCTCGCGCTCCCCACTCCCAGCTTCAACATCATCAACGGAGGACAGCACGCAGGCAACCAGCTCGACATCCAGGAGTACATGGTGCTGCCTGTGGGCGCCAAATCCTTCGCCGAGGCAATGCGCATCGGCGCTGAAGTGTACGCTCACTTGCGCAGCACGCTCGCAAAGAAATTCGGCAAGGCCGCGGTAAATGTGGGAGATGAAGGAGGCTTCGCGCCGCCGCTCTCCTGCCCCGATGAGCCGCTGCGCTTCATCCGCGACGCCGTGGAGGAATGCGGGTATGCCCGGAAGGCAGCGCTCGGCATCGATGCGGCCGCATCGAGCTTCTGGCGCAACGGCACGTATTGTGTCGAGGGCGAAACGCTGAGCCCATCGAAACTCCTCGCGCTCTACGAATCGTGGATCGGCGAATTCGGCATCGTCTCCATCGAGGACCCGTTCCATGAGAATGCGTTTGATGATTTCGCCCGTTTGGCGTCGTCGAAAGCTGCGCGCGGCACGCAGATCGTAGGGGATGACCTGACAGTGACTGCTGTCGGACGCATCCGCCGCGCGATCGAGAGGAAATCCTGCGATTGCCTCCTCCTCAAGCCCAACCAGATAGGGACGCTCTCAGAGGCGCTCGAGGCAGCGCGCACTGCAGAGGCGGCGGGATGGAATGTCATGGTCTCCCACCGCTCAGGCGAGACGGACGATCACTTCATTGCGGATCTCGCTGTCGCGCTCGGCACGGGCCAGATCAAGGCAGGAGCTCCCTGCCGCGGCGAGCGGCTTGCCAAATACAACCGCTTGCTGCGCATCGAAGAGGAGCTCGGAAGAGGAGCGCGATATGCCGGGAGGATACGCGTATGAAGACAATCATCGTCGGGATGCCGCAGGGCGCTGATCTTGCGAAGAGGATCGCCAAGCGCCTGCGCGCGCCGTTCTCCCCGCTATGGTCCGTTCCTTTTCCCGACGGAGAATCACACCTCAGGTTCACCGCTCAGGTGAAGGGAAGGCATGTGGTGCTCGTGCAGTCGATGCATCCCGCTCCTAACGACGGGATGATCGAGTGCATCTTCGCAATCAATACGGCGCGCGAGCTCGGCGCGAAGAAGGTCACCCTTGTCGCCCCGTACTTGGCGTACATGCGGCAGGACAAGCGCTTCACGCCTCTTGAGTGCCAGAGCAACCGCATCATGGCGCGCCTTCTCTCCTGCGCAGATAGGATAGTCACTGTCGATCCCCATCTGCATCGCATCGACCGCCTCGGCCAGATTTTCGGCAAGACCAGGACGGCCTGCCTCTCCGCCAATGCGCTCATCGGTGAATATTTGCGAAAACAGCATCCCGGGGCGGTCATCGTCGGTCCTGACGCAGAGTCGTACCAATGGGCAGAACGCATCGCTGAGCACTTGCGCGCGCATGCGGTTGTCCTGCGCAAGAAACGATATTCTTCCTACACTGTCCGCATCAAGGTCCCGGATGAGTTGGTTGTCAAAGGGCGCGATGTCGTCATCGTCGATGATATCATCAGCACAGGCCACACGATAATGGAGCCCGCGAAGCAGATGCTGCGCCGCGGCGCCCGCAGGGTCTATGTGGTCGCTGTGCACGGCATTTTCGCGTCAGACGCGCTGCGCAGACTGCAGCGCATGGGCCTTCGGGTCATCACAACGAACACCATCGCGACGCCTGTCAGCCGTATCGACGTGGCCCCGCTGATCGCGGATGCGCTCAAATGATGGCGAAACGCAAAGTGGCCCTGATAGTCCTTGATGGGTGGGGGATGGCCCCGCCAGGACCCGGCAACGCTGTCGCGCTCGCAGAACCCTCCTTCTTCTCATCGCTCTGGCGCTCATCGCCCAAGCAGCTCCTCGAGGCAAGCGGAGAGGCCGTCGGCCTGCTGCCAGGCACCATCGGCAATTCCGAGGTGGGGCATCTCCATCTCGGAGCGGGACGCACTGTCGAGCAGGATGTCACTCGCATCACCCATGCAATACGGACCGGCAGTTTCTACCGCAACCCGAGGCTCCTCAAGGCGGTGCGCGGTGCGGCGAAACACGGCAGGCTCCATCTGATGGGTCTTGTGAGCGACGGCGCTGTGCACTCCCATATCGATCACGCGCTCGCGCTCATCGCGATGGCCCAACGGGCTGGCGTCCCGCAGGTCTACATCCATGCATTCACCGACGGCAGGGATACGCGGCCGACGGCGGGGGCGCGGTACATCTCCCGTCTTGAGTCTGCGCTGGGCCGTGCGGATGCGCGCTGGCGCGTCGCGACTGTCTGCGGCAGGTATTTCGCGATGGATAGAGACAAACGATGGGACCGGACGCGGAAGGCATTCAATCTTCTAGTCGACGGCAAGGGAAAGCGCCATCGGTCTGCGCAGGAAGCCGTCCGGGCAGCATACGCAGAAGGGCAGACTGATGAATTCATCACGCCCCGCGTCATCGATCCGCAGGGGACGATGCGCGAGGGGGATACTGTCATCTTCTTCAATTTCCGCGCTGACCGTGCCCGTCAGATCGTCCGTGCGCTCAATGAGCGCGCATTCCGCGGTTTCGCCCGCCGTCGGCCGCGTCTGCGGTTCGTATGCATGGCGAACTATGACGACTCATTCAGGTTCCCCGTCATCTTCCCTCCTGAGCGCATCGGTGAGACTCTCGGCGAGGTGATCGCGAAAGCGGGGTTGCGCCAGTCGCGCATGGCAGAGACGGAGAAATGGGCGCATGTGACCTTCTTCTTCAATGGGCTGACTGATCGGCGTTTCAGGAATGAGCGCCGTATACTGATTCCCAGCCCGAGAGTCGCTACGTATGATCTCAAGCCGGAGATGTCCGCGTTCGCGCTGGCAGCGGCGGCCGTGCGCGAGATCCGCAGCGTCGCGCCGGAATTCCTCCTGCTGAATTTCGCCAATACTGACATGGTGGGCCACAGCGGCAGCATCCCTGCGACAATCGCAGCCGTTCGCGCCGTCGATGCGTGCTTGGCGGCCGTCGTGAGAGATGCGCTGGCGCGGGGGTATGCTGTCCTCGTCACCGCCGACCATGGCAATGCAGAGCGGAAGCTGCACCGTGACGGCACTGTCTGCACGGCTCACAGCACGAATGTAGTGCCGCTCATCCTGGTTGGCGCCGAGGGGACGCGTCTGCGCCTGTCGAAGAGAGCGACTCTCGCGAATATCGCCCCGACAATTCTCGAACTCTTGGGTGTGAAGAAGCCGCGGGCGATGTCCGGTTCTTCCTTGCTCCTGCAGTCTTAGCCCCTGCGCCACAGCAGCTTGAGGCCTTCCATGAAGAACAAGATCAGGGAGGCCGCACCGATGCTCACCGTCCATTGCATGAGCGTCAGCGGCACCGTGCTGAAGACAGTATTGAAGAAGGGCAAGTGCACGACAAGCGCTTGCATTGCGACTGAGAGACCGATCGCACCCCAGAGCCATTTGTTGCCGAATATGCCGAGCGTGAAAAGAGATTTGCTCTCCGAGCGCTGGTTGAGGACGTTGAACATCTGCAGGAGCATGAGTGTGGTGAACGCCATGGTCTGGGCGAGGGAAAGCTGCTGCGATGGCTCGTAGACCATGAAGATGCCGAGCGTGATGACTGTCATGACGGCGCCGACGAGCGCGATGATGATGCCGCGGCGTTTGTTGACGATGTGCTCATCGATGCGTGCGGGCTTGCGCTGCATGACGTCCGGCTCTGGTGGGTCGACGCCGAGCGCGAGGGCGGGAAGGCCGTCTGTGACGAGATTGATCCAGAGGATCTGGAGCGGCAGGATGGGGAGGGGGAGGCCGAAGATGATGGCGCAGAAGAGGGTCAGCACTTCGCCGGTGTTGCTCGAGAGGAGGTATTCGACGAATTTCTTGATGTTGTCGAAGATGATGCGTCCTTCTTCGACGGCGCGCACGATGCTGGCGAAATTATCGTCGACGAGGACCATGGCGCTCGCGTCTTTGGCGACATCGGTGCCGCTGATGCCCATGGCGATGCCGATGTCCGCCCGTTTGAGCGCTGGCGCGTCGTTGACGCCATCGCCGGTCATGGCAACGATGTTCCCTCGGCGTTTGAGCGCTTCGACGATCTTGAGCTTGTGGATGGGATCAACGCGGGCGTAGACCCGTATCGTGTCGATCTGGCTGTCGAGGTCTTTGACATGCTCAAGATCCTCGCCGGTGATGGCTTTACCTTCGATGCCGAGCTCTTTGGCGATGGCGACTGCGGTGGTGAGGTGATCGCCCGTGATCATGATGACAGTGATTCCTGCCTCTTTGCAGGTGCGCACGGCGGCGCGGGCCTCCTGGCGGGGCGGATCGAGCATTGCTTGGAGTCCGACGAAAACAAGGTCCTTCTCGATCTCTTTCGGCGATGCGCTGGAACTGCCGCTGTCGAGGTCTTTGTAGGCGAAGCCGAGCACGCGCAGCGCGTCGTTCGCGAACTTCTCGTTCTGCGCGAGGATGCGCTCCCGCTGGTCTTTGGTGAGGTGGACGACGCGGCCGCCGATGAGGAGTTTGCTGCACTGCCGGAGCACGACTTCGGGGGCGCCTTTGGTGTACGCGACACTCTTGCCTGCCGCGGTGTGGAGGGTGGTCATGCATTTGCGTTCGCTCGTGAATTCTATCTCCCGCGAGCGCGCGTAGCGTTTGGCGAGTGTGGACGGGTCGATGCCTGCTTTGCGCGCGCTGACGAGGAGGGCGGCTTCTGTGGGATCCCCGATCGCTTCCCAGGTGTTCCCGTGCTTGTGGAGCTGCGCGTTGTTGTTGAGCGCGCCGATGCGCAGGAGCGCCTCGAAGGAGGTGGGGTCGCAGCTGAACTTCCCTTCAGGGGTGTATCCCGAGCCGGTGACGTCAACGACCTCGTCGTTGACGAAGAGCTTCCGGACGGTCATCTGGTTGTGCGTGAACGTGCCTGTCTTGTCGGAGCAGATGACGGTGCATGCGCCGAGGGTCTCGACGCTGGGGAGCTTGCGCATGAGCGCATTGCGCCGTGCCATGCGCTGGACGCCGATGGCGAGGGCGGTGGTGACGACGGCCGGGAGGCCTTCGGGGATTGCCGCGACGGCGAGCGCGATGGCGGTGAGGAGCATCTCATGCCACTCAAGGCCTCGCGCGGTGCCTGCGAGGAACATGATGATGGCGAGAGCGACGACGAGGATGCCGAGGTGGCGCGCGAGGATGGCGAGCTTGCGCTGGAGCGGTGTCGGCTCGGGCGCGGTCTCCTGGATGAGCTTGGCGATGCGTCCGAGCTCTGTTTCCATATTGGTGCCTGTGACGATCGCTCTCGAGCGGCCGCCTGTCACGACGGTGCCTGCGTAGACCATGGAGCTCCTGTCGGCGATGGCTGTCCTCTCGCTCACGGTCTTGTCTGTTTTGGTGACGGGCATGCTCTCGCCGGTGAGGGCGGATTGCTCGACGCGGAAGTTGCTTGCCTGCGCGATCCTGCAGTCGGCGCCGATCTTTGCGCCGGTCTCGAGAATGATGATGTCGCCGGGGACGAGGGTGACCGCGTCAATCTCTTGGGGTTCGCCGCCGCGGATGACATGGGCTCTGAGGGAGAGGAGCTTGCGGAGGTTGGCGATTGCTTTCTCTGCGCGGTATTCCTGTGTGAATCCGAGGATGGCGTTGAGGAGGACGATGGCGAGGATGGTGTAGACTGAGATCATCTCGTCGATGTATGCCGAGACTGCCATCGCGGCGATGAGGATCCAGACTGCGGGGTTGGCGAATTGCTGGAGGAAGATGCGCAGGGGGCTGGTGGCGGGCTCCTGTCTGAGAATGTTCGGGCCGTAGTGGGTGAGGCGCTTGGCGGCTTCTTCTTGGCTGAGGCCGTCGGGTCCTGTCTTGAGCGAAGAATAGACGTCTTCGACGGGCAGTGCGTGGTAGGGCCGCATGCGCGTCTTCAAGGGTGCCGCGTATATATAGTTTTGCGGAGTTTTATCGTATGATCAGCTTACCGAGCACTCTGCCGGGATGGTCGCCGCATCCTGCGGAGCATGTGATGTCGAAGATGCCGCGGCTGGGCGAGCGTACCCTGACGCTGATGCTCTCTCCGGGCCGGACGCTCTGGTTGAGGCCGAGATCGGGGATGGCGATGCCTCGTTCGTTGTCGAGTGTGCGCAGGATGAGGGTGAGGCGCTGCTCCTGGAACGCTTCGATGCGTCCGGGATTGATGGCGTCGTCACGGATGGTGACGCTGACGCTCACGTTGAGCGGGATGCTGCTGCCGAGACGCGAGCTCGAGAGCGGTCCGACGAGCTGCACGTTGCCGTCGATGACTGTGAGGACGTCGCCGGCGGGGATGGAGCGTCCGGGTCCGAAGCTGCCGGTGATGTCCATGCCTGCGATGCCTTGGGCTGCGTTCTCGCCGCGGGTCATGCTCAGTGCGCGCGCAGTGTCGATGGCAGCGTCAGTCGTGTGGGCCAGCTCGAACGTGATGACTGGCGCGAAGATGGCGCGTCCTTCTTTGCTGGTGCGGAAGCTCTGGGAAAGGTCGTGCGTGAGTGTCAGGACGCTGCTCTTGCCCTCGTCGATTCGGAGAGGCAGCGAGAAGGTGAGGGTGTTTCCCGGCATGATCGCGAGGGATTGGCCTCGGGAGGTGCGGGTTTGCGCGCTGTCGATCTCGATCCTGAGATGGCTGTATTCCCCTTGAGGGAGTGCGGCTTGGGTGAGCGCGGTGCGTTTGGCGGTGCGAGCGAGCTCGGTGAGGTCAGTGCGAGGGTTCTCGATCACGAGCGGGAGCCACTCGCCGTCGCTTGTCTTGAGCGATATGCCTGAGATGTTGAGGGTGAGCGATGCGAGGTCCTGCGGGAGGCTCTCGTGCGCAGCGAATGCGATGATGAGGATGCCTTGCTGCGCGACGGCGGCGCCGGTTACGGGAGGGGCATCGCTGGAGCAGCCCGCTATGAGAAGGATGACTGTCAGCGCCAGTATGCTTGCGCGGACCATGATGAAAATGTGCCGGGCACCTCGTATATTAATGTTGCCCCCGTCGGCGCCAGAGCCAGACTGCAAGGGCTGCGCCTGCGAGGAAGACAGGGATATTGAGTGCCTGGCCGATGGTGAGCGGTCCGATGTATCCTGATGGTGCGCTGAAGATTGATGCTGCGCCCGTGTAGCCGTCGGTGGACCTGAATGCTTCGGTGATGCTGCGGAAGACCGCGTAGAGCGTCATGAACGCCGCAATGAGCGCGCCGCGCGGGAGGCGTTTGATGCGTCGGATCGCAAGAAGGCAGGCGAAGATGATGAGAGAGTATGCCGCTTCGTAGAGCTGGGAGGGGTGGCGCGCTCCTTCGACGCCGGGGAACACAACGCCCCACCACAGGTCCGTCGGGTTGCCGTAGAGTTCGCCGTTGATGAAGTTGCCGATGCGGCCGAGCGCGAGGCCGAGCGTGATGGGGACGATGAACGTGTCGAGCATCTGCAGCACGGACCAGCCTCTCTTGCGTGCGTACCATGCGCCGGCGAGGAAGCCTCCGATGAGGCCGCCGTGGAAACTCAGGCCCCCTTCCCATACTGCGAGCAGTTTGAGCGGGCTCGCTGCGAAATACCACGGATTGTAGATGAGGGCGTGGCCGAGCCGCGCGCCGAGCACGACGCCGAGCACTACCGTGAAGGTCATGTTCTCAGCCTCTTCGACGCTCAGCGGTATCTCTTTGCGTCTCGCGAGCCGCCGGACCCAGGCCCACGTGATGAGGAACGCGAGCGCCCACATCAGGCCGTACCAGTGGATCTGCACAGGCCCGAGGTGGAGGAGGACTGGATTGAGTGTGTGCGTGAAGGCCATGGTCTAGCGCGCTTTGCGGGTGGTGTCGATGAGGAAGAAGCGGCACCATGTGAAGAGAGGGAGCAGCGTCATGATGCCGATGACGAGGCCCGCTTGAGGGTGCGTGTGCTGGAGGGCGCCTATGAGCGCGCGCCATGGCAGGAACACGATGAGCGCGAGGAGGGTGATGCCGAGGAGCATGCCTGGCTGTTGTGTTGCAAAGCGCAGCGCGCGGGGCGTCTTGCCGGTGCTCGCGGTGAGGAGGAGCAGGGCTGCGATGGCCGCCGCCCCGAGGAGCAGGAGCCAGTTCTGCAGCGAGGGCTGTGTGCTGCCGACGACCTCGAGGGCGCTCGCGCGAAGGCTCAGCCAGACATTCGCAGTGTGCCAGATGCCTGCGGCGATGAGCAGGGGGAGGTTCTGTCTCGCGAACGCTGCGATGGAGGCGGTCCATGCGTCTCGCGTGCCGTGGGCGATCCGCCACGCGCTGCCCTGCAGGAAGATGTATGCTGCCGCGAGCAGGATGCCGAAGAGCGCGATGTATGCGAGGATGAGGAGTGTGTGGGGGAGGGCGGGTGCGGAGAGCGCTGTGCTGAGCAGGCCGGGAGGGGTGCTGGTGCGCATCGATTCGCTGAGGATGACGCCGACGGCAGTGGCTTCGCCCGCGATGAGGTCGCCGAAGAACCCTGAGATCATGCCGTAGAGGAAGAGTGTCGCTGCGTCGATGATGCTGATGAGCAGCGCGAGGAGGGGCTCGTCTCGCAGGCGGGCGAACGCAGCGAGCCAGGCGTTGATGAGCGGGTTGCGTGCGAGGTCCATGTTCAGCTCAGCCATTGCGGCAGGTACGCTGCCGTGACGATGATGAGGAGGATGACGATGAGGAGAAGGATGGCGAGCGCGGGTTCTGTGCGGGGCATGGCTGTCTCATGCGGCGGGTTGTTATATAAAACATTCTGAGAATGAAGAAAGAAAAAAAGAAGAGGGTTTATCGCTGGGCTTCTGCGCCGCCAGCGGCAGCGTTCGCCACGCGGTCAGCCCATGCGAGGGGCTCTGCGGCTTCGCCGACGCGATAGCCTGAGACCGTGTCGAAGTTGCGGTCTGCCGCGCTGTACGCGCCAGCAGTGTCCGTGACGTATATGATTGACTGGCCTGTGGCCCTCGCGTTGTTGAACAGGAGCACGAGCGCGACGATGGCCATCACGCCGACGATGCCGAGGACAACATACGCGACAGTCTTGCCAGTCTCATCGCTCTGAGAAGCTTTCATTTTTGGCATTGTGTCACCTCTTTGGGTCGGACCGGCGCTGCCGGCCCGTAGGCAATCCGCGGCTCTTCCTATTTAAATATCTTTCGTCGTTCTCGTCGGGTAAATATATAAACGCGACCGCCCCTTGCGAAAGCCATGCGTCACATTTCCGCCCGCGAGCGGCGCCTGCCCGAGCAGGAGATAGAGAAGCTCATCGAGATCGCCGCAGAGGACCCGACTGTCGTGTCCATCGGTCCGGGCGAGCCGAACTTCGGCCTGCCGCGCCCGCTCATCGGTGCGCTCCGCGGCATGGCTTCAAAGGTCAATCATTACGCGCCCCCCGGCGGCTTCCTCTCGCTGCGCGAAGCGATATGCCGCAAAGCCCGGAAGGACAACCGTATCCGCAACGCTTCCCCCGAGAACGTCGTGGTCACGTGCGGTTCGCAGGAGGCACTGCTGCTCGCCACGGCATGCACGCTCGATCCGCGAGAGCGCATCATCATCCCTGATCCGTCCTTCATGGCGTACCTGCCCACTATCAAGCTCTTCAACGCCAAGCCCATCTTCTGGAAACTCGATCCATGGAACGGCTTCGAACCGGACCCTGATGAATTGCGGCGCACCATCATCCCCCGCAACACAGGCGCGCTCATCCTCAACACGCCCGCCAACCCTACGGGCAATGTGATACGCAAGAAGGTGCTCGAGGAGATCGCGGATATCGCCGTCGAGCACGACCTGTACGTGTTCGCCGACGAGGCATACGAAGCGCTCGTGTATGACGATGCCAAGCATGTGTCGTTCGCGTCGCTCAACGGCATGCAGGACTACGCGCTCACGTTCCAGACGTTCTCCAAGACCTACGCGATGGCGGGCTTCCGCCTCGGGTATGTCATCGCGCCGCCTGAGCTCGCCGCAGCAATCCGCAAGAGCCATGTCTATTCGACCATCGCGGCGCCGACGGTGAGCCAGCGCCTTGGCGAAGCAGCACTCAGGCTGCCGCGCAGACATGTCGAGGCGATGCGCCGCTCCTACGACCGCCGCCGGAGGATCGCCGTCGATCGCCTCAACGGGATGGGATTGCCGACGCCGATGCCATCAGGGGCGTTCTACACGTTCTCGGACATCACTCGCACAGGATATGACAGCAGGAGGTTCGCTCTCGCGCTGCTGCGCGAGGGCCATGTCGCGGCAGTGCCGGGCACGGATTTCGGCGCCGGCGGCGAAGGGTTCGTGCGCTGCTCGTTCGCGACAGAGGAGATGCAGCTTGTCAAGGGCCTCGATCGCATGGAGAAGTTCGTGCGTTCGCTCAACCGCTGATCACTTGCGGTGGAAGTCGACGAACGCTCTGATAGCGCCCGCCGCGCTCTCGGGGAACCGGTAGGCCGGCACTCCTTGCTGCTCGAGATGCTTGATGAGCTCCTCGCCGACGACACTGCCGGTCGTCACGACGACGATCGGCTTGCGGCCGGTCTGGTTATGCGCGACGATCTCGCGCAGGATCGCTGGCTCGTCCACGCGCGGCGTCTGCATGAGGACGATGACGAAGACGATGTCGATGTTCGGGTCGCGCATCGCCGCTTCGATTGCCTTGTCATATTCGTCATTGGTGGCGTCGCCGAGCAGATCGATGGGATTCTTGAGGATCGCGATGGGCGGTACGTAGGCGCGCAGCCATGATCTCTCGCGCTCGCTCATCTCGGCGAGCTGCAGGCCTTTTTTGTGGCACGCGTCGGCAGCGATGATGCCGTACCCGCCGCCGTTGGTGATGATCTGGACGCGCCGCCCTCGGGGCTTGGCGCGGACTTTCTCGAATATGCGCAGGCAGTCCATCATGTCGCTGATGGTCTCGGCGACAGTGATGCCTGCTTGGCGGAACGCGCCGAGATACACTTTCGCGCTTCCTGCCAGAGCGCCGGTGTGGCTCAGCGCAGCCTGCCCGCCCGCTTCTGTCATGCCTCCTTTGATGACGATGAGCGGTTTTTTCTTCGTCGCTCTCTTGGCCGCTTCGAGGAACCTGCGTCCGTCCTTGACGCCTTCGATGTACGCGCAGATGACCTGTGTCTCCCGATCATCCGCGAGGTACTCGATGAGGTCGCTCTCGTTGATGTCGATTGCATTGCCGTATGAGATGAACTTGGAGAAGCCCATTCCCTCTGCCGCGGCGAGATCCATGATGGCGCTGCCGAGCGCGCCGGATTGGGTGATGAACGCGATGCCTCCGGGCTGGGGGCGCTGCAGGCGGTCCGAGGGCAGGAGGAGGCTGTCGACCCTGCTGTGCGAGTCATACACGCCGAGGCAGTTGGGTCCGATGACACGCATCTTGTGCCGGTGCACGATCTCGCGCAGGCGCTCTTCGAGTTCGGGTTTGCCGATCTCTTTGAAGCCTGCGGTCACGATGATGAGGTGTCCGATGCCTGCCTTGCCGCATTCGTCCGCGACTTCGAGCACGGTGTCTGGCGGCGTGGCGATGATTGCGAGGTCGGGCGTTCTCGGCACGTGCTTGAGCGACGGGTAGCACTTGCGTTCGAGCAGGTAGTCCGCGTTCGGGTTGATGGGGTAGATGTCCCCCTTGAAACCGAGGCGGATGAGGTTGGAGAGGATGACGTTGCCGACCTTGCCGGGCGTTCGCGAGGCGCCGATGACTGCGACTCTCCTCGGGCGGAAGAACGTGTCGAGGCTGGCCATTGCATTTCCTGGCGGGGGACAATCTTTAAATACCTGTCGTTGGAACCTGAATCCATGTCCCGCGAGGTCCTCACCGAGGCGCAGGCAGAGGCGTTTCTCTCGAAATTCATCCCGGTCGCCAAGAGCCGGCTGTGCGAATCCATCGATGAGGCGCTCGCGACCGGCGCGCTCCTTGGCTATCCGCTCGTGCTCAAGATCATCGCGCCCGAGGCGCTGCACAAGACAGAGATCGGCGGCGTGAAGGTCGCCAAGACCGCACAGGAACTCATCGACGCCTACGACGCGCTCCGGACGATCGCGCGGGAGAAGAAGCTCACGCTCGACGGCATCCTTGTGCAGGAGTATGTGAGCGGCACAGAGCTCTTCGTCGGCATCAAGCGCGATCCCGCATTCGGCCACGTGCTGCTCTTTGGCCTCGGCGGCATCTTCGTCGAAGTGCTCAAGGACGTCTCGTTCCGCGTCTGCCCCATCTCGGAGGAGGATGCCGACCAGATGGTCGACGAGCTGCGTGGCAAGCGCATACTGGAGGGCGTTCGCGGCCGGCCCCCTGTCGACAGGAAACTGCTTCGCAAGCTCCTCATCCTCGTCTCGCGCATCCCTGACAAGGCCAAGAACCTGCTCGAGCTCGACATCAACCCAGTCATGGCGACAGAGGACGGCATGCTTGCGGTCGATGCGAGAGTGGTGCTTGAATGAGACGGTTCATGCCCCTGCTCGTCGCGCTTCTCATCCTCATCCCCGCATCGCTCGCGTGCGAAACCGTCGTTGACGGCATGACTGTCGCGGCAGCTGGAGAGCTGCCGCTGGATCTCTGCAAAGGCACCTACAATCTCACCAAAGGGATCACGATCGCAGGCAACTCGACGATTGTCGACTGCAAAGAGAGCGTGTTCCTCGCGACCGACAGGTCGGCCGCGGGCTTCATCTTCGCGGGGCAGAGCGGAGAGATTCGCGGCTGCGACCTCCGCGGCTTCGGTGTGGCATTGCGCATCGAGTCAGGTACGGCCAAGGCTCGCAGGACCATCGTGCGCGACGGCGCTGTCGGCATTCAGGTCCTTGGCGGCAGGCTCATCGACTCGCCCGACCTGACATTGCGCAACCTCTCGCTCGACCGCGCGAACGCATCGGTCGATATCTCGAAATATCTCCCTGTCGCGAACACCTCATCGGCGCAGCTCCCTCCGGTGAGCGTCACACCGACGAATGTATCGACCGCAAAGCCCGCAGCGGAAAAGCCGATAGTGTCATCCGCGGGCGCTGCGGCCGCGACCACATCTCCGTTGCCTATCGATGTCGAGCGTATGCTCATCTACATCAAGGGGTTCGTCATCGCGATAGTGACGATAGGGTTCGCGGTCTTCCTTGTCTGGGAAGTCAAGCGCGGAGTCGGCGCGGTCTTCAACCGCGTGCGCCGGCGTTGATTAGACCCTTTGCGCCTGCGTGAGGGCTTGCTCAAAGATGCGCAGGCCCTCGTCCATCTCTTCCTTGGTGATGCTGAGCGGCGGCGCGATGCGGATGGTGGATTCTCCCGCGGGAAGCAGGATGAGCCCTTTCTGGAACGCCTCGGCGATGATCTTGTTGCGCAGTTTCGTCCACGGTTTTTTGCTGTTATGATCCTCGACGAACTCGACGCCGATCATGAGCCCGAGACCGCGCACGTCGCCGATGCATGTGTGCTTCTGCTGCATCTCCTGCAGGCGTTCGATGGCGTACGCGCCGAGAGTGCGCGCGTTGTCCGCGAGCTTCTCCGCCTGTCCCACTTGGAGGACTGCGAGGCCTGCGGCGGCGCCGAGCAGGTTGCCGCCGAACGTGTTGGAGTGCGCGCCCGGCTCCCAGTCGAATATCTTCTTCTTGCCCACGACTGCGCCGACGGGAAGGCCGCCGCCGATTCCCTTCGCCATGGCGACGAGATCGGGCTTGACTTCCATGCGCTGGCTGGCGAGGAACGCGCCGGTGCGGAAGGCGCCGCTCTGCACCTCGTCGGCGATGTAGAGGATGTCATTGTCGTCGCAGATGCGGCGCAATTCGCGGTGGTACTCTTTCGGCGGCACGACGTAGCCGCCTTCTCCCTGGACAGGCTCGACGATGATTGCCGCGACGTCTTCCTTGGCGACCTCTTTCTTGAGGATGTGATTCTCCAGGTGCTTGGCGCATGCGATGCCGCAGTCGGGATACTTGAGGTTGAGCGGGCAGCGGTAGCAGTAGGCGAAGAAGGATTTATGCGCCTTGAGCTGGGGATAGTTCTTCTTGACGAGCACTTTGGAGCACGTGGCGCTGAGCGCGCCGAGCGTGCGGCCGTGGAAGCCGCCGTACATGCTGATGATGCTCTGGCGTTTCGTGTGCCGCATGGCTGCTTTCATCGCAGTCTCGATCGCTTCCGCTCCGGAATTGCAGAAGAACACGGTGTCCAGAGGTTTGCCTGCGAGCTTGACGATCTCCTCTGCGAACTCGACGGGTTTTTCCGCATAGAAGTCGGCGAAGCCGCAGTGCGTTCCTTTGTTGAGCTGTTCGATGAGCGCTTCCTTGACCTTCGGATGGTTGTAGCCGACGTTCATGACGGCGACGCCGGAGGCGAAATCGAGGAATCTGTTGCCGTCAACGTCCCAGATGTGGCGGCCGTCTGCGTGGTCGTAGACAAGGGGCAGCTCGTCTGCGCGGGTGTTGGGCGCGAGGAATCTCTCGTCGCGGCGAATGATGCCGCGGGCTTTCCGTCCTGGTATGTTGCTCATCGTTTATCACCTAGTGTCGAGAGGGCGTGCAGCAGCACTTCTGCGGCGACGTGCGCTGTCCGTCCCTTGGAATCATATGGAGGGCATAGCTCCATGACATCCATGCCTTTGATGTCCCGCCCGCATGCGGCCCGCACGATCTGGAGCGATTCGCGCAGTGTCAGGCCGCCGGGGTGCGGCGCGGAGACCCCTGGCGCGAAGGCGGGATCGATGGCGTCGAGATCGAAGGAGAGGTAGACCGGTCCTTTGAGCGCTTTGAGATGCTTGAGCACGGGTTTGATGCCTTTCTCTTCGAGAGCCACCATGTCGAACACTGCGGCGTTGCTGTTTTTCATGTTTGCGATCTCTTCTGTTTCGCAGCAGCGCAACCCGATGTGCGTGACGCTCTTGAGGAGGGAGTGCTGCAGCGCGTCCCATACGACTGAGCCGTAATAGCTGCCGCGCGAGCTCACCATGTCTGGATGCGCGTCGACATAGACGAGGTGGAGGGGCGTGCCGGTGAATCCTTTGAGCGCTTCGAGGGTGCAGGAGTGGTCGCCGCCGAGCATGACTGTTGTTTTGTCTTCGTCGGCGAGCTGGCGAACGAGCGGGGCGATGTCCTTCTTGCGCACGTTCCCGAGGTCATGCAGTGCGGGCATCGCGCCGCGGAGCGGTTGCACGAGCGATCGCTGGCCGTGCTGGCAGAAGAGGTTGTGCTCTGTCGCCGTTTTGCGGATGTGGAACGGGCCGAGCTGTGCGCCTTCGCGCGGCGCGCGGGATCCGCTCTCATCAGGGGCGCCGAATATGACTGTGCTTGCCGCTTCCAAGCTGGCTCTGGCGTAGGGAAACGGCACGTTCATGTTGGCCTCACAAACGACCCCATGGTCTGGAGCGGCGAGATGCCTGCTTAAATAAGTTTGCTTGGCGTGCTGGGCGCCTAGACGTACTTCATGATTTCGTCGGTCTGCGCAGGAGTCCATCCTTGCTGCTGGAATTCTGCGCGGATCGCGGAGGGGGTCTTCCCGTGCTGTCGCTCGCTTCGCGCCCATTGGACTGCCGATGCGATTTCTGCGGGGGGAGCGGTGGGCTGTTGCGGCGTGCCTGCTGCTGGAGAATTCATGCTCCTGCTCTTGTAGATGTACGCGCCCATTCCGACGATTGAGACTGCGAGCAGCGCCATGAGCGCCGAGGCCCAGAGCGGGGTGCCGCGCTCGCTCTCGAGAACCTGCACGTGCTCTTCGAGGTCTTCGATGGTGCTGAGCTTGGAGGCGATATCCTGCTCGAGCTCGCTCACCTGCGCTTTGAGCTGCTCGTTCTCTTCGGCGAGCTGGGTGTCGGAGGGTTCTTCGTATTCGGGGGCATAGTATGACTCATCATAATACCCTTGGTTCTCTTGGGTTTGTTCTGTGGAGCCTGCATCTTCGCTGGTCTCGTAGTAGTATTCCTCTTCACCGCTGGCGGAGGAGTCGTCTGTTGCCGTGAGCTGCTCTTGCGTGGTCCCGTCTGAGCCGGATGCGCTGCTGGTCTGCGTGCCGCTTGTGGAACTCGAGCCGACAGTGACGCTGCCGGTCATGGAGGGGTGGAATTCGCATTTGTATCCGAATGTGCCCGCGTTGTTGAACGTATGCGAGAATGTCGATCCCGCGGCGATGGTGCCTGAGACGAGTTCGGCGCCGCTCGTGCTCGTGACTGTGTGCGGGGCGCTGTCCTTGTTGGTCCACACGACTGTGTCGCCCGGGCTGATGGTGATGCTCGAGGGAGAGAATGCGAAGCCGCTGATGTCGATGTTGATGGTCTGGCCCGAGGAGCTGCCGCCGGGCGATCCGGGGGTGGGCGGCGGAGGTGGCGGCGCTGCCAACGCAGGGAGTGCGAGGAGTATGATGCAGATGATGAGCGCGGATGTCCGTCTCATGCTGCTCTTTCGCGCGTCTCTAGTATATAAAATAACCGCGCCACAAAGCTTAAATATTCGGAAAACCATAGGTTCGAGTGGAGTCATTCAGGGGTTCAGCAATGGCTGACAACGAACGCAAGGCATACAGATGCAACTCCTGCAGTTGGCGCTTCCGCCGCGCACACAACGTGCGGCTGTGCCCGAACTGCGGGAAGGAGACCGTCCTGCTGGATTCATCATCCGGGGCGGCTGAGGACTTGCTGCGGGAAATAGAGGACATGGAACGCCAATTCGGCGGACTGCGCTAACGCGCCAATGACACGGATCACTTCTTGTGCGGTCTGAGATACTTGTACGTGTCCGCCTCGATCGTCGCTTTCTTCTCTTCGACCATGCGCAAGAGGATGTCCTCGAATCCGGTGGTGACCCCGCTGTATTCGGCGAGCTTGTCTTTCTTGATGGTCTTGTGCTGCGCGATCAGCCTCTCGACGAGCAGGTAGTGATTGCGGCCTTCGGGTTCCATCTCGAAGCACTCTGCGCAGCGCGCTTCGTACGTCCTGCGCGGGTCCTTGCGCTCGATGACGATCAATCCATCCCAGTACGGCGCGGGTTTCCCGTCCAAGAGGCGCTGTGTGTGCGTGGCGACATGGCTGCATTTGGCGCACCACGCGTTCTCCCGCACCTGCCGGCGCTCTTCGTCGACACTCTCGATCAGGTCCTGCATGGTCGCGCCGTAGTCCGAGAAGGGGAACGGTTCGCCGCGGAATGAGATGTCGAGCCCGCTCATGAGGATGTAGTTGCCCTGCGCAGCGAGCTCCTGCGCGACGTCGATGATGCCTGCGTCGAGGAGCTGCACTTCGTCGATAGCGACGATGTGCGTCTTGCCCCCGTTGACGTCCTTGAGCTGGTCCAGGATCTCCTGTGCCTTCGAGACGTATTGCGGCTGCGTTTCGGTCTTGACCTTCAGGCGCGAGAGCTGGAATTCCGCGCCTTGATGCGGCTGGACGAACTCACGCACTGCTTCGGGGATGTAGAGATGCACTGCCGCCCTGCTGAACCTCTTCTCGGCAGCCACGACTTTGTTCGCGAGCTCGGAGCTCTTGGCCGCGCCCATCGGGCCGTAGATGATCTCTTTGGTGCCGAAGCGGGCGTGTGTCCTGCGAGCCATGCAGTCTCACTCGGGTGTCGCGGTCTGCACGGCGCCCGATGTCAGGTTGCGGAAGCTCACTCCCTGGAGCAGGTCCACGTTCCTGAAGATGAACGTGCCGTCGCTCTCTTGCGTGCCGACCTGGGGCCATGCCGCTTCGAGGCCCGCGTATTCCTGCGCGTCTGCCGAGAGGAGCACGGTCGGGACGAGCGCGATGCCGTACTTGTC
>CAYUPS010000007.1:21756-53954 GCA_964445485.1 uncultured Methanosarcinales archaeon | reverse complement strand
ACGACGTCGCCTTTCTCGTCGCCGCCCAGCTCCCACGGCTCGATGAGGAGCACGTCGTTCTCGCGCACCCACAGTTTGCGCTTGAGGCGCCCCGGGATGCGGCAGATGCGCGTCTTGCCGTCGAGGCAGCGCACGGTCATGCGTGAGCCGCCGACGCGCTGCACGCAGATGCCCAGCACCTGGCCTTCGCGCGGCATGGGCGTTCGGCGGAGCTCTTCCTCCTGCTGCGCCTGCATGGCCTCCGCTTCCTTGCGGTTCATGGGCTGCCGGGGTTTCCAGGGTCCAGGACTCATAGTTCTTCCCGAGGCGAGGTCGCTTTATAAGCCTTTGCTCGGGGGCGGAGGAGTCTCGCCCCCGCCAAACAATTTATAAAGTCGTTTGCCTGCATTGCATGGATGCCTCGGCGCCAAAAAGAACAGAAGCGGGACTGGATAGAATGGCTCCGCATCGCAGGCACGGTCTTCGGCGGCCTCGTCAGCTTCCTCTTCTTCCTCATCTTCGCCATCGCCATCTTCGGCTCCGGCCCGTCGCTCGGCGCGCCCAGCGCGGACATCGCCATCATCCCCTTCAACGGCATCATCCAATCAGACACCGACGGATTCGGCGCGGACGGCACTGCCTCGCCCGAGCAGATCATCGCCTGGCTCAAGGATGCCAACGAGAGCGACAGCATCAAAGGAATCATCCTCGAGATCGACTCGCCCGGCGGCAGCCCTGTCGCGAGCGATGAGATCGCGAGCGCAGTCTACAAATTCCGCCGCAGCAAGCCGATCGTCGCAGTCATCCGCGAGACCGGCGCGAGCGGCGCGTACTGGGTCGCCACCTCCGCCGACCGCATCTTCGCCAACCGCATGTCCGTCACCGGCTCGATCGGCGTCACCGCCTCCTACCTCGAGTTCGGCGGGTTCCTCTCGCGCTACAACGTCACGTACCAGCGCCTCGTCTCCGGCAAGTACAAGGACGTCGGTTCGCCCTTCCGCCCGCTCAAAGCCGACGAGCAGGACCTCTTCCAGGACCTCCTCGACAAATTGCATGAGGAATTCATGGGCGCCGTCGCAGAGAACCGCCGGCTCCCTCTCGATGTCGTGCGCAACCTCTCCACCGGCTTCGTCTTCCTCGGCGAGGAGGCGCAGCGCCTCGGCCTCGTCGATGAGATCGGCGGCCGCGACGAAGCCGTCGCGTACCTCGCAGAGCGCCTCAACATCACTGATCCGGACGTCGGCGAGTTCGAGCCCGCGCGCGGATTCCTCGACCTCTTCTCCGTCTCGTTCGAGCGTCCCTTCTACGCGCTCGGCCGCGGCATCGCATCCGCCCTCGAAGCCCGTTCGGTCCCGACCGTCCGCACCTGAACCCCCGGCAATCTTTAAAAATCTCCCATCGCAGGATCTCGCCATGGCATCCGTCTGCGTCAAGACCTTCGGCTGCGCTGCGAATCAGGCTGAAGGCGAGATGATGAAAGGCATCCTCGCAGGCCAGTACGATGTGACGGACGATGATGCCGCGAGCGACGCGCTCGTCCTCAACGTCTGCACCGTCAAAGGCGAAGTGTGCGCCATGCGCTCGATCAAAGCCGCCCGCGCCGCCAACCCCCGCGCCCGCGCAGTCATCGCCGGCTGCATCACGCCCGCGCTCATCGAGCTCGCCCGCAAGACAATCCCTGACGCGTCATTCATCAGCACGCACAACCTCTCGCAGATAGCCGACGCGGTCGGCGAAGCGCTCGCAGACTCCCCTGTCGAACTCACCGGCCGCGCGCGTCCGCTCAAGCTGCAATTGCCCCGCATTCGCCGCAATCATGCCGTCGGCATCCTTCCCATAGAATCCGGCTGCGACAGCGCCTGCACATTCTGCAGCACCAAGCTCATCAAGGGTGCGCTCCAGAGCTATCCTGAGGATGCGCTCGTCGACGAAGTGCGCGCGATGGTCACCGATGGCTGCAAGGAGATCTGGATCACCGGGCAGGACACCGGCGCGTACGGCCGCGACATCGGTTCGTCCCTCCCGCGCCTCCTGCGCAGGATCATCGCTGTCGAGGGCGATTTCCGCATCCGCCTCGGCATGGCCAACCCGCGCCACGTCATCAAGTACGTCGACGAGCTCGCCGAGATCTACAAGAGCCCGAAGATGTTCGCCTTCTTGCACATCCCCGTCCAGAGCGGCAGCACCGCCGTGCTCGAGCGCATGAAACGCATGCACACCTCGCAGGAATACAAGAGCATCATCGCCGCGCTGCGCGCCGCGCACCCGCGCATGTCATTCTGGACAGACATCATCGTCGGCTTTCCCGGCGAGACCGAGGAGCAATTCTTCGAGAGCATGGCGCTCATCCGCGACACAGCGCCGGACGTCGTCAACATCTCCCGCTTCGCATCCCGCCCCGGCACAATCGCCTCCCGCATGCCTGGCCACGTGCCGGGGCCCGCGCTCAAGGCGCGCAGCAACGCGCTCGCTGCCGCAGTCCAGGACGTGGGACGGCGCAACAACCTGCACTGGCTCGGTTGGGAAGGAGACATCATCATCGATGAGCAGGTGCGGCCCGGCAGCTGGCAGGGCCGCAATTTCGCCTACCGGCCAGTCGTAGTCCGCGGCGAGTTCCGTCTCGGCCAGCGGCTGCGCGTGCGCGTCACCGAGACGACCAAGCAGGACCTGCGCGCCGAGGTCCTCGACGAGCAGGAGGCGCCCGCCGCTCCTGCCCGGATCGCGCTGCCGCTCCTCTGAGCCGCAAGCATTTTATTCCTCGGCGCTCCTCGCACTCATGATGGAGAGAGACAGGATTGTCACTGCGCTTGGCATCGCGCTTTGCGTCATCGGCATCGCGGGGCTCATCATCGTCGGCACGATGCGATCGCCATATTATCTCGCATGGTTCTCCCACCAGGTGCCGCTGGGGCTCGGCATCGCGCTGCTCGCGCGCAGCAGGTGGCTCTTGACTGCTGAGACCGCGCTCGGCATCATCCCTGAGTCGCTGTGGCTGGTCGATTTCGTCGGGTACCTCCTGAGCGGGCAGTTCATCTTCGGCGTCACGGCCGATCTCTTCAGCGGTGCCGAGCCGATGCCGGTCGCGTGGTGGTCCTACCTGCATGTGCTCTATGTCCCGTGCATGCTCATCTGCTTGCGCCTCCTCGGCGGCGCATCACCGTGGGGCTGGGTCGGATCCCTCGCGCACGGCGCGTTCCTCTTCCTCATCCCGACGCTGCTGATCACGCCAGATTACAACGTGAACTGCGTGGCAGCGTCCTGTGTCGAGACGTTCATCCCGACGACAGAGTACCACTCGCTCGTGTGGTGGTCCGTCCTCGCGCTGATGGTCCTCCTCGTCAACGCCGCGCTCATCTTCCTGCCGCGCGCAGTCAGCTATCTCTGGAGAGAATTCAGGCCTTCGCGAGGCCGCGCTTGGAGAGCCAGATAGGCACTTCCCAGCCTTTCTTCGTCTTCGTCTTGAACGCGCCCGCGTCAGCGAGATCGTCGATGTTCGCGATGCCGAGCGCTTCGTCCGCGATCCGCGGGCACGCAGTGTTGACCCAGCAGTCGATGAAGTTGAAATCCTCGAGGAAGCGCTGCTCGAGAGTGTCGCATGCGAACACATGCGCCTCCTTGCCCGCCGCGCGCGCCTCCTGCTGCAGCGCGTAGGCGCGGCCGAGGTTCTTCTGGCCCGCCTTGATGGAGACGAGGATGCCCACGCGCTTGGCGCTCAGGTACTTGAGGACCTGCCCGCGCTTTCGAGCTTCATACCGCTCGATGTCTTTGTCGGTGATCTGCTTGAATTCCTGGTTGAACGGGTTGTAGCAGTAGACCGGCTTGCGCGTGCGCATGGCGACGCCGATGGGATGGAACACGCCCGAGCCGACGAAGAGGAACGCGTCGACCTTGTCGGCGACGCTGACGGTGTTCCACGCATTGCAGCCGAGAACCTGTCCGCAGATGATGGCGCTTGGCAATTGCGCCTTGATGTCGTCCATCTTGTGCAGGTGCTGGATGCTGCACACGACGCCGATGCTCGCGGGGAGCTTGCGCAGCGCGGCGGCAGGCAGGCGCACATCGACGGCGCTCTTGGCGTGGATGAACACGGTCTTCATGGTGTTTCACAGCGACGGAGCGCTTATAAATCTGCGCCGTCGGAAGGTTTAAATACGCCAAAGGCGCCGTTTGGCAAGGTATGGTCCTGGAGAAGATCTACAGCGAAGAGTTCCTCCTCGCGCGTCCCAAATACGGTCTCCTCCTCGGCATCGCCTTCGCCATCACGGGCATCTTCCTCGCGCTCTTCCTCTTCCGCACCGACCCCGCGCTCGTCGCGGTCGGCTTCATCTCGGTCCTGTGCATCCCGCTGCTGAATCGCATGTCCGAGCAGAGCGAAGAGCGCGAGCGGTACTCCCTGTTCTTCACGTGGAAGGAGCTGCTGCGCAACAACCTCCGCACCGTTCAATTCCAGCTCGCGCTGTTCTTCGGCGTCTTCCTCGTCTTCGCGTTCTTCTCCATCATGCTTCCGTCGCTCGCCGCCAATCACCTCTTCCGCCAGCAGCTCTCTGCGTACATCGGCAACGCGATCGCCACGACAGGCCACGCTTTCGGCACGGACCTGTTCCTCAGCCTCTTCAGCAATAACTTCAAGGTCCTCCTGCTCTGCTTCATCCTCGCCATCATCGCCGGCAACGGCTCCATTTTCATCGTCGTGTGGAATGCGTCCGTGTGGGGAACCGTGTTCGGCAACCTTGCCAAGGCCGCGGCCGCCGCCGTCGCGCTCGACCCGTTCATCATCTTCCTCACGGTCATGGGCTGCGTCCTCCCCCATACCATCATCGAGGCGCTCTCGTATGTCGTCGCGTCCGTCTCCGGCTCGGTCATGTCCGACGCGCTTGGGCGCGAGAAAGGATTCTCCTACACCATGTCGTCTATCCTCAAGCACAACCTTATCCTCCTCGGCGTCGCGATTCTCATCCTTGTGTTCGGCGCAGGCGTCGAGACATGGGTGCTCCAGAATGTCGAGACGTACCGCCTTATCATCAACGCTGCCTTCGGCGTCGGCTGATTTCTCGACGGAAGGTTTAAATACGCTCTGCGCGTCATGCTCTCCGCAAAAGGGGTCGCAACGATGCCAGCATTCGCTCTCCACGTCCACAGCACACGCCGCACGCTCGACGCGCTGCGTCTCTGGCGTCCCAACACGTTCGCCTTCCGCCTCGCTCTCATCGGCAGCACCATCGTCGACTTCGACGAGATCGGCGTCCTGCCCCGCGTCCACGGCCGCAGCAGGGACTTCCTCCGCTACCTCCAGCGCATCGACCCAAAATACGTCCCGCTCGCGGTCGGCATGGTCATGCATGAAGAGCTCGACGCGCTGATGGACAAGGATTTCGTCGAACCGAACGAGCACAAAGCCCATGCGCTCCTCAAGAAGGCCGACGCGCGCTTCGGCTCCGTGAAGCTCGCCGGCCACTTCCTCCTCGACCAGTCTCTCGACGCATGGATCCTGCGCCGCGAGCCGCAGCTCGTGAGCATCATGCACCGCGCACGCCGCGTGCGCAAAGGCGTCGTGCGCAAGATGGCATTCCATCTCACATCCTTCTTCGGCGGCGACTACAACGCGGTCCTCGGCGCGCTGCTCGCTTTCCGCGACATCGACCTCACCCCGTTCGAAACCCTCGACGGCCTGAGCGAGGTGTTCGTCAAATACCTCTTCCTCCGCTCGCAGCAGGCGCGCATCTCCCGGCGCTATGCCGGCGGCCTCATGTCCCGTCTCCACTCCAACATCGCCATCGGCCTCGCATACGGCCGCTTCCTGCTCCATGAGCGCACCGCGCGCGCCAAAGCGCTCATCGAGCGCGTGCACGACCACTTCGGACCGCACGAGAAGACCTACGGAAAGGCCGAGAGGGCGCTCACCAAGTCCACCAGCGAATTCCTCGCCGCCCACGGCATCATCATCAAATGATGCGCGCCTGGCGGAAAGCATAAGAACAGGAATGCCTCCTGATAGGGCATGGCCGGAGACCCTTTCGCGCAGGCGAGCATCCTCTTCCTCAAGGCGCTCAACCCGCTCTCCCGCCAGAGGGATTCCGCCCTCGCGCAGGCGAAACTCGTCCAGCAGGAGGTGCGGCGCATCTTCGAGACGCCGCTCGACGCGCGTCGGATCAATCTCTTCCTGCTCGGCACGCGCACCCGCGCCGAGAGCGCGTACCAAGAGGCAGTCACGCTCACCCGATCGCGCGGTCAGCTCTCCGGCCCGTTCAAGCGCCTGCGCGAGCATCTTGAGGCATTGAAGCATGCCGCGCCCCGCGACATGATTGAGCGCGCGTTCGCCCCAGGCGTCGAGGACTGCGCAGGAGAGAGGAGGTTTGCGCAGATGTCCGCGCGCATCGCATCGGCCGCCGCGCAGCTCGACAGCGTACGCATCGCCGTCAACGAGGCGATCTACCTGTTCAACAATCTCCTCGGGACGCTGCGCCGCATCGACCTGACTGTCAAGGAGGACGCCGAAAGGGTCCGTCGCAGGAGCGATGCGCTCGCATCATTCGCCGCAGGCATCCAGATCGACAGCGCGGTCCTCGCACTCGAAACGGCGGCCGAGGGGCTGGAGAAGGAACTCGCGCTCTTCGAAACGCAGCGCGCATGGGAGCGACGGCTGCAGAACGCTGAGCGCCGCTACCGCGGCAGCGGGAAGGAGGATGTGGCATGAGCGGAGCGTCATTCTCGGCATCGATCGCGCTCATCGACGAGGTCCTCGCCGCGCTGCACGACGAGCACAACGAATGCCTGCACAACGGACTCGGCATCATCCTCTCGGATTTCGAGGAGTTCCGCCGCATCGGCGCCGACGCAGTCGATCCAGATATGGTGCGGAAGATGATCGCTCTCTCGCAGCGCTTTTTGGAGAAAGCGCTCGCCTCTCTCTTCAGCATCACGCACAACGTGAACAAATTCCTGCTGCCCCTGACCGCGTTGCGGGTGCAGCTCGGCAAGCTCTATTCGCGTATCGCTCCCGACATGCGTGAGTACTATCGGAATGGCGTCAATGAATTCGCCGGCGATGCAGCCAAAGAATCGATCCTCGCAGCCATCCGCAAGGCATACGCGGATCTCCAGCCGATGCGGCAGCATCTCAACACCGAGGCGCTCGCCGTCGTCAAACTCCAGCAGAATCTCATCCGCATCGAGAAGGAATTCATCGGCGCGCACAGCCAGTTCGAGCCGCGGCTCGAGACCGTCGCGAAATTCGTCGCGAACAGCCACATCCAGGCGGTCGCGGACAAGCTCCGCGCAGTCATCGATGAGCTCCTGCGTGTCCGCGAGATGCTGGGCAAGGCCGAGCACTGGGAAGCGCGGTTGGACGCGCTTGAGAGGAAATCCGGCAGTTAGCGCAGCCGCCGCCAGTGATAGAGGTATTGCTGGGCGAGGCCTGCGTGGTCGCCCCATTTCGCCGCTGCCAGTTCTCGGATGCGTTTGTGCGACGCAGTCTCTCCGCCGAAGTACTCCTCGCGCATCACCCGCTCGACCCATACGTCGACGGGGAATGCGCGGCGGTGGCCGAGGGCGAAGAGGCAGATGCAGTCCGCGATCTTCTCTCCGATGCCCGGCAGCGCGACGAGCATGGCCTTGGCGTTTGGATAGTCCGCACGGGAGAGTGCGCGCAGCCAGGTCTCATCGATGAGTGCATTGATCCTGTGCAGGTAGTCCGCGCGGTAGCCGAGGCTGCAGCGGCGCAGCGCCAGCATATCGTTGAGCGCGCCAGGCCGCGGCATCTCCGCGCCGTTGCCGAATTCCTCAACGATGCGCCGAAGGTTGAGCTGTATCTTGCGGATGTTGCTCGCGCTCGAGCACACGAAGCCGACGAGGCACTCCCAGGGGTCCTGCCGCATCACGCGCAGCCCGGGATATGCCCTCATTGCGTTCGCGAGCGGCGGGTCGTTCTTCGCGAGGCAGCGGAGCTGCGCGAGATCGGTGTCGATCCCGAGGAATCTGCGGATGAATGCCGCCGGCGCCCCGGCGAAGCTGAGCGTGTTTCCCTCCTGGCGCAGGCGGAGCGTGCGGCCTTGCGTTCGCGCCTCGAACCAGCCGTTCTCGAGCGGTGCGTACCGGAAGAACTGCCCGCTCCCGAGCGTGTGCCTCAGGTCGAAGTCATTCACGCGCAGCGTGCGTGTCATATCGCGGAGACCGAGCGAAGGTATTTAAACCATCTGCGACAATCAGGCACACCCATCTTTGGGCCTGTAGCTCAGTCCGGCAGAGCACTCGGCTCTTAACCGAGTGGTCGGGGGTTCGAATCCCCCCGGGCCCGCCTTTTTCTCTCCAGCCATAAAACTTTTATAGTGCTGCGCGTTCGGGAATTGAATCTGGCCGTTCGCGGACGGATCGACGACCAATAGTGACAACTTGCGGGCGGCTTCGCGCCCCCGCTCATATTCCTTTTCACGACGATTTGGAGGTACAGAACAATGACACACCAACTCAAGCCCCGACCGTACTCTGAGGCTGACGCCAAGAAGCTCCTCGCGCCAGTCATCGACGAGCAGACAGCGGACTGGCACTACGCCAAGCACCACAAGGGATACGTCGACAAGCGCAACGAGATCGAGGAAGCCCTCGCTTCAGTCGACCGCAGCAAGGCGAACGCCAATTCATCGCAGTTCCGCGCGCTCAAGGCCGCCGAGACGTTCAACGCCTCAGGCATCATCCTGCATGAGATCTACTGGGAGAACATGGGCGGCGAGGGCAAGGCTGATACGTCGCTCGCGGTCGTCAAGAAGATCATCAAGGACTTCGGCTCTGTCGAGAAATGGCAGGAGGACTTCATCGCGACTGCCATGGCCGCGCGCGGCTGGGCAGTCACGTGCCTCGATGCCTCTGACGGCAAGCTCCATAACTTCCTGGTCGACTTCCACCACCTCGGCGCGGTATGGGGCGCGACGCCGCTGATCGCCTGCGACGTGTGGGAGCACGCGTATTACCACAAAGACGGCCCTGACCGCAAGAAGTATGTGGCTGCGTTCGTCGCGAACCTGCACTGGAAGCGCATCAACGAGCGCTTCTCGAAGGCGAAGTGACCAGGTTCGGCCCATATAATACTGCCCACGAGAAGGTTTATAAACAACCCTCTGCTCTGCGGAAGCGGACAGAGACGAGGCGACAGAGACCCCCAGATGACCATTCCTGGGCGGCAGATACCCCCGTTCTCTTCAAGGATATACGTACATGACGAAACTCAAGCCGTTGCGCCCCACGCTCCGCGAGCGCAAACGATACCTGGCATTCGAAGCAGTCAGCGGCACCGCGCCCTCCATGGAAGCGGTCCATGATTCCATCCTGCGCAGCGCGCGCGAACTCTTTGGCGACATCGGCCTCGCCACGATGGGCCTGCAGTTCTTCCCCGAACGCTACAATCACAAGGGCGCCCGCGGCATCCTCCGCGTCGCGCATAACCGAACGGACGAGCTCCGCGCCGCCCTCGCCGCCGTGACTGCCGCAGGCAGCACGCCCGTGTGCGTGCGATCCCTCGGCGTCTCCGGCATCATCGACAAAGTATACAAGAACTACATCGCAAACTAGACACTCAACAAGATCACTGGGAGGAAACAACAATGCAGCAACCGATGCCCCACCAACTGATGGGATACGACCGCGCGATCACCATGTTCTCGCCTGACGGCAGGCTCCTGCAGGTCGAGTACGCCAAGAAGACCGTCCGCCAAGGCAGCACCACCATCGGCATCGTGTGCGCCGACGGCGTCGTCCTTGTCGCCGACCGCCGCATCGTCGACCCTCTCATCGTCACCGACTCTGTCGAGAAGATCTTCCAGATCGACACGCACATCGCGGCGTCCGCCGCAGGCATCCTCAGCGACGCCCGCGTCCTCGTCGAACGGGCGCAGGTCAAGGCGCAGCAGCACCGCGTCGCCTACGACGCGCCCATCGACAGCGTCGCGGTCGTCAAGGACCTGTGCAATCTCAAGCAGATCTGCACGCAATCAGGCGGCCTGCGCCCCTTCGGCGTCTCCCTGCTCGTCGCGGGCGTCGACCCCGACGGCACACCCCGCCTCTTCGAGACGGATCCGACAGGAATTTTCTTCCAGTACCGCGCCACGGTCATCGGCGAAGGCGAGCCCGAGATCGAGGAGATGCTCGCCGCAGAGTACAAGGAATCGATCTCAGTGGAGGACGGCCTCAAGCTGGCCCTCCGCGGCCTCGCCAAGGTATTGGACAAGAACTTCGCCGTCGAGAGGATCGACGCCGCGTACATACTCAACAAGGAAAGGACATTCACCAGGCTCAAGCGCGACAGGCTCGACAAGCTCGTGCGCGACAGCAAGAAGAAGTAAGTGACATTCATCCACAACAACCACATGGGGTTGAGCACGAGGGGCCCGATGAGGCGCCCGTGCCAGAAGGAGGAAACGAAATGACAGACGAAGCATTGCTCATCAATGAGCGACAGATAGCCGTCCCCGGCGAGACCATCGCCAAGGGCATGGGCTTCCTGCCAGGCGCGGGCACGTTCCGCGAAGGCGACTGTGTCGTCGCCGGAAGGCTCGGCATGGTGGACACCGAAGGGAAAGTCATCAAACTGCTCCCGCTCTCAGGCAAGTACCTGCCGAGGCTCAACGACAAGGTCATCGGCAAAGTCATCGACGTCCTGCTCAGCGGCTGGCGCCTCGACATCGCCGGCCCCTACAGCGCAGTGCTGTCGCTCAAGGACGCCACGGCGGAATTCATCGCCCGCGGCGCAGACCTCACGCAGTACTACGCCCTCGGCGACTGCGTCGTGTGCAAGATCAGCAACGTCACGAGCCAGAAGCTCATCGACGTGACCATGCGCGGCCCCGGCCTGCGCAAGATCAGCGGCGGTCGTACCATCGCAGTCAGCGCGATGAAAGTGCCCCGCATCATCGGCAAGGAAGGCAGCATGGTCAGCATGATCAAGACCGCGACCGGCTGCGACATCCACGTCGGCCAGAACGGCCTCGTGTGGCTCAACGGCCAGCCGCAGCTCGAGAACATCGCCGTCGAGGCGATACGCATGATTGAGGACCAGGCGCACCTGCCGGGCCTCACCGAGCGCGTCAAGAAATTCCTCGCGGACCGCACCGCCGGCATGGAGATCCCCGCCGCCCCGGCCGAGCCCGTCGAGAGCGCGCCGCGCGAGCGGTTCGACCGCGAAGAGCGCCGTCCGTTCCGCGACGGCGACCGCAGGGGCCCGCCCCGCGGCAGAGGCGGATTCCGCGGCGAGCGCCGCAGGGAGGATTGATACCAATGGCACCATCATACAAACAACGATTCGACGGCCGCGGCTGGGAAGAGACGCGACCTATGGAGGCGAAAGTCGGCGTCGTCGCACGCGCCGACGGCAGCGCCATGTTCAAGATCGGCCACACCCAGGCCATCGCAGCGGTCTACGGCCCCCGTGATCTGCACCCGAAATTCATGCAGAACCCGAGCAAGGGCATCCTCCGCTGCCACTACAACATGATGCCGTTCAGCGGCCATGGCAACCGTGTCAAGCCAGGCGGCGGACGCAGGGCCAAGGAGATCAGCAAGGTCATGGAGGATGCGCTCATGCCCGTCCTCGACCTCAAGGAGTACCCGAACAGCGTCGTCGACGTGTTCGTGGAGCTCCCACAGACCGATGCGGGCACGCGCTGCGCGGCGATCACCGCCGCGGCGATGGCGCTCGCCGACGCAGGCCTCGCGATGACTGACCTGGTCAACGCGGTCGCGGTCGGCAAGGTCGGCGGACGCATCGTCCTCGACCTCAACTATGACGAGGAAGCATACGACGGCGAGGGCGGCGCGACCGACATCCCCGTCGCGGTGCTCCCCGGCAGCGGCAAGGTGACCCTCCTCCAGATGGACGGCGAAGTCACCCGCGGGGACCTCAAGGAGGCCCTCGAAGTCGCCCAGCGCGCATCGAAGAAGATATACGAGCTCCAGAAGGACGCGCTCAAGGCGCGCTTCAGGACACAGGAGGACTGATCACGATGGACGCACGCAAGACACACCTGCTCCGCGCGCTCGACGCCGGAGTCCGCTATGACGGCCGCGGCCTGCTTGAGTACAGGCCGGTCAGCATCAGCATGGACGTCTCCCGCTCTGCCGAAGGCAGCGCGATTGTCCGCTTCGGCGGCACTGAGGTCATCGTCGGCATCAAGACCGAAGTCACCAAGCCCTACCCGGACACGCCGGACCAGGGCGGCCTGATGGTCAACGCCGAACTGCTGCCGCTCTCGAACCCCGTGTACGAGCCCGGCCCGCCTGACATCAAGGCGGTCGAGGTCGCGCGTGTCATCGACCGCGGCATCCGCGAGGCGCACGCCATCGACGTCCACAATCTGTGCATCACGCCCAAAGAGTCCGCATGGACTGTCATCATCGATGTGTGCAGCATCAACGACGAAGGCGGCATCCTGGATGCCGGCGCGCTCGGCGCGCTCGCTGCGCTGCGCAACGCGTACTTCCCCAAGTACGAGAACGGCGCGATCGACTATGGCGAGAAGACGAGCAAGAAGATTCCGCTCGAGCGCGAGCCGATCGCTGTCACAGTGTACAAGATCGGCAGCCACTTCATCGTCGATCCCCTGTGCGAGGAGGAGGATCTCGCTGACGGCCGCCTGACTGTGACAGTCACTGCCGAGAACACCCTCTGCTCGCTGCAGAAGGGCGGCGAGACCCCGTTGAGCATCGATGAGGTCGACCGCATGGTCGAAATCGCCATTGAGCAGGCGCCGAAGCTGCGCGCCGCGCTCGATGGCTCCTGAGGAGGCCCACCATGAGTGAGGAGACAAACACCCAGTACAGCAAATACGAGAAGGCGAGGCTCATCGGTGCCCGCGCCCTGCAGATCGCGATGGGCGCCCCGATGGCGCTGAAGCTGAGCCAGAAGGATATCGAGGCGCTCGGCTACAACCCGATCGAGATCGCCAAGCGCGAGCTTGAGGCGGGTGTCATGCCTCTGGATGTCCGCCGTGCCGTCCGCCGCCGCAAGGCGGCCTCCGCCGCGCAGTGATGCGATGGCCGGAGCAGTGGTGACGCCGGAGAAGCTCGCGAAGTACTTTGATGTCACTTCCCGCGCGCTGGCGAAGGCGAAGGTCACGCGCTCAGGCGCGGTGAAGGACTGGGGCGCCGCTGCGGAGGATTTCTTGGACATGGCGCGCCGCTATTTCGAGGACGCCAAGCATTTTGAGCAGAAGGGTGAGGTCGTGACGGCGTTCGCCGCGCTCAATTACGCGCACGGATGGTTGGATGCGGGCGCGCGTCTCGGCCTCTTCGATGTCGGGCACGACAGCGAATTGTTCACGGTCGACTAGCGAGGTACTTGATCGTGAACCCGCTGGCGTGCGGTATGTTTTTCATTCTGAGATAGTCAAGCAGCGCATCGCGTGCTCTATCGAGGGTCTGTGTCGGGTGCTTGAGCTTGTGGTGTGATTCGTAGCTGCTCCAGCCGATGGCTGCGCAGGTGGCGGTCCGCCGCGCATCGAGGTTGACCATGCCGCCGACGATGTCGGACCATCGCGCCCCTGTCCGTGCCAGATAGTCGTCGCCGGCGGGTTTGTGGCTTTCGTTGTTCCGCGGCTGCACGAGCTCGATGTGCTTGCTGTTGGTGTCGATGAGAATGCGGAGGAGCGAGTCGCCGTTGCCTGTCGGTTGCAGGTAGCCTTCCAGGTCAGTCATTCGTGTGCGGCTCATTCTCGGTCCTATTTAATCCTTCGGCACAACGTTTAAATATGCCCCTGACGACGTCTCTCACGATGGAACAGCGCATCAAGGAGGACATTCTCGCGGTGCTGGAGAAGGCGATTATCGCTTTGCGCAAGGATTCTCATCCTAACCACGCGCTTTCCCTGATGTCCAACGAGGTCATCCACAATGCCACCATCTACCAGGACCACGATTCTGTCTCTGTCGCCATCCTGATTTACGCATTGTCCAAGATACTGCAGCGCGCGTGCGAGAAAGGCTGTCCGAACTATGAGCACATCGCCGAGAAGCTCCAGCGCGCCTACGACGCTCTCGCTGACGACGACCATGAAGGATTCGAGAGCCGTCTGCAGGCGGTCTTCTCGATAGTCCAGAAGATGGACAGCAAGGTCAAGCTGTACGTCCAGGAGATCTTCGACAAGGCGCGCATCAAGAAAGGCACCAAGCTGCACGAGCACGGCATCTCCATCGCGCGCATCGCCGAGATGACTGGCGTATCTCAGTGGGAATTGATGGATTATATGGGCAAGACGATGATGCTCGGCGACACTGTCGGCGTCGATGTGAAGAAACGTCTGGCTACAGCGCGATCTCTCTTCCGATGACTGGATCCCGTTTCGCGGCTCTCGCGCAGCTCTTCAAGCGGCTTGAGAGAATCAGCGGCCATGCCGCTCGCGATGCATTGGCAGTGTTCTTCCGAGGGCTGCCCCGGGAGGATGTCCCTCATACGGCGTTCTTGTGCACGGGAAGGATTGCGTCGGAGTTCGAGGATGTCGATCTCGGCATGGCCGACAAGATGGTCTTGCGCGCTGTCGGCGAAGCGGCCGGCGTTCCCGATGCCGAGCTGCGCCGGAGATTCAAGCGGGTCGGCGATGTCGGTGTGGTCGCGCAGGAGGCGATAGGCCGGGCAGAGGGACGATTGACCCTCGGAAGCGTGTTCCTGACGCTGCGCAGGATCGCCGCGACGGGAGGCAAGGATTCGCAGTCGGCGAAGATACGGCTCTTCGCAGGCATCTTGCGGGACGCGTCGCCTCTCGAGGCGAAGTACGTGTGCAGGCTCGCGCTCGGTAACCTGCGCTTAGGCATCGGCGACAAGACCGTGCTCGATGCGCTAGCAAAGGCATACGGCGGTTCGAAGGTTGATCTTGAGCAGGCGTACAATGTCTGTCCCGATATCGGCGTCATCGCCGAGACGCTGGTCCGCAAGGGGGTGTCGGGCGTGCGGCGCATCGGCGTGCACGTCGGACGCCCCATCCAGTCGATGCTCTGCCAGAGGATCAAGTCCCTCGATGAGCTGCCCCGGCGGATGCGGTTTCCTGTCGTCGTCGAGGAGAAGTATGACGGCGAGCGGATACAGGCCCACATCAACGGGGGCAGGATCACTCTCTACTCGCGCAGGCTCGAGGACATCACTGCGCAGTTTCCGGACGTGGTCGCTGCAATACGCAGGCAGGTGTCCGTGCGAAGCGCCGTGATAGACGGGGAAGCGATGCCGATCGATGGCGATGGGAACTTCCTGCCGTTCCAGACGCTCATGTCACGCAGGCGCAAGCACCATGTCGCGCAGTATAGCAAGAGCATCCCTGTGGTGTGGTGCGTGTTCGATATGATGTTCCGCGATGGCAAATCCCTTATCGGCAAACCGTATCCTTCTCGCTGGCAGGCGCTCTCGCGCTGCGTACGCAAGGGCAAGGGCATCCGTCTCGCCGCAAGGACTGTCTGCGCCGATATCGATTGCGTCGAGGAGATGTTCGGCTCAATCATCTCACGTGGCGGCGAAGGCATCATCATCAAATCCCTCGACAAAGGCTCATCATACCAGGCGGGCGTGCGCGGCTGGCATTGGATCAAGTGGAAACCCGAGTACATCAAGGGGTTGCGCGACACATTCGATCTTGTCGTCGTCGGGGCGTACCTCGGCAGGGGTAAACGTGCGGGAAGGTATGGCGCTCTGCTGTGCGCGGCCTATAACGCGGAGCGCGGGCGTTTCGAGACGTTCTGCAAGGTGGGGACTGGATTCTCCGATAAAGACCTCGCGGCGCTGCCGCGCAGGCTCGATGCGCACCGCATCAGGGCATGCTCCGCTGATGTCGTCGTCGCGAAAGGCATGCATCCGGATGTGTGGTTCTCACCGGCAGTCGTGTGCGAGGTGTCGGGCGCGAATGTCACGCGCTCGCCGAACCACTCTGCCGGCGCAGTGGATGGCAAGGGATTGGCGTTGCGCTTTCCCCGTTTCATCCGCTGGCGCGATGAGAAAGGCGCTCGCCAGGCGACGACCGTGCGGGAAATCAAGAAGATGCGCTGACTAGATGCGCAGGTGCTTGAGGCTATGGCGGCGCCTGACTTTGATGGCAGGGATGTACTTGCTGAGCTTCAGCTTGCCTTTGCGTTTCTTGAAGACGAATTCCTGCACGCGCAGGTTGTCGAACATGTAATGGCGGTAGTTGGTGCCGAAGAGGTCCTCGGTGAAGTATACCCCCTTCGCGAGCTTGTCGAAGAGCAGGGTGGATATCGCGGCGAACACCCCTGAGACGACCTGCAGGTATGTCGCGTTGGTTCCCGCGACGACGACGTTCGGCATTGAGTTGTAATAGTAGACGCGTTTGTCCTTGTACTCGAGCATGACCCCGATGCCGTCCTCCCCGATGAGCGGCAGGTTCTTGTTGTCTCCGACGAACAGGTCCGACCGCCTGACCTTTCCTTTCTTGTTGTATATGCGAGTGATGTAGGACATTGTTTTGGGGTGGACTGCGTAGATGAATTTTGAGGGTATCTTGTAGCGGCGGGCGATGGTGACGTTCTCTTCGTGGAGCACGGGCATGCCTCGCGGGTAGTCATCGAGTGTCATGATCGGCTTGAGGATGGGCTTCATCGATTCCCTGTGCTTGATGGCGTTTGGGAGCATCTGCTTGACGCCGTACGCGCTCAGCATGACGCCGCCGGGGTCGTTGCATGTCTCGACGATGAATTCCTGCAGGCTCCACGTGACCATTGGTTTCCAGCCCATCGCGGGGGTGGAGGTGTCGTATTCGAAATGGACTACCTCTTTTGGCACGCCGTACTTCTCGATGCCGCAGCGGACCCACATGTTGACCACGCCGGGATTCATGCCTGCGCAGAGGATGAACGCTGCCGTGCTCAGTTGGTTTTTGTGCTCATAGACCCATTTGACGCACTCGTCGACTGTCTTGTTGGCCGCGTTGAGGCCGGTGTTGATGTAGTGCACTCTTGCGGCTGCGGTCGCGAGCATGAGCGGGATGGTCTCCGCGTCGGTGAGGTCGACGACGATTCGGATGTTGTGCTGGTGGAGAATGTTGTGGTAGCGTTTGGTCTCGCGCGGCAGCCGCACGCGCCATTTGATGAAATGGTAGGAGAGGCTCTGATGGTCGAGGTATTCGTCGTCGAGCAGTGTGTTGCGCTTGTCGATGACGATGAGCTTGCCGAAGAGAGAGCGGTGCGCGGAGAGATAATGGAAGAATGCGTTCGCGACGCCGCCGGAGGCGCCGAGCACGAGGATGTTCGGTCGCGGTATCATCTCTTTTTTTGTTCTCCGATTGCCTGCGCGACCGGATTTAAATATCTGTCGAAAAACGGAGGGGAATCAGTGTCTCGGCGCGAGTACCATGCTCGGATTCCCGTTTTCTCCGTCGAGGACTGCGGACCATCTCTCGAGGAAATCGTCGATGTGCTCATCGCTCGGCCCGTGCTGCTCGGGATCGTTGAGGAGGATGCGGCTGCGGTTGAGGTCATATCCTGTGACGACGACCGCGTGCCCCGCGTAGCGCCGGACTTGCGGGCGGATCACTGCGATGATCGGCCGCCGCGCGGCGATGCTGTTGAGGAGGTCGTCGAGCGGTGTGTGCGCTGTCGCGACGGCGTGCAGGCCGTGCTCCCGCAGGATGTCTGCGGCGAGGTCCATCTGCGTGCCGCACTCCTCGGTGGTGCCGAGTATGTTGCCGATCACTTCTTGGTCGGAGGGGTAGCCGTGGTAGCTCAGGACCATGCCGACCGATGCGGGGACGCAGTAGTGGTCGTTGATCTGCCGCTCGAACGGCACGGAGAGACGCATCTGCAGAATGAGCGGGTACGCGCAGTTGGGGCTCGCGTTCATGATTGATGCGGCGGACAGGATTTGAACCTGCGTAAGCACTAAGCTACACGGCCCTGAACCGTGCCCGTTTGGCCACTCCGGCACCGCCGCGTGTAGTGTCCCGGCTACCCTCGGTCGCTTTTTAAATCTACCGCTCCGGCGGAGCTCCGTGCCGTCGAAAAATTTATGTATGCCACCGCCCGTGACCTGAAGACAGGATGAGCCAAGACCCTCCGTCGGTGTGCATCACTGGCACGTACCACCCGAACGATGAGCGGCTCCTCGGTCTGCATAATCCGCGGCATCCGGGACAGGGATTGCGCGAGATTTTCCTCGATGAGGGTTTCTATCCGGTGCGGGCGTACCGGCTTGACAAGGCGCGCGGCGTCCTCGACAGCGACAAGTCCAATTTCGACGTGCTGCTCGTGCACATGCATGAGGATGCGGATTATGAGGATGCGCGTGCCTGCAAGCACATGCTGCGCGACACGAAATCCTCTGCCGCGAAACTGCTCTTCGTCCATCCGGACAACCTGAAGATGGATGTGACCCTCGAGGCGCTGGAATGGGTCAACTATGCGATCCTCGGTCCGGTCGCTTCGCCGCAGCCGCTGGTGGAGAGCGTCCGCGCCCTGGCGCAGTACCGGCGCGACCGGGAATCGAAGAAGCTCATCTACAAAGTCGATCAGTATCCTTCCTGGCTGGAGGAGGCGTTCCTCAACCGCTATCTCAAGGAGGCGAACACCCCCTCAGTCCCGTCGATGACGTTCCAGACGGAGTACGGTTACGCGTTCGACTCTCCTCCGTTCGTGCTCGTCAAGCAGAATCTGGTGCTGTTCACGTCGGTCGAGAACTATCTCGAGCTCGAGCCGCGGAATATCGACGCGAAGAAATTCCTCCTCCAGAATCTGCTGTTCTCCCAGCGGGAAGAGCCCGGTTTGTCGTTGGAGCTCCTTGTGCGGGACCGCCGGAGCTAGGACAGCTGCGCGAGGAGGTCGGATTTAGTGATGATGCCGCTCATCCTGCCATCGCGCATGACGATCGCGCACGGGAAGTAGGCGAGCAGCGCGCGGACCGCTGAGAGGGGTGCGTCGTCGGCGACCTGCGGCGGGGCTGTGCTCATGATATCTTTGGCGCTGAGCCCGTTGAGCGGCCTGCGCTGTGCCGCGTCGAGGATGCTTGTCTCGCTCACGAGCCCGATGACGGCGTTCCCGTCGACGACCGGCAGCTGGCTGATGTTCTTCTCGCGCATGCGGCGCACGGTGAGGTCCGCTCGCTCATCCGGCCTTGCGACGATGACGTTGCGGCTCATGACGTCTTTTGCGGTGCGTTCGCTCTCGCGGCGCAGGCGCTGGATGGCGTCCTCGATGCGCTGGACGCGTGAGTAGGTGGGGTCGATGCGGCCTGCTTCGATCTTGGCGATGAGCGATTGCGAGACGCCTGCTTCTTTGGCGAGCTGGTGCTGGGTGAGGTTGAGCGTCTTGCGCACGGCGCGGAGCTTGCTGATGTCGAGCATAGGGGTGCTGTGTGGCGCGGAGATTATAAATATTCCTGCGAGAATGTCTTTTTAGCCAAGATATTCTCCATTTCGCGCATGGTGCAAAAGGTTTATATCCGCACAGACCAGAAGGCCTGACGGGGGATTCATGGACTTGCTGCAGGTCATCAAACAGATGCCGGCGCAGATACGCGAAGCGGTCCAATTCGCCAACGGCCTCTCCTTCGACGCGCAGATCGACAACATCGTCTTCGCGGGCATGGGGGGTTCCGGCATCCCCGCCGACATCCTCATCACGCTCCTCTCCGACAGCGCGAGTGTGCCCATGGTCTCCTGCAAAGGATACACCATCCCCTCGTTCGTCGGCCCTAAAACCCTCTTCATCGGCATCTCCTACTCAGGCAACACCGAAGAGACCACCACCTGCGCCAAAGCAGCTCACAAGCGCGGTGCCAAGCTCCTCTTCGTCACATCCGGCGGGCGGCTCAAGAACCTCGCCTACGAGACGCAGGCGAAAGTCATCGCAGTCCCCCCAGGCCTTCCGCCGCGCGCCGCCGTCGCCTACTTCGTCTTCCCGCTGCTGATCGCGCTGCACAACAACCGTCTCGCCAAGATAGACCCGCTCGACATCAAGCTCGCTCTCGAAGCCCTCGAGAAGCCGCAGTGGGAGGAGAAAGCCCGCGCCGTCGCGGATCAGCTGCGCGGCGTGACGCCGATCATCTACGCCTCCGAAGGCTACGGCCCGATCGCGCTGCGGTGGAAGCAGCAGTTCAACGAGAACGCCAAGATCCACGCCTTCGCCAACGCCTTCCCCGAGCTCAACCACAACGAGCTCATGGCATACGCCCAACGACCCGGGGACTTCCACATCCTGCTGCTGCGCGACGAGCGCGACCCGCAGCACATGCACCGCCGCATCGACGTGACCAAGGAGTTCATCCGGCGCGCAGGCATCCCGGTCACTGAGCTGATGCTCAAGGGGCAGTCGAGGCTCACCAAGGCGTTCACCGCGCTCTTCCTCGGTGACCTCACGAGCTATTTCGTCGCCAAAACAAGAGGCGTCGATGTGCTGGACGTCGGCCTCATCGAAGAGCTCAAGCGCAGGCTCTAGAACACGATAGTCTTAATCGGCAGGCGGACCGGCGCGTTCGCATACTCCTTCGGCAGATCGCAGACATAGAGGATGCCGGTGATTCCGCTCTTCGGGTCCCGCAGCCGCAGGAGTACGCTGTTGTCTCCGACGGATATGCTGTGCGCGTAGGGCGAGAGCTTCTTCCCGATCGTCTCGCGCGCGATGTCCCGCACGCCCGCATCCGGCTCGAGCAGCGCCGCGAGGACAAGCGTCTCGAGCAGCTCATAGGAGTTCGGTTTGAGATTGTCGCGCAACCGTATCATGTCGCGCCACTCGCTCACGAATGCACGCCCCGTTTAGGCATCACGATGGCGCCTTCAGCTTGATCGCCCAATGAGACCGCCCTGCCCTGCAGGAACATACGCCCGACGATCGCGCAGACGATGGCGTCGATCCTGTCGGTCTGCACGCGTTTTCCCTTGCGCGCTGCGCCCATCGACGCGAGGACCTTATGGAGCGATTCGTCGGTCTTGTCCACTCCCCAGACATCCATCGCGCCGCCTGAGTATACTTCGATGACGTTGATGCCGATCTTCCGCAGCACGCGCGAGAGCAGGATGCCGCGCAGTGTCAGGCGCTCCATGCTCGCGAGGCCCAGCGGCGGGAAGCACTTGATGCCCCTGCGGTGCAGCGCCTTCTCGGCGTCGCGCAGCAGCCCTTCCCGCGGCCAGCTGAGCGGCGCATCGACAGCAACGAGAGCGGGCTTCGACTCAATGATGCGGAGCAGAATCTCATCGTCCGTGTGGAGCAGGTCCACCCTGGCCTTGCCGCTCTCCAGCACGCAGACCCCCGTCGCGTGCCTCGGTGACCCGGCAAGATCCAGGCCCACGATACGCATGATAACGTTTTTATAGATAACCACCTATTTAAATGTTCCGACGGAAAAGCGTCCATCGGGCATGGAAAAAGAGGAGCAGAAATCCAGGCGATCGCTCGCGCAGTTCGCAGCGACAGCCAAAGGGCTGGACAGAGGCGCGAAACTCAAGCTCATCCTGCTCGCAGCAGGCAAGAAAGATGCCACGTACATCCCGCTGCGCATCACGCCCCAGAATCTCGAGGAGAAAGCGCACCTCGAGAGGCATATGCGGGCGGCAGGGCTGCGTTTCCGCGCCAGCGGCCCTAAGACATTCGAGACGATCGCGCGCCTTGAGCGCAACGCGATCATCTGGGAGCAGACAGGCCTCTGGTTCGGCTATGACATCTTCGCCTCGAGAGCCGCAGAGCGGATGTTCCGCGCGTATGAATGGGCCGCCAAAACGCGCAAGCACGCAGTCGCCGACCGCATCGGCGCGCGCCTCTACGGCTATCCTTGGTGCTGCGCCGTCGCGTACCACCGCGAGCACGACCCCGCGCGCATCGCGCGCAAGTACACTGCGTATGGATACTTCAAGCGCGTGCAGGCGCTCGAGCGCGCCTTCCCCTTCATCGTCCACAAGCCCTGCCTTCCGACGTGCTCGCGCAGCCGGAGCCACAACTCGAGGAACCGGGCAGTCCTCAAGGAATGGACGCCCCGTTTCTTCCGCGAGTACACCACGCCGCGGCGCATCGAGACCTCATTCGTCGTCGAAGGCGAGCATGACGTGTTCAACGGCGCCATCGAGCCCTACCGCTCGGTCTGGCACCGCAAAGACGGGCATGAGTACGTCCTGCTCGCGCTCACGCCGTTCGACAGGAAACTCTGGCTCGTGAGCCACCTCACCCGCGCGCATTTCAGGAGAGGCACGCGACTGCGCGGCGAGATGACGATCACGCACAACCGCGTGAATGTGGTGGTGCGCAGCGTCGGCAGGACCATCAAGGGTCTCCATCACGTGCGGCACTTCCCGCTCCTCGGCAAGAACTAAGGTTTTCGCTTGAGCGCATCAAGCGCGAGCGTGGCGCGCTTGCTCGCCTTCTCCGCGAGAGCACCGATGGCGACGAGCTGCCCGCCGACCGCCGGGGCGTTCTCCGGCCCTATCTTCCCCAGCGCGATGATGAACTTTCCGATGAGCTTCACCTCATCATCGACGCATTGTATGACGAACTCATAATCCGAGAGGATGCCGGGTCGGCGTCCGCCCACCGCGGGCCCTTCCTCGTCGAGAACATCGCGCTCTGCGTTCAGAGATTCCCGCAGCTCATCCCACTGCGCGAGGGATGACGCGAGCATCCCGCGCGGCGCAGGATCGCCGCCTTCGCACACGTCAATCACGTGCTCGCGCGTCGCGATGATAGACAGCAGGATGCGGCGCTGTGTCTCGACGCATTTCTTGAGCCCGATTGCCATGGCTCGTGCGGTCCTCTGCGGAGTATTTAATCTTTCGCCGCACGCGCGCAAAAATATATAAACCGCGCTCCCGGCTGCGGAAGCATGGCCTCATTCGCTGTCATCGGAGGGGGGACGGGGTCGTACAACGTGCTCCGCGGCCTCAAACGGCACACCTCCCAGCTGACTGCCATCGTGACGATGTTCGACTCGGGCGGATCGAGCGGGAAGCTCCGCGACGAATTCGGCATCCTCCCGCCCGGCGATGTGCGGCGATGCCTGCTCGCCCTCGCTCCCGAGACCGCGGACACCATCCTGCTGCGCCAGCTCCTCGACTACCGCTTCGAGCGCGGCACAGGCCTGCAGGGGCACAATTTCGGCAATCTCTTCCTCACCGCGCTCTCGGCGATCACCGGCGGCGACCTCCAGGCAATCGAGGCCGCCGCACGCATCCTCGGTATCTCCGGCAAAGTCCTGCCCGTCTCGCTCGACAGCGCCACGCTCTGCGCAGAACTCGAGACCGGCCAGGTCGTGCGCGGCGAAGCAGACATCGACGTGCCCAAGCACAACGCCTCGCTCCGCATCACTCGAGTCTTCCTCGATCCCGGGGCTGTCGCCCTCCCCGACGCTCTCGCAGCCATACGCCACGCGGACGTCGTCGTCATCGGACCGGGCGACCTGTTCACGTCAGTCATCCCGAACCTCCTCGTCGAGGGGGTCGTCGACGCGCTGCGCAGGTCCCCCGCGCGCAAGATATTCGTGTGCAACCTGATGACTAAGCGCGGCGAGACCGACGGCTTCAAGGCGTCTGATTTCGTGCGGACGCTCCAGGCGTATCTCGGCGAGAATGTCCTCGACGCGATCGTGTGCAGCACGCAATCCGCGAACACCTCGCTCCTGCAGCGGTACGCTGCCGAAGGCGCGCGTCCCGTCGAGATTGACGCGGAGGCCGTCAGCGAGCTGGGCGTGCGCGTGCACGTGCAGAACCTCATCACCGAGCCCACGCTCATCCGCCACGATCCAGACAAGCTCGCGCACGCGCTCCTGGAGGCCGCTAAATGAGCAGGACGCTCGTCTTCGACGCTGGCCCCATCATCAGCCTCGCCATGAATAACCTCCTCGGCATCCTCAAGCCGCTCAAGCAGGCGTTCAAGGGGGAGTTCGTCATCACCAGCGCCGTGCGCCATGAGATCGTCGACAAGCCGCTCACGACAAAGCTGTTCATGTTTGAGGCCATGCAGGTGCAGTCGCTCATCGAGGAAGGCGTCATCAAGGTCGTCGCGGACGACCATGTGAGCGCCCTCGCGGATGAGCTGCTCTCGCTCGCCAACAGCGCGTTCTCCGCGCGCGGGCAGCCCATCCGCATCGTGCAGCTCGGCGAGATGGCGACGCTCGCATGGGCATTGATGGAGGGCGCCGACGCGGTCGCCATGGACGAGCGCGTCACGCGCACCCTGCTCGAGGCGCCCGGCAGCCTGCAGCGCCTGATGGAGCGGCGATTGCACACGCGGCTCTCGCAGCGCGCTGATGCGCTCAGAGCGTTCCAGATGAAGGTCAAAGACATCAAGATCATCCGCAGCGCGGAGCTCGCCGCCGTCGCGTACGAGCGCGGACTGCTCGATGAGTTCATCGTCGATATCCCCGAGGCGCGCAGGAGGCTCATCGAGGCGGTCCTCTGGGGTGTCAAGCTCAAGGGCTGCGCGATCTCCGAGCGGGAGATCGGCGCCATCGTCTCTTCCGTCAAGGCCCCATAAGCAATAAATACAAGCGCACGACGCGGCGGATGCAATGATGCGCCTCGTCTCTCTCCGTCTCTGCGGCATCCGCTCCTATGAGGATGAGACCATCGAATTCCCGCAGGGCATCGTCGTGCTCGCAGGGGACATCGGCTCGGGCAAGAGCACGATACTGCAGGCGGTGGAATTCGCGCTCTTCGGCGTCATCCGAGGCGACCTCGAAGGCTCCTCGCTGCTCCGCCACGGCGCGAAACACGGTTCGGTCGCGCTCACCGTCGACATCGACGGGAAGTCAGTCATGGTCGAGCGGACGTTGCGGCGCGCGAAGGATCGCATCGAGCAGGATGCCGGCGCGATCACCATCGACGGCGCGCGGGAGCCGCTGTCCGCCGCCGAGATCAAGACGCGCACGCTCGACCTCCTCGGCTATCCTGCACATCTGGTCTCCAAGCACAAGGGCCTGCTCTACCGCTACACAGTCTACACGCCGCAGGAGGAGATGAAGGCGATCGTGCGCGCGTCCAAGGACGAGCGCCTCGACATCCTCCGGCACGTGTTCGGCATCGACCGCTACCAGCGCATCCAGGAGAACGCGCAGGCGTATGCGCGTTCGCTCCGTGAGCGGCTCAGGCGGTTGGAGGGTGAGATCTCCGACCTGCCGCTGGCCCAGGCAGAACTGCGCTCGCTCGCAGAAGTGGAATTGCGCATCGCCGAGAATGAGGCGGCGGCGAGAGCGGCGCTCGGCTCCTGTTCCGCGAAGGTCGCCGCTGCGAAAGCCGCAGTCGCAGCGACGGATGCCCGGCGCAGGGAGCATGAGGAGCTCAGGCTCGCCGAGCGCACGCTGCAGGTGCGTCTTGCGGGCGCGGCGCAGGCGCTCGCGCGCCAGCAGGCTGATCTGAAACGCGTCGACGAGCAATTGCGTGACCTCGGCCCGCCGTCCGGCGCGCCGCTTGATATGGACGCGCAGTTGCGCGAGCGTCTCGAGGAAGCTGCAGTCCTCGAACGCTCAGTCCGTGAATTGACCGGCGCCGCGGGACAGACGAAGGCTGCGATCATCGCCGCGCGCTCCGATGCCATGCGTGTCGGCGCGCTCTCAGAATGCCCGACATGCCGGCAGGGCGTGCCGGACGCTCATAAGGTATCGATCGCGCGCGATGCGGAGATGCGCGTGCGTTCCATCGAGCAGGATGCCGCTGCGCGCCATGCTGCTCTCGAGGGGGCGATGGCGCGTCTTGAGTGCGTGCGTCGAGAGACTGATGAATTGCGCCAGATCGAGCGCGTCGCGGCGGCTCAGCGCGAGCGGGAGCGGCAGCGTGCAGCGCTCGAGAGGCACAGGGGTGTGCTGGCGGAGGAATCTGCGCGCGTGCAGGCGGAATCGATAGCGCTGCGCGATGAGATGCAGGAGATGGAAGGGCGGTGCGGGCAGCTCGCAGGGGCCGCAGCCGAAGCCGTGCAGGCGCGCGCGGCCCTCGATGAGGCGCTCCTGCTCGAGCGCAAGGCTGCGGTGGCGCACAGCGCGCTGGCGGCGGAGGCCCGGCAGCTGGCGGTGAGGATTGTATCGTGCCGCGAGCGCGTGTCGCGCAAGGAAGCGGCGAAAGCCGCGCTCGAGCGTCTCCAGGACCTGCAGGGCTGGGTGGCTGAGCGGTTCGTGCCGCTGGTGGGCGCGATGGAGAGCGGCGCGCTGAGCAGGATATATGACGCGTTCTCGGGCCTGTTCGCGGAGTGGTTTGGCATGCTGGTCGATGATGCGTCGATGGCTGCCCGGCTGGATGAGTCGTTCTCGCCGATCGTGCAGCAGCAGGGGTATGATGTGGAGTTCGAGCACCTGAGCGGCGGAGAGCGGACTGCATGCGCTCTGGCATATCGTCTTGCGCTGACCAAGGCGGTCAATGAGCTGGTGAGCGGCGTGCGCACCAAGGGAATCCTTGTGCTGGATGAGCCGACGGATGGATTCTCCGCGGAGCAGCTGGACCGCATGCGCGAGGTGCTGCAGCGGCTCGGCCTGCCGCAGATCATCATCGTCACGCATGAGGCGCTCCTGAAGGGGATGGCGGACCGTGCGTTGCAGGTTCTCAAGAGGGACGGCGTGAGCAGGGTGCTCGCCGCCACGGCGTAAGATTTATAAATCTGAGTGCCTCGCGTTGAGACACAGGGGTTTCCAGTGATGCCTGCAGTGATGACACGTACAACCAGGGGGGCATTCGCGACAGTCTTGATGATTCTGCTGCTCGCATCCTTCGCCGCCGCTGCGCAGGTCGTCACGTTCAAGGCGAGCGTCAGCCCCACCGAGATGGTCTCCATCAAGGAGGGCCAGCGGGCGGCTTTCAGCATCAGCATTCAGCATGACTCGCGCGACGTCGAGTCGTTCTCCGTCTATTCGCCCGACATCTCATGGGACGTGCACACCAAGGCATCCTTGTACGTGCCGCCCACCCCGCAAGGCCTCACGACAGAGCTCTATATTGCGCCGCTGCGCGTCCCGCCCGGCATCTACGGCGTGCCCCTGATGGTCCGCCTCCACAAGTCCAACCAGGAGATGCGCCTCAACGTCCCGCTCGAGGTCGTCTCGCGCAATCCTTCTGCTCTCACATACCTGCCCGCGCTCCGCGGCACCGCGACCATGTCCTCGCAGGTCGATCCGCGCGAGACCATCCGCATCCCTCTCGCGCTGACCAACCAGAACCGCCGCAACCTCACGCGCGTCGATGTGAAGGTGCGCAGCAGCGTCATCAATGTCGACAAGACCGTCGCGCTCGACCCGCTCGAGACCAAGACCGAGGTCATCGAGACGAGCATCGACCCGCTCTCGCCGCCGGCAGAGGACATGCTCCGCATCACCCTCGTCGCCTTCGACGACAAGAATGAATCGTACTTCTTCGAATTGCCCCTCGTGCAGTACAGCGTCATGGAGTACGGCGAGGTGCGCACGAGCGTGGACGAGCGCAGGCAGTTCCTCTCCACCGCGAAGGTCATCACGCTCACCAACACGGGCAACGTGCCCCGCTTCGAGAAGCACTCGCAGAGCCTCGGCTGGTTCGCGAGCCTCTTCAGCAAGACGTCACCAGCTGCCGCCTGGGATGGCACCAAGTATGTCTGGGATGTGAGCGTGGGCGTCGGCGAGTCCAAGACGATCATCCTGGGCGTCAACTACTGGCCGCTGTTTGTCGGCGTGCTCCTGTTCGGTCTCGCCATTACCGCCTATTTCCTCTTCCGCTCGCCGCTGCTTGTCCGCAAGCGCGCAGTCGTCCTCGCGCAGCGCGAAGGCGGCATCAGCGAGATCAAGGTCATCGTCACGCTGCTCAACCGCGGCCGCGCCCCCGTGCACAAGGTGCGCATCATGGATTTGGTTCCGGAGCTCGCCGAGCTCTCGCGCGAGGCCGAAGCAGGCACGCTCGCACCCGAGAAAGTCATGCGCCATGAGAAGAAAGGCACTGTCGTCAAGTGGGAGATCCCTGAGCTTGTCTCGCGCGAGGAGCGCATCATCGTGTACAAGATCCGCACCAAGCTGAGCGTGCTCGGCGGCCTGACGCTGCCCGCAACGCTCTCGAAATTCGCGATCGCGCACGGCGTCGAGCGCAGCACGAAGGGCAATGCGTTCAACCTGCGCATCTGAGCCGCCGACACCTTTTTAAATCCGCCATTTCTCACCGAAGCTCCCACCATAGTCCCCTCGTAGCTCAATGGTGGAGCGTCCGGCTGTAGCTACAACAGCACCCATCGACAGGGCATGATGCCTTCGGATGAGAATGGGTCAGCCGAAACCGGAAGGTTCCTGGTTCAACTCCGGGCGAGGGGATTTTTCTTTTAGCATCGGCAGGAACGCTTAAATACTGGCGTGCCCGCGTTCGGATACTCGCCATGCGCGCTATCGCCGTTTGCATCATCCTGATGTCCTTGCTGTTGCTCGCGGGCTGTGACGTATTCCTTGGCCCGAGCGAGGAGGAAGTGAAATTTCAGAAATTGGCTGACGTCTTTTGCAGGTTGGGCGCGACAGCATGCGATGCTGAGCATCCGTTCTATTATGAGAATCGGGTCTGTGTGAACGCCGCGGAGCTCAAGACGCTGTATGAGATGGACAGCAAGAATGAAGAGACCTATTACGACAAGCTCTCTGCGATCAGAGCAGGGGAGCAGAGCCTTGTCTGCGGCGTTCTCTATCCGGACAAGCCATATGCGATGAAGGATGGTTCTTGCGTCGACAAGGCGCAGCTGGATGAGTATCTTAAGGGATTTGCGGACATCGGCTTTGACGACGTTCCCGGTCCCATCGAGAATGGCGGTGTGGGTGATTGCACGGCGGAGGCGCGGTCTGGAAACAAGACCGCCCCTGCCGCGATGCCCCCCGTGCCCGAGACCCCGCCTGCGGAGGAGGATGAAGAAACAGAACCCTGCACTGCTGAAGGGCAATGCTTCCCTGCCTGCGCAGCGGACGGCGTCACCCTGACTCGGTACACGTGCCGCCGCAACGCGTGCGTCACTAAGGAGAGTGTTGATTGCATGAAAGAGTACGGCGTCTCCTGCATCCAGACCTACGTCACGCTCCATGGCAAGTATTTGACGGACCCTTCAGGGAATTTCCTCATGACGGGATACTGCTATGGTCGTCCCGAGAAGATCTGATGCTTATTGTTCGTAGCTTCTCACGAAGTCCAGCTCTTCCTTGACAGAATTGGCAGGCATGTGGCTCAGGACGCCTTCCATGATCTTCGGCACGGGGATCTTGAGCGCGAGCGCTTTGGCGATCGCGTCCTTGTTCATCGCGACATACGTCGGGTGGTGGAGCTCGAAGTCGGTGCAGCCGCTCACGTGCATCTCCGCCAGCCTCTCGCCCATCACGTCGCGGAATTCTTCCGCGAGCTTCATGCTCGGGTCATGCTCCCATACATGCTGCAAGTCCATGCAGTACTTGAAATCGTAGTGCCTGCCGAGCCAGCGGAAATAGTCGGGATGGATGCCGATCTGCTTGCGCCGGTCCATGTTCTCGATCGCGATCGGCAGCCCCGACGCGGCGAGATAGTCATAGTCGTCAACGAGTTCGGGATGGACGATGATGCTGTGGAGATCAATCTTCGAGCGGATGTGCCTAATCTTGTCCAGGACCTCTTCGCAGAGGGGGTTGGGGCCATAGTGCATGTCTCGGGGCGGCGCGTGGAGGGAGACTCGGTTGAATGACGCGCACAATTGCTCAAGCGCGGGCGTGACCTGCAGGTCGCGCACTTCCGGCGGTCGGAAGAGCATGATTTCGAGCGCCGTCGCGCCAGCGTCGCGGTACACGCGTATCTTCTGCTCAATGCCCACAGGTGTCTTGCAGAGGCATCCTGTGGAGAACCCGACGTCTGCCATGATATTCCCGTCATTGAACTTGCTTAATAATATTATGCACGCCGCGTCCACGCGGAAATATTATATAGTGGGATGCTCCGCGCGCAGGCCATGGCATACGAACCGTCTCGCTGGAATCTCGACGACATCATGCCGTCGGAGAAGATCGCCTCAGAGATCGCCGAGCTGACCGCCGCCGTCGCGCGCTTCGAGCAGTACCGTCCGCTCCTCAAGACCATCTCTCCCGAGCAGTTCAGGCAGGCAATCGCGCTCAAGGAGGACATCGCGCGCCGCTTCGGCATGCTCGGCTCCCGCCTCTCGCTCAAGACGACAGAGAACATGAAAGACGACGCCGCCCGGGCAGCGCTCAAGAAATTCGAGGACACCGCCGCCGACCTCCAGAACCGCATGACGTTCTTCCCGCTCTGGCTCAAGAAAGTCCCGCCCAAGACGCTCGAGCCTCTCGCTGCGGCAGTGCCGCACGTCTCGCAGTACATCGACAATGTCCGCCGCACCAGGAAGCACGCCCTGTCCGAGAAAGAGGAGCAGGCGATCACGCTCAAGGACGCGACCGGCGTGAGCGCGCTCGTGCAGCTCTACGACCTCATTGAGAGCAAGTTCACATTTCCCGTCGAGATCGACGGGCACCTCAAGACGCTCACGCAGGAAGAGGTGCGCGCCCTCGTCTACAGCCCCCGCGCTGAAGTGCGGGAAGCCGCCTACAAGTCGCTCATGGGCGTCTTCGCCCGCGAAGGCGACGTGCTCGGCGACATCTATTCGGCAGTCACGCGCGACTGGCGCACCGAATCCCTCAAGCTCCGCGGTTACAAGAGCTCGATCAGCGTCCGCAACACCGCCAACAACCTCTCCGACCCCATAGTCGAGACCGTGCTTGGCGTGTGCCGCGAGAACGTCGGCATGTTCCAGAAATATTTCGCGCTCAAGAAGGGCTGGCTCGGCCTCTCGCGCCTTCGGCGCTACGACATCTACGCCCCGCTCGCCGAGACCGAACGCAAGTTCAGCTACGACGAAGGCGTGCGGCTCGTGCTCGACGCATTCGGCTCGCTCTCTCCCGAGGCGCGATCGCACGTCCAGCGCATCTTTGAGACGCGGCACGTCGACAGCGTCGTCCAGGACGGCAAGAGGTCCGGCGCGTTCTGCGATGACGTCGCCGCGGGCATGGTGCCCTACATCCTCCTGAGCTGGACGGGCAAATTGCGCGATGTCGCGACGCTGGCGCACGAGTGCGGCCACGGCCTCCATGACATCCTCTGCGGCAGGCAATCGCCGCTCTGCAGCCACCCGCCGCTGCCTCTCGCTGAGACCGCGTCCATCTTCGCCGAGCAGCTCCTGCTCGAGAAGATGCTCGCCAACGAGACGTCCGCGATCAAGCGCTCACTGCTCGCCGCGAAAGTCGACGACGCGTGGGCATCCATCATCCGGCAAGCCTATTTCGTCATGTTCGAGAAGGAAGCGCACGAGATGATCGCGAACGGCGCCACGACAGGCGACCTCTGCAAGACGTATTATTCGCACCTGCAGCAGCAGTTCGGCCCTGACATCGAGGTCCCGCAGGAGTTCCAATGGGAGTGGACGGGCATCCCGCACATCTTCCACACGCCGTTCTACTGCTACGCCTACAGCTTCGGCAACCTGCTCACGCTCGCGCTCTACGAGCAGTACAAGCAGGAAGGCGCATCGTTCGTGCCCAAATACATGAAGTTCCTCTCGTACGGCGGCGCGGCATCGCCCGAGCACATGCTGACCGAGCTCGGCATCGACATGCGCAAGAAGTCATTCTGGCAGGGCGGCTTCGACGTGATCAAGCGGCGCATCGACGAGCTCGAGAAACTGGCATAAGGGTTATATAGTGGGAGAACGCCCGTGCATCCCATGCGGTGCTGCCTGCTGCAAGCGTTTGTTCTCTTTGTTCTGGTCATGGCGCCGTTTGCCTCGGCAGCGCCTATTGATTACATGCCGACCCTGCCGCCATGGCCATCGGTCTATCCTTGGTCGGGAGAGGTGCCCAACGAGGGCAAGACTCTCGGGGTGTGCAGGTCGACATCTTCCTATGAGTACAAAGGAACCACGTTCGGCCCGTTCTGGCCCTGCGAGGGGGGCGATTCCCGCGCGCCCGCATTCAATTTCCTGTACTGCACCGGCAAAGATACGTACAACCAGGTGTTCAACGAGCCGCCGTTCTGCGAGCAGGCAGACCCTAAGCTCAAGGGCTGCCATATCTTCACCGATCAGCCTCACCCTCCCGAGACGATGAATCTCGTCGAAGGCCGCTGCCCGCAGGGCACGTACTGCGGCATAGAGAAACCCGGACCTGACCAGCTGCAGTCGAATGTGGTGTGCGCAACGCCTGACGCGTTCGAAGAGTGCAGGGCGCTCGACTTCACAGGAACCGTGCCGGGCGCGTCGCACTGCCTCATCCAGGATCCTCAGTGTGAGGAGAAGATGCAGGTCGTCCTCCAGGCGCTCGAGCG
>CAYUPS010000007.1:0-21656 GCA_964445485.1 uncultured Methanosarcinales archaeon | reverse complement strand
TGCGCGGGTCATGCAGGACTGTCTTGAAGATCCCGTCATCGACATGCTCGGCGGCCCGACCTTCTCGAAGGGAATATCCCGAACGCCCACCAGGGCGGAGAAGCAAAAAGCAGTCTCGTTCATGAGGCAACTCGCCGACAAGGTACGTTTTGGCGGCGACAAGAAAGGCCTTATCGAGTCATGGAAGAACTCTGAAGGAGCGTTCTGGCAGTACTTCGCGCTGCTCAACATAGTGCGCAACAATGTCGCGTTGCGAGATAGCGGCGCGCTGTTCCTGCGTACGCAGCACAGCGGCCTGGCCCAGGAAGTGCTCGCATCAAAAGTGCTGCGGGCCGAATGGGAGGCGACTGTCGACATGAATCCTGAGTGGATATGGGGGGCAGGGTCGACGACGCGCAAGGTTGTTGAAGAATCAAAGGCCCGTGCGACTCTCGCTGCAGCGCATGAGTACGCTGCAGCTGACAGGGCGCTTGCGCGCTTGCGGGTCTATGCTGAGGAGATTTCGGACCGAATGCTCTACGGTCCTGCGGACACCTGGTTTGATGAGTGGAGCATAGAGACCGCACTGAGCCAAGGCCGCGGCATATGCCGTCATTTCGGCTGCGCGCTCACCAAGGTGGCGAACAATGCCGAAACTGAGGACCTGGCGCTGTACGTGACGGGCAATGACGATGATGATCCTGCAACGCTGACGTTCAATGATGTGAAAGATTCCCCCTCGCGCCATGGCTGGGTGCGCGTGCCGGCGAACCCCGCCAAGGGTATCCCTGTGACATTCGATCTCGACCCTACATACTATTGGGGGTCGAGCAAACTGATCAAACCGCACTGCACGAAATTCGTGCCGGTATTGCCGCCGCGCGTGGCGAACCTGTTCGAGGACATATGAAAATGGCACGAACCCTCAGCATGTGGCTCGTTGGATTGCTTGTCGGTCTTCTCCTGCTCGCAGGGTGCCTTCCCTCCGGCCAGTTGCCTCCTGAACCGGGCTTGCCGGGCGCGCGCGGATATTCAGGAGTAGGCTTCGCGACATACTATGAGGGGTACGCTCCGCCCGTCGACGTATACCATGGGGATGTGCCGCTCTTCGCAGTCAGTCCGACGAGTGTGGCTGCAGAGTACGCGCAGGATGCCATTTCTCTTGATGCGTCTGTAGCGGGCAGCCCCCAATTCATCACATACAAGACAGGATATTACTTTGATGGTACGCGGTGGGTGCCGTTCGCGTTTGAAGGCTCCCCAATCGCTAGAACGAACTGGCTCCGCGGCGATGTGAGTGTGAACGTTTCGCTGCCGACATCATTGCCTGCGGGCGAGAATTGGATCGTCGCGTACAGCTGCCAGAAGATCGATGGCGACTGGAAGTGCGGTTGCCAGAGCGCGGACGGTCAGTGCGGGTTCTGGATGCTGCAGACGTTCGCATTCTCGCCGTTCACGCTCCCTGGCGAGCCGTGCCCGCCGGGTCTGCCCGACTGCCACGAGAATATTCCTCCTCCCGAGGATGACACTCCGCCGGCGCTTCAAGCAGTTGAGGGAGGCAGCAGCAGCGGCGCATCTTGCGCTGCGATCACTTGCCCCGACGGACAGCGTTCGGTCTCCCTGTACTCCTCCAGATCCACTGTTTGTCCTGAGCCTGTGTGCGATGCTGAAACGAATACCTGCTATCAGCAATCGTGCGGGTATGGCTGCCCTGACGAGATATGCTGTCCGCCGCTCGAGGAGATCGCGTGCCCCGAGGGCTACCGCGCAATCAGCGTCCCTGATGCGGATGGCTGCCCCAAGAACGTGTGCGATTTCGAGCGTCGATGCCTCGGCAATGCGAGCCTGAACCTCCTGGTCCCGGGCTTCTGGAACACGTACGAACAATCCCGCGGCATGAATAACACGGTCTTCACGTTCTCGCCGCGCTATTCGTCGATGGGCTTCGAATTCAGTTTCATCGACCTGACAATCCTCGAGGGAACCGGAGGATTCCCTGACATGGGCGGCCACGCTGCGCCCGAGAATTTCACCGAGCACATGCTGCCTGTGGTGTCTCTCTCGAGCGGCGAGCGCGTGACTCCCCTGAGCTTCACGGTCAACCAGTCCCTTTTCGAGACTTTCACCGCCGCAATCAGTCTTCCCTTCTTGGAGGAAAAGAACCTCACTGGCATCCTGCGCTGGCAGAGTCTCGTCGGATTCAATTCGCAGGAGGCCCAGCACTTCCGTTGCATCGCAGAATCCATCCGCTACGGCTGCAATATGAACGTGTCCGTGCCTGACAGCTGCAATGGTTTGCGGGGACAATGAGAATATGGGAAGTCGCGTCGCAACATTAATATACCAGTATTGCGTGGAATTGGTTGTGCCCACCATCTGGTTCTGAGCCTGATAGACTTGTCGACGATGATGCTAACATTTATAAATCAACTATTGTTCTCTGCTCCGAAATGGGCACTCTGGTAGGCATATCCTTCTGATTTCTCGTCGAGAGACTATCAGACGGAGGTATGCCTATCGTATCAAGGTGCACAGGCGCCCTGGTCGTCTAGCCTGGCCTAGGATGGAGCCCTGTCGAGGCTCCGACGCGGGTTCAAATGGCGTTACGGATCACCGGCGCCTGGACGTCCCGCCCAGGGCGTTTATAGTCACGGCGCCGACGATGCAACGCATCGTCGGTCATCACACAACGGACACAATCAAGCGGGCCGGTAGCTCAGCTCGGTAGAGCAGCGGACTTTTAATCCGCTGGCCGCGGGTTCAAATGGGCCTGGCAGCGTCGGTCCCTGAACGTCCCGTCCGGCCCGTTTCCAATCACCCCAATGGCAACCAAATTCGACCCAACGGCACATGCGCTGGTCCCGAAGCACTCCAAGGTGAGTGAGAAGGACCGCAAAGAGCTCTTCGCCAAGTACCAGATCGAGGCGAAGGACCTGCCCCGCATGCTCGTCGGAGACCCGGCCATCGCGCACCTCGGCGTCAAAGAGGGCGACATCGTCAAGGTCGATCGCAGGAGCCCCACCTCCGGCGCCTCAGTCTTCTATCGCAGGGTGGTGAGCGCGTAATGCAGCAGAACTCCCGCGTCCTCATCACCAAATATTTCGAGCAGGCACAGGCCGTCCGCTCCGACATCGAGAGCTTCAACAACTTCGTCAACCGCGAGCTCCAGCACATCGTCGATGAGAACAAGGAGATCGAGCCGACAATCATCCCGCCGAACGTCGAGTCGTTCAAGATCCGCCTCGACAAGGTCTGGATCCAGAAGCCCGAGATCACGGAAGCAGACGGTTCCAAGCGCCCCATCTACCCCGTCGAGGCGCGCCTCCGCAAGCTCTCCTACGCATCCCCCATCTTCCTCGAGGTCAGCTCGCACATCAACGACATGCAGCGCGAGTCGTTCACCGCGCAGATCGGCAGCCTGCCCATCATGCTCAAGAGCGAATTCTGCCACCTCAACAACCTCGGCCACGACGAGCTCATCGCCAAAGGCGAAGACCCCGATGACGCCGGCGGCTACTTCATCATCAACGGCACCGAACGCGTGCTCGTCAACATCGAGGACCTCGCCTCCAACCGCTTCCTCGTCGAGGAGGTCGGCGGCGTCAGCCCGTTCGTCGGCAAGCTCTTTTCCGAGCAGGGCCAGTACAAGATCCCGCACACCGTCGAACGCCTCAAGGACGGACTGTTCTACCTCACCTTCACGCGCGTGCGCCGCATCCCGCTCATCGTCGTCATCAAGGCCCTCGGCATGGTCAAGGACGAGGAGATCATGCAGTCCATCAGCCGCGACAAGCAGTATGACGAGATCCTCATCAACCTCTTCGAGTTCGTCGGCATCAAGAACTCCGAGGACGCGATGGATTACATCGCCAAGCGCATCGGCATCACGCAGACGCGCGAGATCCGCCTCCAGCGCATGCAGGAGATCCTCGACCGGTACCTGCTCCCCCACGTCGGCACGCGCCGCGAGGACCGCCCGCTCAAGGCCTACAACCTCTGCAAGATGCTCCGCAAGTTCCTCGCCCGCGTCAACAACGAGTGCGGCCAGGACGACAAGGACCACTACATGAACAAGCGCGTCAAGATGGCCGGCGATCTGCTCGCCGACCTCTTCCGCATGAACCTCAAGGTCCTCATCGGCGACATCATGTACAACTTCCAGCGCATCGTCAAGCGCGGCAAGTTCCCCTCCATCAAGGTCATCATCCGCGACAAGCTCCTCACCTCGCGCATCTACAGCGCCATGGCGACGGGCAACTGGGTCGGCGGACGCAAAGGCATCTCGCAGCGCATCCAGCGCCTCAACTACCTCAACACGCTCTCGCACCTCCAGCGCGTCATCTCCCCGCTCTCATCCAGCCAGGAGAACTTCGCCGCGCGCGAGCTGCACGCGACGCACCTCGGACGCCTCTGCCCGTCGGAGACGCCTGAAGGCACCAACATCGGATTGCGCAAGAACTTCGCGCTCCTCGCGTCCGTGACAGAGAACAAGGGAGAGGAAGAGACCCTCAAGTCGCTCAAGACGATGGGTCTCCGGAGCGTGCGCTGATGGCCTCTGAAGTGTACCTGAACGGCAAGTTCGTCGGCGAAGTCGAGAGCGGCAGGCAGTTCTCGCAGCAGCTTCGCGAAGAGCGCCGCCGCGGCGCCCTCACCAGCAACCTCAATGTCTACCACGAAGAGCGGCTCGACCAGGTCTTCCTCGAGACCGGCCGCGGCCGCACCCGTCGCCCGCTCATCGTCGTCAAGGACGGCATGCCGCTCCTGACGGACAAGCACATCAAGCAATTGCAGAAGAACGAGATCTCCTGGAGCGACCTCATCGCGCAGGGCATCGTCGAGTATCTCGACGCGGCCGAAGAGGAGAACGCACTCGTCGCCTTCAGCGAGAAGGAGCTCACGCCCGAACACTCGCACCTCGAGATCTCGCCGCTGAGCATGATCGGCCTCGTCACCTCGCTCGTTCCGTACGGCAACTTCACGCAATCCGCCCGTCTGTCGATCGGCGCGAAGAACCAGAAGCAGGCCATCGGCTTCTATGCCGCCAACTTCCCCGTCCGCATGGACATGGACGTCAACTTCATGCACACGCCGCAATTGCCTGTCGTCAGCACCGCGACGATCGGCATCAGCGAGTACGCCAAGCACCCCGCGGGACAGAACATCGTCGTCGCCGTCATGTCCTACAAGGGATACAATATCGAGGACGGCATCATCCTCAACAAGGCATCCATCGAGCGCGGCTTCGGCCGCAGCACGTACTTCCGTCCCGCCATCAGCGAGGAGCTCCGCTACTCCGGCGGCCTCATGGACCAGATCACCATCCCCGACAAGGAGGTCAAGGGATACAAGAGCGAGAAGGACTACCGCCTGCTCGAGGACGACGGCATCGTCTACCCCGAGGCCAAGGTCAAGTCCGACGATGTCATCATCGGCAAGACCTCCCCGCCCCGCTTCCTCTCATCGCTTGATGAGTACTCGCTCGCGTCGAACATCCGCCGCGAGTCGTCCATGTCTCTCAAGCACGGCGAGGAGGGCGTCATCGACTTCGTCCTCGTCACCGAGAACGAGGAGGGCAACAAGCTCGTGCAGGTCCGCATCCGCGACACGCGCATCCCCGAGATCGGCGACAAGTTCACCAGCCGCCACGGCCAGAAGGGAGTCACGGGCCTCATCGTCCCCCAGGCCGACATGCCGTTCACGCAGTCCGGCGTCATCCCTGACCTCATCTTCTCTCCGCACTCCATCCCGAGCCGTATGACTGTATCGCACCTGCTCGAGCTCGTCGGCGCCAAGACCGGCTCGCTCGCCGGCCGCTTCGTCGACGGCACGACCTTCGACAGCGAGCCCGAGGATGCGGTCCGCAAGGAGCTCCTCGCGCTCGGCTTCCGCGAGAACGGCACCGAGACGATGTACAACGGCCTCACGGGCGAGCGCTTCCAGGTCCGCATCTATGTCGGCAACATGTACTACCTGCGCCTCAAGCACCTCGTCGCGAACAAGATCCACAGCCGCGCCCGCGGTCCCATCCAGCTCCTCACGCGCCAGCCCACAGAGGGCCGCGCCAAAGAAGGAGGCCTGCGCCTCGGCGAGATGGAGAAGGACACGTTCGTCGCCCACGGCGCATCCATGCTGCTCAAAGAGCGCTTCGACTCCGACAAGACGGTCGTGCCCGTGTGCGAGAGCTGCGGTGTCGTCGCCGTCTACGACGCGTTCAAGGACCGCCGCTCCTGCCCGATCTGCGGCGACGGCGTCGAGATCAACGACGTCGAGATCTCCTACGCATTCAAGCTGATACTGGACGAGTTCAAGAGCCTGGGCATCTACCCGAAGCTCACGCTCGCGAACAAGTACTGAGGTCATCACGATGAGCCCCAAAAAGACAGAGAAGGCGCCCGCACCCGAGCCTGAGGCGCAGAAGGAGATCTCGCTCTCCATGCCTGACACCGCAGCCCCTGCGGCCGCGGACGAGGCGCTGCCCGGCGAATTGCAGGACGCAAAGGCGCCCTCTGCCAAGCCCGAGCTCACTGACGAGCAGAAGAAGGAGATCCTCAAGCAGGCCCTCTCGCGCGAACGCATGGAGGCCCTCAACCGCTACGTCTACAAGCAGGTCTCCAGCGTCGTCTTCGGCGTCCTCTCTCCCAAGATCATCAAGAAGATGGCCTCTGCCAAGATCGTCACTCCTGAGCTCTACGACAAGGAGGGCTATCCTGTCGACGGCGGCCTGATGGACACGCGCCTGGGAGTCATCGACCCCGGCCTGCGCTGCCGCACCTGTGGTTCGAAGTTGAAGGAGTGCATCGGCCACTTCGGCTACATCGAGCTCGCCCGCCCCGTCGTGCACATCAAGTTCGTCAAGGTCATCCACACGCTCCTCCAGTGCTCGTGCCGCGACTGCGGCCGCGTGCTCATCCCGCAGGACAAGATCAAGAAACTCATGCCCGCCCTCGAGGCCACTGACAAGCTCGAGGCGGAAGGCGCGGCCCCCGCGAGCGCGGAAGAGGATGCGACCGGCGCAGAGGCCCGCAGCCTCAAGATCAAGGAGGCCATCAGCTCTCTCAAGACGATCAAGAAGTGCCCGCACTGCGCCGCAGCGCAGCAGAAGATCACCATCGAGAAGCCCACCTCCTACATGGAAGGCGAGAAGCGCATCGCGCCCATCGAGGTCCGCGCGCGCCTCGAGCGCATCCCCGACGACGACCTGCGCCTCTTCGGCCTCAATCCGGCCATCGCGCGCCCCGAGTGGATGATCCTCACTGTCCTGCCCATCCCGCCCGTGACAGTCCGCCCGTCGATCACGCTCGAGACCGGCGAGCGCTCCGAGGACGACCTGACGCACAAACTGGGCGACATCGTCCGCATCAACCAGCGCCTCTTCGAGAACATCAACGCCGGCGCTCCCGAGATCATCATCGAGGACCTCTGGGACCTCCTCCAGTACCACGTCACCACGTTCTTCGACAACGAGGTGCCGCAGCTGCCGCCCGCGCGCCACCGCTCCGGCCAGCCCCTCAAGACGATCACTGAGCGCATCAAGAGCAAGGAAGGCCGCATCCGCCACAACCTCGCAGGCAAGCGCACCAACTTCTGCGCGCGCACAGTCATCTCGCCCGACACAATGCTCGGCATCAACGAGGTCGGCGTCCCCAAGATCATCTCCATGAAGCTCACCGTGCCTGAGACAGTCAACGACTGGAACATGGCATACCTCAAGGAGTTCGTCAAGAAGGGCCCGAACCAGTACCCCGGCGCGAACTACATCGTCCGCCCCGACGGCAAGAAGAAGAAGATCACCGACGAGACCAAGGAAGCCGCCCTCGAGGAACTGCAGCCGGGCTACGTCGTCGAGCGCCACCTCATGGACGGCGACATCGCCATCTTCAACCGCCAGCCCTCGCTCCACCGCATGTCGATGATGTGCCACCGCGTGCGCGTCCTGCCCTACAAGACGCTCCGCCTCAACCCCGCCGTGTGCGCGCCCTACAACGCGGACTTCGACGGCGACGAGATGAACCTGCACATCCCGCAGACAGAGGAGGCCCGCGCGGAAGCCGAGATCCTCATGGACGTCAAGACCCAGCTCATCAGCCCGGGTTACGGCGGCAGCGCGATCGGCTGCATCCACGACGGCATCAGCGGCAACTACAAGCTCACGAGCAAGCTCGAATTCCCGCGCGAGGAGGCCATCGACCTGCTCTGCAGCGTCGGCATCCTCGACTTCAAGCGCCTCCCGTCCAAGAAGACAGTCAGCGGCAAGGAAGTCTTCTCCTGCCTCCTGCCGGACGACTTCAACTGGGTCGGCAAGACCAAGAGCGGCGAGAAGGTCGTCATCCAGGACGGCAAGCTCGCCGAGGGTTTCATCGACACCAAATGCATCGGCGGAGAGGGCAAGGGAGAGATGCTCCGCTCGCTCCACAAGGCCTACGGCCCCGAGCGCACCATCCAGATCCTGCACAACATCTTCAAGCTCGGCATCGAGACCCTGCTCCGCACGGGCCTCTCGGCGCCGATCAGCGACACAGACCTGCCCGCCGCAGCGCGCCGCGAGCTCGACGACCTGCTCACCAAGGCAGAGGAGGATGTCAACGCGATCATCAAGCAGTTCCATGAGGGTACGCTCGAGGTCTTCCCCGGCCGCACCATGCCGGAGACGCTGGAGCTGCGCATCCTCGAGATCCTCAACAAGGCGCGCAACAGCGCAGGCATCGTCGTGCGCAACCAACTGCGCGAAGGCATCGACTCGATGACGATCATCAACTCCGGCGCGCGCGGCAACATCCTCAACATGGTCCAGATGGGCGCGTGCGTCGGCCAGCAGGCATTGCGCGGCAAGCGCATCGACAAGGGTTACACGGGCAGGACGCTCTCCTGCTTCAAGAGGGGCGACCTCTCGCCCGAGGCGCGCGGCTTCGTCCGCAACTGCTTCAAGAGCGGCCTCAACCCCAAGGAGTTCTTCCTCCACGCCATCACCGGCCGCGACTCGCTCATGGACACGGCGCTCCGCACGCCCAAATCAGGTTACCTCTACCGCCGCCTGGCCAACGCCATGCAGGATCTGCGCGTCGAGTACGACCATACGGTCCGCGACGCGACAGGCCGCATCATCCAGTTCGAGTACGGCGAGGACGGCCTCGATGTCTCGAGGACCGAGAGCGGCAAGATCAACGTCCAGCGCATCATCGACACGACCAACTGAGGAACTGACATGCACAAGGATCTCGAAGACTTCAAGGACAAGCTCCCGCCGAAAATGCTCGCCGAGATCGAGGAGAAATGCCCTGCGTCCAAGCTCAAGAAGGTCGCCCAGCGGGTCTATGAGGAATACCAGTGGGCGCGCGTGGACCCCGGCGAGTCCGTCGGTCTCATCGGCGCCGAGTCGATCGGCGAGCAAGGCACCCAGATGACGCTCGACACGTTCCACTTCGCGGGCGTCGCTGAGATGAACGTCACGATGGGCCTGCCGCGCATCATCGAGATCCTCGACGGCAGAAAGACGATCGCGACCCCCATGATGGAGGTCTTCCTCAAGTCGCCCTATAACAAGGGCAAGGACATCCGCGAGATCGCCATGTCCATCAAGGAGACGACGCTCGGCGAGCTCGTCAAGGAATACGCGCTCAACATCGTCGACCTCGTCATCGAGCTCACGCTCAACCGCGATAAGTGCAAGGACGTGTCCGTGACGCCCGCCCAGATCGCGAAGATGCTCGAGAAGGCGCTCGTGCGCGAGGCGAGCATCAAGGTCAAGGATGATGTCATCGAGCTCAAGCTCAAGGCCAAGGAGGACCGCACCCTCAATTCGCTCTACAAGCTCAAGGAGAAGGTCAAGGACGTCTACGTCGCGGGCATCAAGGGCATCAAGCAGGTCCTGCCGGTGCGCCGCAAGGAGGAGTTCATCATCATCACCGCAGGCACCAATCTCGCGAAGGTGCTCGAGCTCGACTTCGTCGACCCGAGCCGCACGGTGTCCAATGACATCCACGAGATCGGCAAGGTGCTGGGCATCGAGGCCGCGCGCCAGGCAATCATCGACGAGGTCTTCAAGGTCGTCGAGGCGCAGGGCCTGAACGTGGACATCCGCCATGTCATGCTCGTCGCCGACACCATGTGCACTTCCGGCTCGATCAAGGGCATCACGCGCTACGGTGTCGTCTCCGAGAAGAGCTCGGTGCTCGCCCGCGCGTCCTTCGAGACGCCGATCAAGCACATCGTCAACGCCGCCCTCTCGGGCGAAGTGGACGAGCTCAACTCGGTCGTCGAGAACGTCATGCTGAACCAGCCAGTGCCGCTCGGCACCGGTCTGCCCGGCCTGACTGCGAAGCCGCCGGCCAAGAAGTGAAGCTTTATAAACCACCTATTAATCGGACAAAATCACCATGGCGCCCAAATCGCAAGGAATGGTTGCGGAGCTGCAGAAGCTCATGGAGGAGAAGAAGGTCGCGCTCGGCACCGATCGCACCCAGAAGCTGCTCCAGCAGGGCAAGCTCGCGAAGGTCATGGTCACCCGCAACTGCCCGCAGCAATTGCGCGACCTCATCGCGCACACGTGCGCGGTCAGCAACGTGGAGTTCGTCGAGCTGCAGCAGAGCAATGAGGAGCTCGGCATCCTCTGCCGCAAGCCATTCGCCATTTCGATGCTGGGCGTCGTCGCCTGATCATGAGCGCAATCGTCATCGATCAGGCCACCATCCAAGTGATGCAGATGTTCGAGGCATTCACCAGAGTGCCCCTGAAGGACTGCGTCGTGACGGAATCACACATCACGTTCATCGTGCCTCCGGGTGAGGCAGGTCGCGCCATCGGCGCGAAAGGTGCGACGGTCAAGCGTCTCGAGGAGAAGCTCCGCCGTCGCGTCAAGGTTGTCGAGTTCAGCGAGGACCCGGCAATCTTTATAAGGAATCTCTTATCACCGCTCGCGGTGAAAGAGGTCCATCAGGACCCTGGCGATGTGCTCCGCATCGTCCCGCAGGATTACCGCACGCGCGGCCTCATCATCGGCCGCAACGCGCAGAACCTCCGGGCCGTCGAGGCCGTCGTGCAGAGATACTTCCCGATCAAGGAACTCAAGGTACAATAACAATGGGACGAAAATCAAAGGGACTCAATGCGGGCAAGAAGCTCAAGGCGCGCCGCGCGGTCAACCGCTGGTGCGACAAGGACTATGTCCGCTCCCTGCTGAACCTCAAGGCCAAGAGCGACCCGCTCGAAGGCGCATCGCAGGGCAAGGGCATCGTGCTCGAGAAGCGCCAGCTCGAAGCCAAGCAGCCCTGCTCGGGCATGCGCAAGTGCGCCCGCGTCCAGCTCACCAAGAACGGCCGCCAGATCACCGCGTACCTGCCGGGTGACGGCGCGATCAAGATGGTCGACGAGCACGATGAGGTGCTGGTCGAGTCCATCGGCGGCAAGATGGGCCGCTCCAAGGGAGACATCCCGGGCGTCCGCTACCAGGTCATCAAGGTCAACGATCAGTCGCTCAAGGACCTCCTGAGCGGCAAATTGGAGAAGGCACGCAAGTGAACACCATGGAGACCGAGACTGCTGCTACAGAGGCCCCGCGCGCCGCGAACATTCTCGCGTTCAACCGCTGGGGCGTCGATGGCATCCAGGTCGAGGACCAGGGCCTGCACCGCTACATCTCTCTCGAGCCGCGCATCGTGCCCCGCACCGGCGCGCGCCATGCCGGCAAGCGCTTCCACAAGTCGCGCATGTTCATCGTCGAGCGCCTCATGAACAAGATGATGGTGCCCGGCCATCGCAGCCGCAAGCACACCATCAGCTCAGGCCACAACACGGGCCAGTCCCAGCAGGTCTACGAGCGTGTCGTGCGCGCATTCAGGATCATCGAGGAGAAGACCAAGACGAACCCTATCAAAGTCCTGGTCAAGGCCATCGAGAACGCAGCGCCGCGCGAGGAGATCGTCACGATCGAATACGGCGGCGCCAAGTACCCGAAGGCGGTCGACTGCTCGCCGCAGCGCCGCATCGATGTCGCCCTCCGTCTCTTCTCGACCGGCGCGTCCGACCGCTCCTTCAACAAGAAGCTGAGCATCGAGGAGGGTCTCGCTGAGGAGATCCTCTCGGCGTACAACCTCGACCAGAAGAGCGTCGCGATCGCCAAGAAGCTCGAGCTCGAGCGCCAGGCCGACAGCTCCAGATAAGGATGTTTTTCTGCAGAATGCTCGCGTAGTGCTACCTCTTGTCGCAAGCGATTCTGTGAGCGATCCTGCTCAGAACTCAGTTAAGGCGCAGGGCCGGGTTGCGGCGCGTCGAGGCAGCGGCCGTTGCTGCAGTCGCACTTGATTCCTTTGTATGCCAGGAATCCTTCGACGCAGGTTATCTCTTTGAGGTTCTGGCCGCTGTTGAAGCAGCTATCGAGATGTGTGAGGCTGCCGCCGCCTGATGTGCTGGAGGTGACGCCGTCCTGCCTGGTGGGGTCTGCGAGCGTTCCGGGACCGTTTGCTGCGGGGGCGCAGCCTACGCTGCCGCCGACGCAGAAGCCGTTCTGGCATGTTGAGCCGTGCGAGAGGCAGAAGATGCGGGTCTGGCCGCAGTTCGCGTCAGTGATGAGGACTGTGTTGGAGTTGCCGTCGCATTTGCGTGAGGGCGTGCAGCCTGCGGGTGCGGGTGTGCCGCCGGTCGAGCAGCCGGACATGACTGTGCAGTCGACGTTCCTGAGGAGGCCGCAGTTGTCCGTGCCGCTGATCTTGGCGCAGCTGTTGTGCCTGGCGCAGAACTGCGCGTTGGTCTCTTGGATGCAGCCGTTGTCTTGTTCGCAGCTCGATCCGGCGGGTTTGCCGTCGAAGCCGCGCACGACGTGGCAGAAGCTGCCTTCTGCGCAGGTGCCGCAGTTGGGCTTGCGTATGTCTTGGCAGAGGTCCAGGATCGCGGTGTTGCTGGTGCTGAAGTCGAAGCAGCCGAGGTGTTCGCGCTGGCAGAGCGCTTCATCGCTCAGGGAGGTGCAGCAGACTGGCGCGGTGGTGCCGCTGAGGATCTTGCACTTGCCGCCCGCGCACTGCTCATTGTCGAAGCATTGCTTGTTGTTGCTGAGGTTGGTGGCGGCGCACACTTTTCTGCTGGGACTGCAGTATTTGGAGAGGCATTCTTCGTTGCGCGCGCATCTGGCGTTCAGCGGCGCTGGTTTGAAGCATTTGTGGGTGTTCTGGTTGCAGATGCCTGAGGAGCATTCCGTGTCGACGAGGCAGGTCGCGTTCTCGGGGAAGGCGCCGGGCGTGCCGGGGGTGTGGCAGGCGCCGCCGGTGCAGCCGATGTCGGGGCAGACGCCTTTGGCAGGGACTATCTTTTGGCTGCCTTTGGTGTTGGGCGCTCCGCAGTTGTATTCGGTGAATTTGGCGGGTTTCTGGGCTGTATTGCCTTTTGGCGGGACGCCGGGGATGCACGTGTCTGTCTTGGGCGTTCCGGTCGGCGCTCCTGCCTTGCTGAGGGAGGCCGTGCCTTGGACGAAGATGCTGTGGCCTCCGTCTGTTTCGCTGCAGAGGACGGGGATCGCGACGGCGAGGCCGAAGGTGTCTGTCTCTGTGAGGATGAAGTAGCCGCCGATGAGGAGGACGATGCCGACCATGCCGAGAATGGCTGCGTTCTCGTTATACCTCATGGTAGGAGTATTGCGGCCTCGGGCCTATATAATTGTTTGGTCTATACCCTGGACGCACTATATTATCAAGAACTCAGCGTTTGCGCAGCAGGCTGTTGAGCGCGCGGTAGTCCTGTCCGATGTTGATGTCGAACGCAGGGTTCATGGCATTCTTGCTCTTGGCGACATGGATGCTCATGTAGTCCTGGATGAGGCCGCGCTGCCGGTATGCCCGGAGGACATCGAGCATCTCTTGGTCTTCGGCAGCATTGCCTTTGATGAGGATGCGGTCGCGGCTGATGTTGTCGCTCAGCAGCCGTTCGATCGAGCGTGCTTTGTCGTACTGGTCGCACAGCATGCCGTCAAAGGCGTTGGCGCGCAGGTACGCGTCCGTGATCTGCGGGATGTTGCCGGTGACGTAATACCGTCTGGCTCGGCGGAGGAAGGGGATGTAGAAGTGCTGTGCGCCGGGGAACATGGAGGTGATCGCGCTCTTCGGGGTGTGCCGCTGCGCGATGTCCCGCAGGGCGGGCTCATCGAGGAATTGTTCCTTGAATGCGAGCCATTGGGGGAGGTTGGCCGCGTCGCCTTCGCGCAGGAGCTTCCATGCGGTCGCGGCGCACCATGCCCAGAATCTCGGATTGAGCGCGCGCCGCGGCTGCAAGAGGCAGCGGTACGCTTCTGCTTTGGCAGGGGATGGAGCGTCCGTGTCGTCGAGGTCAGAGACGATGAGGTCTGCGTGCTTGATGCGCCGGGCGAGGTCGTCGAACTTTGTCGGGTCTTTCGTTGCGACCCAGCCGTCCGCAGTGTCTCTGAGAATGTGGGTCATGCGCCGTCCATCTTGAAGAATCTCATGAGCTGCAGCGGGGTGATGTAGCGGAGGTGGTTGCTGAATGTGTCTTCTTTGATGAGCGTCTTGATCGCGTCGGCAGGGTTGCGGGAGTTCTCTGCGAGCGCGCAGGAATACTCGTTGTGGGCGAATGTGGCATAGCTTCTCGCGTACATGTCGAGGGTGTGCGCGTCGCCGCCCGCGAGGAGCGGGACTGTGAGCTGCTTGGCGAGGCGCTGTGCGCGAACGGGAGAGTATATCTGGGGCGGGATCTCGGCGGCGTTCTTCTCGATGGCGATGGCGCCTGCGTTGAGGGCGTGCTCGATGCATGTGTCGCCGTGATGGCCAAGGCCTGTCCAGAAGTAGGGATGGTTGATGACGACGAAGCCGCCCGCGTCTGTGGCGCGTTTGATGGTCTCTTTGAGCGGCATGATGCTCTGAGGGAGGGCGCCGGCGTAGGCGTGGATGCCGATCTCGCCTCGGTCGGTCATCTTCTCTATGCTGCGCAGCATGATGAGGGTGTGGTCGGCGCTGCGGATGAGCAGCGACCGCTTGTCTGGCGCGACGTCGATGGTGTACTTCCGCTTGCTCGCGGGGTTGCGGTTGAGGTCGTACGCGCCTTTGGCGAGCGCGTCGAAGCCGCTCGAGTTCTCATGGTCGGTGAGCGACCAGGCGTGGATGTGCTTGTCGAAGAGCCTGTCGACTGCGGCGGCGAGTTCGGGCCCGTCGGAGAAGTGCGAGTGGCTGTGCGTCTCGAATCTCAGCCCGGAGGGTGGTTTTCGCTGCAGACCGATGGCATCGCGTGCGTAGGTGGCCATCTCGCGCGCCATGGCGCGGGGATGGCTCGCGCTCTCATAGAGAAACTCGTTGAGGGTGTGCGCGGCGCGCCGGAGGAGTGAAGGCATGCGAGAGCTCCCGAAGGTTCTCTCAGCGCACCTTGATCTTCACGCCGATCTTCTTGCAGATGTCGCGGCAGCGGGCACGGAGCGTGGCCTCGGTGATGCCTGTGGTCTCTGCGACCTCTTTCTGGGTGCGCTTCTCCTTCTCGAGCAGGCACGCGATGTAGAGCGTGCTGGCGGCGACGGAGAGCGGGCTCAGGCCGGAGAGGTGGCCGCCTTTGTCGAGCTGCTCGATGAGCTTGACGGCGCGGGTCTGGACCTTCGGGCTGAGCGTCAGCGCGCTCGCGAACTTGCTGACATAGTCCACCGGGCTGGTGGGCATGATCTTGATGTTCAGCGTGCGCAGGAGCAGCTTGTAGGTCTTGCCGAGGATCTTCAGGTCGGTCTTGCTCTCGGTGGCGAGCTCTTTCATGGCGCGCGGGATGCCGTGCATCTTGCAGGCGATGAAGAGGGCTGCGGCGACGATGTCCTCGATGGCGCGCTTGAGCGTCAGGCCGCGCTCGGCAGCCTGGCGGTAGATGACCGCGGCTTCCTTCTCGACGATGCTCGGGAGCTCAAGGCGGCCGGAGATGAGGCGCATGTGGCTCAGGGCGGTGTTGAGGGAGTGCTCGAAGCTGGTGCTGGCCCAGCTCTGGCGCTTGCGGATGCGGTGGATGAGCGCCTTGTTGCGGCCGGTCAGCTTGCTCAGGTCGGCGTTGCTGCCGATGGTGGTCGCGAGGTTGTTCGCGATGCGAGGGTCGAAGGGCGCGCCGGTGCGGCTGTTCTCGAGCTGCTCGTCCTCATCGAACGCGCGGCTGTCACGGCCGAAATCGATCGCCTCATCGATCACGTAGCTGCAGTTGCGGCAGATGGCCTCGCCTTTCTCCCTGTTGAGGAAGAAGTCGCGGCAGCCGCAGTCAGGGCAGGTTTCAACGGAAGTGCTCATGGTGTTTTGGTTCCCCCTTTTTAGTGGGCTCCGTCTCGGTTGGACGTGTCTTCTTGAGAAGGACCCCGTCTACCCCGTGATGCATAGGTAGTATATAAACCTTTCGCTTCTGGTGTTACTTGTGAGTGATTACTAATTTGCCCCCTATAATATCGACGGCATGTCATTTCGTAGGTCTCATTATTTTATATATTAACATTAATCTATGTGTCGCCCGTTTTTTGAGCAAAAATATACATTTCAGTATACTGAACATCGCTCTGCGCAATTTCTCTCCCCCCATACTAATATTTTTAACCTCACGCCCGCAGCCCGCACAAGGGGGATACACATGGCCGAACCGCTCGAGAAGCGCATAGCCCGCATCTGGGACTTCGATCTCACTCTCACAGAAGAATACCAGCAGCTCCCGCTCATCCGCAAATACCTCGACAACATCAAGAAGAAGCACCCGAGCCTCGTGGATCCGCTCGACCCCGCAGCAGGCTACCTCTCGCTCTTTGGCGAATACCGCAAACGCCGCTTCAGCGAAGGCATCAACTACCTCACCCCCATGCTCGAAGACATCCAAGACGGCGTCTTCCCCAATCTCTCAAACAAAGAGCTCAAAAGCCTCGGCAAGGACATCAAACTCGCCCCCGGCCTGCCCGACTTCTTCGAACGCGACCAGGCGTACTGGCGCGGCCAAGGCGTCGAAGTGCGCGACTTCGTCGTCAGCGTCGGCATCGTGCCCCTCATCGCCGGCAGCAGCATCGCCAAACACCTCGGCGCCCAAGGACACCACGGCATCTACGCCTGCGAATTCGACGAGAATAACGGCGTCATCTGCGGCATCAAGACAGTCCTCCCGCCATTCGAGAAGACCCGCGCCATCATCGAGATCGCCAAAGGCAACCCCGAGAAACTCAACGAACCCATGTCCCACACCCAGTACTTCGTCGACTACCCCAACATCCTCTGCATCGGCGACGGCTTCTCAGACTTCCCCCTCTTCGGCTTCGCCCGCAAGAAAGGCTGCACCAACGTGTGCGTCTACCGCGACCAGGACTGGCACGAATTCAAAGAAGCCAAGAAAGTCGTCGGGTGGACCGAATGGCTCATCCCGCGCGACTACCGCGAAGGCAGCAGATCCGAGCGCGCGCTCCACCGCGCCATGCGCGGCATACTCAACCGCAAGTGCAAGATGGACCCCGAGGTCCTCTACCGCTACCGCGAAGGCGCATTCGACAGCTTCCCCGAGATGAAAGAGCAATTCCAGCGGCACATCGACACATGCGACTCCTGCGAGGACTCCCACATCCTGCACGCGATCCCGCCGCGCTGATCATCTCAAGAACTTGGGCAGGACGCGCGGATCATCCGTCGCGTCGAACGAACGCAATTCTTTCCTCGACAGCGGTATCGCGATGCGCGACACGAGCCCGTGCAATGAGAACGGCAGGCGTATCAGCCGCTTGCTCTCAGTGACCCACGGGTCGATGGCGAAACGCAATGATCTCCTGGCGAGCGCGCCGCGCTGCGCGATCGTCAGCCCCCTCGCGGCGGGATCGCTCACGTGCACGTGCACGCCCCGCCCGGAATACACGAACCGGATGTCCCTGTAGCCCTCCTCTGACTCGAGCATGGCTGAGAGGGAATCCGCATGCTCGCAGGCAGTGCGGATGCACAGAGGACAGAACCTGTCCCTCCCTTTCCCGCAGCGAGGGCAGTCGATGTTCTCCGAATCGATGTCGAACACCAATTCGCCCCCCACCCGGTTGCCGTGCTCTGCGTGAGCGCACACGGGCTGGTGCGCAGGGCACTGCCGCGCCCGCAGGGGATCAGGATAGTCTATCGTGTCATAATAGGCGTCCTCGGGCGCGTAGCGCACGAGCTTCATCGCGATATCATGCGCCCCGAGGCCCGGATTGAAGATGGTCAGCTGCCCGATCATCTCTTTGTCGACGGCGATCCCGCTCTCCGTGCCCGCGTCGATGACAAAGAACTGCGGCCATTTGCGCCCGGCGAACCAGCGCTGCAGCGCGAGGCAGTCGAACTCTTGCTCATAGAATTCCTGGCGTTCCTGGAGTGCCGCGGGACGGAAGGCTGCCATCGCCTAGACGCAGCGGCCGCCGCTGCAGCGTCCTCTGCCGCACTCGTGCGCGCTATGCTCGCAATCCATCGTCACGATGACTGCGGTGTCCCCTTCGCACCGCTGGACCTGCTCGCAGGACTGCGTCGTCGTGCACGCGCCTCGCGCGCAGCCGCCTTTGCAGGGGATGGCGACTTGCGTGCAGTCCTCCTGGAGGAGGATACGCGTCGAGCCTTCGCAGTACGCCCGGGGTGCGCACTCGCCATCAGGCCGCGCGGTTGCGCGGCCCGCCTGCTGCCCTTCGGAGAGCATCAGGACTGCGCCGATAAGCGTGATGATGCCGACAATCGCGAGGAGCATCGGGACGTGCCGCGGCTCGCGGTGATCGGGCTGCTTTTTGGACATTCCGTGTCTCCCGGCGGCGCTCGTGAATATAAACATTATGCCGTGCAGTCAGGGGCCTTTCGTGCCCCTTCGAGCATAACCTTTAAAAACACCTCCCTCTTGTCGGCTCCCACACAATCCAAATGGCGGCATCTGCCGCTTACGGGGTGAACAGAATGCGAAAGATATTGACAATTGCCGTGCTGACGCTGACCCTTATGATGGTCACTGCCAGCATGGTCGATGCGAGCGCTCTGCGCCGCAACCTCCGCTACGACCAGTGGCGCGACACCATGGAAGCGATCAGATCCGCAGGCGCTGCGAACGAAGCCGCGCCCAAGGCGTATGACAACCGCTACACAGGTTCGCTCGTCCGCCGTGGCGTGAAGGTGTACAGCGACATCGCTGCCAAGGCAGCCGAGGCTGAAGAGGCTCCGACAACGGATCTCCTCAAGTACTACCAGCGCCTCAAGAACCGTGACTACCTGAAGGTGTACGGCAAGCTGGCGCAGTACGGCAACGAGGTCCAGAAGGCCCCGCGCGAGTCGGCCTACCGCTCCGCGACCCGCGGTCGCCAGGGCATCGGCGTGTACGTGTACAAGCCGTTCTCCGGCCGCGATGGCAGCAAGTCCACCAGCATCACCATCGACATGGCCGCGACAGAGACTGCCGCGCCCTCCGTCGGTATGGCTGCTGATGAAGAGCCCGCTGCAGAGTAAACCTCTCCAGCATTTTTTCTTTCTTTTTTTTTAGAATTCAGGATTATTCTTCTTTGAGATGGATGCACTCGACGGGGCAGGCGTCCGCGGCTTCCTGGTTCTGCGCGCGGTCCTCGTCTGCGATCTCGCGCGACTCGAGCAGGCCTTCGTCAGTCTCCTGCCGCTGGCAGCCTTTGATGTCTGAGTAGCCATCGTCTGACATCTCCCAGAAGTCGGGCGCGACGGCTGCGCATGCGCCGCAGCCGATGCATTTCCAGCGCTCATGGAGCACGGTGAGCTGTGTCATCGGTGACGGCTAAGCCGCAGGGCGTTTATAAAGCATCGCCCGTGTGTCACTCATCGACCTGCGTGTCTTCGCAGCAAGAATCAAGGCATGCCTGGCACACCTGCATCGGTATCTTTCCGTATTCCCTCACGCGCGTGAGCTTCCCCGTGCCGCCGCACATCCCGCACACGCTCTCCATCACTCATCGTCCTCTTTCTTCTTGTGCGAATGCGCCCCGAGACAGCTGCAGCCGAGATCCTCGATCGAGCGCGGTGGCGTGCCCTCGTCATACTTCTCGAGCTGGGCCATGATGCGGGCGATGGGATCGTCGTTCTCCTTCTTCTTGGCTGGTTTCTTGGCCGCTGCCTTCTTTTTCGAGGGAGGCATGCATCTGCCGTGGCGCTGCGCGTATATTAATGTTCTGCGGAGGCATAGTCCGGCGGCGTCTCTCTCACGCCCTTGTTGGCCATGCGTGCCAGGACATAGAGCAAGGAGGAGAGCCGGTTCATGTACGCGAGCATCTCCTTGCGCAGGCCGTGCTCCCGCACGAGCCTGTCGACCGCCCGCTCTGCCCTGCGGCACACGGCCCGCGCCAGATGCAAAGCCGCAGCGCCCGGCGTGCCGCCGGGCAGCAGGAACGTGCGCTGCTCGCCGACTATTGCGCCGACGCGGTCGATGCTCGCTTCGATGGCCTGGACGCGGGCGGCGCTCACGCGTGGCGGCTGGATGTTGCCCGCGGCGACGATCTCAGCGCCGATGGCGAAGAGATCATGCTGCACGAGCTCGAGTTCCTTCTGGATGTCTTCATCGGTGCAGAGGGCGCGCGCGAGGCCGATGGCTGAGTTGAGCTCATCAGTGTCGCCGCATGCCGCGATCCGCGGATCAGTCTTCCTGACTCGGTGGCCGCCGAGGAGCGATGTCTCGCCGCCGTCCCCGCCGCGCGTGTAGAACCTGCCCATGTTATTTGGAGGAGCAGGCGCTGTAGCCGCAGCTGTGGCACTTGCTGCAGCCTTCGGCGAAGTGCAGGCCATGCCCGCATTCGGGGCATAGGTCGCCGCCCCCGCCGCCGACGAGAGGGACGGGCGCGACCTTGCGGTCGTGCTCCTTCTTGGCTTTTTTGAGGTTCTCGCTCACGCGGACGTTCAGGACCTGCTCGCCTTTGGAGCCGTCGCGGTAGACTGTGATGCCCTTGCATCCCATCTCCCAGGCCAGCTTGTAGGACTCCTCGATGTCCGCGGGTGTCGCGGCGTTCGGGAAGTTGATGGTCTTGGAGACTGCGTTGTCCGTGAATTCCTGGAACGCCGCCTGCATGCGCACGTGCCAGTACGGGCTGATATCGAAGGCGACGCGGAAGACCTCGCGCACATCCGCAGGGATATCCTCGATGTCAGTGATGCTGCCCTGCTCGGCGATGCGCTGCATGAGCGCTTCGGAGTAGAATCCCCTGTCCTTGGCGACCCTCTCGAAGTGCTCGTTGACATACAGGAGTTCCTTGCCGTCCATGACCCGCTTGACGAACACGAGAGCGAAGAGCGGTTCGATGCCGCTCGAGCAGTCGGCGATCATGCTGATCGTTCCGGTGGGCGCGATGGTCGTGCGCGTGCAGTTGCGCATCGGCATCCCTCCTTTGTAGATGGAGATGTCGAAGTGCGGGAACGTTCCGCGCAGGTGCGCGAGCTTCATCGACGCGCGGTCAGATTCCGTGCTGATGAACTGCATGATCTCGCGGCCCTTGGCGATGCCCTCTTCGCTGTCGTACTTGATGCCGAGCTGGAAGAGCACGTCGGCGAATCCCATGATGCCGAGGCCGATGCGCCTGTTGCCTTTCGCCATGCGGTCGATCTGCGGCAGCGGATAGCGGTTCATGTCGATGACGTTGTCGAGGAAGTGGATGCAGTCGTGCACGCATTCGCGCAATGCGTCCCATTTCATGTCCTTGCCGTCGACGAAGTTGGCGAGGTTGATGCTGCCGAGGTTGCACGGCTCGTACGGGAGCA
>CAYUPS010000006.1:0-60167 GCA_964445485.1 uncultured Methanosarcinales archaeon | reverse complement strand
TCATCGTCATCGGCGGCGGTTTCTGCGGCACGCTCTGCGCCAAAGGGCTCGAGCGCGCCCTCCCCGACGCGGAGATCATCCTCATCGACAAGAAAGGTTACTTCGAATTCTCCCCCTCCATCCACAAAGTCATCTTCCGCAGCGACTATCTGCGCAAGATCACCATCCCCTACAGCAAGATCCTCCGCCGCACCCGCATCATCACCCAATCAGCCGACGAAGTGCGGGACGATAGGGTCATCGCCGGCAACGAAGAACTCCCCTATGACTACCTCATCATCGCCACCGGCATCGACTACCCCATCTACCTCAAAGACACCAAGAACATCTGCGCCCTCAAGAAAGGCAGCGAAGCCCACCTCATGGGCGCCAAAATCCTCCGCTCCACGCACCTCCTTGTCATCGGCGGCGGCCTCATCGGCACCGAGATCGCGGGCGAACTCGTCACCAAAGCAAAAGGCCACGCGGTCACCATCATCCACCCCCACGAGCGGCTCCTCGAGCGCAACCCCCCCGGAGCCTCCCGCTACGCCGAAGACTTCCTCATCCGGCACGGCGCGAGCATCATCTTCAGCGAGAAGATCGTCGACCGCAAAAAAGACAGGTTCATCACCGACACGGGCCGCGCCATCAAGGCAGACGCCGCGCTCTGGTGCGCCGGCATCAAGAGCAACCCCTCCTTCATGAAAGGCTTCCCTGCGCGCTGCTTCTCCGAGAATAACTCGCTCCAGGTCGATGCCTTCCTGCGCCTCGTCGGCCACAAGAACATCTTCGTCGGCGGCGACATCAACAGCGTCCCCGAAGAGAAAACCGCGCAGAACGCAGAGCGGCACGCCCACACTATCGTGCACAACATCCTCCAGAGCGGCAAAGGCAGGAAGCTCACTGCGCACAGCCCCCGCTCCTTCCCCCTGGTCATCAGCCTCGGCGATTGGCGCGGCATCTTCTCCACCCCGACCTTCGTGTGGAGCGGCATCCTGCCCGCCCTCCTCAAAAAACTCATCGAAGTCGCCGTGCTCTTCCGCTACAGATACCTCTGGTTTTAGGTCGCAACCTTTTTATGCCCGCGCACGACGCACGCAGCGGGAAACGACATGACTATCTCCGCCGACCTGCCCATCGATCCGCAATCCGGACGATGCTACCACACTGGCTGCGCCAGCGGTGATGTCGCCCCGTACATCCTCCTCACCGGCGATCCCGCGCGCGCGGAGAAAGTCGCCACGCGCTTCGACTCCTGCATGACGATCAAGAAACGCGCCTACCGCGAATTCCTTACCCTCACCGGCACGTACCGCGGCACACCCCTGAGCGTCACAGCCACAGGCATCGGGTGCGATAACACAGATATCTGCGTCCAAGAGCACACGGCCATCGTCGACAACCCCACGTTCATCCGCATCGGCAGCTGCGGCTCGCCCCGTGACGATTTCAACATCGGCGATCTGGTCATCTCCTCCAAAGCGATCCCGCATGAGAACACGTGCCGCAACTACAGGCACGTCCCTCGCGTGCCGCACGCAGACCCCGTCGTCCTCGAAGCGCTCATCCAGGCCGCGGCCGCGATCGGCAGCCCCTATCACGTCGGCACCACCATCTCCACCTCCAGCTTCTACGGCGGGCAGGGACGCAGGACGCCCGGCTTCCACCTCACCGAGGCGCAAGAGCATTTTGTCGAGCGCGCGCTCCAGAAAGGCGCGCTGAACATCGAGATGGAGATGTCGACGCTCCTCGCCCTCGCCAACTGCTACCGCTCCGAGAAAATACCGCCCGACCGCATCCGCGCCGGCGGCGTGTGCGCCATCTATGCCATACGCTCAGGGAGCAATGCGCGCTTCGGCGATCCCGCAGAGCGGGCGTACGCCGAAGAGAAATGCATCGTCACGGGACTCGGCGCCATCGAGCGGCTCGCGATCATCGACGGCAAGAAACCGTGAGAAAAGAAAAGGCGCCCCCGGCGGGATTTGAACCCGCGTCAAAGCCGTGAGAGGGCTTTATCCTTGGCCGGGCTAGACGACAGGGGCAGGTGAGACCTGTACCCATGAGCGGCGATTTAAAAAGCTTCTGTCGGCTTACCTGCGCAGGAGCGGGCCGAGCTCGTCCGCAAGACGCCTGCCTTTGCGCGTGAGCGCCTGGCTGCGCACAAGACCTTCGCTCTCGAGCCTCTCGAGCACTGCCTTCGCTTCCTTGGCGTCGTAGCCCACGAGCCGCAGCGCCTCGATGCCCCTGCCTGCCGCTATCGCCTGGATTGCATGCCTCTCGTTCTTCATGGTGCACCTCGTCGTCATTCCTTGCGTGACTGATGGAGCGCGGGAACTATCTTCGCGATATCGCCGATCAGGTCGGCTATCTTCTGGATGCGGAAGAGCGCGAGCACATCTGAGTGCTTGCCGCTTGTCATTGTTGTGAACTTGCCGCGGACTGCATTGCGGTGGTCGAGCAGGGCGACAATCCTTTTCGGGTCATACTTGTAGAAGAGTTCGTAGAGCTCGCGCGTCATGTCGACAGCATCGCGGTAGGCGTCGATGGTCTGCTTGCGCAGCGCGCCGTCCCAGTGGCAGAAGATGCGGCCGTACTCATCACCCAGATGTTCGAGGAGCGTGAGGAGCGATGCGTAGCGTGTCGCCTGCTGCGTCTTGGACGCGCGGTGCTTGTTGATGCTGCGCAGGCAGTAATAGGTGAACTTGTTGATCTGCGCATCGCGGTTGACGAGCGCATGGATGGTCTCTGCGCTGTTGCTGCGCAAGGCATCAATGCCGTCTTCCGCGAGGCCGACGATGAGGAGGAAGACGCGGCGCAGCAGCGCATCGATGTCTGCGGGTGCGCCGGCGGTGAGGTCGCGGATGATGCAGGTGTTCTTGGCATGTTCGACGACCTCGAAGCCGATGAGGTCCTGCACTGCGTTGAGGATGTCATCGAGCTGGCGCGGTCCGTCATAGGTGACGCGCACCTCGTCGTCGCCGCGCGTGTACGCGCCGGTGAGGAGAATAAACACCATACCCCTGCGCAGCCCGGTAAGCGTCACTGTGCTGCTGCTTGTCCCTGTCGTCGCTCCTTGTGGTGTGACCACAAGCATGTCGCCGTCTTCGCTGACCTCCACCGCGTCGCCGGGACCCACCCTCGCTGTGCGGGTCCAGTGGGCTGGCAGGGATATGGTGAGTGTGTTGGTGCCTTGTCTGATGATCTTCCTCTTCATCAAGGAGATATGGGTGCCCATTTATTTAAGCATTTCTAAATAAATATACATATATTCTAGTATATATCTCAATATATTCATATTGGGAAAAGAATATATTTTCGGCAGCATCCGGAAGAAATAGGTGAACCAACCATGACACAAGAGCGCTACGGACAACTGCACAGCCACACCCCCGCCTCAGACGGCATCAACACTATCGACGACATCGTCCAATCGGGCATCCGCTTCATCGCGATCACCGACCACGACACGACCGCCAACGTCGCCCCCTACACTGCTGCCCTGGCACAGCATGGCATCGACGTCATCCCTGGCATCGAACTCTCCATCGCCCACAAGGGGAAAGACATGCACCTGCTCTGCTACTGGCCACAGATCGACGATTCCGCCCACGAGATGCTGCAGGCATACCAACAGAAACGCATCGACCGCGGTCTCGCCATATTCGAAAAACTGGGCACCCAAGGATTCACCATCACAGACCAGATGCGAGATGAAGTCCGCAGCAAAGGAGGCTCGCTCTCCAAAGGCGAAGTGGCATGGCTCGTCATCTCTGACCCGACCAACGCCCAACGCTTGAGCGCCGAAGGCATCCTGACCCCGGGCGATAGCGTGCGCAGCGTCGACACGTTCATCAAGGGTTACCTGCGAAGAGGCCATCCTGCTTACATCCCGCTCCCCGGCATGCCGCTCGACGACGTCGCTGCGAAGATCAATGGCTGCTTCGTCCTCGCCCACCCGGGCCACGATCTCGACTACCAGAACCCCGCGCACGACGCCATCATCGAAGACATGGCGCGCAATTACCGCGTCGTCGGCATCGAGAGCGGCTCGCGCAAGCACGCCCCTGCACAGATCGCGCACTACGAGCAGCTCGCAGACCGGCTCGGCCTGATCAAAACCACAAGCGCCGACGCCCACGTCCCTGCGCAGCTGGGCAAAGGGCTGATGCTCTATAGCATAGTCGAAGCGCTGCGCGCAGCGACCACGAGGTGAACACAATGGCAATAGACGATTTCATGGAACGATTCGAAGAGATCGCCAAAAAACGCAAAGCGCCGAAAGGCAAATTCCGCGTGCTCGGCGTCGACAAGTTCGACGGCGAAGACTGGATCGAAGGCAACTACAAAACGCTCGACAAAGCGCTGCGCATCGCCCGCGACAAGACCGACGATGCCCGGCGCTATGCCTCGGACAGCTCCATCGCGACGGTCTATTACGTCTACGACGACAAAGGGAACTACCGCGGCCCGTAAAGCATAAGAAGCCGACAGCCGTCCAGTATTCGATGGACGTCCCGCCGCCAGACCGCATCTTCCCCCGCTACGGCACCGAAGACGGGGCACTGCTCCTCGGCGTCCGCCAGCGCACCGCCAAGGACTTCCGCGCCCTCAAACTCACCGTCGACACGCAAGGCCGCGACGAGTTCGAGACGCTCGATCTCCCCGATCAGGGGCTCGAATATCTCGTCGCTCTCTACGCCCCGGGGAACAACGACGGCCACGTCATCAAAGCGCACCGGCTCATCTGCGTCAGCCCCTACTGCTTCGATGCGTGCGCGCTCACCGCCGGACACGCAGTGCATCTCCAGGAAGAGAACGATGTCCACTACGCGACCCTCGAATTGAACACTGCCCGTATGCGCCTCCTCGGCGCGACAAAAGGGCCCCATCTCATCCGTCCCCTCCCGCACGCATGGATGGGCTGGCGGTGCGAGAACATCCTCGAGCGGCCACCCTCCTATGCGGTCAGCATGCAGGAGCGGGAGACCGCGCGCCTCCGCTACGCGCAGATGATGCACTCCACCATCGAGCGCTGCTTCGAAGGCGCCGACATCGCGCGCTACACCGACCCGTACGCGATCAGCGCCTGCCCGCGCGCCAAAGAGATCCCTCCCTTGGACATCGCGGACAACGCCAAAGAGACAATCCTCGCCGGCAGCGGCATGGGCTACTGGCAGATGCGCTTCCTCAAACGCCTCTCGCAAACGCGCTTCTGGCAGCGCCGCCTCTACATCAGCAATCCCGACGGCACGCCCACCGCAGAGCCGGACCTGATAGGCAGGCAGACCCTGCGCGGCTTCTGCTCCATCGCCTCGACGCTCTCCGGAGTCGGCGCGTTCTGCGGCATCATCGGCGGGGCAGGGACCGCTCTTGCAGGGTTCCCTCTCATCGGACTCGGCATGGCAGCCTCCACCAGCGCGGCAGGCATCCTCTCGCTCGACATGAGCGGCAAACGGCAGGCCTATCTCGACTATCTCCTCACCAAAGACCTGCCCCTGCAGAGCGCGCAGCAGGTATCTGAAGAAGAATACGATGATGACGACGGCTGGGACTCTTAAGCGACCAGCGTCATGAGCATATCGCGCACGTACTTCGCATCGGCCAGCGCGCCGTTGACGATGTCAGCTTCCTGCGCGCGGGTCGCCTGCCCGTTGCTGAAGCTCAGCGTGCTCGACGGGTTCGTCCGGTAGTACTCATCATACCAGGAGAGGACGCTGATGATGCCGTCGAGCGCGGTGATGTCCTCTGCGGCGTACTCCTTGCTGATATCGCTCTTGTCGCAGTCGATCTCAGGACCGCACGCGCTCTCGTACTGCACGATGATCGCGTCGAGGATGTCCAGGCTCTGGAGCAAATCAGGGATGTTGCCGAGATAGATCTCGTCGCTCTCGTTCGCCGGCGCGGCAGGCGCATCCGTCACGGGCTCTGCGGCGGGTTCGGCCGGCTGCTCCGCGGCAGGGCACGCGCGGAATTCACAGCTGTTCGCAGGATCGCGCGCGACGAACGAGCCGTCGGCGCACTCCTGCACATCCTGCGCGCACATCTGAGGCTCATCCGCAGGAGCTGGCTCCGGAGCGGAGCCGCAGGCGGCAAGCAGTGCGAGCGAAAGAAGGATGGCGATGATGCGCAGGCATTTCATGACGCGCACATAACTCGCCCGGATATTTAAGCATTGTGCTGGGGAGGACTTATAAGAGCGTGCCGCTTCACGCAGCGCAATGGCATTCCTGCTCGACGGCAAGGCGACTGCCGCATCGCTCGAGGACGCGTTGCGCCAGGAAGTGAATGACGCGGTCTCCCGGACTGGTACGCGCCCCGGCCTCGTCGCCCTGCACTGCGAGGGCAACCCGCAGAGCGAGGCGTACATCGCGCAGAAAGTCAAGCGCGCCTCCGCCGTCGGCATCCGCCCCGACCCCATCAAGGTCCCCTCCAGCGCATCGACGCAGGACCTGCAGGAGATCGTCCGCATCCTCAACAATAACTCCCTCGTGCACGGCGTCATCGTGCAGCTGCCGCTCCCCGCGCACATCGACAAGTGGGCCGTGCTCGATGCGATCGACCCGCGCAAAGACGTCGACGGCCTGTGCGCGACCAACCGCCAAGCGCTCATCGGCGGCAAGGATGCGCTCCGCCCCTGCACGCCGCGCGGCATCTGCGCCCTGCTCGACGCGTACGGCATCCGCGCGCGCGGCAAGACAGCAGTCATCATCGGCAAAGGCGACCTCGTGGGAAAGCCGCTCGCCACCATGCTCACGCAGAGTCCGTACTGCGCCAGCGTCATGGTGTGCGACCGCGCCACAAAAGACGTCCCATCGATCACGCGCGAAGGCCACCTGCTCATCAGCGCCGCAGGCGCTCCCCACATCGTCACGGCAGACATGGTGCGCGAGGGCGCCGTCGTCATCGACGTCGGCCTCACCCCCGTGCCTGATGCGGGCGCACGGCGCGGCTACGCTCTCGTCGGCGACGTGGACTTCGACGCCGTCGAGAAGAAGGCATCGTACATCACGCCAAACCCGGGCGGCGTCGGACCCATGACCGTCAGCATGCTGTTGCGCAACACGTTCGACGCGTACAAGAATCAGCTCTGAGTGCTGTTGGTCTCGTTCGTCGCGGGCCGCGGACCCGCGTCATACCACCACAATTCGTGATAATCAATCTCATTCTCGATCGTGACTTCCCTGTGCCGCAGGATGGCGCCGTTCTCGCCGTTGACCTCCACTGCCCAGAACCGGTACGTGTCGCCGGTCTCCTTGTACATGACCAGGTAGATCTTGCCGTCTCTCCTCGCATGGTCCTTGCCCTCCTCGCCGCGCCACGCGCGGGCGTTGAGGCTGCTCTGGTTGATGAGGATCTGCAGATCCCTCTTGATGTAGCGGGCGTAATCATCATAGCTCTCGAGGAAGTAATACCCGTCGGGATTGACAGAGGGCGCGCTCTCGCCGCTGCACTGTCCCGCGCTGTCGACAATCGTGCCGTTGGCGCACTGGTACTTGAGGATCTCGCGGGTCACCACGCGCTCCTCATACACCACCTTCTCCTCCTGGGGCGTGATGGCGGGGCATTCGTCCTGCGCGTTCGCGAACGAGCCGTCGGCGCACTGGTACTGCACGGACGAGCACGCGCTCAGGAGGACGAGCGCGGCGAGCAAGAGGCAGAGTGCGCGCATAGACAAATCGACTGACCTCCTAATATATAATGATTGCTCGTAACGCTTAAATAGTGGCACGACCGCCTGCACTGCCGTGCGGCACTTCCTCCTCATCACGGCCATCTTCCTCATACTCTGCGCGCCGCTCGCGAGCGCCGACACCGCCGAGCGCAAGAGCGTCTGCTACGGCCTCCTCTTCAAGATGGACTTCCTCGAAGCCTACGAGTGCTACAAAGACCTCGGTGACGACCTCTACCGCGACGCCCTCAACGCCCTCGCCATGGGCGACACCGCCAAAGCAGCATCGCTCGCACAGCAAGCCCTCCCCATCAAGACGGGATACGGCCTCTGCTACAGCTACGACAAGTGCGGCGGCGCCGCGCACACCGCCACGCTCCTCGCCTATCTCGACATCAAAGCAGGCGGCACCGGCGAGCGGTGGGCAGAGAAAGCCATCAGCCTCGCCAAGAAATCAGGCCAGTGCGGCGGCGTCGCGGACGAAGAAGCCAACAGTATCTGCGCCATCATGTACTATCTCAGCGCCCTCGACGGTTTCGACAAAGGAGGCCGCACCTTCCAGCAAGACGAGGTGTGCAAGCGCATCGCAGGCACAGGCGATGTCAAGAACCTCGACATCCTCTACATCAGCCACGGATTCGGCAACATGAGCGCCTTCAAGAACTACGTCGACGCCGGATCGCAGACGCTCCTTGGCTTCAAGCCATTCAGCAACCTCCGGGGCAAGATCAACATCTGGATGCTCGACGAACCCAAAGACCTCGGCTGCCGCACCCTCGAGCCCCGCATGTTCCAGTGCGACGCGGCCAAAGTCGCCGCGGCACGCGTGCGCTGCCCCAACGACCAAGTCATCATCGTCGTCAAGAGCGACGACTGGCGCGGCTTCGGCTTCGTCGGCGGCACGCTCAGCGGCGTCTCCTCCTCCAAAGACATGCCCTATTACGTCGTCCTGCACGAACTCGGCCACGCGCTCGGCCTCAACGACGAATACCTCTACGGCGCAGGCGATGGTGTCTCTGTCAGCGCCAACGCCCCCAACTGCGACAGCAACAGCACGTGCCCCAAATTCGCCGGCGTCGCAGGATCGGGCTGCCACCGCGGCTGCCAGAGCAACGACTACTACCGCCCCGTCGACGAAGGCATGATGAAGACCCTCGGCCCCGCCTTCGGCGCCTTCGATGAGCACTACCTGACACAGGTCATCTCGAGGTACGGCTGATGAGAATCCTCCCCTTGCTCGTCATCCTCGCGCTGTGCAGTTCCATCGTCGCAGCGGACGACCTCTTCCTCCTCACCTACGAGATGAAAGGCGGCACGGCTCGCTTTATCGGCGCCGAGCGCGCAAGCGGCCACCTCCCCCAGCTCTTCAGCGGCGGCACGTTCTCCGTCACCGATGCGAGCGGCAACCAAGTAGCTCAAGGCTACGCCGCCATCCCCACCGCAGTCGTGATGGAGAAATTCCACCCCGACGGCGCCATCGAAGGCGACCACATCCCCTACGAAGGCACATTCACCGTCATCGCGCCCGCGGTCCCTAACGCCGCGAACGTCATCGTCAAAGACCCGAGCGGCAAACCGCTCGCAACAACCGACGTGCGCAACGTCAAAGCACCCATCATCCCCGCCGCCGACAGCGACCCCCAGGACTTCCTCGACCTCGCGCAAGGCGGCGCCCTCACCCTCCAATACGCATGGGTGTGGCTCCTCGCCAAGATCCTCGCAGTCATCGCAGCGGCCATCGTCGGCATCTGGTTCCTCATCAAGAAACTCCGCGGCAAGAAAAACGCCTGAGCATTCTTTATAAGCCGCCCGCGCACTGATCATCGCATGACCGACCTCGACGCGCTCATCGCCGAGCAGCACGAGCACCAGATCATCGGCCGCACCGAACGCACCCACGGCCTCCTCGACTACGCCTGCATCCTCGACTGGACCGACCTGATGCACGAGGAGTGCAAAGATTACACCCGCGCCTTCGACCACATCATCGACGCCATCCTCGCCAAGAACCATCAAGCAGTCTGGGTCGACCTGTGCTGCGGCAACGGCGCCGCCCTCCGCTGCGGCAAGCACGCGCTCGAGCGGCGAGGCATCGACCCCACGAGACTGCGCACCTTCGGCTACGACCTGCTCCCCGCCGACCACCGCGTGCTCGAAGACTGCGCCAGGCGCTTCCCCCGCACGCTCCCCGCACAGATCACCGACGAGCGCTACGCGCCCACCCACCTCCGCGAACCCATCGAGACAGCCCGCTTTCCCGAGCAGCCGCACCTCGTCACCGCCGTCAACGCACTCATGTGGGTCCGCGACCCCCTCCAGGCCATCGCCAACGCCGCCGCACAGACACGCATCGGCGGCATCCTCAGCATGAACCGCATGCATCACCTCCTCTACACCTCGCAGAGAACCGGCTGCGTCTACGACGCGCCCCTCTTCTCCACCCACGTCTTCCCTCGGTGGAAGATCCCCGGATTCAGCCGCATCGGCGAGAACACCCACAGCAGCGACACCCTCACCATGCGCAAGATCAAACACACCGACGACTACACCTTCGGCATGGCGCTGCGCGACCCACCCGCAAAACGAGCGGGCAACGGCACAGGATACAGCTATCTCTACTCCAAGAGACAGCTCACCGCGTAACTTAAGCACAACGCCGCGACCCGGATTTGAACCGGGATGCCCTTGTGGGGCCGGGCTTTCCAGGCCCGTGCAATACCAGGTTATGCGATCGCGGCAGATGGCTCTGGGGAGATTTGAACGCCCGACCTCGGGCTTATGAAACCCGCGCTCTAACCAGGCTGAGCTACAGAGCCATTGAGAACTCGGCAATCCACGGGCGCTTTTTAAATGTTACTCGTGGCGAACATCAGCGTATACGATAATAATCTGCGATTTGATAGATTATTTCGACACGCCGTCCCTGCCATGAATTGTACCTGCAGTCGCATCCGCCCGCTTGCTCGGCTTGGACTTTCTGCCGTTTGCGGCTCACGGTGTACGCGTTCGCCCCGGGCGGTGCTTGTAGGTGTATCTCCCTGCGCGGCTCGTACGCAGGAGTGCGGGAGCGTATCTGCCACTCCCCAAACGCGCGTTCCTTCACGATAGTCTCGAGGGTTATTGTGGCGCTTTTGCGCATTTTCCGCGGTCGCACTTTCTCATGCGTGTCGTTGCGGCGAAGAATTCCTTTGTTTCCCTTGATCAGTTGGGTGAGGCTCATGCTTCTCGTGAGTCTCTCACTTTTGTAAATCGTTTCGGTGCACAAATGTGCGACGCCGTACGCAACATATTTATACCATTTTGTCCGAGAATGCGTCCATGAGCACATCCCCCTCGATGAAGATCATCTGCCTCTCATCCATCGTCATCGCGCTCGCATCGATGGGCAGCATGCTCATCGACCTGCGCTCCGCATCCGCCGCCGAGGGGCTCTATGTCATGCCGCAATGGGCGTTCCGTTTCATCGGCGTGCTCGTGGGCGCCGTCTCGCTCTACATGTGCTATGTGAGCGTCAAGCTCTACAAGAAGCTGTGATTTATCGCAGCGCCGCGCTGAGCGTTTCGCGTATCTTCTTCATCTCATCCGGCGTGACATCCTTCTGTTTGGGCCAGTGCTTGAGACCGTCGCCCGTTTTGCGCGGGATGACGTGCAGGTGCGTGTGGAACACCGCCTGCCCGGATGCGGGCTTGGTGTTGACGCCGATGTTGAACCCGTCGGCGTACCCGTTCTTGAGCAGCGCGATGCCGATATCCTTGGCGTGCACCATCATGTCCGCGAGGACCTGTGAGGGCGTCTCGGTCATGTCGACATAATGCTCGCGCGGCACAATCAACGTGTGGCCGGGATGGATGGGATTGGCGTCGAGAAATACGACGATGTGATCGTTCTCATACACTATGTTGGAGGGGAACTGCTTGGCGATGATCTTGCAGAAGATGCAGCTCGGGTCCATCGTCAGAAGAACTTCTCGATATCCGCCAAGTCGGTGACCTTGTTCTCGAACTCGCGCGAGTCGCGGCGGTCGACAAGCACCGCCTTGATGCCGACGTTCTCCGCGCCCTTGATGTCCGTCTCGATCGAGTCGCCGACCATCAGGGTCTCTTCTTTTGAGACACCGAGCTGGTCGAGGATGGCGTCGAAGCTCTTCGGATCCTGCTTGAGCATGCCTGTCTCGCACGAGAGCGCGACGACGTCGAAGTACTTGCGCAGTTCGAACTTGTCCAGCACGAAATCGCCCGAACCGGACGGCGTGTTGGAGAGCAGCGCGAGCTTGACTCCCTTCTTCTTGAGACTCTCGAGCACATCGACAGTCTCCGGATACAGCGTGGCGAGCAATTTGTTCTTGTTCCACACGCCGATGAGCTTGTCGATGATGAACGGCTTTGGATCGAGACCGAACGACTCGAAGACTTCCTTGAAGCCCGCAGCCTGGTCCTCGAACTGCTTGCGCATCAGCGCATCCTCGAACTGCTGCACGAAGCGGCCGAAGGGCATGCGCACGCGCATGATGTTGAAGCTCTGCTTAAGAGGGGAGTACGTGCCGTTCTCGACAATCGTGCCCCACAGGTCGAAAATCACTGCCTTGACTGTCATTGTGTACCTCTTCGTTTGAATGGAGCAGGGGGGATTTGAACCCCCAGCCTCCCCGCTGCCAGCGGGGCGTTCTACCGGGTTGAACCACTGCCCCAGATGAGTTCTTCGGCAGATTGAGAGGCGTTTTATAAATGTTCTTGTTGCTCGTCGAATTAATAAGCTCGCCGATGTTTTGCGGGCGAATGCTCAAGGACTACGTCGCCATCGCCGCGACAGTGTGCGTCGCGGGCAGCTACATCCCGCAGATCATCAAAGCGCACCGCACCAAGAAACTCGACGACCTCGCGTGGGGATTCCTCGGCATCATCCTCCTCGGCGTGACGCTCTGGATCTGGTACGGCATCCTCAATGATGACCTCACGTTCATCCTCACCAACGCCGCGATCCTCTGCATGTCATCGACGCTCGCGCTGATGAAATTCATGTATTCGCGTCGCTAGATGCGTGCTCCTGCGAGTTAGTGTCATCTCAACTGTTTTCCAGCCGCATTTTATATAGCCTCATTTCTGGTCCGCCCCGTATCCCTGCGCATTACATTTGCCAGACCCCGTATATCGCGCGGTCCCGAAGGGATTTCCACGGACCTCTTATTCTCGTCGATAACGCGAGGGAGGCTGCGATAAAACGGGGGGTATATTTGCCTTTCAGCGAGCTTATATCCCCCCTCTGTCTGATTAATACCATGCGCGTCCTTATCATCGGAGCCGGCGGTGTCGGAAGCGTCCTCGCGCGTGCGCTCGCAAGCGATCGCGCAATCGAGGACGTCGTCTGCGCGACGGATGATCTGTGGCGCGCGAGGGAATTCTTGCGCGGCAGCCGTGTTCGCACCGTGAAAATCGACGCGGGCAATGAGAACGCAGTCGCAAAATGCGCCAAAGGCTTCGATCTCGTCGTCAACGCAAGCCTGCCGCAGTTCAACCTCACCATCATGCGCGCTGCCCTGCGCGCGAATGCCCACTATCAAGACCTCTGCTCGCACATCCAGGACCGCAAGACCGCGGAACAATTACAACTGCACAAGCGTTTCCAGAAAGCGGGCCGCGTCGCGCTCATCAACACCGGCGCAGCGCCCGGCATCTCAAACCTCCTCGCGCGTAACGCCGCAGACATGCTCACATCCATACGCTCAATCAAGATCCGCACCATCGAAGACCAGCAGGGCGACGCAGTGTTCGCATGGTCACCAGCGATCGCCGTCGATGCGGCCGTCTCACCGCCGCTCACATACCAGAGCGGCAAGTTCCAACATGTCAAGAATTTCGACGGACTGGAAGACTACGCATTCCCGGAACCGTACGGCGAGCGACGCGTCGTCAGCATCTTCGGCGACGAAGTCTCCACCATCCCGCTCTACATCGACACGGAACACGTCGATATGAAAGCATGCGGCGCCGACATCGATGTCGCCCGTGCCCTCTTCAACCTCGGCCAATTCGACGAGCGCTCCGTGCGCGTCGGCGATGTGACCGTCCAGCCAAAAGAAGTGTTCCTGCGCAGTGCGCCGCAGGTGCCGTCGCCTAAAGACATGCGCAAACTGCTGCGCGAGGGCCGCATCGAGCGCGCCGACCTCGTCGTCTCCATCGAGGCCAAAGGCAAGAAGAACAAGACATCGCGCTGCATCAGACTCACAGCAGCATTCCCTGATTTGCGCGGCATCTCGCGCCGCTTCCCCGGCGCGACATACATCGCCTACGCGACAGGCATCGCCGCAGCAGGCTTCGCGCGCACGCTCCCGATGGTCGACCAGCCCGGCGTCTTCCCGCCCGAAGCGCTTTCCAAAGATGTGCGCCGCAACGTCATAACATTCCTGCGCCGCCGCGGCGTCCGCTTCGTGCGCCAAGTACGCACTGTGTGATGTTCTGCGGCAAAGCGCAGACTTATATTCTTGAGGAGTGTGCCGCGCGCCATGGCCATCAACAACACCAATATCGATGAGGCGGTCCGTGTGTACCTGCGCAGGGCGAAGCGCGAGAAACTCCCCCGATATCCTCTTGCTGAGAAGGGACTCTATAAGATCATGGGCGGCAGTGGTGAGCGGAGCAGAGAGGAAATCCAGCAGCCCTTCGTTGTTGGTAGGTTCGTCGACGCCATAGCATACGCCATTCAACAATCAGAGTTCGGCGGCTGGTGGTGCTCGCTCGACAAGCCGGAGGACGTCGACAATTGCAACCACGGTTATGTCGTTAAGATCGAGCCGCACGCGTTGCCGAAGAATAAGTCGCTGGATTCGCTTCTCAAATAATCGGGATGGACCAGGCGGGAATCGAACCCGCAGTCTCTTCGTTGCGAACGAAGCGTCATACCGCTAGACCACTGGCCCTTATGACTCGCTTGGCGAGACGCAGGCCGTTTAAAAAGCTTTGCGCGACCTATCCGCCGTATGACCACACGGCGAAGACGGCGATGACGTAGACGGCGCAGCCGAGGACGAAGAACCAGGGCCGGTTGCGCCGCTCGGGCGGGATCGCTTCGCGCGTGACAAGGTAGAGGACGGCGCCGGCGACGATGCAGCGCAAGCCGATGTAAATCATGTCGCTGAAGTTGGCGAGGGACGCGAGGAGGACGCCGTAGAGGGGGGCTGCGCTGTAGAGCGCTTGGCCGCCGACGTCGTGGAAGCGGAATTCTTCGGGCAGCAGTTCTATCATGGCGTAGAGCAGGACTGGCGCGAAGAAGAGCAATGCCTGGCTCGTTCCTTTCTGCGCGAGCTGGAAGAGCGTGGCGCCGACGCTGACCATGTAGAAGAAAAAGAATGCGAGGTGGAGATGCTTGAACTCGTGGATGCGTTTCTTGCCGTGTGCCTCCACGTTGAGGTAGATGTGCTTCTCGAGGAGGTAGATGAGGGTGAAGCTGGCGAGCGCGGCGATGAGCACGACGCGCTGGGCGCCTTGCAGGCCGCTGTATGTCTCGGGCAGCAAGAAGAGCAGGAGGTATGTGATGGCGACGCCTGCGGAGAACGACACGAGCGGCGGGCTGTGCTTGGCTTTGGCATGGGGGAAGAAGCGCTCGAGGGTGAAGGTGACTGCGGCGACGATGGCGCCGAGGAGCCATGCGATCATGCGTGCGCCTCCGCCCATGCGATGAGGGTGTCAGTGAGGTCGGGTTTGGCGTCGAGCATGCGCGTGCCGTGCCCCGCTGTGTCGAGGATGATGGCGCTGGCGCGCTCGCCCGCCTGCTCTTCGAGCGTGCGGGATGATTCCGCGCTGTACTGGTCGTCTTCGGCTGCGACGATGAGGAGGGGGACGGGCGTGTCGGTGGCGTTGGCTTTGACGCCGCGGTAGTCGCCGCCGGGGGAGAGGAGGATGGCTGCGCTGATGTGCGGGTCGATCTTGGCCAGCTGCAGGGCGATGTTGGCGCCGATGCTCGCGCCGATGACGATGAGATGCTCGGTGCGCTCTTCGAGGGCGGCGGCTGCGGCTTCGGCGTCGCTGAGCATGGCGCGGAATTCCTCGGGCGTCATCTGCTGCCAGCGCGTGCCTTCGCTTTGGCCGTGGCCGCGGAAGTCGATGCTCAGGATTGTGTAGCCGCGCCGCTGGAGGGTGTGCGCGATCGTGTCGTAGTCATGCCGGTCGCGGCCGAGCATGTGCAGGAGGAGGATGCCTGCCTTTGCGTTGGGCGCGTCATAGAGCGAGGCTGCGATGCGCGTGCCGTCCGCTGCGGTGAGCGTCAGTTGCGTGGAGTTCGTCGCTTGCATGGCTGGTGCGCAGCCGGCGAGCGTGAGGATGCAGAGCAGCGCGACCGCCCGCGGCATGGTGCTGTGGCGAGACCTTCTGCTACTTAAATATAACGATTTCGAGAAGAAGAAAAAAAACAGAAAAATTCAGCCGTAGTAGGGGCCGCTGCCGATGACGCGCTGGCCGGATTGCTGGCCGAGCTGCATCTGGCGCAGGACACCTGCGCACGTGCGGTCCTCGGGGTTCTCCATGCAGTAGGCCGCGAATTGCTCGCCTGCGCTGCTCAGGGCGCCGTTGCCGGGGTCGGTGTAGGACACAGCGCTCGCGCCGGGATAGTACTCGGCGACGACACCGTATGCCTGGCCGGTCGGGCGGGCCTGCGTGAACATGAGCACGAGACCCACGACGGCAAGGACTGCCACGATGCCAAGGATGGCGATGGCGATATTCTTGCTCTCTTCCATTAGTGTCACCTCGTTTCATCCAAGAGCGGATGAATGGACGAACCGGCGCTTTCCAAGTATATAAACGTTGTGCCCTTACTGCGAAGAAGCGTACTCGACTGTCGTGCCTACCTGCGGCGGAGGAGGCAAGGGGGGAGGGTTGTACGTGGGCCCTTCTTGGTTGCCCGTGTCCTCCTCTTCTGTGCTGCTTGTGCATCCGCCGAAGCTGCCGAAACAGCCCGCGAGCAGGAGGAGGATCAGGGCGACGACGATGGCTCGGTGCGGGGTCAATCGCATGGGCAGAAGAGCAGCCGTGCCGCTATATAATCCTTACGCGAGCCCGAGCGCTTTCCTGAGGCGGGGCTTGTCGAATTTCACGATCATCTCCATGCCGACCTCGATGACAGGCACGCTCATCTGGCCCGTGCGCTCGATCATGCGGTTGAGCGCGTCTTGGTCTGCGAGCACGTCGACCTCCTCGTAGGCGATGCTGTTCTGCTTGAGCCAGGCCTTGACCGCCTTGCACTCGACGCAGGTGGGCGTGGAATAGATTTTGACCGGCGGAGCCATTGACCGCAGGGGGTTATTGCGTGTATAAAAGATTTCGGGTGATGCACGCGGGTTTCATAAGCTTTTTAAACCGACCCTATATCCCAGCAATCCTCATGCCAACGTTCAAACTCGTCATCGGCACCAAGGGCGGCAAATCCGTCCAGAAGGAATGCCCTGAAGACAAGGCAGGCGCGCTGCTCGGCAAACGCATCGGCGATGCGGTCAGCGGCGACACCCTCGGCTTCGACGGCTACGAATTCACGATCACCGGCGGCAGCGACAACTGCGGCTTCCCCATGCGCGCCGACGTGCAGGGCGTCATGCGCCAGCGCATCCTCGGCGTCCAAGGCGTCGGCCAGCACAAGAAGGGCAACGGCATCCGCTACCGCAAGACCGTCGCCGGCAACACGGTCCACGACAAGACCATCCAGGTCAACCTCAAAGTCACCAAGGAAGGCAAGACCCCGCTCATCGAGCCCGCGGCAGCCCCTGCCGAAGGCGCTCCTGCAGCCTCCGCATGAGACAAGCACTCCTCGCGACACTTCTGGCATTCATTCTCCTCTTGGCCGCCTGCCACAACCCGCAAGCACCCATCGCAGCTCCGTCGGACGAGCCTGCGGAAGAAGAGACCCCGCCGACCATCGACGCATTCGAGCTGCCGCCCGAGCCCGAGACGCACGCGTGCGCGCTCCTCACCAAAGAGGACGGCGAGAAATTCTGCGGCATGGACTTCGAAGCATCCGACTACATCGACGTGCAGTACCACGACACCGTCGCCGTGTGCCGCCAGTACTTCATGCGCACCGAGCAGCCCTACCCCAAGGTCATGGTCGACCGCACCATGTACTACACGCCCGACAACGCGACCAAGATGTTCGGCCGCGACAGGCTCACCAAGCACGGCGAGGCATGGCAGTACAACGACTCCTTCATCTCCTACGATGACGGCGTCGAGATCGAATTCATCAGCGGCGACAGCCGCGTCGAGCTCCGCGACCCGCAAGGCGCCTGCTTCAAGCTCGACGACCTCGCAGCCCTCGCGCACGAGCGTCTCGCCGCCAAGTAAGCGCCCTTCTCGAAACATTTAAAAACACGCTCGCCTCGTCCGTCCATCGGTAGTCCTATGGCCGATGCGGAAGAGCTCGTCAAGCGTTTCGTCGACACGTACTACATGACCGGCACGTACATCGACGAAGGCAACAAGGACGCCGCCGCGGACCAGTACAAACGGCTCATCGGCGCGTACAACGAGATCGCCGCGGCATCCATCGACCGCTGCCACAAGGAACTCGCGCACGAGCAATTGCGCAAGACGTACTCGCGCCTGCGCGGCCTCGGCTCGCAGGGCGCCGTCGGCCTCTTCAGCGGCACCCCCGGCGTCATCCTCGCCGTCGCGCTCATCGCCATCAGCTTCCTCATCGTGCTCAAGCCCAGCATCATCGGTTTCGTCGCGCTCGAGCCCAACAGCGCTCCCGCCTGGGACGGACCGCGGTCGTTCGAGCTGCGCGAAGCGGGCCTCCTCAACCTCAGCCAGCACTTCAGCGACGCCGACGGCGACCCCTTGGTCTTCGTCAGCACGTCAGGTGAAGGGGTCGATGTGAGCGTCACCAACGACATCGTCACGCTCACGCCCCGATCCAGCTCGCGCCAGAACATCACGCTCATCGCCACGGATTTCAAGGACGTCACCAAGGTCCCCGTGGAGATCGTGGTGCCCTGAGCATGCCCCTGCGACGCGCACCCGATACCCCTGGTCCGCAGGACGGCAACATCAGCGTCATCCTCGAGGACTACGACGACATCTTCAGCGACTTCGACCCGCGCCACTACAGCGTGCGCGGACTCTCTGACGATTTCCTGCTCGAGTGCAAGCGGGCCGTGCGCGATAGGGGCCCGACCGAATTCGAGCTGCGCCTCCTCATCCCGCAGGCGAACCGCGACAGACGCGATGAGGCGCTCATCGCAAAACGCCTGCGCAACCATTTCCAGAAGCACCTGTCCATGGAGCACCGCGCGGTCAAGGCAGAGCGGCGCAAAGGCTACCTCATCGCCGCGCTCGGCGCAGTCCTCATCTTCGCCGCCACGCTCCTGCACGGCAGGGATGACTACCTGAGCACGTTCGTCTTCGTCGTCTCCGAACCCGCGGGCTGGTTCACCATCTGGACCGGTTTTGAGCGGATATTCATCGATCCCGCGCACCACCATCCCGAGCGGGACTTCTACCGCCGCATGGCGCGCGCACGCATCACATTCGCCAGCTACTGACTCTCCGACGGCCGGGGCAGCAATATTTATATAGACATGTGGCGCCCGTGTGCTGCGTACTATGGCGCGTTCGGGGCAGGTCACCCTCTTCATCATCATAGGCATCCTTCTCCTCCTCACAGCGCTCGCCGTCTTCTGGCTCGCGCAAGAGCGCATACCCTCCGTCGACAGCATCCTCGGCAGGGGCGAAGGCGGGCCCGTCCAGACCTTCGTCACCTCCTGCCTGCGCGACGCGGCCAAGGAAGGCATCCAGCGCCTCGGCGAGAGAGGCGGGTACATCGAACCGCGCCTGAGCGCCAACGCCCGCCAGCCCACCGACGGCGACGGCATCCCCTTCGCCCCCGGCTCGCAGTACATCATCCCATACTGGTTCCACATGGCATCGCCCAACACGTGCGGCAGAGACTGCCAGTTCGTCAAGCGCCGCCCCCCGCTCCATCGCGCGGACGGCACAGGCTCGATCGAAGAGCAGCTTGAGGCGTATATCTCCAGCAGGCTGATCGAGTGCGCCGGAGGGTTCGCCGCCGCAGGCCTCGAAGGCACCGCCGTCACGCCGACGGGCGAGCCGCGCGTGCGCGTCACCGTCGGCGATCAGGACGTGAGCGCAATCGCGCAGTGGCCCCTCGATGTGCGCACCGCAGAGAGCACGCAGACTCTCGACGCCTTCGCCAGCGTCCTCGACGTCAACCTCCGCGAGATGTACGAGATGGCAGACCGCCTCTCCTCGCTCCAGGACGAGCACCGCTACCTCGAGAAAGCCGCGCGCAACCTCATCGATTCCTTCAGCGGCACCGACCCGGGCAAGCTCCCGCCGATCACCGACCTCACCTTCGATCGCGCCGGCGGCGTCACGTGGCAGAAACAAGAGGTGCGCGAGAGGCTCACCGACATCCTCGCCACGTACATCCCCTTCATCCAGGTCTTCGGCACCCGCGACTACCGGTACATCACCCCGCCGCTGAGCGGCAGCGCCGTGCGCGACATCGGCAACTTCGACGTGTACTACAACCGCAACTTCCTCATCCCCCTCACCGACGAACTCCACCCCTCCGTCAGCGCGCACTTCAGCTATCTCGACTGGTGGCCTGCCTATTTCGACCTCAACTGCCGCGGCAACCTCTGCGAGCCCAGCAGCATCGCCCACACCTACGGCTTCAGCTTCTTCATGCAACGCTACGCCTTCAGCTACGACCTGAGCTTCCCCGTCCTGCTCAGCCTCGCCAACCCGGACGCCTTCGACGGCGAAGGATTCACCTTCAACCTCATGCTCGAGGCAAACATGCGCGCCAACCAGCCCTTCCGCGCGGACACACTCGTCTATGAACCGAGCGGCATCGCCGCGGGATCGCTCCTGTGCGACCCTGCCCAGCGCACCAGCCCGAACGTCACTGTCGAGATCCGCGAAAAGGCCACCGCCATGCCTGTCGAGGCGAGCCTCGCCCTCACCTGCGGCGGCGAGACATGCGACCTCGGCCTCGCCAGAGACGGCATGTACACCGGCCCGCTGCCCCGCTGCCTCAACGGCGCCATCGGCGCATTCGCCCCTGACAGGCCCGCCGCGTGGACACCCATCGACACGTACGTCGACGCGCCCCAGACCCGCCTGATCGAGCTCGGCACTTTCCACGACGTCAACCTCACCATCAAACACTACGGCATGTACAAAGTCGGCGACGGCAACTGGCAGCTCGACCGGACCCGCGCCCTCCCCCTCGATGAGAACGACGTGAGCATCATCCAGCTCGAACTCCAGGAAGGCCCGCTCGAGGAACCGTACGCCACCGCAGTGCAGCTCCAGGGCAGCTACGCCCCCAACGAGCGGCGCGACACGAGCGTCCGGCTCACTCCCGGCAAATACCTCGTGCGCATCGGCACCCTCCACTACCCCGCCGAGCCCTTCATCGTCCCGCCCGAGGTCGACTGCCAGAAATACCGCACAGGCCGCAGCAGCTACGACTGCACCTGCTTCGCCATCCCTGACGAGCCAGTCATCTTCGACACGAACAACCCGCTCCCGATCGGCGGCGCGGAATTCCTCTGGGATGTCCGGCCCGAGCACCTCGACGGCACGCACGAGATCGAGCTCCACGCCTTCCGCTTCATGCTCGACCGCGTCCCGCTCTCCTGCGCGAGCAGGCAATGCCTCCCCACCAGCCCCACGCTCTCCTTCAGCCCCGACGAGGACTACTACGCAGGCGCCGCGTTCGCCGGACAAGTGCAGCAGGCCATCAACGGCAAAACATATATAGACTGCAGCAGGGACGCGAGCGACTTCACCAGCTTCGCCATACAGACAGAGGGGGTGAGCCGGGCCAACCCAGACCTCCTGCCGCCCATCGCACGCAAATGAGACGCTCCATCCGCTTCGCAGCGATCGCCATGATGCTCCTTGTCATCACGCTGCCCATCGCTTTCGCCCAATCCCTCACCGTCGAAGCGTTCGGCGCGCAGGGCAAGCCCGCAGGCTTCGCCGAGAACGGCGACCCCATCACCATCACGGTCCTTGCCAGCATCCCCGGCGATGCAGGCATCGACCCCGGCCAAGTGCGGCTGATATCCAGCAGCCAGTTCGAGCAGCCCTTCGATACCTGCGAGCCCGCCGGCGGCGCCGCGCGCTGCACCATCAGCGGCACCATGGGCATCGACTTCGCCTCCGGCGAGTACGAGATCATCCTCCGCACCGACGCCAACACCGAAGTCGCCTCCGTCCTCCGCAACATCACCGTCGACAGCACACCGCCCACGCTCACGCGGTTCAGCGCGCAGCCGCCCACCTCCCGCGAGAACCCCATCACCATCCGCTACACCGCCGACGACTTCGGCGGCGTCCTCGGCGAGACGCAGACCTGCGCAGGCATCCGGATCCTCAATATCACCGCCAACAACATCCCCGTCGCCCAAGTGCAAGGCGGCGCGTACGTGTGCCACATGGAAGAATACCGCGACGTGCAGCTGCCCCTCAGCGGCGACTTCGGCCTCTTCACGGTCTGCGGCCAGCCGATCGACATGATGGGCCGCGCAGGCAACATGCTCTGCACGCAGGCCACGATCGACGGGCGCGCGCCCATCTTCGACAACCTCACCTTCACCACCTCGCAAGGCGCCCCGCTCGCTCACGTGCGCCCCGGCGTGCCCACGATCGTCGACGTCCACATCATAGTCCTCGGCGACCCCGCCCCGAACAGGACCGTCAGCGATGTCGAGACGGTCACGGCTGATTTCAGCAGCCTCAACCCTTCCCTGGGCGTGCGCGGCGCGGACGACCGCATCGGCGACACATTCATCTGGCGCAGCATCGAGATCACGCAGCCCCAGAACTGCCTCATCGTCGGCCGCGCGGAAGACCTGACGCAGAACGCCGCCACCAAGAACCTCTTCTGCCGCCTCGAAGCTGACAGCAGAGGCCCCGACGCGCTGCGCGTCACCGGCATCGGCGAGCGAGGCGGCCTGCCCGTCAAGAACGGCACCGGCACGCTCAAAGTCCTCCTCGAAGAGTTCGACAACAACAACCGCCCGGGCGCAGGGCTCAACCGTCGCGACATCTTCCTCGACCTGCGCGAGTTCGGCATGAGCGACGCAGTCCGCGCCTCTGCCTGCACGCGCACCGACGGCGCGCAGTGGCTCTGCGACTTCCCGTGGAATCCCACTGTCGAATCCGGCAGGTACACCGTCCGCACCAACGCCGCGAGCCGCGACGATGTCGGCAACGTCATGGCGCGCAGCCTCGCGCAGGAGATACTGCTCGACCGCGACGGCCCGCGCGAGATGCGCATCGTCAACCGCACCATCCTGCACGGCGAGCAATCACTCGGTGAGACAATCCTCACCGGCGATACCCTTGAGTACACCGTCGAAGCCAGGGGATTCAACAGGGTGGCAGCGGATTTCACAGAGCTCGGCGGCGCGAACAACACGCCCGGCGCGTGCAATCTCACCGCCATCACGCTCAACAATGAAGGAGGCGGCACGTGCACCTTCCGCACCACTGTGCTGCGCAGCGGTCCGTTCACCGGCACCGCACGCTTCATCTTCAGCGACGACGTCGGCAACATCGGCATCCTCGATGACAGCGTTCCCGTCTTCGGCATCGACCTCGACCAGAACCCCAATCACTGGCGCGCCGTCAACGTCCAATGCAGCCCGCGCGCCATCGACCGCAGCGTCACCACCCTCATCAACACCAAGGCGTACTGCCGCGTCACCCTCGCGCCATTCGGCGCCGGAGACCAGAGCATCGTCAGCACCCGCCTGGGCGATCTGAGCCAATGCGGCCCCGCCGAGGCAGTCACGGGCAGTGTCGCCGAGATGCAGCTCTTCAACGCATTCGCAGGCAGCCGCGAACCCGTCATCGCCCTCCTGCTCGAGCGCAAGGACTTCCAGAACGAGCTCCGCTTCACCTGCCCCCTGCAGATACTCTCGCGAGTCGGCAACCGCGTCACGGCATTCCCCGAAACAGAGAACGTCACGCTCACACTGCAGTTCTACAACCAACCGCTCGGCGAGCTCTCAACCAACCTCGACAAGGAGATCGACGAGGAGATCGAGAAGGCGCAGGACTCGCTCAAATGGGTCGGCATCCTCCAGAAATTCGCCGACATCGCCAGCAAGATCTGCCAGATCAAGAACCTCATCGCCAATCTCCTCCTGCTCAAGGACACCCTCCTCGCGCTCGTCGGCAGAGTCGCGAAGTCCCTCGTGCCGCACCCCGTCGCGTTCAAGATAGACACCCTGCGCGCCGCGGCATGCGGCGGGCCCGTCTCGAGCGGCGAGAGCTTCCTGCGCGACAAGGTCTTCCCCTACGTCGACAAGTTCTGCGATTTCATGAACTGCCAGCACACCGCCGCCAAGCCCGCGAGCGGCCTCCTCGGCATCGTTCCGCAGCTGGGCGGCGCAGGCCTCGGCGGCATGTGCTCGAATATCCAGAGCGGCGTCAACTCCTTCGTCACCGGCAGCGGCGGCACCATCGGCAACGTGCCCAAGGGAGATCTGCCCAAAGGCGGCTATGACGTGAGCAGCCTCGGCCAGCCCATCGACACAAAGGAATCCCTCGTGTGGAGCCTCGCGTGCCTGTGCGTGCCCGGCATCATCCACAACCTCAACAAGTACCGCCAGATCCAATGCGAATACGGCCTCTGCCTCGCCCGCGAAGTGCGCGAGAAAGGAGTCCCCATCTCCTTCTGCAAGGACCAGAAGGAATACATGACCTGCAATTTCGTCATGAACCAAGTCTTCAACGCCATCCCCTTCACCGCGCTCTACAACCAGTTCGTCGGCATCCTCAAGAACATGTTCAGCAACCCCTTCGACGCATTCGCGGCCATCTCCGGCGTGCTCTGCAGGCTCGCCTGCCGCGGCGCGTGGAACGAAGCATACACCCCCTGCATCGTCCTCAAGACCGCCGCCAAAGTCACCGACGCGGTCAAGAGCGTCAAGAGCATCATCTCGGGAGACTGGTTCAGCACGCGCAACGACGCCTGCGACGAACTCGACGATGCCGTCGAGGAGCAGCGCGGCGGCAACCAGACCCGGAGCGGCATCTTCGGAGGTATCTTCGGATGAGACACGCGTTCCTCTCCATCATCATCGTCCTCTTGCTCGCAGGCAGCGTCCTTGCCGCGGTTCCCGCGCCTCCCAAAGCGATTGACGCCAAACCCGAGGACGCTGATAAGTACCGCGACTACGCTTCCCAGGCGCTCAAAGAAAACAACATCCCCTACTACAAGGAATACACCCAGCGAGCGTTCAGCGCGTACAATGACAGATCACTCCAATACCGCAATGCAGGGGATAAGACCCTCGAGAATGCCGCCTACAAGAACATGGCGGACATGTGGGTGCAGCTCGCTGACGTTGAGACGCGCACAGACGGAAGCATCGACAGCGTCAGGACGTTCCTCTACAATGCCGCGGAACACTACGAAAAATCCGGCGCACTCGACGCGGGAGAGCAGGCTCTCTTCGAATTCCATCAATCCCATGAGAAAGACAAGTATGGGGGTGTTGCCGGTGATGTCCTTGCGAGCTTCAATCCTCCGAAACAACCAGCGGACAAATCAACTCCTGGCGCGGAGGCAGCTAAACCGCAGACCCCTGAGCAGAAGCTCGCGGCAGAGCGCGCGAAACTCGAGGACGCCGCAGCGAAAGCGCGCCAAGAGATGAACGACGCCGCGTTCGCCCTCGGCGTCAACGAGGCGGAATACAACAGGCTCAAGGCGCTCGCCAAAGAGAGCGCCATCGACCAGCAGGCGTTGCGCGACGCGCAGCGAGCCATGGAAGACGCGCGCATACGCATGACCGCGGCCCAAGAGAACGTCGTGCGGGCCGAAGGCCGCATCAAAATCATCGAGCTGCAGGCACTGCAGAACCAGCACTCCAAAGAGACAGACCCTGCCAAGAAGGCCGCGCTCAAGTCCCAGATCGACGCGCTGCAGAAAGATGTCGACGGATACGAGACGAAAGTCGCCGAAGCGCAGCGCGCCGCGGCAAAAGCCCGCATGGACGCGTTGCACGGGCGCGAGCTCTTCTTCGCGTACCTGAGCGACTTCATGCGCGGCTACAGCGAGTACAGCGGACTCGGCGGCCTCGCGTCGCTCTTCATCAGCGACCAGGACCTCGAGAAGCAGCGCAAGGCGGTCGAGGACGCGTTCTGCGACACGCTGCTCCTGGGCGGCACGCAGTGCTGGTCGTCGACCATCTGCGGCAAGGAGACGCGCTTCGCGCCCGGCAGCGGCACCGCAGTGACGGAGACGCCGCGCGGCGCGCCGCGCATCGTCGCCCACATCGAAGGCGAGCGCTCGCCCGCCGCGGAGTTCAACAATTCGCGCGAATACCTCTACAAGGTCACGTACGCGCTCTCGCCGACGGAAGAGGGCGATGGGCACTACAACGTCGTCTTCCGGCGAGCGGACGGCTCCGAGTACCACTGGTTCACTCCGGAGCAGACTCTCAGCGGCTCGGTGAGCGCGCTCGCCACCGCGCCCATCCTCGCGTACAGCTTCAATGACTACCGCGCGGTCTGCCTGCGCTTCAGCCCCGGCATCATCACCTTCGACGGCCGCGAGGTCAGTGAGATCTGCAACACGATCGTCCAGCAGGAGGGCACGCCGACTCGCATCGAGGCCCCCGCGCCGAGCGGCGGCAGCGGCGGACCGTCGGGGCCTGGCGGCAGGCCGCCGGGAGAGGGGTTCTGAGATGCAGCTGCCTCGCGTTGTGACGATGCCGCGCGCGATCGCGCTCATCCTCCTCATCCTCGCCTATCTCGCCTACAGTCTCCACGGCATCGATGTGATCACGATCGGCCTGCTGCTGGCGGGAGCGGTGCTCTTGCTCACGCCCCGCGCGGCAGCGGCAGACGCCGTCAACCGTTTCCGCGACTCGTGGCGCCTCGATACGACTGTCCTGATGACTGGCGTCATCGACGCGCTGTTCTGGTTCTGCGCGATCCTGTTCATGTACGCGATGCAGCAGCTCGCTGCGTGGCAGATCACGGCGCTCGGCGCGGTCAGCACCGACGCGGCGGCGATCGCGGACGCGGCAGTGCTCGAGCAGAACATCGCGATCGTGCAGCAGCAGGCGCTCATCCAGCTCTCCATCGCGATCTCGCTGTTCCTCGGTCTCGTCGTGCTTTACGGCGTCTCGCGCGGTCTCATCTGGCATCTCTTGCGCGATGCGCGCGTGTCGCGGCGCGCGCTCCTCCGCTACTGCCTCCTCACGCTGTGCTGGTGGCTTGTATGGCTGCTCCCTGCGCTGGTCATGCTCGCGCTCAGTCTCAGCGAGGGCGTGGCGCTCTTTGCGCTGAGCGTGTACGCGCCGCTGCTCGGCTTCGCGTACTGGCATTTCACGGGTCTTGTGTACTCCTCGTTCGCCTCGCATCATAGGATCGGCAAGGCGGTCACGGACGCGTTCGCGCACGGCATCGGCTCGTTCGGCGCCTTCCTGCCTGCGTATGCGCTGGCGGTCATCCCGTTCTATGTGTTCGCGAGCGTCATCATGACTGCGGCGGTGTGGTTCTACGGCGCTGAGGCGTTCTCAGGCATGCCCGGCCTTGTCGCGGGATTGCTGTTTGCTGTCTTCTTCTTCCTCTGGTTCCGGCCTTACCAAGCGTCTGTCGCGGCCCGCGTCGTGAAGAAGCGGTAGATTTATATACTCGGGTGGCTCCCGTATCGTCGGGAGACTTAAAAAGGGGGTCTCGGATGCAACGACGCGCACAAGCGACGCTTTTCATCATACTGGGCATCATTCTCCTCTTCGTGATAGGCAGCGGCATCTACTACTACCGCCAAGCCACTGTCCCCCCCATCGAGCGCGCTATTCAAGTTCCCGCCGACCGCCGCCCCATCTACGACTTCGTCGCCCAATGCGTCAACGACATCACCACCAACGCACTCGTCCGCATGGGCCTCCAAGGCGGCTACCTCACCCTCCCGCCCAGCATCACGCAAAATCCCTTCTCCTACCTCCCGCTCGACCCCGCAGGCGTCGCCCGCATCCCCTACTGGTACTACGAAGCAGAAGATCGCACCCCCAGCACTGACCTGATGGCGCACGACCTCGCCCTCCGCATCAAAGACGATCTGCGCTCCTGCACCGACAGCTTCCGCGCCTTCGAAGGAGTCTACAGCGTCACCGAGAAAGCAGACCCCCTGCCGGAAGTCACCATCGCCGCCGACAACGTCATCGTCGACCTCACCTGGCCGCTGGAACTCCAGTTCGAAGGCCGCACGCTCGCCCTCGAGCAGTACGTGAGCGTGCTCGACGTTCCATTGCGCCGCATCTGGCAGCTCGCCAACCGCACCATGGCTGCCGAGAACCGCTACATGCTGTTCGAGAACCTCACCGTCGACCTCCTCAGCATGCACCCTGACATCCCCACCGACGGCATGGTGATCGAGTGCGGCCGCAAGACCTGGCGCCTCGACAGCATCCAAGAATCCCTGCAGACAGCCCTCTACTACAACATCCCCCGCATCCGCGTCCAGAACACCAACTACCTCCCCTACGCAGCATCGCGCAGCACCTACGAGCGTGTCGCCCGCGACGCAGCAGACATCGAGGAAGCCCTCCAAGCGGGCGCCGAGCGCATCACGCCCCCCGCCAACGTCCCCGGCGACGCCTACGAATACTTCCGCCTCTCCTTCGACGTCGGCGCAGAGCCCACCGAACTGCGCCAGGCATTCACGTACCGGCCCGAGTGGGGCATGCGCCTCGTCGCCCAGCCGCACGACGGCGGCCTCCTGCACAGCACGCAGCTCGGCGGCGCCGCACGCATCCTCCCCTTCCTCTGCGTCAACCAATGGCACTTCTCCTACAGCATCATCTACCCCGTCCTCGCCGTCATCAAATCCCCCACCGCGTTCGGCGGCGCCGGCTACACCTTCCAATTCGCATTCCCCGTCCTGATCAACCGCAACCAAGGCGAGCGCACCTACTTCGGCCTCCGCCGCTTCGAGCCATTGCTCGGCACGACGGACTTCTGCAACAACCTCGGCTCGCGCACCGCAGAATTCAGGGCCCGAGGCGCCGTCGAAGGAAGCCCCATCGGTCTCGAGCTCGACAACGTCAACATCAGCCTCGACTGCGGCGGCAACACGTGCCTCCTCGGCGCCACGCACGCGGACGAAGGCATCTACCGCCTCCGCACCTACCTGCCCGACGGCTGCAGCAACCCGCGCATCCGCGCCCACGCCGACGGCTACCTCCCCTCAGACGCATACTTGGGCGAGAGCGACGCGCTCACACTCGATCTGCGCAAGCTCAGCCCCCTGCGCTACAGCGTCGTCGCCCACGCCTTCAACCCCGCGGACGGCACGCTCAACCCCGCAGCCACCACGCTCCCCGCCACCGACCGCGCCCACATCCGCATCAGCGTCCCCGGCGCGCGCTACGACGAATTCCGCGAGTACCCCGCGCGGCCCGAGGAGCGCGAGGTGCCGCTCATCGAAGAGCGAACGCTCTACGACATCGACGTCTTCGTCAGCGACCAGACCGGCCAGATCGTCGGCGGCTACCAGGCCCGCAACATCAGCATCAGCGGCGCCGAAGTCGCGGGCGCAGGCACCATAGAATTCCATGTGCTCCGCGGCACACCCAGCAACGACCAGCAACGCTCAGCCACGCTCGAGGCGGTGTTCGCCGGCACGCACAACGACATCCTGAGGCCCACGCTCCGATGAACGCCACCAAACCCGCAGCGCTCTGGTGCATCCTCCTCATCGCGCTCCTCCCCGCCGCGGTCGCCGCCCAGATCGGCAACGGCATCCTCGACGTCACACTCGCCGCACCGGATGTCGTCAGCGACATCGCCATCACCGTCACCGGCACGGCGCCGGCAGGGGCGCAGGTAGAGCTTCTCATCAACGGCGAGGTGCGGCGCGTCATCAGCGCCGTCGGACCCGCGGGAGAATTCACGTTCCTCAACGTCGCGCTCCCCGCCGAGACCAATGCGCTCGTCGCTCGCGCCACGCTGAACAACGCGGTCGGCAGCGCCGAGCGCCAGGTGCGTGTCGACCGCACACCCCCGCGCCTCGATATCGCCATCCCGCCCTTCTTCGCAGACATCCCGACACTCAACGGCAGCGTCGACAAGCCCGTCACGCTCAGACACCGCGTCATCGCCGGCGGCGATACCGCGCCGCCTCTCGCGCCGCGCGGCCTCGCAGCAGGAACCGTCGCGCAGAACGCCGTCACCTTCAGCTGGCAACCAGTCGCCGAGGAAAGCCTGCGCGGCTATCTCGTCTACCGCGACGGCAACCTCATCGCCGCTCTCAGCACGCCCGTGCAGCGCAACGGCACCCTCGAATTCATCGACCAGGCGGCCGCCGCAGAGACCTCCTATGATTACTCCGTGAGCGCCGTCGACGCTGGCTGCAACGAAGGCCCCGCCGCAGGACCCCTTCGCATCACCACCGGCCCCGGCGACAGCCGAGCGGCCACACCCCTCCCTCCGTCGCTCGACGCCATCGGATGCGGCTTCCAGGAGCAGCAAGTCCCCGCAGGCACATTCACGCTCCCCCTGCAACTGCAGGAAGGCGTGCCAAACACCGTCGAGATCATCGCCATCGACAGCGCAGGCCACCGCGCCATCGTCCGCGGCACCACCACGCTCGACACGCAGCCGCCGCAATTCCTCACCCACAACCTCGACACCCTCTCCCCCTCCTACGCGCCCCGCATCACCATCCAAGGCGCACTCTCAGAACCAGGCACGGTCTTCATCTACATCAACGGCGAGAAGAAACCCGCCGAGTTCGCACGCACAGGCGCCGGCAACACGTTCAGCCTCGACGTGACGCTGCGCCGCGACGTCTCGAGCAGCGGCAACATCAGCAAAGCCAGCATCGACACGGGCGTCGGCTGGGACAACGCGATCAAGCTCGAAGCGGTCGACCTCGCCGGGCGCAAGGCAGAACTGCCCTCCACAATCGTCAGGTACGCGCTCTGCGGCTTCGGCACCACGTTCCGCGTCGAACTCGGCCAGATCACGCCCACCAGCCTCAACCCCCGCCTCCTCCTCCAGAACATCCAGCAGGCAGGCATTCCCTTCAACATCACGTACCGCGGCAACGCCCAGCAGGTCTTCATCAATCCCAACCAGATCCGCGTGCGGCCCCTGCTCCTCAGCGGCGACGTCGCGGAAGAATACGACAATGACTGGGTCGAGGCGACAGCCCTCGTCGATAAGAGAGGCAACACCACCTACGTCGGCTACATCCAGGTCGACTTCTCGCACGTGCCCGATCCGCAATTGGGCAAAGCGAACGCGACGCTCTTCGACAAGGAAGCGAACATCAGCGCCAACCACAAAGGCGAGTGCGGCCAGATCGAGCAGACGCCCGTCGCCTCCAGCGGCCAGATGACCCCGGGTGCGCCAGGTCTCGGCTGCGTGAAGCTCTTCCTCGAGCTCGAGATCCCCTACCAGGAGATCTTCGCGCCCGGCAGGACGCTCGACCCGCGCACCGCCCTCGCCAGCAATCAGCTCCTGCCGCAGCCCAAGAACGCCGTCCAGCGCGTGTGCATGCCCATCAGCATCGTCATCGACCAGCGCATCCCGCCCGACCTGCTCCCCCAGAGCTTCCTGCGCAAGAGCGTCGAATTCCTCGACAGCGCCATCGAAGTCATCGACGACATCGTCAAGCCGCTGACCACCATCGGCACGTACCTGCTCTACGGCTGCCTCGGCGGCAACATCTGGCTCTACGTCAACTACTTCCAAGAACGCCTCAACTGCGAAGGCCAGCAGATCCTCAGCGTCTTCACCGGCGGTTTCGACAAGCGCATCGCCGAAGCGGGCCTGTGCGAAGACGCGTTCGCCGGCGATGACCAGCGCCAAGCAGCCTGCATGCGCTGCCAGTCCACCATCGCAGCGCGCAAATCATTCGAGAGCGGCGTCCTGCACCAAGTGTGCGACCGCGTCGCGTGCCCCAGCGCCCCCTCCCTCCAGACATACGTGCGCGACCAAGGCGGCAGCGTCGAACCCATCGCCATCAACGCAGACACCCTCGCAAACAGCGAGATCGCCAAGTGGGCCTACCAAGGCTCGCTCTGGGCAGGCAGCGACTGCGGCTTCTACGGCAAATACCGCGGCCCGCAGAAGACCATCATCCCCGAAGGCCCCCTCAAGATCAACTTCAACGGCATCGATGACATCTACCGCAAGTACACCGGCGAGAAACCGATGGCAGGCGGCCTCACCAAGGAAGACTGCCAGAAGACACTGCGGCCAGCCCATCCTGACTGCTGCGGATTCGACTACATGACCCAATGGGGCACCGCATGCGGCCTCTCCTCGAGCAGCGAGGACCTCTTCGACGAAATCAAAGAGAGCGCATGCCTCGCCGCGCAAAAAGCGGGCGTGCCCGAGCGCGGACCCCAGTGCAACGTGCTCTGGAACAGCGTCGCAGGATTCTGCGAGCCCGGCAGCGGACGCGAACTGCCCGAGATCATCGGCCCCTTCCCCGGCATCCAGTTCCAGGAGAAACCCGTCGAAGCCGCCAAGCAGGACATCTACGTCAGGCTCACTCCCGTCCACGCGGGCAGCGAGGAAGACGTCTCCGACTACGCTGTCGAATTCGGCATGGTCTACGAGCAGTTCCGCCTCAGCCAGGAAGAGCGCAGCAACCAGAACATCTTTGGCGGCGCACGCGGCGCCAGCGCAGCGGCGGGCGAACGCTTCCAGCCCGGCGAGACCAGTATGGTCAACGCCCAGCTCTACTTCACACCGGTCGACGGAGCCGACATCCACAGCATCACGGCCGAGCTGCCCACTGACCAGAAAGCAAACCTCTTCTGCGAAGACAAGGCATTCGCCGCCAAGGTCAAAGAATGGTGCAGATCAGACCTCGCAGGCAAGCTCAAAGACCCCGCCGCGTGCGACAAGCAGGCAGAGAACATCTGGCGCAGCGTATGCAGCAAAGTCGGCATCGCCGACAAGGAATACATCGTCATCCCCGAATCAGGCTTCCTGCGCAGCGTCCAATGCGCCTGCGTCCCGGCCGTCACCTCCTACCTGCAGCTCTGGCGCAACATCATGGTCGCCGGCCGCAACTGCCTCCAGAAGATCCTCATCACCGGCGATGGCTCGAGCGGCGTGTGCCAAGCAGCGCTCTCCCAGTACGCCTGCGACCTCATCTATGAACTCGTGCGCTGCTTCACCCAGAAATACGGCGCCTCCGGCGGCGGCAAACGCGTCTCGAGCGGACCCTTCGGCGACGTCATCGGCGCGCTCACCGGCGCGGGCTCTGACGTGTCTCGCAGCGTCAGCAGCCGCTACGGCAACACCGCGCTCTATAAGACGATGTTCATCGACCGCAAGCTCATGCACGCCGTGTGCGCATTCGCCTTCACCGGCGAGTGGAACCTCGACGTGCAAGGCATCTTCCAGCAGACAGTCGACAGCATCCCCATCGAGAGCCAAGGCCTGCTCTTCCCCTGCGAGCGCCGCTTCATCAGCTACAACCCCCTCACGCAACCCAGCGGCCTCACCACATGGAACTACCACTTCGGCACGTTCCTCGCCGCAGGAGCCGACCTGCGCTACGAGCTGCGCCTGCAATGCTCGAACGGCTTCCGCTGCAACCCCGCCGACGGCTACAGAGGCGGCGAGTGCGATTGCAACACCAAGAAACGCGAAGACATCTTCGTCAGCAGCCCTGATCTCGGCACGGGACAATTGCGCAAGAACGACATCCTCAACGCAGAGGTCTTCCAGACTGTCCAAGCAGACGTGCGGTACGACAAAGCCGTGCTGAAGTGGGAATACGACGACAAGAAGACCGGCAAGATCATCGCCGGCCAGAGCGAGTGCGGCATCAAGCTCGTCGGCGGCGACGCTCCCGCCTTCTGCAGCTTCGACCCGTTCACACTCACCTACCGCTGCCAGTTCGGCACGGCCATCAGCGGCCTCTCCCTCAAGTCAGTCCGGCCGCACTATCCGGAGCTCAAGCACCCCGCCACCGGCCAGCAGCTCTTCCCCCTCAAAGAGCCCCTCAACTTCCAGATCGACATCAAGCAGACCCTGCCCGACCGGCCCAAAGGCGATGACGAGAAATGCCTCGGCTACCGCATCTACGACGGCGCCGGCGACCTCTTCGACGCCAACACCCCGGAGGACAACGCCCAATACCAGTGCACCGAAGGCATCCTCTCACTGCGCACCAGCGGCGACTACACCCGCGACATCAGCGTCCCCGTCGACGAATCCAAGATGCGGACCGCAATCGCCAAAGGAACGCGCACCACCCGCCCGCAGGACGCCAGCGCCTGGCGCGGATCTCCCCGCCTAAGCCGCCCCGTCGCCGACGCGGAGACCATCACCGGCGTCACCGTCACCGACACCAGCACCGGACAGACCGTCGATCGGATGTACCTCATCGAATTCCCCTCGCAGAACTCCCTGGAATACTCGCTCTACCGCGCGCCGCAGAGCGCCGGCGTGTACACGCAGCAGAACGGCTTCCCCAAAGGCGAAGCAGTCCAAGGCGCGGCCAGCACGCTCACGCCAGAGCAGGCAGGCGGCGCCAGCGTCACGTTCTTCGACGAAATCCAGACCGCCCAGCAAGGCGTCACGCAGCGCTACCAGATCGTCATCCAGTTCGGCAAGATACCCACATTCCTCGACGGAGAGACACGACTGCAATTCCACCTCAGCGGCCGCAGGCAAGCGCCCCAGCAGCCGGTGAGCGCGCAGAACGCCTGCGAGAAGGGAGACGTCGTCCCCTGGCGCATCGAAGTCTACGCCTACGACGCCGACAAGTTCGGCACGGCGACCACCCAGCGCACCACCGACGCCATCACCGGCCGCCCTGCGCAGGTCCAGTCCACCTTCCTCGTCAGCTGCCTCGAGAAAGACAAGCTCAAAGGCCTCGGCGAGACCCTCACGCAGCCCGCAGCGCCCGCACCAGCGCAACAGCCGCTCCCGGGATCCGCCGGCGCGCAAGCAAGCATCACATTCCAAGGCGGACCGTCCGTCGCGCAAGCGCAGAGCGGCGGCGCGATCGCCTATGACTACGTGCTCCTCAGCAAAGACTCCTTCCAGCGCCTGCAGTTGTGCGCCAAAGGAACAGGGCAGGAGACCTGCACGGGAGTGAATTTCGATCAGACAACGAGCGCGCTGCCCGGCGGAGGCAACGGCTTCAAAGCAAGCACGGCAGGCTCGTTCACGACGCAGCAGCTGAACATGAACGCCGCAGGAGACTACGCAGTATACCTCCGCGCGGCCGTCGCCATCAGCGGCGTCGGCGAAGCCTCCCAGAAAGGCCCTGACAAGACGATCAAAGTCACAGCCTCGACGCCGACCGGCGGCGCGATCGCGCAATTCCCCTGCCCTGGCGCGTGCAGCAAGATCGGCTGCATCGCGGGTTCGGTCCCCACCGATGATTGGTGCCCTCCCGAGAGGCAGTGCTGCGTGTTCCCATGAGAGTGCCCCGCATCATCAACGCTCTCGGCGGCTCGCTGGGCCTCATGCGCACGCGATGGGGATTCTCGCTCATCGCGCTCGCCGCCGACTTCCTCTTCCTCCTGCTATTCTTCCAGACCCATTACATCTTTTTCACGCGCGCGTCAAGCGCAGTCATGACGCTCATGCAGGGCCTGCAGGAGCAGGCGAGCTCGATCAGCGCAGAGACCCTCACAGATATCAACACCGCGCTCCTCTCAACACCGGAGCGCCAGGCAGCATGGGCCTCGCTGCTTGAGAACATAACGATCTTCCTCCTCATCACCTGCGCCCTCTGGCTCGCCCTCAAAGGCATCGCCTGGCTGTGCGCGCACCGCATCGCAGGCAACAAATCCCCTTTGGCGCAGTTCGCAGGCACGTTCGCCCTCAGCAGCATCGCAGGCTTCGCCCTCTGGCTCCTCGCGCTCCTTCTCGGCGCTGCCATGATCGAGAGCGCCACATCATCGCCGCTCCCGCTCTTCGGCGAGAGCGCAGCGCGCTCCATCATCCTCCTGCTCCTCGCACTCATCCTCTACGCCCTCTGGGCGGCATACGCGCGCGGCGGCAGCGCCACGCAATCATTCAAGGCGGCACGGGAGGCGTTCACTCGTTGGCGCGCATTCCTCCCCGCGGCCGCGACTGCCGCGCTGCTCGGCGCGGCAGGCATTATCAACACCGCATCGCTCGTGCAGATGAGCAAAGCAGGAGGCCTGGCCTTCCTCATTCTCATCGCGCTCCCTCTCCTGACACTCGGGCGTGTCGTGATGGTGCGCGCGCTCACCACACGTCGAACGTGATGCCGCTCTTCGAACAGAAGTCCTGATGGTTCCTGTAGAGCCAGTTGTTGACGCTCACGTTCTGCTGGTTCGTGAATGACAGGTTCGCCATCGCCTCCTTGAGCATCTCTGCTCGGCGCTCCTCGCCTGCCTCGCCGAACTCCCTCATGAACCTATCCGTATCGCTATACCGCCTCACTGCCGCATTCCACGAGAGGCGCGGCAGGAGATCATGGATGACCGGATCCTGCGACGCAGGGCAGACCATGAACTCCAGCAATTCCGGCGAGAGGCGCGAGACGTACTCACGTCGCATATCCTCATTGACCACGCCCCTCATGTACTCATTCGCTTTCTCGAGATTCCCGATCAGCTTCTGGAGCTCTGACATCCCGGAGGCTGCGCCACCGCTCGCCCGCGCCATTCCATCCTGCAGCTGCTGCAGCGTCTTGATCCTCCGCGTCAAGACAGGAATGCTCGGCGCGTAGACACCAAGACGCACGAGCTCCGCCAGCGTGTACTCATGCTGGCCGCCATCCAAGATGGTCAGGCATCCCGGCTTTCGCTGCTTGAACGGCTGCTCGCCGAAATGCACAAGGATGTTCGTCGCCGTCGCCGGCGCGTAGAGATAAAAGAGGTCGGTGTCGGCAGTATCGAAGACGCAGCTGTCAGTCTCGACGGAGAATCGCTGCTCCTTCGGAAGGGTATAGCGGGAGAGAGCGCCAAGGCGCGAGCGCAATGACAGCGCTTCGTCGACAGCGCCTTCCGCTTTTGTCGGATCGAGCAGCGTCGTGCACGGCTCGCGCGCCATCTTCTCGAGCAGGGAATGCACCCCCTGCAGCCGCCTAATGGTGCCTGATGGCGTGTCGAGCGACACCTCCAGGGTGTACCTGCCCGGAGAGAATCTGTCCGGGAATATGGACGCCTCGCGCAATTCAAGCTCCCCCCTCCTGCACGCGATGCGGGACACGAGCGCCTCATGCACAGTGAACTCCGTGAGCGTCGATATATCCGCGTAAATCCTCTCCAGAAGAGGGTTCAAGTAGCTCCTCGAAGGTCCGATATGATCGGCATCCAGCTGCCGCCCTGACAGAAGCACCATGCCGTCGAGTGGACTCCGGTCGAACGCACCCGAGATGTCGATGGCAGCAGGCATCTCTCCTGCGTGGCCGAGCCACGCCAGCGCCTCGCGCAAGTGCGCCGCTTCATCGCCTTCAGGAGCGTACAGCCGTGGAGGGTGCACGGTGAGCGATTGCCTGCCCGCGCAGGAGGCGAACGCGAGGAAATCCCTCTCGAGACCGTTCGTGTCCAGGCCTTGGCGCTCGTTGAGGATCTCACGCAACCGGTACAAGTCCTGCAAATCCCGCAGATCGGTCATGTCACTGCGCCTGCGTCCCCTCATTCTTCTTGCCCAAGTATTCAAGGAAACGGACCCTGTTGTCTTCATACATGGCGCTCATCGCGTTCCGCTCAATCTCCATGCGCGTCGCGATGTATGAATCTATCTCCTTGAGGACGTTCTCCTTGGTGATGATGCCCTTGAGCCGCTCATTCCTGTACGCAACATGCTCATCGAACTGCCTGCCCAGCATCGTCTCAGGCACGTCGAATCCCCTGCGAAGCCTGCCCACCACGTGGCTGATCTCCCTGTTGCTGAGCGGACCCTTGAGCAGTTGCTCGCCTATCGCCAACCAGTCCGCATCGGAGAGGCCGACCCCCTCGACGCCGCTCGTGATGCAGCGGCGCGCGAGCTCCGCGAAATGCTCTGCCTTCTCAAAGCGCCTGCACTCAACAATCTCATCGAAGATACGGCTCTTGGTCGCATCGTCGATACCTTCGAGAGTGTTCGCATCCATGATCGCCATAAACTTGCCGCATTTAGGGATGAACGATCCGTCGAACATCTTGAAATACACCGACATCGTCTGCTGCTGCTCTGCAGTCAGCCGAGGATCCTTGCGCGACTTGAAAATGTTATCCGCATCGGCGACATACATGACGACCGGACCGGGGAACTCCCTGACTTTGCCCGCAAGAGCGGACAGCTCGTTCGCGGTCTTGTTCTGGTAATGCGAGGCGTAATCTGTCGTGCTGTGCGTGAACGCCCACAGAGGAATGTTCTTCTCCCTGCACAGCTGCGCGAACGACTGGAGATAGGCATGCGCGGTCAGCGTCTTGCCGCCGCCAGGTTCGCCATACGTGAAGATGACGCTCGCGGGATTGTAGGGATTCTTCTTCCGCGCTGGATCGTACGCCGCGAGCTTGACGAGGTTCGACCACACGCGCGCGCCGAGCTCCCCTCCGCCGATCACCTCCTCTTTCGTGACGCGCATCAGACGCTCATCGACCACCACTGTGTCGAAACGGCGTTTGGCCTCCCCTGCCTGCATCGTGAGCGTCCCGTACTTGAGCGAGAGATCCTGCAGCCGGTGCTTCTCCGCAGCATCCTTGTGCGTCTGCCAGCGGAACTGACGGGTCCATGAGGTGAAAATTGCCTCGAATGTGTGCTTGAGAGGCTCATCGCCTTCGCCCGTCTTGCTCTTCGCGATGCGCAAGATGTCCAGCGCAGCGCACGACGCGAGCGCCCCTGCCAGCGCGTCCCTGTCCTGGCTTGTATCCATACGCGGACCGAAACTGAAGATGCTCTCGATCGCGGCAGGCTCGGCGTCCAGCAACGCCAGCCCCGCGTGCCCTGCGACCGCAAGCGCGTACCTGTTGGAGAGGAACACCGCCTCTGCGATGGTCTGCTGCAGCGCTTTCTCCTCCGGCGAGAGGGGTTCTTTTGGCTGCATCGCAGCGAGCCTCTGCTCCAGCGACAGCACGTCCATCTCCTTGCGCAGCTCAACCGATGCCGCCCGGAACACGCACAGCGCCTTCTCGAACGCGGACAGGTACGAGATCTGCGCAGCGGTGTTGCGCGTACCCCCGCCATACTGCTCGAGAGCTCCCTCATAGACCGTCTTGGGCCCTCTCGCGTTCTTGATGAGAGACTGGATGTGCGGCACGTCTTTGTCGGCAATCTCAGTCAGATCGATAGTCTTCATGCTTCCACCACCTTCACGCGCTCGCCCAAGACTGACGAGGCGACCCTCGATGCGTACGCCGCCGGCGCAACGATATATTCATCGCGCCAGTCCTCACGATGGACCACTTGGCGCAACTCCTGGCCGTGCACGTCATGGTTCGGCGCGTACGCATACTGCCTGCTGCCGCGCAGCAGGCATACCCCATGATTCTCTGCGAGCAGCTGCGGCGTTATCTGCAAAAGAGGAATGTCGCCCGGTTTCGTGACATGCCTGCACTCAAACGGACCGATCAGGGCCCGCGTCACGTGCACCGGATGCAGACTCCTGAAACTCTCGTCAATCGTCTTGAGGATGTACCACGCAGCGTTATCTTCGCTGAAATGCAGCTGCGACAGGAGCTTCTGTGACAGGATGCCGTTCCCCTCCGCGTCGGGCGTTATCTGCGGCTCGCGTATGTCCTGCCACGCATCGATGATGTACGCATGAAACATGCTCGTCGCGGGGCTGTATCTCATGAGACTCACATCCCACAGCTCCTCTCCGCCGAGCGCGAGCAACCGCGTCGCTTTCGGGCGGAAGCACTGCTGCGACTGCTCCCAGCCGAGCAGGTCTGCCTCGCGTATCTGCTCGAGGAAGCTGCGCCGCATCGCCGACGAGTGCACGCGCCGCGCGGCCTCTGGCACATCTTCCGCAGGGAGGTCGTCATCCATCAGCACGCTGCGCAATGTCTGCGCCAGCGCAGCGTATTCCGGAACTCTCTTCAGCTCGTCATCCGCCCGCCCTTTCACTTTGTGCAGATCGATGAGGTTGAAATACCACGGCAGGCCGCTCTCGGCGCTCACCTCGATATCCTCGAAATACCCTCTGTTCTTCGTCGGATCGAGGGGATTGACGCGCCACTCCAGCCAAGAATACGTGTCGCGGATGCGCGAGACGAGGGTGGCGAGAGTCGCGTACGCGCTCCCCGGACGGGGGAGGCGGTGCCACGCCCAATCATGCCGCTCGCCGAACGGACGGAGAAGAGCCTCCTGCCCCTCGCCGGTGTCGGCCGCGAGAGCGCGCGCGAGCGCCTCGAGAGATCCATCCAGCGCTCGCAGGTACGCGTCTTTCTCCTTCCCTGCGAGGGTGTGCTGCCCGCGGGATGCCATGGGATTATTGCTGCTTCGCGTAGTGAGGGTCTGCGATGCTCAGCGACTGCTGCGCCTCGACCCATTCCATCTTGAGCTTGTTCATCTCCTCGCGGTACGCCCGGATGTCCTCCTCGACGGCGCGAGCCTTCTCGGGGTCGTAGAGCGGCGTCTGCAGCAGCTCGAACGTCTGCGCCGAGAGATGCTTGACCATCCTGGCGTTCGCGTCCATCAGCCGTGTTGAGATGCCCGCGACCTTCAGCAGGGTGTCGCGCATCTCCTTCTGGCTCATGCCGAGCGTCGCTATCTTCGCCTGGCTCTTGAACACGGGCACCATGTCCTCTTTCGCATGGCGGTACTTGATCTCGAGCTCATTCATGGCATCGATCAGTGTCATCGTCGCTTGGTAGTTGACTTTCGTCGCGGCAGTCGCGCCCTTGACTGACTGGAGCGCCTCTGCTTTGTCGAGGAGTTGGCGGCGGATCTCGCTCACTGCGCCGTCTGCCGAGAGCTTGCCGTCAAGCACGCCGTACTTGATGTCGAGCACGCTTGTCATTTTGTCAGTGAGAGCGTTGACAGCATTGAGGTCGCTCCGCATCTTTGCGTCCTGCACCTCTTTCTCACAGGCCATGAGCGCATCGTCGATGCCGCGCAGCTCATCCTCGAGACGCTTGACCTCCTGCTCTGCCGTCGCGTAGTCCGCGGTGCCGGCGTAGCTCTTGCGCAGGCTGTCGACGAGCTTCTTGTCGAGCCGCTTGAGGTGCGCGACATTCTCGGCCTGGAGGCGCTCTGCGAGGGACTTGCCCTGCTTGGCCTTCTCGTGCTGGTCAGCGAGGACCTCCGACATCTTGTCGACGAGGATCTCCATGCCGTTGCCGTGGCGGCTGTACGCGTCCATCTTCATCTCGCGTGCCCGCTCCCGCTTGCCGACGGTCTCGTAGACCTTGATCTTGAGCGCTTCCCAGAGCCCGTAGACCTTATCCTTGCCGACGAGCGAGGCGAAGTTCACATTCAGCTTGCCGTACCTCTCGGCGAGCTCTGCGAGATCCAGCTGGATACCGGCCATCTCCTTGTAGACATCATCGCCCGTGCCCGTGCCCGTCTTCGGGGCGCGGCTCATGCGCTCGAGCGTCCTGGTATCCGCCTGCGATCGCGCGGTGCTGTCGAAGGCTCGGTGAGTCTGCTCGCGCGCCTCCGGCGTGTACTTGTATTTCTCCATGATCTTATCGACGAGTGTGGCTCCTGCGGTGTTCGTGGGTTGTGTCGTGTCGCTCATAGTGGCATCACCTGAAAGTTATTTGACGGCGGCACTTCGCTCTCGCTTATAAAATTGAGGGTGGCCTCGCCCAACTTTATAAGTGAATGCGGATAGCCCCCGGCGCGATCAGGCATGCCGCACACCTACGAGAACGTCAAGACGGGGCAGGATCTCATAGACCTCGGCGTCATCCCCAAGGACTCCTCATCGCACCTCGCGCTCATCGCGTACAAGCGCCTGCAGGTCCTGCACAACCGCATCCTCGCCTCCATCAACGACGAGATGCTCGGCTGCTGGAAACCAGTCATCAAGGCGACGTATGCCGCCGCCGACAACGGCATCATCAAGGAAGGCAGGGCGGTGGCGCTCAACGCTCGCCTCGGCATGCGCGTCAGAGCCATCCGCGACTACCAGAACCGCCCCATCGGCGGCCTCGAAGGAGTCATCCGCTTGGTCCCTGAGACCCGCAAAGGCGCCGATCCCGTGCGGCTCGGCATAGAATTTGACAAGGCGTTCCCCAACGGGCACGACCTGCGCCCGCAGGACAACCAGCACAAGGTCCGCTGCCCCGACGGCCACGGCCTCTACGTCGACGCAGCAGAACTCGAGATCATCGACTGGCCGCACAAGGAGTACCTCCTTGATTACGAGAATGCCCTCGCCGACGGCGTCGTCGCGGATTCTCGCCTCGGGCACAAAGTCCGCTTCACAAGAGAATACCAGACCACCCTCCTCGTCGACCGCGAACGCCGCGCCCAGATCATCCCGCCCGGCACGCACGCCAACCTTCTCAGCTTCGACAAAAGCAAAGGATACCTGACGCTCGAAGCGCTTCTGACGCCGAAACGCCGGCGCAAACCCATCTCCTGTGAGCTCTCCGTGCCAACCGACATCGCTGTATGGCTGCTCGAAGCGTCCAGCCTCGGCCAGATCGCGCCGCTCGACAAGCATGAGGAAGTGCGCAAGCAGGTCATGGCGGAATTCTTCCCGCGCACAGTCATCGACGCGGATCTCGCAGAGAATGTCATCCAGATGCTTCTCATGGCCCGCGACATCAATCTCTACGGCCCGCCGGGCGCCGGCAAGACCAACATCGCCAAGGATATCGTCGCCATCGCGCAGCAGCAGGGCCTCACATTCACCGTCGACGACTGCAAAGTCCAGTGCAACCCGTTCAGCCTCTTCGACGCCGACTTCGCCAAAACCGTCCCTCCCTGCCCCGAGTGCAAGATCAGGTACTGCCCTGCCTACCAGCACACGGGCAAGTTCCTCCCGCCAAAACCCAAGGACGTCCGCGTGCTCGTGTGCCAGTACGAGGAAGGCAAAGGCATCGAATGGGTCGAAGGCACCACCGGCCTCAAGCGGCTCCATCTCGCAGGCTTCAAGATGCCCACCCTCAACGCAGGGGCATCCAGCGTCGATTTCGAGAATGAGTACGACCCAAAAGGGTTCCATCCGGGCATCCTGCCCCGCACCAACAACGGCGTCCTCCACCTTGACGAGCTCGACAAGCTCCTCCAGCCCACGCAAGAAGGTTTGCTCTCGGCGCTCAACAGCAACACCATGAAGCCCGATCAGCTACGCTTCACCTACCCTGCGCACTCCTATGTCATCGGCACATCCAACGACCCGACCAAATTCGACCTGACGCTCATCGACCGCATGATGCTCCAACGCATCGACTACCCATCTGATGCTGAAGTATCCGCGCACATCTCGCGCAAGGCATTCTACAAGGAGTTCTCCCCCGCGAGCAGCGTCCCCCTCGGCGACACGCACACACTGCAGCCGCTGGATCTGCCGCGCATCATCGTCCCCGCGCCCATCGAGAACGCCATCGACGCGTTCTACCTCCTCTTCCGCAAGGAATACAAAGGAGAGGGTCTGAATGAGATCCTCGCCGGCAACCGATCAAAGTTCGACGCATTCCTCGCCACGCGCGCAGACCTGCTCATCGACCGCATCCTCCTGCCGAAACCCCCTGTCATCGCCGGCCCGGAGTACGCCATGCGAGGCATCGAGTTCGCCATGTCCAGCAGGGTGCAAGAGCCCAACGCCGAAGCCCTCGAGAACATCGAACGCGCGCTCTTCGACTGGATAGAGGAGATGTACCCCAAGACTCTCGAGAAGGAAGAGGACGCCTGGTGGTGCAAGTTCCGCAAGCATTTGATGGTCGCCAAGACTCAGATCCCCATCATCCAGGATAAGTTCATCGAAGAGACGCATTCGTACACCTCCCGCAATGAGACTCTCAAGGCATTCGAAGCGGTCAAGCTCGCGCACGCATCGCCGCAGAACCGCAAGCTCCAGACTGCCCGCATCAACCACCCCTTCATGGATTACCTCTTCAAGGCGCAGCCTAACATGGCGCTCGCGACGCCCGCAGAAGCCGCTACGCTCATCGCCTACTATGTCTCCTGCGATCGGCACGGTCCGCAGTGCTCCAAGAAATGAGGTGCACCCCTGATGCGTCTCGATGACTACCGTCTCGCCGACTGCAGCAGGTTCCGCGTGCCGCCCGTCGACCTCAGCGCAATCACCGCTCGCCTCGAGGAATGCATCGTCGCCGCTTGGCAAAGGGGCTACGACGCATCCGGCGCCATCAACGCAGTCCTCTCCGATGAGTCAATCGTCAAAGGGCTCGCCGCGGATCTGAGCGACAATCTGCGCTTCCAGCGCGGCGTCAGCCTCCTCGAAGCCGAACGCACTAAGGCCGAGACCGTGGCGGAATACGAAGCCGACCTCAACGGCCAGATCCAGACCATCGACAGCACCCTCGGTGCCGAAGCCGCGGCGCGCGAAGAGCAGACGAGACAGCGCCAGGCTGAAGAGGAGCGCCGCAGACAGTCCTACAACGCCACGCAGGCGCAACTCGAGCGCATGCGGGCGCGTGTGCGCGAGCGCCTCGCCCAGGTCGGCGGGCAGAAAAAACTCGAGACGCTCCTGACCATCAACGACCAGCTCATCCAGGCGCAACCAGCGACGCCGCCCGCCTACACCCCTTCCGAGGCGGCTTACACGCCGCCCGCCGAGACTGCCGCTGCGCAAGCCCCTCCTGCGCCGGAGCCTGCGAAGATCGAGCGCGCCATCGCCATCGCGCTCACCGAAGAGACCATCGATCCACTCAACAATCCCGAACAGACCCCTGATACGCTCCCGCCCCTCCCTCCGCGCCCCGGCATGATCAGGCGCATGTGGCGCTTCATCAACACACCCCTCTGGTGACTCCATGGCAGACCCCGAGAACGACGCAGGCTCCCTCGAAGAGACGATACATTCCATCACCCCTGACAGGAACCTCTGGGGCGTCGACAGCGACGGCACTCCTGCCGTGCACGATCTCGAGAAATACGTCGCGGACTTCACCAAGAGATACACCGACGAAGCCCCGTTCCGCGACATCGTCCACGACTACCTGGGCGTCTCTCCATTCTCCCGCGCCACGCTCTCGCTCGGCAAGACACTCATGCGCAGCTGGTACAAGAGTCGCACCGACAAGATGATCCGCGACTACGCAGTCCGCATCAGAAAAGACCTCACGAGCGCCCTGCAACTGCGCAACGAACTCATCGCGCTCCAAGAAGCGGAGCGCAAGCTCCACGACGACGCATCAGGGGTGCGGACGACCGCATCGGACGCGCAGGACGCTGCGGAGGAATACCGGAGGATTCAGGCTGAGCACACTGATGCGCTCGCCCGCGCCCAGCAGGAATACGCGTCCCTTGTCAGCGGCGCCGAAGCCCAGACGGAAGAGCAGCGCAAGGCGATCATCGCCCAGACTGACGCAGTGGCGATTGTCCGCGCCAAACTCCAGGATCACATGCAGAAGCTCGCACTCTTCCGCGTCAACGAGAGCGGCCAGCTCGAATTCGATGAGAAACACCTCGTCCGCAAGCTCGAAGACATGTTCCTCGATGAGATCGTCAACGGCATCGCGCGCCAAGGCGACATCGGCTTCCTCACCAAGACAAAACGCACCTACGACGGAGTCATGGCGTACTGGGCAGAGATTGACGACCTCGAAGAACTCCCCGACGTCGACTGGGTCGAATCAGCCATCCACGCGCGCAGCAGGGGCCAACGCCTCCCCTGCTATCCCTACCTCATCGCGGGCAAGCCCCGCCAGAACTACGCACGCTCCTCCCTCGAGACCGCCATCGCCCTTGACACGAGCGGCAGCATGGAAGAGCGCGGCAGGTTCGACGCAGCCAAGAAATCAGTCCTCGCGACGCACGCGCTGCTCCGTAGGCTCAACCCCCGCAACAACACCTACCTCGCCCACTACAGCACCCAGGTCAATCCAATCAGCACCGCCCAGCTCTACAAGATGAAGGCGCCCGACGGCGGCACCGCCACGCATCTGGCCATCAACTGGCTCATCAGCACACTCGGCGGCTCAGACCTCCCCGGCCTCGCCTACCTCGTCACCGACGGAGCGCCGGACGACGTCGACGCATGCGTCGCCGCAGCGAAGAGCTTCCAGCAGCACCCCGAACTCCTCCTGCGCATCTTCCTCATCGACGGCAACAAGGACACCGCCGCAGCCATCCGTAAGATAGGAAACGCCGCAGGACCGACGACGAAAATAATCCCTGTCGACAGCCACGGCCTCCAAAGCGGTGTGATCAAAGACATCTCGCAGGCCATCGGGCAGATGCACACGCTCGCGGAATTCTGAAGATTCTCCCCCGCAGACGCATTTTTTTCGGAAATCTTTCTTCATTCTTCGGAATGTCTGCACATATCCCGCGCACTCTGCGGCATCCGCTCAGATAGGTTACAAAACGGAGCACCCTTGTGAGGTGCATGCTCGCCATCAAGCGCCTCGAAGGCCTCGTCCTCCTCGCAAGTGACGACCCTTGTCAGTCTCTCGCACCAATCGGAAGCCACCTCGCCTACGCGCCGCAACGCATGGACGCGCTCAGCAGCGTCGAAGATGATGTCTGCGAATATGATACCCTCGATGCAGTGGTGGAGCACGCGGGACGCATGGGCGCAGCAGACATCCCCTTCTTCTCTTACGCTTCCGCCGCGGAAGAGGGAGACATGCCTGCACCCTCTGCGGTGACACAATGGGGAATCATATCCCGGAGCGGGTCCCGCTGCGTCTACGCGCCTACGGTTGAGTGGGAATTCATCCCTGCGCATGCGCGCTCTTTCTTCGGCGGGCTGACGCAGACTGCGCGAGAGCTCAACGACGCAGTCTATCGCCTGCTGTACGAGGCACGGACAATAGACGAAGCACACCTCCCGCTCCTACATGCATTCTGCGCCGTCGATGGATTTATCTCTGCCCTTGAATTTGAATGGCGCTACCTGGCACGTCCGCAACAGCGCAGCACAAGAGCGCATCGCAGCGCGCCATCGTCCCGTGTGCAGCCGCGCGACAACGCTGAGATAATGATACACTACAATGCGCTGCGGCAGCATTCCGCTAATGCATCCCGCAGCGATCTCCTCGCCGAGCTCTCCCACATGAGCGGCTTGCGGCTCGTCCCTTTCAGATATATCAATGCCTGCTACGCAATCTGCACTGCAGGAGACCTCAATACCCTGCTCGGAAAACTGCATGCATCGCTCGACCCTTCGTATGTGTGGGCCGCGCCGATACGCAGGGTTCCCCGCACCGGAATCTCGCCGATAGTCCTCCCTTCCCGCTCGGCGACGATGCCAAATCTCGAGCAGATACGCGCACCCGAAGCATGGGATCAAAGCAGGGGCGCGGGAGTGCGCGTCGGTATCATTGACACGGGCATCGACTACTCTCATCCTGAGGTCAGCGGAAGATTCAATCCAAATAAATTAGGATATGATTTCATCAATGATGGCCACGATCCGGCAGACCGGCATGGGCACGGGACGCATGTCGCAGGCATTCTTGCGGGCGAGAGCATCGGCGTCTCCCCTGAAGTCACACTATATTCTCTCAGAGCGCTCAACGAAGACGGTATGGGAACTGAAGTAAGCATCATCCGCGCTATCGAATGGGGCATAGAAGAAGGTCTCGATATCCTCAACATGAGCCTCGGTGCCCCGCAGTCCACATACGCAGAGGAGGAAGCAGTGCGTCTCGCCGCTCAGTTCGGCATCGCAGTCATCGCCGCCGCAGGCAACGCCGGACGCGAAGAATACAACTATCCTGCCTCATACCCTCAAGCGATCAGCGTCGCCGCAGTCGACGGACAGAACAGACATGCGGAATTCTCAAACGCCAATGATGCCATCGCGATTTGCGCGCCTGGCGTCGAGATACTCTCGAGCTGGCCCGGCGGCGGTTACGCCGTGCTCTCCGGCACGTCCATGTCTACGCCACATGTGAGCGGGGCGGCAGCCCTTGCTCTCAGTGTCGCAGGCAGGAGGCCTGAGAAGCTCAAGGAAGATATCATGGCAAGCGCGAAAGCTCTCGACGCAGGAGAGTATGGTTCGAGATTGTTTTTTGGTGCGGGGCTCGTTCGCGCAAATCGGCTGGTCTCCGGAACCTTTTGACCCCCCGAACATTTATAAACCGCCCGCGGCTTTTGCGTGGTATGAAAAAGCCGGTGATCGGGGGCCAGGCAGTCATCGAAGGCGTGATGATGCGCGGCCCTGGCAAAATCGCGACTGCGGTGAGGTTGCGCAACGGCTCGATCCGCATCAAGTCGGATAATTTCTCTTCGCTCTCTGACAAGCATGTCTTCTGCCGCCTGCCGCTGGTGCGCGGCGTCGTGTCGCTTGGCGAGATGCTCGTCATCGGCATGCAGACGCTCACGTGGAGCGCGAACGCCCAGCTCAGCAAGGGCCAGAAGATGAGCCGTGGCGAATTGGTGGGAACGCTCGCGTTCAGTTTCACCGCCGCCGTCGGCATCTTCGTCCTCATCCCGTACCTTCTGAGCCTGCTGTTCGCAGAGGCCAACACGCTTGCGTTCAACCTCGTCGACGGCGCGCTGCGCCTCGTCATCTTCCTCGCATACATCATCGTCATCGGAATGATGGCTGACATCCGCCGCGTGTTCCAGTATCACGGCGCCGAGCACAAGGCTGTCTCGTGCTATGAATCCGGCAAGAAACTGACTGTCAGGAACTGCCAGGGGTTCACCACGCTGCACCCGCGCTGCGGCACGTCCCTCATTGTCTTCATCGTGGCGCTGAGCATCGTGCTCTTCAGCTTCCTGCGCTTTGATGCGTGGTACATGAATTTCTTCGGCCGCATCGCCCTCATCCCTGTCCTTGGCGGCATCGGATACGAATTCATCCGTCTTTCGGGGAAGTATGGCAACAAGGGCTGGTTCCGCTTCGCCATCACGCCGGGGCTTTGGACGCAGAAGCTCACCACCCGTGAACCCCGCGATGACCAGGTAGAAGTCGCGATCGCGGCCCTCGCCAAGGTGCTTCCCAAGTGAAGCCTCTTGCGATCAAAGCCCTCACCCTCCTTGTCGCCGCCCTTCTCGCCCTCTCGCTCACCGCAGCCGCATGGGGCACCCTCCCCTGGACGTATTTTTGGGTTATAGCCGCTATATCCGCTGTTTACGCGCACTTCATCCTCCCTGCACTGCGCCGGCGATAACTATATAAGGTGCCGGACCCGGGGAGAACACTATGCAAACCACGGCCAAGACTCCTCCAGAGCCGCCTGTCCGCAGTGTCGTCCTGGACATTCTCAAGCCCCACCGGCCCACCCTCCTGGAGCTTGGCACGGTCATCGGCAGGGTCAAATCCGTGCAGTGGGTGGACATGTCAGTCTACGCAGTTGATGAGAAGACCGAGAGCGTCAAAGCCACCATCGAAGGGGACGCCATCGACTTCGAAGCCGTCCGCAAGGCCATCGAAGACTCCGGCGGCGTCATCCACAGCATGGACAAGGTCGCCATCGGCCGGCGGCTATGAGCTTCTTCAGCCTCCTGCGCAAAGAGATTCTCGGCTCAGAGATCATCCGCCGCTACGTCATCATCAACACCTTCGACGGCGCGCTCACCATCCTCGGCATCATCGCAGCGTCCTGGTTCGCAGGCATCCAAGACGCCGCCCACCTCATCCTGCCCTCCATCGGCGCAGGCATCGCCATGTGCGTCTCCGGCGTGTGGGGCGCCTACGCCGCCGAAGCAGCGGAGCTCAAACGCGAGGTCAAGGCGCTTGAGAAACACCTCCTGCGCAGGCTCACCGGCACGCACATCGACCGCCGCATCAGGCGCACGGCCCTGATCGTCGGCATCGTGGACGGCGCCGCGCCGCTGATCGCCACGTTCTTCATCATCATCCCATTCTTCCTCGAAGGCGCGGGAATGTTTGGCATGGATGCCGCGTACGGCATCGCCGTCGGCCTCTGCGCCACCGTTCTCGTCCTGCTCGGCGTGTTCGCCGGCAAGATCGCACATGAGAGCATCCTGCGTCACTCCCTCCGCATGCTCTTCGCAGGCCTGATCATCGCCGCGATATTCTTCGCCCTTGAGTTGGTAGGACTCCTCTAGAACCCGAAGCGGATCGCCGTGCCATCGAGCCACACGCGCTCCATCACCGGCGCAAGACGCGGGAACGCCCTGTGCGCAGCTGACATATACGAGATCCCCTGCATGCGCGTCGTGGGGCAGGTAAGCTCGCACGGCTTGTGGTGCGCCCACGCCAGATACCTGTGCCTGCTGAGCCACTCGCGCAGCGCCGGCCCCCAGTCCTCCAGGTCCCGCTGCTGCAGCGCATACCTGCGGAAGATGCCGGTGGCGGACGCTTCGGCATACGCGAGCGAGCAGCAGAGCGGATAGCCGAACCGCTCGCCGTCAGCCTTGACGGAGCAGCTGCTGATGATGGACGGCAGTTTTCCGACATACGCGCCGCCGAGGGCGCGCGGCGTCACCTCCAACTGCAATGCCTTGGCGAGCGCCACAGTCTCCTCCCAGTGCGATGCGGGCGCGTGCGGCTCGGGGAAGATGGCGCCGAGCGCGCGCGACTTGGACGCCACGGAGATCATGCTGGCGAGATTGTCAAAATGATAGAACGCGTTCAATGAGGGGTCTTTCCTGCCCAGCGCGTCAAGCAGTGCGTCTTCGAGGCTCATGGTGCTGGTGCGTTCTGCGCGGCACCGATCTCGCCCCGCAGCCGCGCATGCTGCCCGGGAGAGAGGAAGCCGTACTCGAGGAGCAGATCGAGCTTCTGGCAGTATCTCGGATCCGCAGGGTCCGCATGGCGGATAGAGGGGGACATCTCATACGCATCCTCGACGAACGTCGCGACATCCTCATACATGTTGCGTCCGCCATAGGGGCGCACGCAGCCGTGCTGCGCGCCGCCGCGCAGGTTCTCCCACACGCGGCCGACAATCTCATCCTTTCCGCCGTCCGTCTCGTGCACGACGGTCATCGCGTGGGAGTACGCGTCGCCGGTGATGCGCAGCCAGCGCGCATCGAACCCTCGCTTGTCTGCGAGGCTGAAGTGGTAGACGTGCGCGCATTCGTGCGCGAGCGTGGCGATGTCGCGGTCCGCGATCTCGATCTGTGAGAAGACGTTCGCGAGGCCGATATAGCTGATGTGGTCTTTGTCCTCGCTGCTCACCAGGTACACGTCCTTGAGGCGGCTGAGCAGGTTCGGATTGGCCTCGCGCAGCGCGCGCAGGTGCGCATCGAGCGTGCCGAGGCGTTCATCGCTCTTGTCGCCGATGATCTGGATGCCAAACTCCCGCTCGAGGCGCGCCTCGAGGTCTGTGCGCGTGAACGGATCCTTGAACTCTGCCGCGCGGTGCTTGAAGAAGAGGGGGTAGCTCTCGAGGCCTTTGGAGGCGCCGATGTAGCCCGCCACGCTGCCTGCGCCGAGCAGAAATGAGAGGGGGGCCATGATGAGGCCGCGCTGCCACCATCGCAAGCGTGCTGAGGCGTCCGTGTCGGCCATCGGGTGGAGTCACGCGAGGGCTGTTTATAAAGATGCCGACCGTTTTCCGAGGGGCTGAAAACGCAGAATTATGGGCTTATAAGCCCTAAAACCTCATTTTACGAGCAGAAGTTTTTTATACCTCCGGCCGCTTGTAGGACTCAGAACTGGGGGCCGTTCTCACGACCGCGAACACGCACATGACAGACACACCACTGAGCACCAAAGGCTCCGAACAATACGGCGCCGAGAAGATCCAAGTGCTCGAAGGCCTCGACGCCGTCCGCAAACGCCCCGGCATGTTCATCGGCTCCACCGACACCCGCGGCCTCCACCACATGGTCTACGAAGCCGTCGACAACGCCGTCGACGAAGCAGTCGCAGGCTACTGCACCACCATCCGCGTCACCCTCCGCCCCGACGGATCATGCGAAGTGAGCGACGACGGCCGCGGCATCCCCGTCGACATCCACCCCAAGCTCGGCATCCCCGCCGTCACCGTCGTCATGACTGTCCTCCACGCCGGCGGCAAATTCGAGAAAGGCGCCTACAAAGTCAGCGGCGGCCTCCATGGCGTCGGCATCACCGTCACCAACGCCCTCAGCGAATGGCTCACTGTCGACGTCAAACGCGACGGCAAGCACTACCACCAGGAATTCAGGCAAGGCAAACCCACCGCCCCCCTCGCCACAATCGGCGAGAGCGCAGAGCGCGGCACCACCGTCCGCTTCAAGCCCGACTTCACCATCATGGAATCGGGCGAGTTCTCCTACGACACGCTCGCGCAGCGCCTGCGCGAGCTCGCATTCCTCAACAAAGGCGTCACCATCATCATCAAAGACGAACGCGCCCAGAAAGAAGAGACCTTCCACTACGACGGCGGCATCGGCCAGTTCGTCGAATACCTCAGCAAAGGCAAAGGCCCCCTCACCCCCGTCATCCACTTCGAGCGCGAGAAAGACGGCCACATCGTCGACATCGCCCTCCGCTACACCAGCGCCTACTCCGAGACTCTCTTCACCTTCGCCAACAACATCAACACCCCTGAAGGCGGCACGCACCTCATCGGCTTCAAATCCGCCCTCACCCGCACGCTCAGCGCCTACGGCACCAAGAAGAACATCGTCCCGAAAGAGATGAAACTCACCGGCGACGACTTCAAAGAGGGCCTCGTCGCCATCATCAGCGTCAAAGTCCCAAACCCCCAATTCGAAGGCCAGACCAAGAGCAAGCTCGGCAATTCCGACGTCAAAGGCATCGTCGAGACAGCCACCAACGAACTCCTCGGCGACTGGCTCGAAGAGCACCCCTCCGAAGCGAAGCTCGTCCTGAGCAAATGCGTCGAAGCCGCACAGGCGCGCACCGCCGCGCAGAAAGCGCGCGAGCTCGTCCGCCGCAAGAGCGCGCTCGAATCGAGCACACTGCCCGGCAAGCTCGCAGACTGCCAATCGCGCGACCGCGAAAAGACTGAGCTGTACATCGTCGAGGGAGACTCGGCGGGCGGTTGCTTTTCAGGCGATACAAAAATAGCACTGGCCGACGGCCGCGATATCTCATTCAAAGAGCTTGTCGAAGAGCATGGGCAAGGCAAACAGAACTTCTGCTATACAATCCTGCCTAATGGCCGCATCGGCATCGAAAGAATTGAGCATCCCCGCATCACCAAGAAAAACGCACCGGTCATCCGCGTCACTCTCGATACGGGCGAGGACATCATCTGCACACCCGACCATCGCTTTATGCTCCGTGACGGCACGTATGTTCAAGCAAAAGACCTGACCCCCCAGCAATCGCTTATGCCTCTTCGCAGACAGCTGTCAAAAATAGGCAAGCAAATCACCATCAAAGGATATGAACTGGTTCATGATCCATCACTCCTCCGTTGGGTGTTCACGCACAACATCGCTGACGAATACAACCTGAGGCGCGGAATCTACGCAGCCACTGCCCCTCACCGCCATCACAAGGATTTCAACAAGCGCAACAACAATCCCACCAACATCTGCAGGATGACCCGAGAAGAGCATCTCGCGTTGCACAGAACTCATGCGGACAAAACCCTCAGGACTCCCGAAGTGCTCGCTAAACTGCGCAAAATCCGTCGAACTGCCGCATTCCGGGACAAAGTGCGCGCCACTCTTCTTTCAATGCGCGACATCCTCCGCATGAGAGCTATCGAGCAATGGAAAGACGAGACTTACAAGAACCGCATGATAGAACGCTCCCGCGAACATTACAGAACAGATGTAGGCTACCGTCTTACCACTAAACTCAGGCTCGCCAGGACACAACGCGAGTACTGGGCGTCATCTGAGAATTGCGCCGCCCAGGCAACCCGCGTCAAGCAACTCTTCCAGAACAATCCAGAACTGCGCGAACGCTATTCTTCCACAGCTACGGCTCAATGGCGGAATGAGGATCTCCGAAAGTGGCGCGCCGCTCAAACCCGCAACCAATGGACACCTGAATTCCGCGCGAAACGCAAACAAGCATATGATAAGACCTATTTCGCGCACACCATGGCTCTCCTCAGATCAGTGTATGACCAGACTGGCAAAGTCGACACTGTCCGATTCGAACTCCTCCGCAAGGCATCTGGCAATAGAAACGTCCTTTCATTCATCACGTTCCGAGAACGCTTCTTCAAGGACGACCAAAAACGTATCGATGAAGCGATCGCCAATTACAACCATAAGATTCTGTCAGTCACACCGATTAATGACTTGATTGACGTCTACGACTTGGAAGTCCCCGGCACACATAATTTCGCCCTCGCGTCGGGAGTCTTCGTCCACAACAGCGCGAAACAAGGCCGCAAGAAGGAGTTCCAGGCCATCCTTCCATTGCGCGGCAAGATCCTCAACGTCGAGAAAGCGCGTTTGATTAAAATGCTCAAGAGCGAGGCGATCATCACGCTCATCACAGCCATCGGCACCGGCATCGGCGACGACTTCAACCCCGAGAAGATCCGCTACGGCAAGATCATCATCATGACAGACGCGGACGTCGACGGCAACCATATCGCCTGCCTGCTCCTCACGCTCTTCTTCCGCCACATGAAACCGCTCATCGAGCAAGGCCGCATCTTCCTCGCGCAGCCACCGCTCTACAAGATCGCCAAAGGCAAGAGCGTCAAGTACGCCTACAACGACGAGGAGCGCGCCAAGATAGTTAGCGAGTGGGGCGAAGACAACGTCACGCTCCAGCGCTACAAAGGCCTTGGAGAGATGAACGCCGATCAGCTGTGGGAGACGACCATGGATCCTGCGATGCGGACACTCAAGCGGGTCACCATCGAAGATGCAGTCGCCGCTGACAAGATGTTCGAGGTCCTCATGGGCGACGAGGTCGAGCCCCGCAGGGACTTCATCCTCGAACACGCCAAAGACGTCAAAGAACTCGATGTGTGATTCTCAATCGTTCGAGAACTCTTCCTTGCCGTGTCTCTCAAAACATTGAGAGAGTTTTCTCGTGAACGCTGCGATTTCCGCTTCGTTGAGCGTCAGAAACTCCCCCAACGTCCTGATTTCGGAGTACTTGTCCGTTTCCTTCTCGATTTTTCCCGCGATGTGCGGCAACCAGGGAGGATGATTGAATGAGAGCGTGAATTTAACTTGATCATACTGCGCTTGATCGCTCTTTCTGTCGATGGTGAGCCTCAGCGTGCCATACAATTTATCTGCCAGCGACTCCACATCATCTGCGACAAGGGTGTTCCCGCTCGAGAGGTATCGGCCATCGGACGGCGCGTTGCATAATTTGACACGCGACTCCTTGTCATTGTCTATCAGGACATATCTCCCTTGCTGTGAATGCGGGCTGCTCTGCGCGCCACGCAGCGACTTGAGCTGCAGAACATAGAACTCCAAAGTAAGATCGGTTCTGTGTTGCGACCACGGTCCGTCAGGTTTCACCATCTTCCAATTCCTCCCTGAAATGATGTCATCGATATCAACCCCATCATTCTGAGGTGTTTCAGCCATGCCGCGCGGCACTCCTGCGCGTGTTAAAAAGTTGCGTGTCAGTCGTTGCTGAGCTGTTCTCTGTGGGGCGCGGCGTCCTTGCGCAATAACTCATCGAGCGCGCTGATGACTGTTTCTCTCTCAGAGGGGTTCAGTTCCTCAAGACGAGTTTTGGTGTAACGCATTCTTGTCGGAGGGCAGTCGGATGCGTAGGCTCCATAAAGAAACTCAGGCAGGTCTTTCGACCTATTGAACGAGATGAGGACTTCTTTTTGCGACTTAAGCGACATCGCCAGTTTCTCAGCGAGCCCTTCGGGAGTGCGATCCTGCATCATCAGGTTATCCCTGCGGAACGCATCTATGCAATGGATGTCGCGCATATCGATGGCGCAGTAGCCCCACTCGTGCTCGTTCAGCATATCGGCCACTATGGTGCATCGCATGATGCGCACATGATGCATGCGCAGGGGCATCTTCATTCACTTAAAAAATCGCGTTTCAGAATGAATCGAGCGTGCGCTCGGTCTCGGGGCGCTTCTCCGCACCCCTGCCCCTGCGTTTTGGCAGCGCGGTGGCGATCACAGTATCCTTGAGGTCGTCGAACTCGATGAGCGACTGGTTCCTCTTGCGTTCCGCAGCGTCGATGGCCATGACCCTTCCGACGATACGCCGCTTAATAACCATTTCGGCACAGCAACCTTTTTAAATACCCGCCTGCTCTCCCGCACCCTCATGGCTGCAACAACCAAGAGCGCAGCGGCTGCCATCGCCAAGAAGAAGCGGTGGGTCACAGTCCTCGCTCCGCAGGCTTTCGGCGCCTCGCCCATCGGCGAGACCTACGTCGAAGAACCTGCACAAGCCATCGGCCGTTCTGTCAGCGTCAGCATGATGGTCCTCACCGGCGATCCCGCCAAGCAGGCCATCCATCTGCGCTTCAAGATCACCGGCATCGAGAAGGACCAGTTCCAGACCGCGCCCGTCAGCTACGAGATCGCCTTCCCGGCACTCAAGAAGCTCATGCGCCGCGGCCGCAAGAAGGTCTTCGACAGCTTCATCTGCAAGACCAAGGACGACGTCCTCGTGCGCCTCAAGCCTGTCGTCATCACGCGGCACGCCACGACCGGCGCCATCCTCGCCGCGCTCAAACGCCACATCCGCGGCATGTACCCGCGCTACGCCGCCACCCGCACATTCGACGAGCTCATGAGCGACATCATCGAGCACAAGATCCAGCAGGCGGTCTTCACCACCCTGCGCAAGGTCTACCCGCTCCAAGCGTGCGAGCTGCGCTGGGCCGGCCTGTGCATCGAAGAGAAAGCGGTCCCCATCCCCGTCGTCGACGGCGTCATGCCGGGCGACTCCATCAAGCCCGCCAAGAAGGCGGAGCAGAAGGCGGAGGAGCAGGGCGAGCAGGCAGAGACTCAAGCCGAGACGCCCGTGCCCGAGCCTGGCGAGTCCGACGCCGCCATGGGCGCATAATTACTTGTGCCGACATTCTTTTAAAGCAGCACTCCTGAAATAGCTCCGGATGCAGCCAAAGCAGCCAGCGGGCGGCAAGAACACCCTCACTCTCGACCAACTGCTCTCCCGCATGGCCGAGCAGGATATGGATTTGCTCGAACGGCACGCCATGGGCGGCCACGCGCAGAGCGAAGACCACCTCGTCGCGCCCGCCAAAGACCGCCTCATCGGCATGTACAACTTCTACACAAACAAAGACAACTGCCCTGCGAGCATCCTCCGCAAGGACCTCATCCGCGGCATCGCCACCCACATGGCATATGACGCGCAGGACACTGCGGAAAGCACCGCGCTCACGCAATCCTACCAGGCCAAACGCATGTACTGGATGCTCGGCGGCGTCGGCGCCGGCCTCCTCCTCACGCCATTCGCCGGCTTCGGGTGGGGCATGGGCGCCGCGCTCGGCTGCCTCTTGGTCTCATCCTACTACGGCGCGAAGGGCGTCGTCGCCGAGCAGCGCACCATGCAGCAGATGATGTTCGAAGGCCCGGAGCGCTGGCACGACGCGCTCGACCGCTTCACCGACAGGCACTACGACGCCGCCCTCGAGAAGCTGCGCGAGGAATACCAGCCGCTCATCGCGCACTTCCTCTCCGCGGACGGCCCGCTCGCCCGCTGAGCATATCTTTTTAAACGCCCGAAATCTAGTCCCTGCCATGAAACTCCTCTCCGAAGGCGCGGAAGCCCGCATCCTGCGCGACGGCGACGCCGTCCTCAAGGAACGCATGCCCAAGGCATACCGCCTGCCCGAGCTCGACGCGCGCCTGCGCGGCACGCGCACCCGCCGCGAAGCCAAGATCCTCGAGCGCCTCGCCGCAGACGGCCTGCCCGTCCCCGCCATCCTGCAAGTCGACGAAGACGCGGCCCTGCTCCGCATGGCGCACCTCGACGGCATCAAGCTCCGCGACGTTCTCGATCAGAAGCCCGAGCAGCTCTCGCTCGAGATGGGCCGTCTCGTCGGCAAGCTCCACGCCAAAGACATCGTCCACCAGGACCTCACCACGTCCAACCTCATGATGGTCGGGCAGAAAATGCACCTGATCGACTTCGGCCTCTCCTTCACCAGCAAGAAAATCGAGGACAAGGCGGTCGACCTGCACCTGCTCGACCGCGCGCTCGAGAGCAGGCACCACACAGTCTACTCGCAATGCCTTGCCGCCGTACTCAGGGGCTACAAGGAGACCTGCCCCGACGCGGACGCCATCATCGCCCGCCTCCAGGCTGTTCAGCAGCGCGGCCGCAACAAGAAGAAGTGAATTCTTCCGTCGCAGCATTTATTAATCTGGCCGGCCGTTAGCATCTCATGCGGCTCCCTGCGCTCCTCCTCGCGCTCCTGCTCGGATGCAGTGCTGCCTCTGCGCAGCAGTTCGTCGCCGCCGCCTACGACGGCACGGCGTCCTCTGTCGCGGACTACCCGCACATGTTCCTGCGCGGCGAAGCGCCCGATATACACTGGGACGCCGCCATAGTCCGCGCGGCGAACCGCAGCGCGCTCGATCGCGCCACCATCAACTATTTCCTCGACGCGCTCACCAAAGACACACTCATCACGTACCAGAATGAGTGGGGCACAATGCAAGCGCGCAGGCCCGATCCCCAAGAGATCTCCTCGAGCATCGTGGACGACGCCTCGCTCGCCACGCTCGAGAACCGCTCCGCCCTCATCATGGGCACGTGCGGCAATTCCTGGGTGCGCGCGCTCACGCCCGAGTGCGAGAGCTTCCCTGAGAGGCGCGCGATCGTGCGCCTCGTCCGCAGCGCCCCGCCGATCCTCGTCATCGCAGCGTCAGACGCGCAGACGCTCTTTGACGCGGCCCGCGCGTTCCATCAGATGCGCCGCCCTGCTCAGACTGAGCTCGCTCTCGGCTACACATGGAAAGTCACGGGCATCCCGCTCACGAGCGCGCTCGACCGCCTCGAGATCGGCGAGCCGCTCGGCGATGTCATTCCATCCATCACGTTCCCCGCGCAGCAGGAGCGGAGGGAGTTTCCCACAGTCAGGTATACCACCATCGCAGAGCGCCACAACCTCACGCAATCGCGCGCGTACAAGTACGCCCTGCGCGCGAAACAGCCCGCCAATAGGTACTACATCCAAGGCATGGGGCGGTACGGCACGTACCTGCGCTTCACAGAAGGCGCCGGCGGCGCTGTCACGAGCGGCCCGTAGTCCCACAACATTTAAGTATGGCAAGGCCAGATGAGCGGGCAACACTCAGGAGGTGTATCTGATGTTTGATAAACAACTGAAGAAATACGCAGACCACGGCTATTTCGTGTTCCGCGTCCTGGTGAGCCTGCTCTTCATGGGGCACGGCGCGATGAAGCTCTTCGGCTGGTTCGGCGGCACTCCTGCCGACCTGATGAGCCTGATGGGCGCCGCGGGCGTCATCGAAGTGTTCGGAGGAGCCATGCTGCTCCTCGGCCTGTGGACGCGCTGCGTCGCGGTCATCACCGCCCTGGAGATGCTCGTCGCATACTTCTACATGCACGTGCCTTCTGGCGGCCTCGACCCGTTCGCCAACCGCGGCGAACTGGCGCTGCTCTACTTCGCTGCCTTCGCCGTCATGGCGACGCGCGGCAGCGGCAAGTGGGCAGTCAAGCCGGACTGAACACGCACAAGAACTCTTTTCTTTTTTTTATCTGTATTTCGAGACGATACGCGCCTTCACCTTCTCGATATCATCTGTCGTGAGCGGGCCGTCCGCCATGCACTCAAACACCCCTGATGCGGGATCGTAGAGCACAAACGCCGTGCACGTCGTGCCCCCGCCGGTCTTGGGATCCGCGTTGAACTGCCAGCAGAGCCTGTCTCTCAGCGTATCCGGCCCCCGGTGCTTGAAGTTCGTGAACTCCTTGCTGCTCCGCTTGATGCGCGCGAACATCTCCTCGAACTGCGCAGCGATCTCCGCGATAGGTAACACCATGCCCTGCGCTCACGCGCTCCAGAATAAAACCTTTGCGCTTCAGCTGAAGATGGGCCTGAAATCGTGATCCGCCTGCTCGCGCGCAGCGGCCAAACCCGCGGCGATATCGATACTATCCTTCGCAGCGCGCTTCTCCACCTTCTTGAACTCAGTCTCCACATCATTGCGCAGCTTCTGCGCAGTAGTGTCGCGGGAGTCCTTCGTGCTCTCGACCTTCTTGCTGATGGAATTAATCTCCCTCTCGAACTTGGCTTTCTGAGAGGGCGCGGCGCTCTGGAAATTCCTCTCTGCCTCCGTCTTTTCCTTCAGATACTGCTCCAACGCTGCGTTGACCTTCGCATCGGTCGCATCCAGCTTCGCCTTGTCCGCATCCCGTATCTTCTGGCCCTTGAGCGCCAGTTCCAGAGTGATATCATTATCGCCGAAATCAAGACGCATCTGCTCCAACGACCTGCAATTGCCGGGATCTATCTGCTTGCAGTCGCCGCTGCAGGTCAGGTAGCTCAGACCCGCGATCTGCATGCATTTGGCCGGCTGTTTCTGCTTGCCCTGCGGGGTCTTGACATCCACAGTGCACATGAAATCATTGCAGGACTTCGAACCGAACTCCCTGCCGTCGCACGCCTCGCCAGG
>CAYUPS010000005.1:57994-67147 GCA_964445485.1 uncultured Methanosarcinales archaeon | reverse complement strand
GCGCAGTCCAAAATGCACTGGCACGCGATCATGCCTCTCCTACTTGTGGCAGCTGTCGCGATACTCGGCGCGTGCCTGATGCCCTCTGCGCCGTCCGCCGGCAGGGCCGCTTCGCCGCCCTCTGCGTCGCCTTCATACTCCACGCTCAATGATCTCGCTTCCGAAGTGGCGCCCGCATGCCTCGCGGCAGGCGGTTGCACGGTGAAAGCAGATCCCCTGTACGCGTCCGCTGCGGGAGAGCTGCAGCAGATGATCAAGGATGACGCGCGAAAGCGGATCAGGCTTGATAACTGCCCGAACACCCCGAACAGCGATCAGAAGGATTCCAACAATAACGGCAAAGGCGATGCGTGCGATGTGTGCACGCCGAAGACGGCGGCACAGGCGTGCGGAACGGCCTGCGGTACGAGTGTTTCCGATGGCTGTGGCGGCATGATTAGCTGCACATGCGATGCTCTCGGCCAGGCGGGCAAGACCTGCTATCAGAACAAGTGCTGCACTCCAAAATACTGCTCCGACATTCACCCTGACGCGTGCGGCGTCATCAACGGCGCGGATACCTGCGGCACGAACGTCGATTGCGGCGCATGTTCTGCGGGTAAGAACTGCGTGAACAACAAATGCGTCGCGAGCTGCGCATCAGGTGAGACCTACAACGCCGCGCTCGGCAAGTGCGTGTGCGGCAACACCGGCGCTTCCTGCCCCGCTGGCAAGTCATGCCAGAGCGGCGCGTGCAAGTGCGCTGACAATGCTGCGCGAGGCTGCAAGATCGACAGCAAGAACAAACCAGGAATCCTCATCAATTCCTGCGGCGAGCAGGTAGGCGCATGCGCGACCTCAGCATCACCGAGCCCCACATCCCAAGTGTGCGTGATCGAGGGCACGAGCGCGAAATGCGTCAAAGAATACTGCGTAGGACTCCCCACGCTTCCCGATCCTCAGACAGGCATGCAGCGCCCGCCGCGGCATGGCGAGAAGACGAGCATCATGGGGACTGGCGGGGTCCCGAACTGGTGCTGCAATGGCCAGAAGGTGCAAGGCCCCCCCATTTCAGACTGCCGTGTCTCTCCGACAATCAGATGCACAGGGTTGGACACGTGCACGTACAACGCCGCTTCCGGCTGCCCCGGGACCGCCAGCTGCACGCAATGCAAGAACCTCTACGTGAACGGCGTATGCTGCCCGCAAGGCGCCGCGACAGTCGTCGGCGGCAACGGAAAAGCATGCTGCATGATCAACAACCAACCCTGCGTCTCTACGAATGTCGGCATGTCGGACGCGCAACCGACAATCCCTCCATCCGCAGAGGTCGCTCTCCGCGGCAATGCCATCACCGGTCTTGGCACATACTCCTTCGAGTGCGATCCTGACGGCGACAACATCCCGAGCAGCGAAAGCTGCATCACTCCGTATGTCGACTCGCTCGTGAGCGTCTTCACGCCCTGGACGGGCGTCAGCGTCACCGTCGGTTCCGGCAGCGGCGAGAAAGTGTATGTCTATGACTTCGCCAAGTGCTGCGGCAACGGCCGCCTCGAGACCGCGCCGCCCGGTTCCGCGTACACCGGACCCGACGGCAAGAGGTATGTGTGCGTCGGGAGTCGTGCGGAAGAGTGCGATTTCACGTCTTCCGGCTCTGCGATATTCGCGCCGCGCAAATCAGGCGCGCCCGGCGACACCTGCACGGCAGCGTACGAGTCGCGCGGTGCCCCTGCAAAACCTTTCCACAATGAACGCGCCATCAGATGCCATGCCAGAGGTTCGACTGTCGGCCCTGAATGCACATATGACGCGGGCCAGTGCGGCTGGTGCGGCGACGGGATCGTCGACAAGGGCTATGAGCATTGTGACGGGAACACTGCAGGCAGCCCTGGCGTTGGCTTGGACGGTCTGACTGCGGATGATTGCTCCAAACTCCACGAGAAATCCGGCGGGCAATACCCTGCTTTCGCGCCCGGAAAAGGCGTCCTGCGCTGTTTGACCGATGCAGGATCGAACCCGCAGTGCAAGTTCGACACGTCAGGATGCTCTTCATGCGGCAATGGCGTGATCGATACTGGCGAGAACTGCGACGGCGACCAGTTCGGTGGCGCGACGTGTGAGTCGATTCTCAAGGATGGGAGGACCTATGCGCCAGGTGGGCTCAAATGCACAACGGGTCCCGGAGGTCCTGGCCCCTGCAGGATTGATTCGAGCGGCTGCACTGTCGCAGAGGCGGTGTGCGGGAACAACCGCATCGAAACCGGTGAGGTCTGCGACGGCACAGCTTTGCCCAAGAACGACGCGACAGGGAACACGTACAAATGCTCTGATTTCAGCTCATCCGGAACAATGCCGCGGACGTTCCGCGACGGCCCCGACAGCCTCCTCAAATGCAGCAGCGACTGCTCGAAGATGGACACGAGCGGCTGCAAGACCGGCATCTGCGGCAACAATCGGATCGACGACGACGAACTGTGCGATGGCACCGACCTTGGCGGCAAGGACTGCAGGTCTCTCGGTCTTGGCTACGGCGGCGGCAAGCCAGTCTGCCGCCAGGACTGCAAGGGCTATGAGCAGCGACAGACAGGCTATGCGGGCTGTTACACATGCGGCAACGGCGTGACAGAGTCGCCTCAGGAGAAGTGCGACAGGTCCGATCCGGCCTACAAGGGCAAGACCTGTGTCCAAATCGGAAAGCTGCCCGCGCCCGGTGAGAAGTTCAATGTTCCCGCCTGCGATACCAATTGCGGCTGGCATTGCCGCTGATTCCCTTCAGGGTGTTCTCTCGCGCGGTGAAACTTTAAATACGCCTCCGCGATTTCCCGACGGACATGGCTCTCGACGCGAAACTGCTCAAAGATATCCGGCTCTGGGCGCTGCAGAACGCTGTCAAGTACGGCGGCACAGCCAATCCTGGCGCGGTCATCGGCAAGATACTCGCCACGCATCCGGGCGCCAAGAGCCAGATGGCGGAGATTGGCAAATCTGTCGCCGCGATCATCAAGGATGTCAACGGCGTTTCCGCGGAGAAGCAGCTCGCCGAGCTCGAGCGCGACGCGCCGGAACTCCTGGAAGAGAAACCGAAAGAGCAGCGCGTAGGCCTCAAGCCGCTCGAGAACGCGCAGAAGGGCAAGGTCGTCATGCGTTTCGCCCCCTCGCCGTCCGGTCCGCTGCACATCGGCCACTCGTTCGTGCTCTCGCTCAACGCAGAGTTCTGCAGGATGTACAACGGGAAGCTGATTGTCCGCATCGAGGACACCAATCCTGAGAACATCTACGCGCCCGCCTACAAGATGATCCCCGACGAGGCGAACTGGCTCACCGGCGGCCTCGTCTCGCAGGTCTACGTGCAGAGCGACCATCTCGGCACGTATTATGATTACGCTGAGCAGGTCATCCGCAAGGGACGCGCGTACGTCTGCACGTGCGACTCGGACGTCTTCAAGAATCTCGTCAACGCCAAGAAGCCCTGCCCGTGCCGCGGCCTGCCTGTCAAGGAGCAGGAGGTGCGTTTCGCGAAGATGTTCGGCGAGTACGAGCCCGGTCAGGCGGTGCTGCGCATCAAGACAGACATCGAGGATCCGAATCCTGCGATGCGCGACTGGCCTGCCATGCGCATCAATCATTCGAAGCACCCCCGCAAGGGCAACGAGGCGAAGGTGTGGCCATTGATGAATTTCGCCGTCGCCATCGACGACCACTTGCTCGGCGTCACGCACACGCTGCGCGGCAAGGATCACATGGACAACGGCAAGCGCCAGCAGCACATCTATGACATCTTCGGCTGGGACGCGCCAACGCACCTGTACATCGGCCGCATCAACTTCACAGGCTTCGACCTGAGCACATCCGGCACGCGGCAGGACATCGAGCGCGGCAAGTACTCGGACTGGGATGACATCCGCCTGCCGTTCTTGGCAGCGCTGCGGCGCCGCGGCTACCGCCCCGATGCGTTCACGCGCTATGCCATCGCGATGGGCGTCAACCAGGCAGACAAGACCGTGTCGATCGAGGAGTTCTTCAAGAGCATCGACGCCAACGACCGCGACATCATCAATCTCGAAGCGAACAGGTATTTCTTCGTCGACGAGCCGCAGGAGATCCATGTCGAGGGTTCGCCCGGCGGCGAGTCTCGCATCCACCTGCACCCGAACGCTCCGGAGCGGGGCGATCGTGTCTTCGCGTTCGCCGATGCGTTCTACGTGAGCAAGTCGGATTATGCGCAGTTCAAGGGCGGCAAGATGTACCGTCTCATGGACTGCCTCAACTTCAGGCGCGAGCGCGGCGGCAAATGCGTCTTTGATTCGCTCGGCATCGAGGAGTTCAAGGGCAAGGGCGAGTTCCTCATGCACTGGCTGCCTGTCGGCAAGGATGCTGTCCCTGTCGAGGTCTGCATGCCTGATGGCTCGGTCCGCAAGGGCCTCGGCGAGGCATCGCTCCGGAAGGTCAAGGAAGGCGAGATGATCCAGTTCGAGAGGTTCGGCTTCTGCCGTCTGGACAAGAAAGACAAGGAGTCGCTCACATTCTGGTTCGGCCACAAGTGAGCATCGAGGAGGAAAACAACATGAAACCGAGAACAACCAGCATACTCTATTGGAGCGTCACTATCCTGTTCTGCCTGGCGAATCTCGGCTCTGGGATCGGCGGGCTGTTCCCGAACGAGGAGGGCGCGGCAGTCATCGCGCTGCTGGGGTATCCTGCGTACTTCATGATGATGCTCAGCATCGCCAAGATACTCGGCGCCATCGCGATCATCCAGACGAAGTTCGTCGCTGTCAAAGAATGGGCGTACGCGGGCTTCACGTTCGATTACGTGGCCGCTGCGCTGTCGTTCTACATCGTCAACGGGGACTTTGTCGGCATGCTCGTCCCCGCGGTGTTCCTCGCCGTGCTGTCCGCCTCGTACTTCCTGTGGAAGGCGCGGATGGCGCAGCGCTGACGTCCGGCGTAACATTTATATAGCCGGCCGTCTCGCGCATGCACTATCAAAATACTGAGGTGCTGACGATGTTCGGACGACACAAGCGCGGTCAGGCCGCGATGGAATTCCTTCTCACCTACGGCTGGGCGATCCTTGTCGCCTTGCTCGTCATCGGTGCGCTCGCCTATTTCGGCGTGCTCAACCCGCAGCGACTGCTGCCGACCAAGTGCGAGTTCAGCGGCCAGGTCAAGTGCCTCGACAAGCAATTGGTCAAGAGCACGGACCAGTTCCGCATCAGGCTCCTCAACGGCGTCGGCAACCCCATCCAGGTCACGGCGGCGAAGTTCAATTCCTCGCAGTTGACCGGCATCGGCACGTGCGATGCGACCGGCCTTCCCTTGGACATCGGTCCGAGCGGCGAGGAGACGATCACATTCACGGGCTGCACCGTCCCGGGCAATGTCGGCCAGGGCACCCGCATGCGCGGCGCAGTCTACCTGAGCTATACTGACAAGTCCACCAGCTTCCCGCACGTGGACGTCGGCTCGGTCATCCTCGACGTCGAGTGAACATTTTTTCCTTTCCTATGGTTTCGCGGAAAGGCCAGGCAGCATTCGAGTACATCATGATTTTCGGCCTGGCAATGCTCGTCGTTCTGTTGGCGTCCTACGCGACGTTCAGCTACATCGACAGCTACCGCCGCGCGACCAGCGTCGCGCAATTGCAGGCCCTCGGCCAGAGCCTCGCCAACAATGCCGAGACGATCTATTATTTCGGCGCGCCATCGCAGCTCGTGCTCGATGTGCAGATGCCGGGCGGCGTGGAGTCCATGACTGTGCGCACAGAGGACCGCTCGCAGGGCTGCACGAAATGCACGGAGATCCTCTTCAACACGACCGACGGGCGCGAGGTCTATGTGGCGCTCGAGTCTCCCATCCGCATCGAAGGGTTCTACGACCCGTCCCGCAGGGAGAGCGTCGTGCGCTGGGACCAGGGCAGGGGCGATGGGAGCTGCTCGAGCGGCGAGGGGTGCAGCTACATCACGCCGGGCCTGAAGCGGTGGCGCATCCTGGCGAACGGCACGCGGCAGGATATCGATGAGTACCATGTCGCGCTGCGCATGGTGACGCAATGACCCGGCGTGCCCAGATCTCGATGGAGTACATCATGCTCACCGGTGTCGTGATGGTGCTGTTCTTCATCGTCAGCGCGCTCCTGCTCAACCGATTGATCGAGATGAACCGCGCGCATCAGGTCCAGCTCACGCAGCAGTTGGGGCACATCATCGAGAACGAGATCAACATGGCGTTCATCAGCCCGCCAGTGTATAACCGCACGGCGACGTTGCCGCCCATCCTCGAGGGCAAGACGTACTCTGTCAGGAACGGCACGGGCGCGGGCCCGTCCCGCACTCCCGGGGTGCAGGTCAGCCTCGACATCGGCAGTGAGTGGCGGCCGGCGACATCGATCGCGCTGCCGCAGGCGGACATCCGCTGGCAGTTCAGCTCGCAGGCAGGCGATGCGTCATCGTTCAACACGTCTCCGGATACCAAAGGGGTGCGGATGGAGACTGCGCACGTGTTCACACCCGGCGGCGAGGCCATCCTCGTGACGCTCACGGAATTGCGCTGATCGCCCGTCGGCATCTTTATATAGGTGAAGAGGCCTGTTCTGCGCAGTGCCATGGCGCCTCGCATCGTCCGTTTTTCCTTCATCTCCCTTCTGCTCCTGTGCGCAATGTCTCTCATTGCTGCGGCGCAGAGCTGCCCTGAATTCATGACTTGCGAGGGCGATGAACTCGTGGCGTACAACCACTCAGGTGTGTGCGGCGAGACCGTCCGCGTCGCGTGCGAGAATGGCTGCGATCCATCCGGGCCTGACTGCAACGATCCTCCATCCTCCTGCGCCGAGTCGCGCGTGTGCATCAGCAATGCCACGTCCCGCCACCTGAACGCCACGTGCCATGCGCGCGAGTCGCCCTGCGCCTACGGATGCGATACTGCGACGGGCGCGTGCCGCCTGCCCAACTGCCCCGGCGGGGAGTTCTGCACAAGCTGCGACGGCACCCCCTGCGCGCGCTACCTCACCGGCAACACCGACCCTCAGAATCCCGACGCATGCGAAGTCCTCGAAGAGCTGTGCAACCCGCTCAGGGGCTGCAACGGCTGCACCGCGGAGGACGACGCGCAGTTCTGCTCACGGCTCAACAAGCGCTGCGGCGGCATTTCGGCGAAAGACAACTGCGACGTGACGCGCACCGTCAACTGCACCGCAATCAATGGCGACTGCCCCGTCGGCGAGACGTGCATCAACAACCAATGCCGCAGCTGCGATGCGGAGACCGACGCGCAGTTCTGCCAGCGTTTCAACGCCACGTGCGGCCTGCTCGAGGAGAATGACAACTGCGGCACTGCTCGGAATGTCGATTGCCAAGATGTCCTCGGAGCCTGCCCGCCGGGCAATGTCTGCGTCAACAACAATTGCGAGCCGTGTTCGTCTGAGAGCAACAGTGCGTTCTGCACGCGCCTCAGCAAGCGCTGCGGCAGCGTCACGGACGCAGACAACTGCGGCACGTCGAGGACTGTCGACTGCACTGTTGCATTGGGTAATTGCCCTGCGGGGCAGAGCTGCATCGGCAACCAGTGCACGACACCGTGCTCGTCGAGCTCAACCGCGGTTTATGCAGGGCAGACCTGTTTCCCGTATACGCTGCCGTGCACTGCCGCGAATTGCAATGAACGCAATATCAGCAAGTACGGTGACTACCAATGCGCGATAGGTGTGAGTTCCGGCGGCGGCTTCGGTCCTCACTGGCCCAAAGACTCGAGCGGTAAGGCGATCAAGAAGGAATGGGTGCTCGTCAAATCCTATGACTGGACAATCCCCGGGCCCGTCAAGAAAGCTGCGATCAATTTCGCCATCGTGGACGACGGCGTGCGGGTTATTGTCAACGGTCAGACTGTCTATGAGAATGTCAAGACGCCCTCATCTGGCACCAACGACTGCGCCAACATGGACCCTCCGGGCAATGTCCCCGCCCGCAGCCCGATGGTGAACATCCTCCCGCTGGGCGCTGTCCAGCAGGGCGCGAACCATATGGAGGTCTATGGCTGCTGGGCGGCAGGCACGGATTATCCTGACGCGTGGGCCCGCATATGCTATGAGTACGGTCCGGGCTCTCCTTCCGCGGGTATCAACTGCTCTGCGCCGGGCACTGCCTGCTCGCCGGAGCCTGATGCGGAGCTGTGCAGTTGCAATGGCGGGAAGAATTGCGGCCAGATAACCGTGACTGACCGCTGCGGCGCTTCGCGCACAGTCAATTGCGGCACGTGCACGGCGCCGCAGACCTGCGGCGGCGGCGGCACGGCGAATGTGTGCGGTCAGCCCTGCGCCGCGGAGACGAATGCTCAGTTCTGCCAACGCCTGAACAAGCGCTGCGGCAGCGTCACTGCGAACGACAACTGCAATAACCCGCGCACCGTCGACTGCACGGCAGCGCTCGGCGCCTGCCCCGCCGGCCAGATGTGCCAGAGCAACCAGTGCGTCGCCTGCACGTCTGAGACGGATGCCGCGTTCTGCTCGCGGCTGGGAATCAACTGCGCTCAAGCATCAGGGAATGACAACTGCGGGGTCGCTCGATCAGTCTTCTGTCCCTGCGCAGGACTGGGCTGCACGGATAGCGATGGGGGCAGTTCTTACAATACCCTCTCGCCGTCGTTTGAGTTCTTCTTCAGGCCGCGCGCAGGCATCGTTTCAGCGATGCTCAGCAATTACGGGCCTGTGACACGTCCCGCAGACAATGGCGATTTATTCACCGTCGGCACTGTTGAAGGCTGCCATTATGACAGCGCCAACATAAACAATGCGTTCGGTCCGGAGAAGAGGGTTTCTGCGACGCTCTGCGATAGATATAGGCAGATTGACGTGGGAATCTACCAAGCGCAGAATTTCCCCGTCACTGCATTGCAGGATGAGTGCGGCTCTCCTGCGTACGGCTGCCCATCTAGCTCGGTGTGGGAATTCTTCTGCTTCAAGGGCAGCGCACGGATGCCTCCGAATACGGGCTACCAAGAGCATGGATGGATAGGCCTTCAATGCATCCCCTGCCCCGCTGGCTCCACCTGCTCGGGTGGCAAGTGTGTCTGCGTCCCTGAGACAGATGGCGGGTTCTGCTCGCGCCTCGGCAAGAACTGCGGCACTATCAGCGGCACGGATAATTGCGGCGCTTCGAGGAGCAATGTCAACTGCGGCTC